>DAOULH010000088.1:0-10947 GCA_034420475.1 Dehalococcoidia bacterium
TCACCGTCGTTGCTTTCGTGGCCGGACGACATTACGATCAGTTCCCCTTTCGCCGAGAATTCAAGCCTGTAGAGTTCGTTGTCTTTCTCCATTTGAAAGAACCGCTCGGCGAAGTCGGGCGCAGTGGCGTCGATGCCCAACGCCGACAGGTTCAGCCGCAACTGTCCCACCAAGGGCAGTGGGGCAGTGTCGCCGCTGTCCGCTGGAACGGCGGCGGGAGTTTTCGCGGCAGTGGTCATGGCGATTACTCCACCGTGATGTCGTACCCGACGATGGCGCTGAAGTTCTTGCGCATGTTGTTGTAGCGCGGTTCGTGGGACTGGACGTTGCCGACGCTGTCGGTGGCGCGGGACATCACGCTGTACTGACCGGGCGCAGCGTCCCAGACCCAGGACCAGCGCCGCCACATCCAGCGCTCCGACGGTTCCTCCAGGCGGGCCGGCTGCCAGGACTTGCCGCCGTCGACGCTGACGTCGACCTGGGTGATGGCGCCGCCGCCGCTCCAGGCATAGCCACGCACCACGTGCTGGCCGGCGGGCAGGGTGGAGGTATCGTCGTTGGGCTGGGACACCAGCGACTTCACGCCGATGGTGGTGATCAATTCCTTGTTGGGATCGTCCGCCGAGTCGCCGTAGTAGTAGAAGTTGTAGTGGTACCAGCAGTCGGGTTCGTGATCCAGGACTTCCAGGCGGCGCAGCCACTTGACCGACCAGTTGCCGGACCAGCCGGGCACGAGAAGACGGATGGGTGCGCCATGCAAGTGCTCCAGGACCTGACCGTTCTGCGCGTAGGCGAGGATGGTGTCGGGGTGGAGCGCCTTCTGGATAGGGAGGCCCTTGTCGTAGAAGAACGGCTCGGTGCCCTCTTCAGCGGTGGCGGGCACGCCCTCGTCCCAGCCTTCGGCGCGGATGTGGGTGGCGCGTCCGGTCAGACCGGCCGCGTTGAGTACGGCGGCCAGGGGCACGCCGGTCCATTCGCTGCCGGACAGGATCATGCGCTCCTGGGTGCGAGACGGGCGGGGGCCTTCGCCCTTGAAGTACTCAAAGTAGGTGGCGTCGCTGCCGGAGCATTCCATCACGGTGCGGACCGAACGGGACGGGAAACGGCGAACGTCGTCGTAGGTCAAACGCAGGGGTTTCTTGACCTCACCGTCCACGGACAGGGACCAGTTGCGGACGGCCACCGGGTCGGGCACGCCGAAATGCTGGACGACATAGTGCAATTCGGTGGGCGTGATGAGGCCCTCCAGGTCCATGACCGGGGTGCGGACGCGCTCGGTCTTGCCATCCGGGCGGGGCAGGGTAACGGGTTCGACCTTCTTATGGGGCCAACCGTACCAGGAGTCGGTGTTGTCGCCGGCGTCCGCAGACTGGGCGCCGTCCATTTGCAAAAAGTCGGGACGAGCCGCATCGTCGGCCTGATTTTCCGGGGCGTTCTGCTGGGTAGTCATTGGATGCGCATCTCCAGAGTTGGATAGCCGGCCCAGGGCCGGCGATGTGCCAGTTTCCCATGCCGGCGACACTGCGACAAGTGGCAGACCAGGCTCGCGTGTACTCGGTTTGCGGCGGGAGAACGTCAGTAGCAGGATTTTCAAGATTCAGGGATTATCAGGATTGGAACCGTTCAGTGATGGAGCGCTCCCCATCCCGCACGATCATTAATCTCGTGGATCTTGCTGCTGGCGATTTGCGGAACCGGGTACGCGCGGGAATTTGACACCGGGCGCACCCGCAGGAACAATCGCCGGTAGTCGCACCCCGCAGGAACGCCAGGAGGTTCCCGTGACCACGCTGCACATCATCGTCGAGATTACGGAGCAGGTTCCCACCGGGCGAACGGAGTGGCGCGTGGACTGCGCCGAGTGCGACTGGTACGACATATTCGACGACCGGCGACGCGCCGAGGACGCGGCGACCAGCCACGTGGCCCAAACTCACGAGTCGGAGCCGACGTACAACCGGATCGTGCAGACGCTGCGGATCGAACCTAACCCGGAAGAAAGCGACCTGGTGGCAACCGACGGCGACGGCTATTCGTAGCGGTCAAAAACCAGTCGCCGCACCTCCAGCACAAAGCCGGGCAACAGGTCTTCGCCGGACAGCGTTTCCGGGTTTTCCAGCACTTCAACTTCCCGGCCGGCGTGGTACACATAGACCCGACGCTGATATGGCTGGATGTACCAGCCCAGCTTCACGCCGGCGTCCATCCATTCCCGCATTTTGGCAAGGCCGGCCCTCAGGCTGTCGGAGCGTGAATGCAGCTCAATCACAAAATCGGGCGCTCCGTTAATGGAGCCGCGCTGTTCCAGGTCGGTGAGGTTCTCAAATCGTTCCTGGGAGATCCAGGCAGCGTCGGGCATGTACTGGGCTCCGCTGGGCAGGCGGAAGAGCGAGGTCTGAGGGTAAGTGCGTCCAGGGTTATCCACACCCCAAAAGAACAGCGGCGCATTTACCCCCTGCTCGCCATGGCTGCCTTCTGAGCCGACCGGAGGCATTATGATCAGTTCCCCTTTTGCTGAGTATTCAAACTCGTAACATTCGTTGTCCCGGGAAAGCAGGCATAGTTTTTCGCCGAAATCCGGGGTACTGCTGTCAACTCCCAGCGCGGCCAACTTCAAACGCAGCGGACCAACCAGGGGGAATGGGGGAAAGTCGTCCGCGTTATCCGTCGCCGGGCCAACTGCGGTTGGTTCTGGCGCTTGCGTGGCCATAACGCTGCCTCCGTTGAACGCAACGGTCCTTATACGCCCGGCGCGTATTTCTCGCCCAGCGCCGTCTCCCAGCGCAGGTAGTTCTGCATGTCGGCGTAGGTGCGGTCCGGGCCGCTGAAGACGACGTCCGACGGAGTGCGCGTGACCCCGCTCAGTCCTTCCTCCACAGGCAGACGGGACGCCTGCCATGCAGTCATGCCGCCGGCCAGGGCCCTGGCGTTGGAATAGCCGATCTGGCGGAGCGTCGCCGCCGCCAGCAGGGACTGCCGTCCATCGACGCAGGTGACGACGATGCTGACGTCATTGGATTGAACGTGGTCGCTGATCTGCCATTCCAGCCATCCGCGCGGGACCCAGCGGGACCCGGGCACGTGAGCGCGGGCAAAATCCTGGCTGGTGTCGACGAAGATGATCACGTCGGGCCGGTTTTGGTCGAGGGACTTGGCCGAAAGGGTGGGCACCGTGCGACGAGCCTCCACCAACAGTTCGGACTCCGTTTCGCCGGCGATGGAACCGTCGTTCAAGGCCCCCAGGCTCATGCCGGATTCCAGGGGACGGCCGTCGGCCACCCAGGCCTGGGTGCCGCCGTCAACGGCGTAGACTTCTTCGTGTCCCAGCTGGCGATACCACGAGGCGGTCAGGGTGGCCCGGGCCTTGCCATCGCAGCAGAACACTATGGGAGCGTTCTTCACGACGGCGACGTCATCGCTGCGCTGGACGCACTGTCCGCCGGGGAACCAACGGAACCCCGGGATGCGGCCGCGGTCGTATTCCTCGGAAGTGCGCACGTCGATGAAGTAGATGCTTTCGGTGACGCTGCGGTCGGCCATGGCGTCGAGGCCGGCCACGTCCAGGAAGCGCACTCCGTCTTCGGCGGCGCACCTGTCGGCGTAGCTTTCCGCCGCGGCCCGACCTGCCTCGGACACTCTGGGGAGGAGGTCCCTATCTGCGCCGGACTCCAATTCGTAGCCGGCCAGGACCCAGCCGGAGGTGCCGTTTTTGAGGCCGACGACCTCGCGGTCCAGGCCCATGCGTTGCAGCACCCGGGTCCCGATGATGCTGCGGGTTCGCCCGGCGCAGTTCACCACCACGGTGGTGTCCGGGTCCAGATCCGCCGTGATATCGGTGATGCGGAGGGCCAGTTCGCCGCCGGGCAGGCTGCGACCGCCGGGGATGCAGAAGCGACGGTATTCCTCGGGAGTTCGGGTATCGAGGATCACCATTTTTTCGCCGCGGTCCATGCGGGCGCGCAGTTCGATGGCGTCGATTTCCGGCACGTGGTGGACGACTTCGACCTTTTCGCCGAAGTCCTTGCTGGGGACGTTGACGCCCCATTCCGTCGGGTAGTCCAGACTCACCCAGCGGTTGATGCCGCCGTCCAGCCAGCTCACGTTGGAAAATCCCATGGCCTCGACCGTTGCCACGGCCCCGGACACCCGGCGCCCGTCATCGTCGCAGAGCACGATCAAGGTGCCGGCGTGGGGTACGGCGTCATGGAGGTCGAACTCCAACCGGCGGCGGGGCATCAGGCTGCTTCCCGGAATGTGGCTGGAGTTGTATTCGCCCGGCTCGCGCACGTCGATCAGGGCGAAGGGGGTAGTGTCGTTGAACAACTCGTTGAGCTGCTCGGGACTGAACGAATTAGCCATCAGCGCATCTCCATCCATCGGGCGCCCGTGCGGGCTGTTGCCAGTTAAACCGTGTCCCTATCAAAAGTGTCGGCGGCCAATATCCCCGGGGAACGTATGCCTGGGACACGCGCAGTGAACTCTTTCAGTTCTGTCGCGGCAGCCTCAGTGTATCTCATTTGACAATACATTCTCAGGCTCCGACGATTTGGATCAGAACATTGAAAGCGGCGGCGGCTACCACTACCAGTGATGTCGTTATCGCCACAACGGTAGCGAACCAGTTCCGCTTGAGCCATTCCCGAACGGGGTGTTGCAAATCCTTAAGGTACTGCACACCGTCGAGAGTAAGGCAAAGCGGGGAATATGGCGCGTCAATTTCGGACATCTTCAGATCACCACGCGCCACGATCTGAGAACTCTCTATAAGCATGATAGTGCACGTGTAGTAATCGTCGGACGTAAAGCCAGATGCCTCAAACTGAGCGAGCGCATCAGGGTTGTGATGGATCTCTCGTTTCCAACCCCAGATCCATCCCCTGTTTTTGAGGATATTTTCCAAGACGTGAGCCTGTAGCCGACGGTCCATGTTGCTCACCCGTTGAGTTCGCTTCCAATCCGAACCGTATTGTGATCCTCGCCGGCAACGCAGGTGCGCGTCGCGGTACCTTACCTTCTTCTCCCGTACCTACGGCGGTTGCTCCGAAGTTGTCGCTCCGCTTGGCACGTGCTTCCTTCACGGCTTCCTTGGATAAGGAGTCCCACAGACGCCGGGCATTCTCGTCGGTCTTCTCGTAGTGAAGACCCAGCGGGTAACGGGATTCAGCCTGCCAGCCGCTGCCCTCCCGACGAGCGATCGTCCAGTACTGGCCGTTGGTAACGACGGCCACCGTAGCCGTCGGAATATCCTGTAAGTACCGCTCCATCTGTTCGAGCGCATCCTCATCGTCGGACTCAACATCAATGCGCTTCGCCTCAATGGCGATAGCCGGCTTACCGGACCCGTCCTTCAGCACGTAGTCTACCCGAGTAGCTGGGTAGTGAGCACGGCGGGCCACCGCGTACTCCACCACGCACTCGGCTGGATCGGACAGATCCCAACCCAGGGCACGTAGGACAGGGTCAATCACCATGTAGCGAGTGCTCGTCTCATGGTTGTTGACCGGGGCATCGGCCCGAACCCGACCCTTTGGCGGATTTGGCTGAAAATCGGCTATGTGTTTCTGTGCCGCAATGATGGCGCGTTCTACTTCGGCTTTGCTCAAAGCCAATCTCCGAACCGAGGATTCTCGTATTGTGTACGAAAGGTTGACTGATAGTCGTGGGTTTGCGGATGTGTTATCAGGCAAGTGTACGATCGAGAGCGCATTACCGCCCCCGCTCGACAACGCGGGATCAGCAGTTGTCGTACTTTTCCGTCATCATCTGCCGGATGGCGCCGGTTTCCAGGTTGTAGCGGACGCGCTCCAAGCCGCGGAGGTCCTGGCCGTAGACGTGGATCTCGACGGTGGGCCGGTCGGTGAAGTTGTCCATCTGGTGAATTTCATCAACTTCAGGGATCAGCAGGCTGATTTCGCCCGGCTTGACCACGGCGGAACGGTCCCGCTCCAACTGGGCCCAGTCTTCGCGCTGGCGGTCGTCAACGCGGCGGAAGCGGGTCTCGGTGAGGGCGTTGTCCATCACGCCGATCATGCCCCAGGTCCGGTGGTCGTGCGGCGCGGCGTGGTCGCCGGGGCCCCACACGACGGCCGTTACCAGCAGGCCGCTGTCGGGGCTGTGGTGAAGCAGCCAAGAACCGTGATTGGAGCGGCTTCCCGAGCCAACGGGCCGGCGGAACCGTTCGGGGATGGCGTCGGGATTGGCGATAAGGCGCGACAGGCAGTCCGAGCCTTTGTCGAAGATCTTCTCATTGGTTGGCTGGGAGGCCAGCAGATCCTCCATGTCGTTCACAAAATCTTCCAAAGCGTATCGGACGGCGACCATTGAACAAATCCTCCCCCTGAGTTGTTGGCGGCAGTTTAACCGCGTGGCGCCTGCGGTGGCAACATTGCGATTGCCCGGCGCTACGCCGGATACGCTTTGCGAAGCGCGTCGGGTGCACTGCTATACTACCCCGACCGAGTTGAACGACCCCATTTCGGACGGAGGAACCCGTATGGCCGAGTCCATCAAGATTTCGATGCGCGTCCCCGGCACGTCACCGATGCCGGAACTGCTGCGCATGATCCGCCAGATAGAAGACGCGGGGTTTGACGGAGCGGGAATCCTGGACAGCCAGATGATCTGCCGCGACACCTTCGTGACCATGGGCATGGCGGCCAACGCCACCAGCAAGCTGGGGCTGTTCCCGGCGGTAACGAACCCCTTCGGGCGCATCCCGTCGGTGCTGGCGGGTGCGGCGCAGACGGTTGCGGAAATCGCCCCCGGCAGGACCAAGTTCATCATTGGGACCGGGTACACCTCGGCCAGCACCATCGGCCGGCGGCCGGCCACCTTGCGGCAAATGCGCCGCTGCATCATGGAGGTGAAAGCGCTGCTGGCCGGGGAAGCGGTGGAATACGACGGCATGACCAATCGCCTGGACTTTGCGGGGAGCGACGGCGGCCACGGGGTGCCCGTCCTGATGGCGGCGTCGGGCCCGCGCTCGCTGGAACTGGCGGGCGAGGTGGCCGACGGGGCGCTGGTGCTGGTGGGGTACACGCCGGGCATCGTCGGGCGAGCGCTGGAGCACCTGGAAGCCGGGGCGAAACGCAGCGGCCGAACCCTGGACGACCTGGACGTGATGTTCGCGGTGCGCACGTGCGTGGCCGATTCCACGGAAGAAGCCCGTCGCCTGGCGCGCCCAGTGGCAGTACATTGGGCGCTGTTGTGGGGTGGGCCCAACTGGCTGCCCTACTCCGGGCTGGACATCCCGGACTACGAGGTGCCGCAGGCGGTGCGCGACGTTTATCCCGACCTGGGCCACGCGCCGAATTGGGACGAAGCCATCGAGTTGACCCAGTTCGTTGACGACGAGGTCAACGGTCAGCTGTGCGACGCCCTGGGGCTGATCGGAACCCCCGAATACTGCACCGCGAGGATCCAGGAGATGGCGCAGCACGGCGTAAACCAGTTGTACCTGATGCCGTGCCTCACCTTCGCTCCGCCGGAAGCCGAGGTGCGGGCATTCGGCAACCACGTGATACCGGCGCTGGCGGCGGCGTGAACGGACGCCGGGCACCGCCGCGGGGGTCGTCAGAATCAGGATTTACGGGATTTTATGATTTGGCAGGATTGGAGAGTTCATCACGGAACGGTTCCAATCCTGATAATCCCCAAATCTCGAAAATCCTGATTCTGACGTTTCCTCATCGCAAACCCCGGGTACGCATGAGATCGCAATTGAGTTGTGCGGGAGTGCGGCAATTTGTTAGTCTGCCGACCCGAGGGCAGTCCGAACGGTTCGGGCCGCCGAGCAAGGGTTAAGCACACGGGCAGAGCAGAGGCGCGCGTGACTACGGCAGACCGGTTCCAGAATTACGGCATCGACGCGGACACCTTTGACGAGATGTTTCACGCCGATGGTCGTATCCGAGACGGTTGGGGCGATCTTCAGCAGACCTTGGTCAACCTGTCCGCCGAAGAGTTGACGGCCATCCAGGAAAGGGTGACCCGGTCGTTCTCCAACGAGGGGATCACCTTCACCGTATATGGAGACGATGAAGCCGACGAGCGCATCATCCCCATAGACTGCGTGCCGCGGCTACTGGCGGAAGCGGAATGGCGCGAACTGGAATCGGGACTTACTCAGCGTCTCAAGGCGCTGAACCTGTTTTTGCAGGACGTGTACGGCGCGTCGCGGGTGACCCAAGACGGCGTGATCCCGGAGGACATGGTGCTGGGCTGCCCGCAATACCGGCCGGAGATGCAGGGTTTCACCCCGCCGCAGGGCACCTGGGTAGCGATCTGCGGCACCGACGTGG
The DNA here is from genome assembly GCA_034420475.1 of Dehalococcoidia bacterium. Classification (GTDB taxonomy): domain Bacteria; phylum Chloroflexota; class Dehalococcoidia; order Lucifugimonadales; family UBA3495; genus Bin87. Next base: position 8,301 of record DAOULH010000088.1, read on the forward strand.
TGCGCACCAACGACGGGTTCCGGGTGCTGGAGGACAACCTGCGGGTGCCCTCGGGCGTGTCCTACATGATTGCCAACCGGAAAGCGGTGAAGGCGAGCCTGCGCCGGCTGTACCGCGCGTCCCGGGTGCTGGAGGTGGAGAATTACGGCCGGCTGCTGCTGGACACCCTGCGGGAGTTGGCGCCCGGAGGACAAACCAACCCGAGCATCGCCCTGCTGACGCCGGGGGTGTACAACTCCGCCTTCTACGAGCACATGTTCCTGGCTCACGAATTGAGCGCCGAACTGGTGGAAGGGCGGGACCTGGTGGTGGAGGACGACCGCGTCTATATGAAGACCACTGCGGGACTGCGGAGGGTGGACGTGATCTACCGGCGGGTCGATGACGATTTCATTGACCCTAAGATGTTTCGGCCGGACTCGGTCCTGGGGGTGCCGGGCCTGATGGACGCTTACCTGAAGGGCAACGTGGCGCTGGCCAACGCGCCGGGAACGGGCGTCGCCGACGACAAGAGCGTTTACGCCTTCGTGCCCGACCTGATCCGGTACTACCTGGGCGAGGAGCCGCTGCTGCAGAACGTGGAGACGTATCTGTGCCGCCGGCCCCAGGAGCTGGAGTACACGCTGGACAACCTGGACAAGCTGGTGGTGAAACGGGTGGGCGAATCGGGCGGCTACGGGATGCTGGTAGGGCCGCACGCCACGCCGGAGGAGCGGACGGAGTACGCGGAGCAGGTTCGGGCCAACCCTGCGGACTTCATCGCCCAGCCCACGCTGGCATTGTCGCGCTCCCCGTGCCTGATCGACGGCGTATTCGAGCCGCGGCACGTGGACCTGCGCCCGTTCATACTGCATGGAAAAACCACCCGCATCGTGCCGGGAGCGTTCTGCCGCGTCGCGCTGCGGCGGGGCAGCCTGGTGGTCAATTCCAGCCAGGGCGGCGGCGGCAAGGACGTGTGGGTCCTGGAGGAGTAGCCGGATTGCTGTCTCGCAGCGCGCAAGGACTTTACTGGATGGGCCGCTACCTGGAACGGGCGGACCACCTGAGCCGCCTGCTGCAACTGCAGACCGAGGCCCTGGTGGACCGCTCCATCGGCGAGATCTACTCGGGTTGGCGACGGATATACCGCAGCCTGGACAGGGTGCCGCCGGGAGGAGGGCTGGAACTGGCGCCGTCGGACGCGGGGGCCGCGCCGCAGTTCCAGCGAGCGGAAGGTCCGTCGGGCCAGGTCCAGATGCAGCGGCGGATCAGCGACGAGTACACCCTGGCGGATTCGTTCACGCTGGCGGACGACCTCACTTTTGAGCGCAGCAATCCCAGCTCGATGTGGAGTTGCTTCGCGCTGGGTCGAGAGAACGCGCGGCAGATGCGTCATTGCATCAGCGCGGAGATGTGGCGGTCGCTGAACCTGACCTACCTGAAGCTGCAGCGGATCAGGATGCTGGATATCTGGCTGGCGTCGCCGGAGGGGTTCTATACGGAAACGGCGGAGGACATCGAGACCTTCACGGGAGTGGCGGCGGCCACCATGTACCGCGACGAAGGTTGGCACTTCATGCAGTTGGGCAGATTCATCGAGCGGTCCCAACAGGCCAGCGGCCTCCTCCTGGCGCAACTGGACGAACAACCTACCGAACACACCGAGTCGGACTGGACCACGCTGCTCCGGGTTTTCCATGCCCAGGAGGCGTACATGCGCACCTACGGCGTGGAGATACGGGCGGAACAGGCGCTCAACCTGCTGATCACCGACCCGCTGCTTCCCAACTCGATGCGCTGCGCCCTGGATACCGTATCCGAGGAACTGGAGGCAATCGGCGCGGGACCCGACCTGGGCTCTACCGCCGCGGCGAACCGGATGGCCGGCCGGTTGAGGGCGCTGGTGCTGTACGAGTGGCCGGACTCGGACGACAACCCCGGGCTGCTGGCCAGGATCGCGGACTTGAGCCGGCAGTTGCATGGCCTCATCAGTGCGGTTTACTTCGACTACTGACCGCTGGATTTGGCGTCACGCGCACCCATTTTGCCAAAGAGAAACAATTTACATGGATAAACCGGATGAACGGGATGGCATAAGCTGGATGAAAGAGACGCGCCAGCTTGACGAGCGTCCCCTTGAGGCTATCCTGACGCTATTCTTCTCCTTCGGACTACTCTGCCTTTGAACCGGAACGGAGCAGCGCACGAAATCAGCGCAAACCAATCCCTGTCCATCCTGTGTATCCATGCAAATTTCCTCGGTTTCAGCAAAGCGGGTACGCATAAGGGCGCAGGGCAGCGTTCCGTTTCAGGTGGTTTCTTTGCATGAATAGCAGGTGGCTACTTTGTATGAATAGACTGGATAAACGGGATTCCCAAATGCGCGGGATTCCCGGATTCCGGCTTTCGCCGGAACGACGAGAGGCTAAACCGCCTATACTGGAATGCTACCGGCCGGGTTTCCGAGGTTTTGGCGCAGCGTAACTGTTCAGAATTGCGAGGAAAGTGTCATTGCGAGCGCAGCGCGGCAATCTCGTTGGCGCGGGGGAGTCCTTGGGGAGTCCTTTGGGGCAGACGTTGCGGCTACGGCGTCGAGATTGCCACGGCGCCAGCGCCTCGCAATGACAACCCCCTGAATTCTGAACTGTTACGGCGCAGCGCCCGTGCT
>DAOULH010000089.1:0-89014 GCA_034420475.1 Dehalococcoidia bacterium
GGGTCCGCGTCGAAGGCCACCATCAGGTCGGGATAGACCGCGCCGGCCATGGTGGTCAGTTCGGTGGTTGGGACGGGGATGATGTAGAGGTCGGCGCCGACGACGGTGGTGTCTGGGTTGCCTAGATATACGACCAGGGAGTGAGCGCCGCCGGTGATGGAAAGGTGCTGGGAGGCGGTCATCTTTTCGTCCTGGGACTTGGGAGGGTCCGGCAGCTGGAAGGCGGCTGGGGATTTGGGCGTCTTGGCGGTGGTCATGCTGAACCTCGCCGGGAAAGGCGTTTGTTGGCGTCAATTATACCTGTGTAGAAGATCGAGGAGGCGCAGCGCGGTTACACGCGGTAGAAGCTGCCGCCGCCGGCCCACTGGGCGCGCAGGGCTCGGCTCCCCACGACGGTATCGAACCTGATCCATTCGGCAGAGGGCTGGTCTGCCGGGCCAACGTAAAAGCGCGGCGATGCCAGAGGGTCGCCGGCCCGCGGCGTCAATGGTTCCTCGCCGCCGTGCGGCCAGGCCAGGTAGAGGCATCCCCGGCGCAGGATGACGCGGAAGCTGGTCAGATAGGGGACATGGCTGCGGTAGTGACCGGGGAAAGCGTCCCACTCCGGCGGATGCGGCGCCGTTTCAGACAGTGGCGCGCTGCCCTCGCGGATGTACACGTCGGGGCCGTGGTGGACCTCAACCATGTCTCCCGCGCCCCGCAGAGCGCGGAACCGCACCGGGAAGGGGTCGAATGCGTCGTGGGGGACGCAGAACGTGTTGCCTCCGATGTGCTCCAGCGTGATGACCGGTCCGTCCTGGCGGCGAACGAGAAGCTGGTCGCGCCGGGCGATTATCGACAGTACCGCGCCGGAGGTCTCACGGACGAACCGGCCGGCGTAGCGGCCTGCGTCATCAATGCGGGTGGGATCCGGCAATGGCGGCGGTTCGGGAATCGGCTCGCCGTTGCGTACCGTGGCTGCGACCCGGAGGGCGTAGCGGGCCGCCGGATACAGGTCCACCCCGGAGCCGTTGCACAGCATCACGACGCCCAGGCCATCGGTCTGGTCAGCCATCATGATTGACCGGAAACCCACGGTGCCGCCGCCGTGTCCTATGAAATGGTGATCGCCGCCCCGGTGGGATATGATCCCGAAGCCGTAGCGGTAGTCCTCCTCCGGGTCGCCGCGATCCATGGAGATGACCGGCGTGGTCATCAGGCGGTACATGGCCGGCGAAACGATAGGACCGAGGTCGCCTCGTCCGCCGTTCAGCCACAATCGAGTGTATCGTGCCATGTCGCCGGCGGTGGAGACCTGGCTGCCGTCGCCCACGGCGTATTCCGTCCAGTGGGCCGGTATGAGGGGGTCGCTCAGCCGGCGGGGGCGGTCGTCGTGCAGATCGACGTAGCCGGTGGCCATGCCGTGCCAGGCGCGGTGGCTGATGACCGGCTCGCTGGAGCGCATCCCCAGCGGCTCCAGGACGCGCTGGCGGATCACGGTGGCGTAGTCCTGTCCGGTGACTTCCTCCAGCAGCCAGCCCAGCAGCTTGTAGCCGGTGTTGGAGTAGCGGAACCGGGAGCCGGGTTCCCAGGCTGCCTCGGTGTCGCGCAGGGCGTAGCCTTCGTAGCGGGCCGCGGGGGCAAAGTCCGTGCCGGCCGGCAGGCCGGCGGTGTGGCTCAGCAGGTGCCGTAAGGTTATCGGTCCGAAGCGGGAGGGCAGGGCCAGCCAGGGCAAGTGCGTGCTGATGGGCGCGTCGAGGTCGAGGCGGCCGGCCGGCACCAGTTGCAGCAGCGCCAGGGCGGTCATGGACTTCCCGATGCTGCCAATCTGGAACGTAGTGTCGTCCAGCACCGGGCTGCGGGCGGCCAAGTCGGCGTAGCCCACGCCGGCGGTGAACAGGGTCCGCCGCCGGTCGGTGAGCGAGACGGACAGCCCCGCCGCAGGAACAGCGGAGAGCCATTGCCCCAGGTACTCGGTGAGGGGCGCGAAGTTCTGTGGAGTGTTGGGATTAGTTGGCGAGGCCATGATCGCGGTCAGAGGCGTTCAAATGGATATGATGCGCAGGCCGGACAGCCGCTCGAAGTGGCGCCGGTTGTTCGTGAGCAAGGTAAGGTTGTGATGCAGAGCGGTTGCGCCGATGAGCAGGTCCATGTCCTGGATGAGGGTTCCCGCTGCGCGTAGTCTGGCGCGCTCGACGCCGAATATCCGGCAGATGGGAACATCCAGGCCTATGACGGGGTACCGGCCCAGGAAATCCGTCATTCGATTCTCGTTATGCGCCGGGTTGTTGCTGTTCAACACTCCTTCATATAGTTCCGCTACGGACACGATGTTAATGCTGATGCCCTCTGGGCGTAGTTCGTCCATGCGGCGCACCGTTCGCGGAACGCGGTTCAGGTAATTTATGGCCCAGTCGGTATCCAGCAGGTTGCTCATGCTGTCATGCCTTTGGCGCACAATAGATGCAATCGCAATCCGTGCCGCGGTGACGAGCACCGTACACGAACCTGATCATATCCTCCGCCGCTGCCTCAGCTTCCTGTACTTCGGCCTGGGTGGTCGGCATCCAGTCCGGGCCCTTCCAGTCTTCAAAACCCTTTCTTATGTCGATGGTGATGGATACTACCTCGTCCTTGGCCAGGTCGAGGGGTTCCAACGGCACTAGAACCCCATCGGTGAACTTGGCTTTGATGGTCTTGATCATATTTGCTCCTTCGGCTGGCGAAACCGGCTAGCTTCCCGGCCCCGGCTTCTCCGGGCCGAAGAGCAACGGCTGGGCCGTGATGCGGGCGGTGATGCCGTCGTCGCCGTCGTCGTTGGACGCCCGCAGCGTGCCGCCGACCTGCACCGCCGCCGTGCGCACGTAGCCCAGGCCGATGATGCGCGCCCCATCGGATGATGGAACCACCGTCGCCGACGTCACCAGCCCCATGGCCGCGCCCTCGTCGTTGACCAGACGGGTGCCGGGCAGCGCGCCGGCCCGGGACTGGTCGGCGTCGAAATCCAGGGACACCAGGTACTTCTGCACCTTGTGGTAGGTGTCCAGGCGGGCGATGACCTCCTGGCCGATGTAGCAGCCCTTGTGGAAGTCGATGGCGCCGATGAGGCCGGCCTCCAGCGGGTTGTAGGTGTCGCTCATCTCGGCGCCGTGGGCCGGGCGGGCCTGGGCGATGCGCAGGGCCTCGGCGGTCTCCGCGCTGATGCTGACCGCGCCGGCAGCTTTCAGGTCGGCAGCGATGCGCGCGGCGTCGTTGGGGTCGTCGGCCAGCAGGTAACGGGTGGGCGGCCGTTCCGGGTCGTCCGGATCAGTCGGGGGCTCCACCACCAGAATGCCATCGTCCGAGACCCGATCCAAAATGCCGGCAGCGTCCGGTCCGGTCAGCCGCAGCAGGGAAGTCTGCTCGGTGATGTCCTCGACCTCCAGGTCCTCCATGATCGTGTACTTGTCCAGGAAGTCGATCACGTTCTGCTGCTGGCCCGGGCTGGTGAGCATGACCTGGTGGTCGCCGCAGTGGATGACGTACACCAGGTCCACGATGCGGCCGCGGTCGCTGGTGAGAACAGTGACGGCGACCTCGCCGGCCGGCGCGTCCGGATCGATCAGGTTGGTGGACAGGCGGTTGAGCAGGTCACGGGCGTCCTCGCCGGTGAGCATCAGGATGCCCGAGTCGTCGGGGTACACGGCGGCGCGCTCGGTAGCGGCGCGGAATTCCTCAGCGGTGTGGGCGTCAAGGGCGGTGGTGGCCATGGGGATCCTCCGGGTGGGTATGCAGTTATCCTGCCATCGCGGGGAGCATATATCCTGTTATCGCGAGGAGCGCAGCGACGTGGCGATCTCGTTGCTGGAGGCAGTCGTTCCGCCGGCAACGAGATCGCCGCGCTTCGCTCGCAATGACAGGTTGAGTGCGCAATGACGGGTCGGGCGCAATCGGATACGCAACAGGGGCGGGTCTGCAACCCGCCCCTGCGCCGCGTCGTATCTGGTTCGGATGCGCTGGCTACACGGCGAAGGAGGTGCCGCAGCCGCAGGCCTTCTTGGCGTTGGGGTTCTCGAAGACGAAGCCCTTGCCGTTCAGGCCGTCGGAGAAGTCGAGCTGGGTGCCGACCAGGTAGATGTAGGACTTCTTGTCCACCATCACCTTGACGCCGTACTGCTCGACGATCTTGTCCGACTCGCGCTCCTTGTCGGTGATTGCAAGGTCGTAGGTGAGGCCGGAGCAGCCGCCGCCCTTGACGGCCACCCGCAGGCCCACGTTGTCGGTGAGCCCTTCCTTCTCGGCAAAATACTTGATCTTCTCGGCGGCCTTTTCCGAAATCTCGACGGTGAGTTCGACGCCGTTCTGGGTAATGGGCATGGTTTGGTAACCTCCGCGGTGGGAGTGGATGATGGGATGATTTTACGAAAAACGACGGGGATGCGTCAACAATTGATGAGGTTCGCTTTGCGATTAGAACGTCTGCGATCCCTGTTCCCGGCGCCTCACGCGTACCCAGTCTGCGGCGGGGAAGCGTCAGAAGCAGGATTTTCAAGATTTGGGGATTATCAGGATTGGGACCATTCTGTGATGGAACTATTCCAATCCTGCCAAATCATAAAATCCTGTAAATCCTGCTTCTGACGATTTACCAAAGCGGCTACGCATAAGCCCCCGGCGCATGCTGCATTCGTTCTGGCGCCTTCTCGAAATTACAGGCCCCCAAACGAGCCTTTGGTCCAATGCTACCTCTCCCCCTCCGCCGTCAGCGCGAAGCAGGTGAGACCGGGGCCGTGGTCCCAGATGGACTCGGAGAAGGGGCGGCGCTCGCCCCGCCGCTCCGGGCTTTCGGCATTGAACACCGCGCACAGCTCGTAGTCCACGCCGCCTACGAGATGGTACCCGTAGGGACGGCCCGTGTCCGGGTCTGCTATGGACTGGACGGAGTACTGCGGACCTTGCAGGTCGAAGAGGTTGGCGGGCATTGCGCCGTTGAACTCGTAGTAACGGTCCACGTTGCGGGAGATGCTGCGCAGGTCGTCGATGCGCTGCTCGTCGAGGCGGACGTTGCGCTGCTGCCCGGGCGTGCCGATCACGTAGATCGAGTAGCCAACGGTGGCCACGACCACCACCACGGCGGCAATCACCAGCGCGCGCAATATCGGCGCCGCCCGCGCCGCGGACCCGGCCACTTCGTCCTCGGCCTGGCGCATGTCCCACAGGTAGTAGCCGAAGATGGGCGCTACGATCAGCAGCACTACGGCCACTTTCAGGAAGAAACTCACCGTGGGGTCGCCGGTGAGCAGGCTGGCCAGCAGGGCGATGATGTCGCCCAGGATGATGCCCGCGCCCACCACCAGCGTCAGGTAGGTCAGCCAGCGGCGCACCAGTGACTGCCGGCGCTCCGGATCGGCTGCGACGGCCACCGCCAAACGACGCATCAGGAAGAGGTACAGCGGGAAAGCGACGATCACCGCGGCCAATGCGGTGGCGTCCGCCGCGGATGCCGGTGACCGGTAGCGGTGCAGCGTATCGGGGAAGGTGTGGTCGATCAGCCCGAATAGCACCGCTCCCAGGCTGAAGGCGAAGACGTACAGGGATATGAACGACACCAGGTAGAGGAAGGCCTCCCGCGCGTGCAGATACGGACGGGGCCGGGGCACCGCCACCGGGAAGTCCACCTCGGCGTAGGCGGCCAGGGCGCTGCGCACGTCTCGCTCCTGCCAGCCGGCCTCCAGCAGCACGGCGCGGATGCTCTCCCGGTCGATGCCCCTCTCCAGGGATTCCTTGATGAACCGGCGCAGCTCTTCGTTCATGGCGCTATCCCCGTGGGCTGGCTCACTCTATCGGAAATCGTCAGCATCAGGATTCGCAGGATTTTACGATTGAGCAGGATTGGTAGATCTCCATCGCAGGACGGTTCCAATCCTGATAATCCCTGAATCTTGAAAATCCTGATTCTGACGACATCCCGCTGCAAACAGTTGCCGAGCGCCGCTCAGAAAAGCGGCCGCTGCGGGTCCGGCTCGGTGCTGGGGGCGACCTGCCGGATGGCGTCAAACCACGCCTCGAAGTCGTGGAAGGTGCGGTGGTTGAAGTTGCGCAGGAAGGGGTGGTCCAGCCCGCCGTCGGACGGGTCGGCGTACATCAGCACGGGACGGGCCGGCTCGGCGGTGTGCGAGGCATACATCAGCTCGGAGTACATGCCCGTGGACAGCCGGCCGCCCATGGTGATGCGGTAGGCGGCCACGCACTGGGCCTGCTCCACCATGGTCAGGTCACGGTGGCGCACCTGGTTCTCCATGTCGTCCCACACCTCCAGCGCCTCCCTCGGGTCCAGGGTCATGGGATACGGGTCAACGCGCCCTTCGGTAAGCGCGCCGGCGGTGTCCAGGGGCCAGCGGGCCTCGTCGGCGTTGACGGTGATCTCCGGCACGGCGTCGGCGCAGGCGGCCCGGGCCTTCTCGAACACCTGCGGCGTGCCCTCGTCCAGGGTCAGGGGATCGAACACGATGAACCGCCGGTGCAGCTCGGCGCGGATGTCGTTGACTGCCGCTCGCAGGTCGGGGTCGTAGCGGATCGCGGTGATGGGGAAGCTGGAGTACACCAGCGGGTACTGGCGTCGGGCGAAGATGAGGCGGTACAGCATCTCCGCCGGGTGCTTGACGCTGACCACGTAGTGGGGCACGGCCCGCTCCGGATAGAGGTTGCGGGCCAGCAGGTCGGACATGGCGATCTCGGCGCTGCGCCAGCCCAGGATCTCCCGCAGGCGGAGCCGGAAGTTGGTATGCCGCTCAGCGTCCCTCTGGGCCAGCGCGCTGTGAATGTCCAGCATGTCGTCCACCAGCGTGATGATGCAGTCGGGACGCCACCGCCGGATGGTGGGCAGGTCGATCAGCGAGAACTGCCGGCCGCTGGTGTAGTAGGTCAGGTGGACGGCGATCAGGCTGTGGCGCGGATCGGCGGCCTCGATCCGTTCCGCGATGGCCTGGCCGGCCCGTTTCCAGGCGGCCAACTGGTAGGCGGGGCGGAATGCGGCCAGCACGCCGGCCAACTCGTTGCCCTGGGCGGCCAGGGCGTCCTCGATGCTGGCGGTGAGCAGTTCTGCTGGATCGGCCGCGAGGGTGTCCGGGCCGGCCGGGGCGCTCACCTCGCCGTGATCGCGGAGGCGGGCCAGCAGGTTGGCGACGACGATGTCCTTGTTGACGCCGGAGATGCCGGCCAGCAGCGCGCGCATGTAGCAACGATGCCCGGCGGCTGCGGGGATGTCAACCCGACGGCAAGCTCAAGCGTACCCGGTTTCGCGGATCGTCAGAATCAGGATTTACGGGATTTTATGATCTCGCAGGATTGGGAGATCTCCATCACGGAACGGTTTCAATCCTGATAATCCCCAAATCTTGAAAATCCTGCTTCTGACGTTTCTCCGCCGGAAACCGGGAGCGGTTCCCCTACCCTCCGAAGGGCCACCACCACCGCTTCTTTGGCGGCTCCACGGCCACCGGTGCCGCCATGACCAGGGGGCGCTCGCTGAGCGAGTCGAGCTGGGCCACGGCCGAGTCGAAGCGTTGCACCTCAATGGGCTTGCGGCAGAACCGGCCGGGGGAGATGTTGAACGACCAGAGCAGGCTCTGCTCCGCCGCGGTTCCGGTGAGGATCATCACCGGTATGTTCCGCAGGTTGGCGTCGGCATTGATCTCGGCGAGGACTTCCTGGCCGCTTTTCCGGGGCAGCATCAGGTCCAGCAGGACCAGGTCGGGCCGGGGAGTGTAGGCGTACTCACCCTGCCGGCGCAGGTAGGTCATCGCGTCCTCTCCGTCCTCGACCACCGACAGGTTCACGGCGTAGGCCGAGTCCTTGAGTATCTCTTCCGTCAGCCTGGCGTCCGCGGGATTGTCCTCAACCAGCAGCACCTCGATGGGGTTTTCCGGGGAGCGTGTAGTCATGGCACTCTGCCTCCTTTGTCTTACGTCGTTACGGCGGTGTCGTAACGGTGGCCCACTTGGTGGAGCCGCTGACTCATGCAGCGGGCTGCGCTGAGACTGACGGTTTCCGACGAGGTCACTCCGGCGGCAGCTTGGCAACGGTAAGCCAGAAGCCCTCGATCTTGCTGACGACGTCGATGAAGCGGTCCAGGTCAACGGGTTTGGTGACGTAGGCGTTGGCGTGGTGGTAGTAGGAATTGAGGATGTCGCCCTCGGCTTCCGAGGTGGTCATCACCACTATGGGTATGGACAGCAGGGCCGGGTCGGTCTTGACGTCTTCCAGCACCTCGCGGCCGCTTTTGCGGGGCAGGTTCAGGTCCAGGAGGATCAGGTCGGGCCGTGGGGCGTCGGAGTAGTTGCCCTGGCGTCTCAGAAAGGCCATGGCCTGCTCGCCGTCGCCCACCACGGACAGGTTGTTGGACACGCTGGCGTCGGCGAAGGCTTCGCGGGTGAGCCGCGCGTCGCCGGGGTTGTCTTCCACCAGGAGAATTTCTATGGCCCTGCGGCGTGATTGCTGTGTCATCGCCTCCTCTCCTGCGCTGCGTGTCGGGGTTATGGCTGACGCTGGCACCGGTGCCCTATTATCGACGGAGTAGCGGTCAGTCGTCCGGCCCTCCCGGCACGGCGGCCAGTCCGGGGTCGGGAATCGAATCGAGGTCAACGGGGATGGTGAAGAAGAAGGTCGCGCCGGCGTCGGGTTGGGATTCGACCCAGATGTTCCCGTGGTGCCGTTCCACGATCTTCTTGCAGACGGCCAGGCCGATGCCCGTGCCGGGGTACTGCCCGATCCCGTGCAGCCGTTGGAATACCTGGAAGATGCGGTCCGAGTACTGCGGGTCGATGCCGATGCCGTTGTCCTGGACTGAGAAGAGCCAGTCGCCGTCCCGCCGGGTAGCATCGACCCGGACGCGGGGCGGGCTGTCGCCCCGGAACTTGATGGCGTTGCCGATGAGGTTCTGGAGCAACTGCGCCAGTTGCGAGGCGTCGGCTGACAGGCTGGGCAGCGGCCCGGATCTGACCTCGGTGTCGCTCTCCGCGATAGCCACCTCCAGGTTTTGCAGCACCTGCTCCAGCACCGCCGGGCAGTCCGTGGGCTCGAAGGACGCGCCCCGGGTGCCCACCCGGGAGTAGGTGAGCAGGTCCTGGATCAGGGTCTGCATCCGGGCGGCGCCGTCCACGGCGAAGGCGATGAAGTCGCTGGCGTCCTGGTCCAGGTTGGCCTTGTAGCGGCGTTCCAGCAGTTGCAGGTAGCTGGTGACCATGCGCAGCGGTTCCTGGAGGTCGTGGGAGGCCACGTAGGCGAACTGCTCCAGCTCGGCGTTGGAGCGTTGCAGCTCCCGGGTCGCCTGGCGCAGCGCGCCGGTGAGCCGGCGCAGGTCCTCGTACACGTACTGCAGCTCGAAGGTGGCGGTGTAGAACTTGGCCAGCTGCACCAGCTGGTCCTCGTCCGCCTGGTCGAATTCGCCCTCGAACTTGTCGCTGAGCTGCACCACCCCGATGAGCCCGCCGTCGCGGCGCAGCACGGGCACCGCCAGCCAGCCCGGCAGCGGCGGGTGCTCCAGGCCGTGGGCATTCTTGAGGTCGCTGAATCGCTTGAAGTCCGGATGATCGTAGAGCTCGTCCCGGGTCATCCGCACCGGCGCCCGGGTCTTGACCACCAGGCCCCAGATGCCGTCGCCCGTGGGCATCACGTCGTAGGCGTTGTAGTGAGCGTACTTCTCGGAGAAGGAGTGGGTGTGGATGGCCGCCTTGAAGTCGCCGTCGGGCACGTAGCTGAGGGCCGCCTGGTGGGCGCCGATCCGGAGCCGGGAAACCAGGGCCAGGCCGTGCAGCGCCTCGTGGAAGGTCTCGGAGCCGGCAACGTCGGTCGCTCCGGTGTCGGCGCGCACGATGGGAGCGCGGCGTCCGCTCTCGTCCAGGGTGAGCCGGGTGCGCAGGGAGGCGACTTCCTGGTCGCGCTCGGCCAGCAGCGCGGTGAGGCGGGCCACTTCCTGCCGCAGGTCCTGCTGTGTGCTCATCGCCTTCGTCCCCCGACTGCTGGATCCATTATGCAGCCTGTGCGCGTAAACAACCCTTCATTATGGCGATACAAAGTATTGCAACGTACTATGAATGTCAACGCCTGAATCATGGCTCCTAGGGGTTTTGGAGTCCGAAATCTGATCGTAAATTTGGCTGGCGCCTAACGTTACCGTTATAGCAAGGTTCAAACCGCACCAGAATGGTGTTGTTGTGTTGCGATGTCGGCGATGTTTCAACTGTCCCACGACAGGACCCAGGTGTACGGCGATCTCTTGGCGACCACCCAATGACCGTCCGGCAGAGATCGTGGAGGAACGGTGAACGCGCGGATCCGCAGATTGTGGATCGACGGGCGGCCTGTTTCATCCCAGCGGTCGAGGAGTCCGATCAACTCGGCGTACGCCGCATCATCCCCGTAGACCATCCCCAGGTCCGGGTGGCTGTCTGACAGCACGGCGGCGCTCATGATTTCGGCGTCAACCAGCGCATAACCGGCGCCTTGGAAAAGTCCATCGCCGGACTCCCAGTGCACTATGCTGATCCGTGGACTGGCCGTAAGGAACATGTAAAGGCCGGAGGAGAGGTCCTGAGTGTGAAATTGGCCCGCCAGGGAACGCTCTATATCCCGCAGGCGTCCGCCCGGGGCGAAAAGCCGATCCAGAAGATCGCGGTAGTCGGGGTCGTCCTGTTCCATCCCCAGGTACATTTGCGTGGCATCATGGGAATCACTCCCGACGGGGAAATAGCCCTCGGCTCGATCAGCGCTGCCGCGGATCGGGATGAACATGCACGGCGAGGCGGACAAACTTTCGAGCGCGTCGCCGCGTTTCTCCAGGGCCACGCTGAGACGGCAACCCCGGAACCACAGTGGGACCACCATGATCCCGCCGTCCCGCAACTGTTCAACCCAGTGGGGCGAAACATCCTGGGCGCCCACGGTAACCATGATGCGGTCGTAGGGCTGGCCCGGCGGGAATCCTTTGAACCCGTCCCGACACACGGCTACGACACCGTCATACCCCGCTTTGGACAGGTTGCCGGCCGCCTCGTCCACAATGTCCTGGTCGATGTCCACGGTGACGACGTGGCCGCTTTCGCCGGCGACATGAGCCAGGATGGCCGCGTTGTATCCGGTGCCGGCCCCGATTTCCAGTACCCGGCTGCCGGGTTCCAGGCGCAACTGCTCGGCCATGATGGCCATCATGGTGGGCTGGGTGGACGAACTGATGGGGATTCCCGCCTCCCAGCGAATGAAGACGGGCTGGTCAGCATAGGCCGCTTCGGTGTCGACGTTGGGCACGAACCGGTGGCGGGGCACGCTCGCGAACGCCTCGCGCACCGATGGAGTGACGATGGCGCCTTTGGTAACGAGGTTTTCGACCAGCGCAAGGCGCAAATCCTCGGCCCGTTCATCAGACGTTGATCCACTCGGCATACTCTCTCCCTGTAGGCCCCAAGGAACCGGAGATTGCGAGACGCGACATCGGCATGATCGCAACTTCGCCGTTTTTGACGCTGAATATCACGCGGTAATGCCGACCCTCAAGCGCCGATGACTGCTGTTGGCAAGCGCAATTACCTGGTTAATCAACTCTACACGTCATTCCCACTGGTTGATACAATACCGCCAATCCCCAACCACAGGCGACGGATTGACCCATGCCCACCCCCAAAGACTGCCATATCGACTTGCGCGGCCTGACCTTCCACTACCGTGACTGGGGAGGCGACGGGCGGCCGGTTCTGCTGCTGCACGGGCTGGCGTCAACCTGCCACATCTGGGACCTGGTGGCGCCGTTGCTGGCGCAGGAGTTCCGCGTGGTTGCGCTGGACCAGAGGGGCCACGGTCAGTCGGCCCAGGTGGACGACGGTTACGACTTTGCCACCGTGTCGGGTGACGCGGCGGCGTTCATCGGATTGCTGGAGTGGGAGAAACCCGTGATTGTGGGCCACTCCTGGGGGGCGGACGTTGCGCTGGAACTGGCGGCGGCCAAGCCGGACCTGGCAGCAGGCTTGATTTTCGTGGACGGCGGCACCATCGAGCCGTCGGCCCGGCCCGGCTGGTCCCCGGAGCAGGCTCGGCAGGATATGGCTCCGCCCATCTTCACGGGGTTTACGCCCGACATGATGCGGCAGCGCGTGGTCGATGGCGCGCGCTTCGGGCCCAATCCCTCGGAAACGGTGATCCAGGCCGTGCTGGCCAACTTCCGCGTGCTGGAGGACGGAACCATCCAGTCCAACCTGCGCCGGGAGAACCACCTGCGGATCATCGACGCGCTGTGGGACCACAAGCCGTCGCAACTCTACCCCACGCTGCAATGTCCCGTGCTGATGCTGCCGGCGCGGCAGTCTGCGCCCGACGCCATGGACCGGCGCTTCCGACGGGAGGAGTCTATCGCCAAAGCGGCGTCGCTGTTGCCGGTGAGCAAGACCGTCTGGCTGGAAGACAGCATCCACGACGTGCCATTGCAGCGCCCCGAACTGGTGGCGAGCGCCATCCGGGAGCACATATTGGGCGGGTTTTTCGACTGCTGAAGCCGACACGTCACCGCCGGGCACTGCTAGAATGTTGCGCAATACCCGCAGTTGCTTGATATTTGGAGGGATGGGATGACTCCGCTGCTTGCTACGTTGTTCGCCGTTTATGCCGCTCTGGTCGCCACGGTAGTGGCCGCGTTGACCGCAATATGGGCTAGGCTCTATAGCCTGGCCAGAGAGCGTGGCGCGCTGCAGACTGAACTCGCCGGCCTCCGAACGGAGATCAGCTACATTAACGAGAACGTATCCCGGCTCAGCACCGAAGTCGGGCGTCTGGACGCGAAGATCGACAGCAGGTGTGAACTGCTGGACCAAAAAATTGATGCTTTGCGTGGGCAGGTCGAAAGAGGCAACGAAGCGTTGCGGGAAGAAATGCGCCGCAGCAACGAAGCGTTGCGGGAAGATATGCACCGCAACACCGAACGAATTTTGTCGGCCCTCGCCAACCACTCGCATCAGGACGGCAGCCCGCCGGTGTTTGCGGCTCCACCCGACGCGGAGGCGGTGGCAGCCGACAATTAATCGGCGATAGATCAGCAACTTCCCCTCCGTTAGAAATCGTCAACACGACACAGGAGGCTGATTATGACCACCGTAGGATCCGGAAAGTACACCTACGTCCTCGAAGAGAACTGGGCGCACCTGCCCGAGGGCATGACCATGGGCAACGCCTCGGCGGTGGCCACCGACTCGCAGGACCGGGTCTATGTGTTCCAGCGGAAAGACCCGCCGGTGCTGATCTTCGGGCCGGGCGGCAACTACCTCGGCTCCTGGGGTGTCCGCGCCATCGACGAGGCCCATGGCATCTACATCCAGGACGACATCGTGTACATCACCGACCGCACCGACTCGGTGTGCGTCATCTTCACGCTGGATGGCAAGCCCTTGCAGGTCATCGGTGACCGCGGCGTCCACTCCGATACCGGCTGCGAGGTGCCCGGCGAGGTCTGCCCGCGCTCGGCCGGCCCGTTCAACTATCCCACCGAGATCGTGCCCGCGCCCAACGGCGACCTGTATGTTTCCGACGGGTATCGCAACGCCCGCGTGCACCGCTTCTCCAGGGATGGCCAACTCAAGCAGTCCTGGGGTGAGCCGGGCAAGGGCGGCCCGGGCGAGTTCCACCTGCCCCACAGCATCGTGGCGCATCCCAACGGCAACCTCTACCTGTGCGACCGCGAGAACAACCGCATGCAGATCTATTCGCCGGACGGCGAGCATCTCGCCATGTGGGAGGACATGCGCCGGCCGCTGGACATCTCCATCGACAGCGAGGGCAACCTGGTCATCAGCGAGGGCGGGGCCAATGGTATGTCGCCCCGGGTGAGCATCATGGATCCGGACGGCAACGTGCTGGCCCGCTGGGACTCCCAATCCGCCCACGGCAGCTGGGTGGACCCCCACGGCAACATCTACATGGCCCTGGGCGCCCAGGAGCGCGTGGACAAGTACGTGCGGCAGTAAGCGTTTAAGCCGGTCCGGGCATGCCCGGACCGGCCGCGCCGCGTTACCCGAGTGTGCTACAATCATTGCCTGTTTGTAACCAATCGAGCCGTTGGGTTGTCCCAACACCGAGCCTAATGCGCCACACGGCAAGTCGGTAATCATGAAAGCATCTGAACTCATCACCCCCGAAGTGAACGAAAACATCCCCGAATTCGGGCCTGGCGACACGGTTCGCGTCAACTTCCGGATTCGCGAGGGCGCCCGCGAGCGCGTGCAGGCCTTTCAGGGCGTTTGCATCCGGCGCACCCACGGCACCGGGCCGGCGGCTAACTTTACCGTGCGCCGCATTACCGCCGGCATCGGCATCGAGCGTGTCTTCCCGCTGCACTCCCCGCTGATCGAATCGCTGGAAGTCACGCGGCAGGGCAAGGTGCGGCGGGCCAAGCTCTATTACCTGCGAGGACGCCAGGGACGCGCCGCGCGCATCAAGGAACGGACGAACTACCGCACCAATCGGTAGGCGACATACCCGAAACGTTGACCGCCGCCCGCTGCCTCTTCCGGCGCGGTTGCGGCGGTTTCGCATTTGCATATCCTGCGACTCACGCGGATCTAGATAGACGAGGTGGATGACGAGGTCTCACCGTGAACTACGCCGACGTCGCCATAGACGCGGACTGGATCCCGCCGGGCAAAACGTTTTCCTATCGCATACCCCGTCATCTTGCGGTGGAGCCAGGGCAACTGGTCTGGGTCCAATTCGGCCGCAACATCGTGCAGGGGTTGGTCCTCAGCCTGGCGGACGCATCGGCGGTGTCTGAGGAAGAAACACGGGACATCCTGCACCCGGTGGAGCCGTCCCCGCTGGTTGGTTCGCTGGGGCTGGAGCTGGCGGAATGGCTGGGGCAAACCTACCGTTGCGCCCCCTTCGAGGCTGTCGCGCCGATGCTGCCACCGGGCTTTCGCGCCCAACAGCGGTCACGATTGACTGCGATCTCCGGCCTTGACGATGCCGGTGATTTGGCGTCTTTCCGTGAAACTACGCAAGCCGCGTGGCAGGAACTGGCCGGCTCCTCCGGGGCCTGGGAGGAAATCACGTTCCTGAAGCGGATTGATCCGAGCCGCGCCGACGTGGCCCGACGGGAATTGCAACGGCTGGTGTCCCGCGGCCTGGTACGCAAGGAGGTCAGCCTGCCGCGACCCCGATCCCATCGTTATCGCCGTTTCCTGATACCCGGCCATCATCCCGACGCGGGAGGGAAGGAGGTGGCTGCTCCGCAGGCGCGGGCCACTCGGCAGGTGGAACTGCTGGCTGCGGTGCGTGAGGCGGAGGCCGGCTACGAAACCACGGGAGTGGGACCCGCAGCCGACGCCCTCCTCCAGCGCGGTCTGGTGGGCGAGGAATGGCAGCGGGTGCGCCCCGAGGTTCCTTCGGGGGTCGAGCCGTCGCATCCCGCTCCCGCCGCGCTGACGGCCGCTCAATCGGACGCCCTGGCCGGCATCACCGCCGCGCTGGATGATCCCGGCCTCCTGCCGCGCAGTTTTCTGCTTCACGGCGTTACCGGCAGCGGCAAGACCGAGGTGTACCTGCGCGCCATTGCCCACGCGGTGGAGCAGGGCAAGCAGGCGATTTACCTGGTGCCGGAGATCGCGCTGACCCCGCAGACGGTCGGCATGGTGAATGATCGCTTCCCCGGCCGCGTTGCCGTCCTGCACCACCGCCTCACCGAGCGGCAACGGTTCGAGCAGTGGTGGAACATTCGTGACGGGTTGGCCGACGTGGTCGTGGGGCCGCGCAGCGCCCTGTTCGCTCCCGCGGTCAATCTCGGCATCATCATCGTCGACGAGGAACACGAGCCGGCGTACAAGCAGGACGAGCACCCTCCCTACTATCACGCGCGCGACTCCGCCCTGGCGCTGGCTCGCCGCTCCGGCGCGGTGGTGGTGATGGGTTCAGCGACCCCTGACGTGAGCACGTACTTCGAGGCGACACGCGGCCGGCATCACCTGCTGCGGTTGCCGGAGCGGGTGCCGCGCCCCGACGGACACGCTACGCCTTTGCCGGCAATCAGCGTGGTCGATATGCGCCGGGAACTCCGGGATGGAAACCGCAGCGTTTTCAGCCGCCCTCTTACCGAAGCCCTGGACGCGACGATAACCGGCGGACAGCAGGCGATCCTATTTCTCAACCGCCGGGGCAGCGCAGCGTTCATGCAGTGCCGTGACTGCGGGTGTGTGATCAATTGCAGCCGGTGCTCCGTGTCCTACGCCTTTCATCGTGAGTCGGGTCGGCTGATCTGTCACTACTGCAACCGGCAACGGCGGTTGCCCCGGGCCTGCCCGCAATGTCGTGGCGGTCGAATTCGGGAGATGGGCGCCGGCACCGAGACGATCACTTCCGAGTTGCAGGAGCGCTATCCCGGCGTCGCCGTGGAACGGTGGGACTCGGACTCGGTCCGGAACCCGCAGGAGTTGGAAGCGGCGATGGAACGCCTGGCCGGAGGACAGGCGCAGATCCTGGTGGGCACCCAGATGGTGGCCCGCGGGCTGGATCTGCCGAACGTCACGCTGTCGGCCGTGCTGCTGGCGGACCTGGGACTGAACCTGCCGGATTTTCGCGCCGGCGAGCGGGCGTTCGCCCTGCTCTGCCAGGTGGCGGGACGGTCCGGCCGGGGCCATGAGCCCGGCCGGGCGATCATCCAGACCTACCAGCCGGACCACTACGCCATCGCCGCTGCCGCTGAGCAGGACTATGCTACGTTCTACGGCATCGAAATCGCCGCCAGGCAACTCCAGGGCAACCCGCCCTTCAACCGGCTCGCCCAGGTGCTTTGCGTCGATCTCAGCGTGCGCGCCGCACAGCAGACCCTGGGAGAGTTGGCCCAGTCCTGGCGGGAGCAGGCCGCTCGCGAAGGACGAACGGACATTGACATAATCGGTCCGACGCCCTGCCTGCCCGAGCGCGTTC
The DNA here is from genome assembly GCA_034420475.1 of Dehalococcoidia bacterium. GTDB lineage: Bacteria > Chloroflexota > Dehalococcoidia > Lucifugimonadales > UBA3495 > Bin87. The sequence goes on from DAOULH010000089.1 coordinate 16,912, forward strand.
GCGGCCGGTACCGCTGGCGACTGCTGCTGCGCGGCCGCAGGATCTGGCAGTTCCTGGAAGGGCGCGCCGTTCCGAGAAACTGCCGGATTGACGTCGACCCGGTGCGGCTGGACTAAAGCCGTCCGCTGGAGGTGCGATAATGGCGTCCGCGATATTGACAACCTGAACGATTTTGGTGTATCAATCCGATACTGCTTGCGCAACCAATTTGATAATTGGCAGCCTCGCCAACGGAGGAGGAGACCATGCCCGACATCTACTACGCTAGGCCCAGCAATTTCCTTTCCGATCCCCGAGACCGCACGGTGATTGTGGGAGAATCTGAGGACGAAGTACTCCAGAAGATGTTTGAGTACTTGTCCAGCCCTGAGGCTCAGGCACGCTACCCCGGCGTGGATGATCCGAAAGAGCTCGAGAACAACATCCGGACGTGCATCTTCAAGAAGGGCACCAAGGCCATCCACAACCGCCCGCCGGATGCGGAACCGGTCAAGTAGCCGGAAGAAGTACCCGTTGCCATTCGCGCCCCCGTCCGGCAAGGACGGGGGCGTTTGGGTGTAACCGTTCAGAGTTGCGGGGGAAGTGTCATTGCGAGCGCAGCGCGGCAATCCCGGCGGTGTAGGGGAGTCCTTGGTGTAGGGGAGTCCTTCGGGGCAACGTCGCGGCTACGGCGTCGGGATTGCCACGGCGCCAGCGCCTCGCAATGACAACCTCCTGGATTCTGAACAGTCACCGTTTGGGTGTTCGGGTTGCTGCGCCGGCCGCCCGTGGTTATACTGCGGCATCATGGCGATCAATCCTGACGATTTCCCGCCGGGAACCTACCACGAACTGCCGCTGTTCCCCCTGAACAACGTGGTGCTCTTCCCCGGTATGCCGTTGCCGCTCCACATCTTTGAGGAGCGGTACAAGGCGATGATCGGCGACTGCATCGAACGGGACGAACCGTTCGGAGTGCTGCTCATCAGGGAAGGCAACGAGGTGGGCGAACCCGCCGAACCGCATTCCATCGGCACCACGGCGCGGGTCTCGCAGGTCCAGCGCCTTCAGGAAGGGCGTCTGAATATTCTGACCCGCGGCGAAACCCGTTTCGAGCTGCTGCAAACCGTGCAGACGGTGCCGCATCTGGTCGGGTTGGTCCGGTTTCTGGAAGAAGACGAGGGTGATGTTTCCGCGACGGCGGTAGCCAACGTGCGGGAACAGTTCATCCAATTGCAGCGTCAACTCACCGCCATGGCCGGTGGTTGGGATCGGGAGGTTACGGTTCCCGACGAGCCCATCGCTCTGGCCCGCATCGCCTCGGCCACCCTGGCCGTCAGCCTGCCGCTGCCCCCCGACGTGCGGCAATCCCTGTTGGAAACCCCCACCGCCGGCGGACAGCTGGAAAAGTTGCAGACCCTGATGCGGCAGGCCAACCGCATCGTCGCGGAACAGGCAGAGCAGAACACGCCATTCAAAGGGCCGCGCCTGAACTGACCCGTCGGCGTTCACTCCGTTGACTGCTGGCGACGCAATTTCTCGCGCAGCTGGCGCGCTTCTTCCTCGGCTTGTTCGGCCCGAGTTTCGGCCTGTTCGGCGCGAGATTCGGCTCGTTCGGCGCGGGTTTCGGCGTCGGCCAACGCTTCCAACGCTTCTACGAGGTCCGGCAGATATTCCCGCGTAGCCGGGTCCCAGAACCGCAGCTGGCGGTTTTCCCAGTGCAACTCCAGCCCCAGGCTGGGACTGTGGCCCCGCACCAGGCCATCGTCGTCGTAGTCGATTGGCAGGGGCCGGTACACGCCGTCTGCCAACACTTCGCCGGCCAGCGGGGCATCGTGCCACCGCCCGCCGCTGGGGTCGAACCGCCAGTATTCCCTGACCTCCAGGCGCGCGTAGATGTCGCGTTTCGCGGTGTAGTCGTGCCGGCCGGTGCTCGGCGATCCCACTTCCAGCACGAAGTCCGGCGGCTGCCCGACTTCGCTGATGACGTATCCGTTGGCTTCTTCAATGAGTTGAGCGGGAAAGGGGAGATCAAAGGCTGCCACGCAGTCGGGGCGGGGCGAGCGGCGAGCGTCGCGGGCCTCAAGGCAAAGATAGCCCTCTCCCGACACCAGGGTGTTGGGCTGGCGACGGTAGTGGCTGCGCAGAACCTGATCGATCCGTGCGATGTGGGGGCGCTGTTTCATGCCGTCAGGAAGCGGGGGCGGGTCCGGCAGTTCCGTGAGATTGGGATAGGCAGTGGCCGGCCGTGGTTTCGTGGTCATGGGGAACCTCCTTGGCCGGCGCCGTAAATGCGGCGCGCCCCCGCCTCCGGGATCATCCCGGCGAACAGTTCAGGGTGGATCATCTCGGCGAGTATCTCCAGGCCGGTAACGAGTCGGGGGCCGGACCGGCTGGTGTAGTTGCTGGCGTCGATGACGTACACGCGGTCGTTCTGCACCGCCGGCAGGGACGTCCATCCCTCTTTTTCCGTGAGCAGGGGGATGTCTTCCATGGCCCGGGGCACCTCAAACCCGCAGGGCATGACCACGATGACCTCCGGCTGGCTCTCGACGACTGCTTCCCACTCCAGGGGGAAAGAGCCCATCTCCTTGTCGCCGAAGCAGTTGGTTCCCCCGGCCAGTTCCACCATTTCCGGGACCCAATGCCCGCCGCACATCAGCGGGTCGGTCCATTCCAGGTGCAGCACCTTCGGGTGGGTGTCGGCCAGTTCGGCGCGTTGGGTCACGGCGTCGATGCGATCCTGCATCCGGGCCGTCACCTGCTCGGCGACGGACTCAGCGCCCGTGGCCCGGCCCACCCGGCGGACGTCTTCCAGCACGTCGCCAAGATACTGCGGGTCCAGCGACAGGACGGTGGGCTCCTTATCCATGTTGGCGGTGGACTCGGCGACCTGCCGAGAAGACACCGCTCAAACCTCGCAGATAGCCTGGGTGAGCAGCAGGTCCGGGTTGGCCGCGTCGAGGATGTCCTGATCGATGTGGTAGATACCGAGCCCCTCAGCGAGGCGCTCCGAAATCACGCGGCTGATCTCACCGCTGCTGGGCTGCGTGCCCTCGAAAACGCTGCGCACCACCCACGGCTTGTCTTTGGCCTGGGCCGGGTAGTCGCACTCGTGGGTTACGCCGTAGAGCTGGTCCTCCAGCCCCAATGCGTAAACAATCTCGGTGGCGGAGGGTAGGAAAGAACAGATTCGCATCATGTCGCCTGCCTGTTAGTGACTGCGCGCATTGTAGCACCGTGACCGGGGCGACCCTATTGACCGGGGCGACCCTAGTCGCCCTCCCTCTGGGCAGCCGGCTCCGCGCCTTCCGGCGGCGGCGCCGGCGCCGGGCTGAACCGCTCGATGCGTTCTTCCAGGAACCGCCACAGGTCCTCGGTGGATTCTTCGGCGGCCTGAGCGGCGGCGGCAGCGCGCGCCTGCTGGACCGGCTGCGCGTCCGGATCGGCCCAGTGGTTGAAGGACGGGCTCTCCACGTCCATCGCCTCGAAGGCGCTGGACGCTGGCGGATCGGTGCGCCGGGGAGCCGGAGGGGCGATGAACGTGTTGCGGAACACCGGCTGCAGGACGCGGTGGACGTGGAAGCCGGCAAACACCAGGGCGCCCGCTGACGCCAGCAGCAGGAACAACGACAACGGAACCGACAGGCTTCCCAGGGAGAAAAGCTGGATGATCAGCGGGAGCAGCAGCAGGACGCCGACGAGCAGAAACGCCGTGGCCATGCCGTCGCGCAGCAGGGTGCGCAGGGTGTATCGCGCCGGCTGGCCCGCGGTCTCGCGCACTGTCGCGCGAACGGTCAGGTTGGCGACCACCCGCAATTCCCGCCAGATGGCGATGGCGGCGGGAATGTTGATCCCCACCGTCGCGCCGCCCAGGATCACGCCCAGCAGGGTATGGGAAACCGAATCCGGTTCGGCCAGCAGGTCGGGCAGGGTATAGACCGCCGCAGTGCCGATGGCCGTGAGCACCGCGATGATGCAGATGTCGATGATGATGCGGCGCACCGAGTTTTTCAGCAGGCGTCCCGTTTCCCCGGGCAGCGAGAACGCGGCCCAGAATGATTGAATGCCCAGGAAGATCACCAGGTTGATGGCCAGGACTGCCGGCGGCGCGTGCCGTTCCAGCCAGTCGTACATGGGCGTCGCGATCTTCGAGGTCAGCGGCGCCAGGACCGCGGTGATCGCGGTGGCGATTGCCAACACGGGGGCTACCACCGGACCCACCGCGGCATTGGTGGAGCTCAGGTGACCGATGGCCAGCGAAAACTCGCCCATCTGCGGCATTGTCATCCCGACCTGCACCGCGGTGCGCGACCGCCGTCCCGCCAATGTCGCTCCGATGGTGTTGGCCATGATCTTGCCGCCCATGAACACTCCCACCACCACCAGGGCCGGCACGATGTAGTCGTCCAGGGTTCGGTAGTCGATGAGCATACCTATTGAAAGGAAGAACAATGCGCCGAACATATCGCGCACCGGGTTGACCAGGCGCGTCACCCGGCCGGCGGCGTCGGTGTCGCCGATGACCACGCCGATCAGGAAGGCCCCGGCCGCCGCCGACAGTCCCAGGAACTCGGCCCCCAGCGCCAGGCCGAAGCAGCAGCCCAGTGAAGCCACCAGCAACGTCTCGTCGGACTGCATCCGGGAGAGGAACCGCATCAGGCGGGGCGCCAGCAGGGCGCCGAAAGCCAGGGCCGCGATGCAGAAGATGCCCAGCTTGGCCGCCAGCCATCCCACGTCCGCCAGGTCGGTGGAACCCGTGGTCGCAATGCCGGCCAACAGGGTCAGCAGGATAACCGCGGCGAAGTCTTCCACCAGCAGGATGCCGACCACCGTTTGGCCCCATCCGGCGCGCAGGTTGCCGCTGTCCCGCAAACCCTTCAGCAGTATCGCCGAACTGCTGATGGCCATGGCTCCGCCCAGGTACAGGGCGTTCGCCCCGGATATGCCCAGCAGCTTGTCGGCGATCAGCACTCCCAGGTAGGTCAGGGTCGAGATCTCCACCACCCCGATAACCAGCACGCGCAGACCGATTTCCTGGATGCGCCGCCAGCCCAGTTCGAGGCCGATACCGAACAGGAGGAGGATCAGCCCCAGCTCGGCCAGCAATCCGATAGTGTCCAGATTGCTGATGACCGGGTGCGGCAGGGTGTACGGTCCGATCAGCAGCCCGGCAATGAGGTAGCCGAGTACGGGCGGCTGCCATACCAGCCGGGCCAAAGCCAACCCCACGGCCGCGATGGCCATGGCGATGGCGAAATCTTTCAACAATCCGGCTGAGGCGTCGGTCAGGCCGGCTGCGAATATGGTAAGCGGGAACTCTATCTCAGAACCCCCTACTGAAAAATCTGGAGCCGGCGCAGGTCCGGCGTCGGCGCTGAATGGAGTGGCCGAGCCCGCGGGCTAGGCCTGGAGGCTATCGCGGCAACGCTTGATTCGAGCCTCGAATCTTGTTGCCCCCGCCGCTAGGCGAAATCGCCGGCGGGATGGGGGCAGATGTGTTGCCGCCCAGCGGCGCGGAATCCGATGGGCGCTACGCGGCGCGTCCGGCGTGCTTGGGCCGAGACTCGGCAACGAATTCGGCGGTTACGGAAGTGCTGGGGGTCGCCACGGCGACCGAACCATAAAGCGGTCAACGCTTCTTCCACGTGTCCACCAGGTAGTTGCCCTGGTCGTCGTCCACGCCCCAGATCTTGAAGTGGATGCGCACGTCGGCGTAAAGGCTCACGTCGCCGGGGGTTGCTTCCGAGTCCCGGAAGGCTTCGGCGGACACTTCCATGAAATCCACCGGAGCGTCGTCGGTGAGCGCGATTCGCTCCACCATGTTCACGGCGCACGCGGTGATGCCGGACAGGAACAGTTCCCCGGCTCCCACGGCATCGCCGCCGCCATCATCGGCAACCCAGTGATGCGTGCGGGCATTGCAGATCGCTCTGCCGTGGGTTCCCGAGCTGTACGTTTCCACGTGATAGGCCATTTCCAGTGCCATCATGCCCCCTTTTGGAGTAACGCGCTCCGCAGATTTTCCCTATAGGGTGATATTGTCCCTTTACCGCCTAAATCATAAACTATGTGGGCTTCAACGCCAAGCGCGCAGATTAATTTTTTGGGTGGACGATAGATTGAACAACGCCAGACGGGAGACGTCGGATGAGGAGACGTCGGACGAGTTGTTGGGCGTCGTGGTGGTGGCTGCCGGGCGCAGCACCCGCATGGGCGGCGCCGACAAGACCTTCGTCGACGTGCTTGGAACTCCCCTGATTGCCCATACCCTTCGGCACATCGCAGCATCGGATGTGGTGGACCGGATCGTGTTGGTTGTCTCCGCCGATGCGGTCCCCGACGGCGAGGCGATCGTGCAGGATTTGGGTATTCCCAAAATCGCTGCGGTTTGCGCCGGCGGCGCCCGCCGCCAGGATTCGGTTTTAGCCGGGCTGGTCGCCATGGGTAACCGGCGATGGGTGGCGATTCACGATGGAGCCCGGCCCTGCGTCACGCCCGATATTCTGGGTCGCGCGCTCCGTGAAGTTCGTGGATCGGGCGCCGCCATCGCCGCGGTGCCGGTCAAGGATACGATCAAGGTGGTGGACGACAAGCAGGTGATTTCGGCTACGCCCGACCGCGCGACCTTGTGGGCGGCGCAAACTCCGCAGGCTTTTGACTACCAAACCCTGCTGGACGCCCATCGCGCCGCGGATGTCGAATACACCGATGACGCGGCCATGGTCGAAGCTGCGGGCTACCGGGTCACGGTTTTCCGGGGTGATTATGACAATTTGAAGGTGACCACTCCGGAGGACTTGGATATGGTGAGTTTGCTGTTGGCGCGGGGATAAGCCGAAACTGTTGCAAATGGCATACAAGTTCGCTTGCAACATCACAATTAATGCGCCTAGGATATCAGACGGCGTCCATTGTCACCCGTGGGCGCGTGCATGTAGCAGTAAAATTCGCGTGTTTGGACAAAGGGTCTCGACAAGCGGAGGATCAGAATGGCTGTCACCACCGTCAACCGGCGCTCTCGTTATGGGGAGTACGCTCAATTCCTGCGGCTGAGCGCTGACCGGCTGGACATGGCGGTAGCCCCGGGTCGGCTGGAGAATTTGCGCTCGAAAGTGAATGCCGAGCGCAATACATTCATGGTTTGGGTCATCATCTGGTCCATACTGGCGTTGATCTGCATCGCCCCGTTGGTGATGCTCCTGGTTGCCAAATTGGACTTTCCGGCGCCGGCTTATATCGCGGCCCAGAGCGATGCCCTGCTCCGCCATCTGTGGATCGGCCCCCCACCCACCAAAGCGGAATTCGTCGCGCACGGGTCGCTGCTGGCGTTTCTGGCGGCGATCGTGATCGGTTACGCGCCGATCATCGCCTACGGTGGCCCGCTGAACGACATCGAGCGCGCGCACCAGGCTCTCAAGTCCATCGAGCGCGGGTAGGCGCGGCCCCCTTGCGGCCCGCCCCATCGAGTCCTGCGGTGCAGTATCGAGTAGGAACCGGAGCCGACGCCCATGCCCTCGCCGCTGGGCGCGCGCTGGTGCTCGGCGGCGTGTCGATTCCGCACCCCGCCGGCCTGGCCGGCCACAGCGACGGCGACGCGCTCAGCCACGCCGTGATCGACGCTCTGCTGGGCGCCGCCGGCGCCGGCGACATTGGCGCCCATTTCCCTCCCGGAGACCCGACCCTGGCCGGGATCAGCAGCCTGATACTGCTGGAGCGCACGGTTGGCGTACTGGCGGAGGGTGGTTGGTGCATCGCCAACGTTGATGCTACAATGCTGGCGCAACGTCCCCGGCTGTCGCCCCACGTGCCGCTGATGCGCCAGAACATCGCCACCGCACTTTCGGTCGAGCAGTCGCAGATCAGCGTCAAGGCCACCACCACCGATTACCTGGGATTCACCGGGCGGGAAGAGGGCATCGCGGCTGTAGCCGTGGCGCTGCTGTGCCGGCCCTGACGCCGCACGTTATCCAACAGGCCGCAAACGCCATCGTCCATCCGGTTTAGTATGAAGCTCTACAACACCCTGAGCGGACAGGTCGAGGAGTTCGTTCCCGCCGAAGGCAACCTGGTCAAGATGTACGTGTGCGGGGTGACCCCGTATTCCGCCACCCACGTCGGGCACGCGCTGAGCTACGTGGTCTTCGACACCCTGCGGCGCTACCTGGAGCACAAGGGATACGAGGTCCGTCATATCCAGAACTTCACGGATATCGACGACAAGATAATCCAGCGAGCGCAGGAGTCCGGCGTCTCCGAGGACGATCTGGTCGAAGAATTCATCGGAGACTACTTCCAGACGATGGACGCGCTGAATATCCAGCGGGCCTCCGAATATCCCCGGGCCACCCGTGAAATTCCGCGGATCATCGACGCCATCGCCGGCCTGATTGACCGGGGCCATGCTTATCCCGCCGCCGGCGACGTCTATTTCCGCGTGACCAGCAAGGACGATTACGGCAAACTCAGCCACCGCACCCTGGACAGCATGATCGCCGGCGCGCGCATCCAGGTGGATGAGAACAAAGAGCACCCCATGGACTTCGTCCTGTGGAAAGGCGCCAAGCCCGGCGAGCCTTCGTGGGAAAGCCCGTGGGGGCCGGGCCGGCCCGGCTGGCACATCGAGTGCACCGCCATGTCCCTGGAATACCTCGGCGAACAGCTTGACATCCACGGCGGCGGTCAGGACCTCGTGTTCCCCCACCACGAAAACGAGATCGCCCAGAGCGAGTGCTACACCGGCGCCAAGCCCTTCTCCCGCTATTGGATGCACAACGGCCTCCTGCAACTGGGCTCCGACAAGATGAGCAAGTCGCTGGGCAACCTGGTGTCCGTAGTGGAGGCCCTGGAACGCTACAGCCCCGACGCCATGCGTCTGTACTTCCTCAGCAGCCACTACCGCAGTCCGCTGGCGTACAGCGACGAAGGCGCCGCCGCAGTGGAGCGCAGCCTGGAGCGGGTGCGACGGGCGCTGATTCCCGGCAACGGTTCCGGCCCCGAGGTTGACGCGGAAACCCACCGCGCCAGGTTCACTGCGGCCATGGACGATGACCTCAACACGCCCCAGGCCGTGGCCGCCCTGTTTGACCTGGCCCGCGACATCAACCGCGGCCGTGACGCCGGCCAGAGCATCGGCTCCGGTCAGGACGCCCTGCGGGAACTGGGCGGCGTGCTGGGCCTGACCTTTGAGGATCGTCCCTCTCTGGAGGACAACCTCGCCGCCGCCCCATTCATCGACCTGCTGGTGTCGGTGCGCACCGAGTTGCGAGCCGCCCGACAGTTCGCCCTCGCGGACCAGATCCGGGATGGCCTTGCCGAACAGGGCGTGACCCTGGAAGACGGTCCCCAGGGCACCCAGTGGCAGCGGCAGGACCCAGGCTGATGACTTGCGCGGCTCGGAGCATGCGCGATGTTTGACACAGTACCCACCGTAGCCTTCGTTGCTGCCGTTGTGTTGTTAGTGGCCGTACCGCTGTTGTTGGCGAACTATGGACTGTACAAACTGGGCCAATACATCGGACGGAAAGAATATGCCAGCAACCGAACGGACGGGTGGGAGTGAGATGACGCCTTCAAACCGCAAGCGCCAGCGCGCCACCGCTCTGGTTGTCAGGGATGGCAAATGCCTTCTGGTTCGGGATAAGGGCAGACGGCGTTACTCTCTGCCGGGCGGAGGCATCGAACGCGGCGAAGCCGCTCTGACCGCCGCCTGCCGCGAACTCGGTGAAGAGCTTGGGTTGAGGGCGTACAAAGCGGAGCGGCTTTTCGATTACAACAGCGAGGAGAGTTTCAACGTTCACAAGGTAGTGCTGGTACACGCCGGTGGCGACGTGAAAATGAACCGCCGTGAGCTGGAATCCTATATGTGGTGGGATGGCAAAGAGGCGGTGTCAGTGTATCCAAACGTCGTGAACATCATCGCTCGCTACCAAAGGTCAGTTGATAGATGATGGACGATTTACCCCCCAGTGGCTAACTTTGTGCTCAGTGAAATTGCCGCCAGCCTGGCCCAAATCGTTGGGCCCGAACACGTTCTCACCGAACCGGCCGAGCTGGACCGCTACTCGGCCGACGCCCTGACGCCGTATCGGGCCTACTACGCCGACGCCGCGTTTGACCGCCTGGCCGACGTCGTAGCGCGGCCGGCGGATGCCGCCCAGGTTTCGCAGATCGTCGCCCTGGCCCAACACGCCGGCGTTCCGCTGATCCCATACGGCGGCGGCACCGGCGTCATGGGCGGTATCCTGCCGGTGCGCGGCGGAATCATCCTTGACCTTGGCCGGCTCAACCGCGTGATCAGCATCGACCCGGTTTCGCAAACGACGGAGGTCGAGGCCGGGTTGATCCTGCAAGACCTGTACGACGCGCTGGAGCCCCACGGGCTCATGCCGGGACACGATCCGTACAGCGTTCCCATCGCCAGCGTTGCCGGCACCATCTCCACCAACGGCGTGGGCTACCGCGCCGCCGCCTTCGGGCCCATGGGCGATCAGGTGGTTGCGCTGGAAGTCGTCCTTCCCGATGGCCGCATCATCAATACCCGGCCCGTGCCCAAGCAGTCCTCCGGTCCTGATCTGAACCACCTTTTCATCGGCAGCGAGGGCACCTTCGGCGTGATCACCCGGGCGACCCTGCGCGTGTTCCGCCAGCCCGAGGCCGCCGAATACGCCACCGTGGAATTCGCCGATTTCGACGCCGGTTTCGCGGCGGTAACGGAGATGGGAGCCCTGGGCATCCGCCCCACGCTCCTGGACCTGACCGAGGACAGCGAGGGCGTGCTGCTGCACCTGCTGTTCGAAGGCTACCGGGAAGGGGTGGACGCCGCGCTGCGCCGCGCCATGTCGGTGTGCGATGCGGCCGGCGGGTGGAACGTGGGCCCGGAGCCGACCCTGTCCTACTGGAAACACCGCCATGACTCGGCATTGAACTATCGTGAGACGGCCCTGGGACGCCCCCGCGAAGAACGCTGGCAGCGGCAATGGGGGCGCACCTTTGACTACCTGCACATGAGCCTGCCCGCCGACCGGGTGCTGGAGTACCGGCGTCGCGCCGACCGGATGCTGGAGGCCCGGAAGATCAAGGTGGTGGAATACTGCCTGTGGAGCCGGCCGGAGTTCTTCTCGATGCTGGTGGTGCCCGATGGCGACCGCCGGGTGGTTGGCCGGGACGGCTACGATCCTGAGGTGCGGGCAAACCTGGCGGCCGGTGTGGACGAGGTGCTCACGCTGGCCCAGGACATGGGCGGGATCATGGAGTACTGCCACGGCGTCGGCATCAAGCTGCACCATTTGTTGGGTCGTGAACTGGGCGTGAGCCGGGACGCCTTGCTGGATATCAAGCGGGCGCTGGATCCGGCGGGCATCATGAATCCGGGGAAATTGACGCTGTAGCGCCTCTGACGGCGAGACCAGGATTACTGCTGAGGGCGGGTTCCAACCCGCCCTGTATTATTTTTAGAGACAATATAATTTATCGTCTAATATCCATTGACGGAATACAAGGCGTCTTGTATCATTGATTCAAATGATCACCGGCTATCACTATTAGCCATGAGGAGCAAGCAAATGGTTGCCGCAATCAATCCCGAAACTGAAACCAAGTCCGCGGTTGCCGAAACCGCCGCGGCGCCCGTTGAGTCCGCCGCCGTCGATGTTTCCGCGATCCCGGAAACCCCGGCCGAGTTGCTCGAGCAGTGGGAAACCACCCGCAAGCCGTCCGTCCAGGCGACCATCCTCGCCAGCTTCGTCGCTCTCTGGAACGTCGTGGCCGGCCCCGGCATGACCGACCAGGCGCGCCTGGAGCGCGAGATTGCCGAGACCCGCGGCTACCGCGACGGTTTCACCAAGCTGGTCTAATCAGCCACCACTGACCACCGGGTGGCGCGTTCCTCCCGGCGCCGTCCGACAGTTGACAGGGCCGTCGCAGCAATGCGACGGCTCTTTTTTGTTTGCCGAACATCCGGCCAAAAACTTCGGGCGCAACACTGGCAACGGGCGCCAGGCGATACTACAATCGAGAACACGGCGTCCCATGCCGGCGTCGCGATTACATTTGACGGTGAGTTGCCATGTCGACCCCTCGCGCATTCGTTACCCGCACGCTGCTTCCCGAGGCATTGGACATCATCCGCGAGGTTGCCGACGTGACCGTGTGGCCGGAGGAAACGCCGCCGCCCGTGGAGGAACTGCGCCGGCAGGCCGGAGACTCCGACGGCATCCTCACCACCATCATGGACCGCGTGGATGCCGACCTGCTGGACGCCGCGCCGCGCCTGCGGGCGATCAGCCAGCTTGCGGTGGGCCTGGACAATGTTGACGTAGCCGAGGCGACGCGACGCGGCATCCCGGTGGGCTACACGCCCGGCGTCCTGGCCAAGTCCACCGCCGACCTGGCCATGGCATTGCTGCTGGGCGCGGCCCGGCGCACGTCCGAAAGCGAGCGCTGGCTGCGCGGCGGCGGCTGGCAGATCCAGTTTCACCCCACCCACTGGCTGGGACAGGACGTTCACGAAGCCTGCCTGGGCATCGTGGGGTTGGGCCAGATCGGCCGGGAGATCGCCCCAGCGCGCTCGCGGGTTCGACATGGACATCGTTTACCACTCGCGGACCCGCTACCCCGAGGTGGAAGCCGAGTTCGGCCTGCGCTACGCCGAGTTCCCCGACCTCTTAGGACAGGCGGATTTCATCGTGCTCAGCGTCCCCCTGACGCCGCAGACCCATCATCTCATCAGCGGGCCGCAACTGGCCATGATGAAACCCTCGGCCATCCTCATCAACGTGTCGCGCGGGCCGGTGGTCGATCCGGTCGCCCTGTATGAAGCGCTGCGCGACGGGCAGATCGCCCGGGCCGCCCTGGACGTGACGGCGCCCGAACCCATCTCAATCGACGACCCGCTGCTGACCCTGGACAACCTGGTCATCACCCCGCACATCGGCAGCGCCGCGCTGCCCACCCGCCTGAACACCATGAAACTGGCCGCGCGCAACCTGGTGGCCGGCCTCCGGGGCGAACCCATGGAAGCCTGCGCCAACGCGGAGGCGCTGGGGTGATTTACATATCCGGAGCTATCAGGCGATGTTGGGCAAAGCCGAGATCTCGGCGAAATAGTTTTCGTCCATCTCCTTGATTTCATATACGGCTTTGGTGACTACCCCTACGCCGTACTCAATCATGAGATTGGCGAGCTTCGGACCATCTATCAGCAGAACGGTTTTGTTATTACGCGAAACGTCTTCGGCGGTTCGCTTTGCGCTTTCACTGAAACGTGAGGTGGTGATAAAAACGCCTTTGGTCGCGCCGTGCGGGTCAAGACTGCCGGAGAAGTTGCGTATTTCCGGTTCGCCAATTGTGACGGCGTCCCAGCGCTTGGCTTGGACATATATCCTTTCCAGTCCCAGCCGATCCTGATTGAGGATGCCGTCGATGCCGCCGTCTCCACTACGTCCCACGCGCCGGCCTCTGCCGTAACCCATCTTGACCAGCAACTCGACTACCAATTCCTCGAAACGTTCCGGTGATACGTTCTTCATGCTTTCCAACAGTTCGTCCGCGAGTCTGGCGTGCAACTGACCATAGCTCACCTCGATCTGTTCGTCGGGAGAAATATCTCCAACGCTTGCGGCGATGCTCACGCCATCTGTGTTGTGGGAGCGTAACTCTTCGCCCGCTTCTGACTGTTTCCGTCTAGCAGCCAGAATATTGAGTTCTGCTGCGTTCAGGACACCGGCGTGCTCTCGTAGATACTGCCGCCCTTCGGCGGTAATGAGGTAATGCCCCCGACCTCCCGACAGTGAGTCCAGCCATCCGGCTCCTTTCAATTGGTACACGGACCACCGTATGTGCTTGTCAACTCGCAGCGCACCCGAAGGTATCCTTTCCCGCAGGTCATCTTGGGTCAACCCAAGCACGGGCACCAATTCTTCAAGGATTTCCTGGGATGACAGCGCTCCCGCTGCCTTATCGGCAATTTCCAAGATTGGCCGCAAAAATTCACTCTGTGGTGGCAATGCCATTCCGAGACCTCGCTCGGCGCAGATTATGCGCAACCTAACGACTGAGGCGACAGCTAGCGCATGTTTGCCGTCATTCAGTGCGTACGCAACGATGATCTTAGCAAGGTAGCCTCACTACGGCAACGCTCATAGATGCGCAGCCGCGGCACATGGTTTCGCAGTGAATGACGGACTGTGTCGCATCCCTTAGCAATTCGCTGATGTCGATGTACTATGGGTCCGATTAGCCTTGCGACTGAAGGGAGCGTGAACCTATGACCAGCAACCAAAGTGCCGGACAAAATAGTATTGAGATCTTGGGTCTCGGAGGCCTTGGCGAGAATATGCACTGGGCTCTGAACAAGGCTCTCCCGCAAGGGATGGAGCTGAAGCCTTGGGCCGAATTGAACGAGGAGCAACAAGCCCAGCTCATAAGGCACGTGAACGATATGTCCAGTTGGCGCGGGGAAGGTAAAGTTGACCCAGCCCTAGCCGACTACTTGCTGGAATACAATCCCGAGTTCCTCGAGATGATGGCTTGACGCAATGTTCATGCCGTTCCAGAGGCTACCGTGAAATTGCGGGGGTTGCGCAGGTAATACTGCCGGCCTTCACGGTAAATATCGCCGTCCAGGCCGATTTCAATGCCGTCTCGAAAAGCACGTAGTACTTCGTCTCGATCATTTAGGTCAAACTGAACGTGCAACGCTACCGGCCTATCGTCGAGCTGATATAGGACCACGGCTTGACCGTCAAACTCTTCTTGGGATTGACGGTCAAGTCGTACTATCTCGCCAGTTACGCGTGCATCGGGGAACGGGCTGTTCTGACGCAGCAGGGTAGCCCCCTCAGTGAGGACGTCAGCGGTGCTCTCTGCGAACACAAACTCGCTGTCTGGTGCGTCAGCCGGCCGTACCACTGCCCACGATAGGCTCACTCCGACACCATGTCCCCGGTGCGCTAAAGCGGCTACCGCTTCGCACATGTTGGCACTGACGGTTTGGGGTGCCGCTTCCCCAAAAGCGTCCGTGATGTTCTCTCCACTAACTACAGCTTCCGCTTTCCTGACGGCCTCATACAGCCCGGCGTTCAAAGCGATGGTGGCGCGACGGGGGAAGGGCGCTCGAACGGGGTCTCCCATATCGAGCTGCAGACCGTAGCCTGCCGGCACTTGAGAATGCAGAGTCAGTTCAGGGCCAGTTTCGTATCCTGGCAACGGCCTTACTCCGCGGACATAATCCGTAACTTCACCACTGGCCCGTCCACGGTAGGCCAACTGACCAGGACGTTCAGCGGCGCGAGCCGCGGCCATTATCAGGTCTCGGGCTCGAGTAAGAAAATCCACGCTGTCGCCAAGCGTCCAGCCGGTTTGACCTGCGCCATTCAGGGATCGCAGCCTAATGACGTCGGCCCCTGCGCCAATGACATCATAATAAACGTCCAGCTGGGAGCGTTCCTCAATATCTGCCAGTGACGCCATTGCCTCGGAAATGCGAACGGCGTAAGCGTCTGACTGCTCACGTAATGGCGCTAGAATCTCTCTGACTTGTTCGTTTTGCGTGATCGACCATACTAGAATCCGGTTGCGCCACGTTTCCTCTTGTACCCATCCATGGGCTTCGAGGTATGCTCGCAATATAGCTGGAGACACCCGACGTAATGCCTCAGAGTCCCTGATGTGCACGTCCATAGTTGGCCTCCGGTGAATCAAAGCAGTTGGCGGAACATATCCCGCAATCCGTCTTGGTCAAACACGTTGCCAGCCGGCAAATAGACCCGCCTAGTCGATGAATTGCGCGAGCGGGTCATCCCCATCAATGAAACCCAATACGCGCACGTTCGCAAGCACAGCTCATCCTCACTTTGGATCAGCCATTGAACATCATCATCAGGCATGATAAATAGTATCAGAATTCGCGTGACATCATCCTCTATGATCAGGCGATTATAGTCTTCAACCCGCAGGTCATACGCAATGGTATCGTTCCTGACCTGGTACGCCATGCTGGCTTTGAGTTGGAAATCCACCCGGTTGACGCCTCGCCGGTCCGGGTCAACAACCGTTCCGTCAATGCCATGGTCATCAACCTCCGGATTGGACAAGCGAAAGCCGGCGCGAAATATCACTGCCCTTGTGTAAGCCCGCGACAATTGCTCTTGTATGAAATTAGGCGACATTGCGCTGTTTCACCGCTCGTCCAGATGGCGATTGTTATCATATTCCGGCCAGCTACATCAAATCGTACATAGGTTCGGACTGTTGTCAACCCCGACGCGGCTCGCAGCGTATGCTATGATATGCGCTCACATCGGGGTTGTCCCCGCCACACGTTCTCCAGGAGTTCCGATTACGATGACCACCCCGACGGTTTCCGTCCAACTTGAAACCCGCGATACCCTGGGCAAGAAGGTGAAAGCGCTGCGCCGCGAAGGCATCGTGCCGGTTCACCTCTACGGCAAGGGCGTCGAATCCCGCTCGCTGCAATGTGAGGTTCGCCCGCTGCTCCAGGCCATCAGCCGCGCCGGCGGGGAGTACGGCCAGCCGCTCCGGGTGACCATCGCCGGCGAATCCGGCGAGTACACCGCCGTCGCCTCGGAGATCCAGTGGCAGCCCCGCACCGGAGACGTTCTTCACGTTGACTTCCGGACCGTTGCTCAATAGCCGGTCCGAGCCACCGGCGTCGGCAAGCGCGCCGGCGCCGCCAACCCCAGTCAGGGCAGATAGAGCCCGCCGCGCCAGCCTGGGAGGCTACCATGTACCTGGTTTTCCTCAGTGAATCCGGCCAGACCGGCCTCAGCGCCGACGATCCCAGTCAGCCGCATCACGTCCACGCCGGATTGCTGGTGCAGGAGAGCCAGTACATCTCCATGTCCGGGGAGTACGACGCCCTGGTGCGCCGGCACTTCGGCGCCCCTGCCGGCAGCGACGGCGTGCCGACCGAGTTGCGTCCTAGCGACCTGTACCAGGGCAAAGGGCATTTCCGCTCGTGGCGGCCGGAGCGCCGGGGCGAGCTCATCCAGGACTGCCTGAGCATCCTGATCCGCCGCGAAGTTCCGCTCCTGGTGTCATACATCGACAAGGCCCGGTTCCTCAGCGCCAGCAAGACGGAGGGCAACTCCATCTACGGCAATACCGACCCGTCACAGCTGGCCTTCAGCCGGTTCCTGCTGGCCCTGACGATGTTCCTCGACGAGAACGTCATGTCGCAGATGAACCCCGACGACATCATGCAGTCGGTATGGAACGTCAACGACTACGCGATGCTGCTGGCAGGAGCGCAGTCCACGTCAATCTCGTTGGCGCTGGACGATTTCCTGAGCGAGGACAACGATTCCATCAACCCCAATATGTACGACGACTTGATGATCGCCCCGGCCTCCACCAGCGTCGGCGGGCAGTTGGCGTCGCTGTGCGCCTATATCATCCGCCGCTGGCTCCAGCAGCCCCAGGCCTCTCACGGGTACTTCGACGCGCTGCGGGACGGGCGGGTGCTCCAGGTGGTTTACCCCTACCAGTTCGATTAGGCGGCGGCCGAGCCGCCGGTCACCGTGATTGGAGCGATCCCCGGTCGGCAATCCGACCGGGGCTTTTCAACGTACCCGGCGCATACTTGCTATACTGGCATGGTGTTCCTTCTTCCGCCAAAAGAAGGAAAGGGCGAGGGATTCCTATGGTTACATTGTTGAAAAAGATAGTCGGCGACACGCCGGAACGGGCCGCCGAGAAGTTGCGTGGACAACTGGTGCCGCGGATCAACCGCCTGGAGGATTCGGTACGGGATTTGAGCGACGAGGCCCTCGGTGCGAAGACCGACGAGTTTCGCCGCCGGCTGGACGATGGCGCATCCCTTGACGATCTGCTGCCCGAGGCGTTCGCCGTGGTCCGCGAGGCGGCGCGCCGCACCCTGGGCCAGCGACACTACGACGTTCAGCTCATCGGCGGCGCCGTTTTGCACCAGGGCAAGATCGCGGAGATGAAAACCGGCGAGGGCAAGACCCTGGTGGCAACCCTGCCGGCGTATCTCAACGCGATAACGGGCGACGGCGTCCACGTCGTCACCGTCAACGACTATCTGGCCCGGCGCGACCCGGTGTGGATGGGACCCATCTACCATCTCCTCGGTCTCTCCGTAGGCTGCCTCCAGCACGACGCCGCGTACCTCTACGATCCCGAACTCGCCGACGTGGGCCGCGGCGGTTTCCCCTACCTGACGCCGGTGTCCCGGGCTGAAGCCTATCGCGCCGACATCCTCTACGGCACCAACAACGAGTTCGGCTTCGACTACCTCCGCGACAACATGTCAGTGGACGCCGACCTACAGGTTCAGACCCGCATCGCCGGCCGGCCGCCGCATCACTTCGCCATCGTGGACGAGGTGGACAACATCCTGATCGACGAGGCCCGGACCCCCCTGATCATCAGCGGTCCTGCCCAACAGCCGGTGGAGCACTATTCCAACTGCGCCCGGCTGGCGCCTCGACTGCGGGAATACGAAGACTACACCGTTGACGAGCGCACTCAGGCCATCTCCCTCACCGAGCACGGCATCGGCAGGGCCGAGCGCCACCTGCGCGTCGACAACCTGTACGATCCCGAGAACTTCCACCTGGTCCAATACGTTGAAAACGCGGTGGTGGCCCAGGTCCAGAAGGTGAAGGACAAGGACTACGTGGTCAGCAACGGTGAGGTCGTCATCGTCGACGAGTTCACCGGCCGGCTGCAATACGGTCGTCGCTGGTCTGATGGTCTCCACCAGGCCGTGGAGGCCAAGGAGGGGGTCAAGGTCCAGCGGGAAAGCGTCACCTATGCCACCATCACCCTGCAAAACTACTTCCGGATGTACCGCAAGCTGGCCGGCATGACCGGTACCGCCGTCACCGAGGCCGACGAGTTCTACAAGATCTACGGTCTCGAGGTGGTCGCGGTTCCTACGAACCTGCCCATGGTCCGGGACGATGCCAGCGATCTGATATTCCCCACCGCCGAGGGCAAATGGCAGGCGGTCATCGACAATATCATCCAGCGGTCTGATTCGGGGCAGCCGGTCCTGGTGGGCACTACCTCCATCGAAACCTCCGAAACCCTCAGCGACCGACTGCGCCGTCGCGGCGTGCAGCACCAGGTGCTCAACGCCCGGAACCACGAGCAGGAGGCGTCGATTGTCGCCCAGGCCGGCCGCTCCGGCGCCGTCACCGTGTCCACCAACATGGCCGGCCGCGGCACCGACATCGTGCTGGGCGGCGCCGACACCGACCGGGAGGACTGGCGGGAGGAACACAACCGGGTCATCGCTCTGGGCGGGCTGCACGTCATCGGAACGGAACACCACGAAGCGCGCCGCGTCGACAATCAGCTGCGAGGCCGCGCCGGACGCCAGGGCGATCCCGGCAGCAGCCAGTTTTTCGTCGCCCTGGAGGACGAATTGATGCAGCGGTTCGGCGGCGACCGCATCAAGAACGTGATGAACTGGTCCGGCCTCAACGACGACGAACCCCTGGAGAACAAGCTCATCACCAAGTCCATCTCCAGCGCGCAGGTCAAGGTCGAGGGCCATCACTTCGACATGCGGAAGCACCTGCTCAACTTCGACGACGTGCTCAACCAGCAACGCTCTGTCATCTACGAGCAGCGCTCCCGGATCCTCGCCAGTGATGGGCTGCGCGAACGTATCCTGGACATGCTGGGAGCCGAGTTTGACCGCCTGGTTTCCAACCACCTCCAGGCTCGCCACGCGGACGACTGGGATGCGGACGGTTTCGTGGCCGCGATGCGTCTGATCTGCCCGCCCCCGGCCGAGCTTGACTCGGCGGAAAAGGTGCTGGCCCTGCGCCGGGACCACATCGAGGACATCCTGGACGAGTACGCGGAGACGCTCTACGAGGCCAAGGAGCGTTCCCTGGGTCCCGACAACATGGAGACCCTGATACGCCTGCTGCTCCTCAAGTCTATAGATACCCATTGGGTGAACCATCTGACCCACATGGAAAACCTGCGTACCGGAGTGGGGTTGCAGGCCGTGGGCCAACGGGATCCGCTCACGGTCTATCGTTCCGAGGGCCAGCGCGCCTTCGCCGAGTTGACCCGACAGATGCAGCGCGAGGTCACCCACACGCTGTTCCACGTCACCCTGGCTCCGGAAGCGCCCACGCCACGGGCCCCCGAAAACAGCAGCACGCGCGCGCCGGTGAGCCCGATGGCCGCGGTTTCCCCCGGCCGTTCCACGCCGGCTCCGCGGGCGGGCCGCAAAATCGGGCGCAACTCCAGGTGCCCGTGCGGCAGCGGCAAGAAGTACAAGCGCTGCTGCGGCGCCAACATCTGACCAACGCCATTCGGGAGCGACAAAAGTGGGGCGGGTTTCAAACCCGCCCCGTTCCTTGTCCGGCGATGACTCTGCCTATTGTCCGCGACGGAACAGACGGCGCACGAACGTGACCGGCTGCGGTTGCGGCTCCTCCATGGCGATGGGCTTGTTGCGACCGGAGGCCCACCCTTCCGGGTCGCGCTCGAAGGCGATGCGGCACCCCGGGGCGCAGAAGTAGTAGGTCTGCCCCGCGTGCTCGCTGGTCCCGCCGTTGGGATTGTCGGTATCCACCTGCATCAGGCAAATGGGATCGGTTGCGGTTGCCATGTCGATTTCCTGCTTGTCAGTTGTCGGCGGGAGCGGGTTCAGTCTCCGGCGGGAGCGTGAATACGGCTTGGCCGTTGGCATTGTGCGTGTGATTGACCAAGGCCAGTATCAGTTGCTGATGGCCGCGGCGAATTTCCTGTAAGACTTCATCCTTGGCGGCGTCAATTTTCGCTTCCAGTTCTATTCTGGTGTTGGCAATTTCTTGCCGCAGCTCGGTTTTCGCGTCAGCGATCTCTTGCCGCAGCTCGGTTTTCGTGTCAGCGATCTCTTGCCGCAGCTCGGTTTTCGTGTCAGCCATTTCTTGCCGCAGCTCGGCTATGGCTTTGAAAACTTCCAGCTTGGTATCCGCGATATCTTCTTTGAGCTCCAGTTTAGTGGCTGCGATATCTTCTTTGAGCTCTAGTTTGGTGGCCGCAATTTCCTCTTTGAGCTCTAGTTTGGTGGCCACGATTTCCACTTTGTTAGCGGCCACCTCATCGCGGAGAGCGTTGGACTCCTCACGCGAAGGCATCCGGCCGACACGGAACGCCATCAAAGCAATGGCCCCCGCGATGGCGCCCTGGCTGGCAATAAGCGCAACTATTATGGGCATTAAGCTGCCGGTGCTCGCCGTTTCCATGTTCCGCTCTCATTTCGCGATGCGTGAACGCACTCGCACCGTGATTGTATCAGCACCGCGGCAAAGTGCGATACCCATCAGACGTGCGTCCGTCGCAACCGCAACGAATTGCTGACCACGCTGACCGAGCTGAAGGCCATGGCCAGCGCCGCCAGGATGGGGTTCAGGAACCCGGCATCGCCGAAGAAAAACACCAGCCCGGCCGGTACGCCGCCCAGCGCGGTGAACACCGGATACAGCGCCCCCGCGGCCACCGGGATCAGCAGCGTGTTGTAGAAGAACGCCCAGAACAGGTTCTGCCGGATGGTGCGCATCGTGGCTCTGGACATCTTCAGCGCGGTGGCAACGCCCATGAGATCGTCACGCATCAGCGTGACGTCCGCGGTTTCGCGGGCGATGTCAGTCCCACCGCCCATGGCCACCCCGACGTTGGCTCGAGCCAACGCCGGCGCGTCATTGATGCCGTCGCCCACCATTGCCACGGTATGCCCGGCATCCTGCATCCTGGCGACGGCATCTGCCTTGTCGGCCGGCAGCATTCCGGCGTGGTACTCGTCGATGCCGCACTCGGAAGCCACGGACGCCGCTACTTCCGGGCGGTCGCCGGAGAGCATCACCGTTCGCACCCCCATTTGATGCAGTGCCGCCACCGCTGCGGGCGTCCCGGGCTTCACTCGGTCGGCAACGGCGATCACGCCGACAACATGTGCGTCCCGGGCCACGAACATCGGCGTAGCTCCGCCTTCGGCGAGTTGTGTCGCCGCCGCGTCGAGCTCGGCGTCCGGCGACGCGCCGACCTGTTCCATGAGTGCGGCGTTCCCGACGGCTATCCCTTGTTCGGCGACTACTGCGGTCACGCCCGCGCCGGCGTGGGCAACGAAATCCGTGGATGGAGCGACCGTCAAACCGTCGGCTTGCGCCCGGCGCAGCACCGCCCGACCCAGGGGGTGCTCCGACAGGGTTTCGACCGAGGCCGCGTAACGCAGCACGTCGGTTGTGCAAACACCCGGCGTTGGCACAACGTCGGTGACCTCCGGTTGCCCCGTGGTCAGGGTTCCGGTCTTGTCCAGGGCGACGACATCCACGCGGTGGGCGGTTTCCAACGCGGCCGCGCTCCGGATCAGGATGCCACGCTCCGCGCTTCGGCCCACCCCAACGATGATGGCGGTGGGAGTTGCCAGACCCAGCGCGCACGGGCACGCGATGATAAAAACCGCCACCAGGGTCAGCATTGCGTACCGCGCCGACGGGTCCGGCCCGAGGAACAGCCACAGTATCGCCGCGGCCAATGCAATCAGACCCACCGCCGGCACAAACCAGGCGGCGACGCGATCAGCCAGTCGCTGCACCGGGGCCGCCGAGCCCTGGGCCTCTTCCACCAGGCGTATCACCTGGGCCAGCGTCGTGTCCGTGCCGACTCGGGTGGCCCGCATGAGAATCGCGCCGGCTCCGTTCAGGGTGCCGGCGAATACGGAATCGCCGGCAGATTTATCGGCTGGCATACTCTCGCCGGTCAGCGCGGATTGATTAACTGCGCTGGTCCCGCTGGTCACTTCGCCATCGACCGGGATCTGCTCGCCCGGGCGTACGGCCAGCGTGTCACCGATTTCGACCTGATCGACCGGAACGTCGGTTATAGTGCCGTCCGCGGCCATGAGGTGGGCCGTTTGGGGCCGCAGGTCCAGCAGCCGTTCGATTGCGCCGGACGTGCGGGACAGGGCGCGGGCCTCCAACCAGCGTCCCAGCAGGATCAGCGCGACGATTATGGCTGCCATGTCGAAGTGCAGCTGATGCGCCCCGGGTGCAGTCAATGCGCCGGGAGCGACCAGGGTCATCAGGACGACTGCCACGCTGTAGCCGTATGCCACCGACGTGCCCAGGCCGATCAGCGTGTGCATGTTGGGCTGCAACCGCCGGATCCCGGCCCACCCTGCGGTGTAGAACGACCATCCGGCCCACAGTTGCACCGGGGTCGCCACCGCCCATAGCAGCAGCGGATACCACCACAGGGCCAGCAGCCCGGGCGTCCAGGGCAGCGCCGGGAAACTGCCCAGCAGCAGCGCGGCTCCGCCCGTCGCCGCCACCATCAGCCGGACCCTGACGCGCTTTTCCTCCTGCGCCCGTGGGCTGACGCCCCCGTCGTCGGTCGTCGATGACGGGTTGGTATCCAGGCGGTATCCGGCGTCGGCAACTGCTTGGGCCAACGTCTCCAGGTTGGGAGATGCGGCGCCTTCGACCTCGACCAGACTGATCGTCGCCCGCTCGGTCGCCAGGTTGACGCTGACCTCGGTCACCCCTTCAACGGAGCGCAACGCCTCGCCCACGTGGTACACGCACGCCGCGCACGTCATCCCGGCGACGGGGAGTACGAGGGTGTTTGGTGATGATTGGCGCATGGCGTCGTGTCGTCGGTGCGGGCATCGGTGTGGGCAAGGGCTGTGCGGAGGTTGCCGACTTCATTGTAGCAGTGGCAGGCAGCGGAAGAACGCCGGCAAAACGGCGAAGACGGCCCCTTATGGAGCCGTCTTCAAACGCGAATGCGGGAAGTGGTGCCGAGGGGCGGATTCGAACCACCGACACCGGCATTTTCAGTGCCGTGCTCTACCAGGCTGAGCTACCTCGGCTAACGGACTTCAATGATAGACGGCGGCGTCAACCGTGTCAATTCAGCCTCTGGCTCACGCGTACCCGGTTGTCACCGCGAGGAGCGCAGCGACGTGGCGATCCCGTTGCTGAAAGAGACCCTGTTGCCATCACGAGATTGCCACTCTGCGCTCGCAATGACCGGTGCAGGAAACTGGGTGCGCATGAGAGCCCGCTGGTTCGACGCCTGCGATAGCGCCGCCGCCTACGGATTGTTGTGGACACGGCGCCGAGTTCCGGTACTACGTTCGGCGCAATCGGCCGGCATCGGGTTTTGCAGTTGCAATTTGCGTGCGGTATAAGTATTATTAGGCAGGCGAATTGTGGGGAAAGTGATCCAAGCGAGAACGAAGTACCTGCTCGACCTGTGCGGCCGCGCCAACCGGCCGTAAGCAAGAGGAAGGAGCAGCTTAACTGATGGTAGCCCAGGACCCGAACGTAGTCGAAGTCACTGATATGTCGCAACTCCCGGAATCGGCCTTTTCGCCGAGGGAGTATCGCAGAGGCGACCTGGTGACCGGCGAGATAGTGCGCATCGATGATGAGGGTATGGTCATCAGCGCCGGCCTCAAGACCGAGGGCATCGTTCCGCCGCAGGAGATGCGGACACTTACCGACGAAAAGCGAGAACAGATGCAGCCGGGAGCCAACGTGATTGTCATTCACCTGAACAATCGCGGGCCGGGTGGAATGGCGGTATTCTCATACGACCAGGCGCAGGAAAAGCAGGTCTGGGAAGACCTGATCGAACTGCACAAGCAGGACTCCGAGCTGGCGGCCAAGGTTGTGCAGCACAACAAGGGCGGCCTGGTGGTTGACTGGCAGGGGGTGCGCGGCTTCGTTCCCTTCTCCCAGATGGCGCCGGTGCCGAAGGAAGGCCGCATCGAACACCTGGATGCCAGGATCGGCGAGGATGCCCGGTTCAATATCCTTGAACTGGACGCCCAGCGTGAAAAGCTGGTGCTGACCGAGCGGCGGATCTGGCGGCAGCTGCGCAACGCAGCCAAGGAGCGCCTGCTGGAAGAATTGCAGGAAGGCCAGATCGTCCAGGGCACGGTTCGCTCGATGCGCGGGTTCGGCGCCTTTGTCGACCTGGGCGACGCCGAGGGGCTGGTGCCCATCTCCGAGCTGTCCTGGGCGATGATCAAGTCGCCGGAGGAAGTGGTCAGCGTGGGCGACAACCTGACCCTCAAGGTGCTGCGGGTGGACCGGGAGAACAGCAAGATTTCCCTGAGCCTCAAGCGCACCCAGCCGGAGCCCTGGGACACCGTGCCGGAGCGATACCACGTTGGCGATATCGTCGACGGGACCGTCACCCGCCTGATGGACTTCGGCGCCTTCGTCAAGCTGGAAGACTGGGTCGAGGGCCTGGTGCACATCTCCGAGCTGTCGGCTCGCCGGATGGAACATCCGCGGGAGATCGTTTACCAGGGCCAGCAGATCAAGGTGCAGATCCTCAGCATCGACACCGAACGAAAGCGGATGAGCCTGAGCTACCGCAAGGTGTACGGTCTATAACCGAACCACCCAGCGCAAAGGCGAAAATGATATAGGGGCGAGAACCTTCGCCCCTATTTTGTTTTTTGCAGCGCCGGCAGGTCGGCATCGTTCACGATGAAGTGGCCCGGGTCGGCGGCGCCATCATCGTCGCGCAACTCGCGGAGCCGCTCCAGGCCGCGCCGGGTGTCGCTGGCGACGCGGGCCGGGTGCCACTTGCGGATGCGACGCTTGAACAGCCAGTAGGTGAACTCATGCCAGGCGACCAGGGAAAGTTCCTCAGGATCATGGCCCCAGGCTGCGCCGGCATCCGCGAGGAACTCGGGCACAAGGTTGGTGCGGGTCTCGCCGTAGAGATGACGGTAGGCGTCCTCCACCACGTCGTCGCTGTCGCCGTAGCATCGGGCCAGGCGACTCTTGCGGATGGAGTCTTCCGTGACCAGTTGCAGGGCTTCTTCCACCACCACGCCGTACCAGAAATTCAGGTGAGCGGTGTACCGGTAGGGGCCGATGAGTTGACGGAACCGTTCCGGGTCGATGTCCTCGGGCAACCGCCCGTAGAACAGCAGGGTTTCCAGCTCGTCCGGCGGGACGGCATCGGGGATGGCAAGGCAGAGACGATGGGCCAGGGTGAGCCAGTCCAGCGCTTCGCCGCCGATGACGTAGCGCCAATGCCGACCCCAAAGTTCTTCATGGGGGAGGCTCCAGCGACCAATGGCGTCCAGCAGCGCAATATGCCACGGCTCGGCGCGGCCGGCGCGGGAACGCAACCGCTCGATGACGTGCTCGTATTCCGGGAGGCCGGCGCCGTCATGCGCCGGCGCAATGACCGCGACCCCGGTGTCGTCCACCGTGAAGGTCATGGTCGGGATGCCGCAGCCCGCCGGCCTTCTACCATAGCGGCGAAACGTTCGGTCCGCTGCCCTTTGGGAGCGCGGAGCCAGGAGAGAAAGTCGTTGGCCGGGTAGGTGTTCAGAACGTGTTCCGGCCCGCACCAGGCGCGGCGCGCCACGGCCACTCCAAAGGTGCGGTTGGTCAGCCCGTCAATGTGGTGCGAGTCGGTGTTGATCACCAGCGGTACGCCCAACTCGCGAGCGCGGGCGGCGTGGGTGTCCTTGAGGTCCAGGCGCTCCGGGGCGGCGTTGATTTCCATGGCCGTGCCGGTGTCGCGGGCGGTTTGCAGCAGGGCCTCGATGTCGAATTCAACCGGGTCCCGGCGGCCCAGCAGGCGCGTGGAGGCATGGCCGATGACGGTGACGTGGGGGTTCTCCATGGCCCGGGTGATGCGCCGGGTCATGGTGTCCCGGTCCTGGCTCATGGCGTTGTGCACGGAGGCGATCACCCAGTCCAGCATACCCAGGACGTCGTCGGGGAAGTCCATGGCGCCGTCGGCGCGGATGTCCACCTCGGAGCCGCAGAGGATGGTCATGTCGTAGCGGGATTGCAGGGCTTTCAGGATTTCGATCTGGCGGGCGAGGCGGTCTGGGGTCAGGCCGTTGGCGACGCCCAGGCCCTGGGAATGGTCGGTGAGGGCCATGTACTCGTAGCCCATGGCGGCCACGGCGGCAACCATTTCTTCCAGGGGGAACTTGCCGTCGCTCCAGTCGCTGTGGAGGTGCAGGTCCCCGCGGAGGTCGGCCTCGGTGATCAGGTTGGGCAGGTTGCCTTCGCGGGCGGCGTCCAACTCGTCCGCGCCGCGGCGGAGTTCCGGCGGTATCCAGGGCAGGTCCAGGCGGCCGTAGAAGGACTCCTCGTCGGGGAACCGCTCGGTCTCGCCGCTTTCGATGACCGTGATGCCGTATTCGTTCAGGGACAAACCCCGGCGGTTGGCGTAATCGCGCAGCCGGATGTTGTGCTGCTGGCTGCCGGTGAAATACTGCAACATTGCGCCCATGGCGTCCGGCTCGCCGATGCGCAGGTCGATCTGGATGCCCGGATCGACGATCACGGAGGTCTTGGAATCGCCCTGAACGAGGACCTCACGGACTGATGGCAAGGCGGCCAGCGCCGGGCCAGTCTCCGCGGGGTTCTCCGACACTGCGATGAGGTCCAGGTCGCCGATGGTTTCCTCCCAGCGCCGAAGCGAACCGGCCGGAGTGATGCTCACCAAACCGGGGCAGGCATCGAAGAGCTGGGACGTTACCGCGGCGCAGGTCTCGGAGGCGATGCCCAGGGGCGTGCGGTCAGAGCGGGAGCGCTGGGCCTGGATGTGGCGCAGGATGTTTGCCACCGAACGCTTGCCCATCCGGGGCAGCTGTTCGAGCCGGCCGTCCAATGCGGCCTGCTCCAGCTCGGCGACGGACCCGATGCCCAGCTCATCGACAGCGGCTTTGACGGTTTTCGGCCCCATGCCCGGAACCTCCAGCAGTTCCAGGACGTTGGGGGGCAGTTCCTCGGCCAGGCGGTCGTAGGCGGCAACGTGGCCCGTCGCCACGTATTCCTGGACCTTTTCGCTGATGGCCTTGCCGACGCCGGGGATTTTCTTCAGGTCGTCGCCGGCGGCGGCCGCCGCGGCCAGCGACCAGCTGAGTTGTTCGATGGTGTTGGCGGCGCGCTGGTAGGCGCGAATCTTGAAGACCGTGTCGCCCTTGATCTCCAGCATGGCCGCCATGTTGTTGAACAGTTGGACGATGTCTTCGTTGGTGATCTGTGTGGTCATGGTCAATACCATACCACCGGCCGGCGAAAGCGGGCAAGGAAGGCCGTAACAGTTCAGAATTCAGGGGGTTGTCATTGCGAGGCGCTGGCGCCGTGGCAATCTCGACGCCGCAGCGGCAACGTCTGCCCCAAAGGACTCCCCGGCGCCAACGAGATTGCCGCGCTGCGCTCGCAATGACACTTTCCCCGCAACTCTGAACAGTTACGGAAGGCCGCATCGCGGCAGTTTCCCGTAAAACAGGGGTGCCTGCTCGCGCAGACGCCCCCGCGTAGTGCCCGGTGTGAGACCGGCTAGCTGCTGGCGCCCTCCAGGTTCTTCATGTGGTTCATGGCGCTGCCGGCCCGGAACCACGCGATCTGGGTGTCGTTCAGCGTGTGCCGCAGGTTGAGCGTTTCCTCGGAGCCGTCGGCGTGCTTGAGGATCGCCTGCACCGGGCGGTCCGGCGCCAGGTCGTTGAGGCCGACCAGGCTCATGCGGTCGTCCTCCAGCACGCGGTCCCAGTCCGCCGGGTCCTCGAAGGTGAGGGGCAGGAGCCCCTGCTTCTTCAGGTTCGACTCGTGGATGCGGGCGAAGCTGCGGGTGATGATGGCCGCGGCGCCCAGCATTCGCGGCGACAGGGCGGCGTGCTCGCGGCTGGAGCCCTCGCCGTAGTTCTCGTCGCCGATGGCAACCCAGCGGATGCCCTGGGCGCTGTAGGCGCGGGCGATCTCCGGAATGGGCATGATCTCCTCGCCGGAGAGCTGGTTCTTGCCGGTGCCGGTGTCGTCGGTATAGGCGTTGTTGGCGCCCAGGAACATGTTGTCGCTGAGGTTGTTGAGGTGACCGCGGAAGCGGAGCCACGGACCCGCCGGGGAGATGGAGTCGGTGGTCGTCTTGCCCTCGGTCTTCACCAGGACGGGCACGTCTTCGAAGTCGTTGCCGTCCCAGGGTTCCCACGGATCCAGCACTTGCAGGCGGTTGCTGTTGGGGTCAACGCGCACTTCAACGTCGCTGCCGTCTTCCGGCGGCTCGACGTACATGTCCGTGCCCGGGTCGAACCCGGTGGGCGGCACCTCGGGTGCCTCGGACGGCGGCTGGAGCATGAACTCGTTGCCGTTGGCGTCCACCAGGGGATCGGTGAGCGGATTGAAGGACAGGCTGCCGCCCAGGCCCATGGCCACGGCCAGCTCAGGGCTGGCGATGAAGTTCATGGTTCCCGCGTTGCCGTCGTTGCGGCTGGGGAAGTTGCGATTGTAGGAGGTGACGATGCTGTTGTCGGTACCGCGGGCCTCGGGCCGGTTCCACTGGCCGATGCAGGGGCCGCAGGCGTTGGCCAGCACGGTGGCGCCGATGGCTTCCAGCGCGGCCTGCTGGCCGTCCCGCTCAATGGTGGCGCGTACCTGCTCGGAACCGGGGGTCACCAGCAGGCCGGACGCGGCGGAGACGCCCCGCGCGGCGGCCTGTCGGGCCACGTCGGCGCAGCGCTCCATGTCCTCATAGGAGGAGTTGGTGCAGCTGCCCACCAGGGCCACGGACACTCGCTCCGGGAAGCCTTCCTGCTGGGCCTCGGCGGCCAGTGCGGAAATCGGTCGCGCCCGGTCGGGCGAGTGGGGGCCGGTAACGTGCGGCTCCAGGGTGGACAGGTCGATCTCGACGATCTGGTCGTAGAACTGCTCCGGCTGCTCCTCGACCTCGGGATCGGACTGGAGCAGATGCTTGTACTCCTCAGCGATTGCCACCAGGTCCTCGCGGCCGGTGGCGCGCAGGTACGTCGCCATGCGCTCGTCGTAGGGGAACACGTCGCCGGTGGCGCCCAGCTCGGCGCCCATGTTGCAGATGGTGCCCTTGCCGGTGGCGGAGATGGAGGCGGCGCCAGGTCCGAAGTATTCGATGATGGCGTTGGTGCCGCCGGACACGGTGAGCTCGTAGGCCAGCTTGATGATGACGTCTTTAGGCGCCGTCCAGCCGCTCATGGAGCCGGTGAGCTTGACGCCGATGATGCGCGGATAACGCACTTCCCAAGGGAGGCCGGCCATCACGTCGGCCGCGTCTGCGCCGCCCACGCCGATGGCCAGGGAACCCAGGCCGCCGCCGTTGACGGTGTGGGAGTCGGTGCCGATGATCAGGGCGCCGGGGAAGGCGTACTTTTCGAGCACCACCTGGTGGATTATGCCGGAGCCGGGCTTCCAGAACCCCATGCCGAAGCGGCGGCTGGCGGATTCCAGGAACTGGTAAACCTCGTTGCTCTCGTTGAGCGCGTCCTGGAGGTCGGAGGAGGCGCCGACGCGGGCCTGGATCAGGTGGTCGCAGTGGACGGTGGTCGGGACGGCGACGCGATCACGGCCGGACTGCATGAACTGCAGGATGGCCATTTGTCCGGTCACGTCCTGGTGGGCCACACGGTCGGGGCGAAGGTTGATGTAGCTGTCGCCGGGGCGCAGGTCGGCGTCGGCGACGTCGTCCAGGTGGGACAGCAGCAGCTTCTCGGCCATGGTCAGAGGCCGGTTGAGCCGGGCCCGCACCTGGGCCAGCTTCTCGTCCATTTTGCGGTAGGTTTCCCGCACGAATTCCGGAGTGGAATCGATGTTGCTCATTGTGTTCGCTCCTCCTCGAGTTTAGCCCCGCTGGATCGACCCACCGGCGCGCCGTCAATCACGTAAGTTACCCGTGTTGCAGCACGCCGCGGCGGGCGACCAGGCCCAGGGAGATGTTACAAGGTTACCTTTTCGCCGTACCGTTCAATGATGTCCATGAAGAGGCGATGACGCCGGGGATTGTGGTCCGGGTTTTCCGACCGGCGCAGGTAGATGCGGTACACGGTCGCCAGGTCGTCGTCCCGCAGCCAGATGGAGTAGCTGGGCATTCCGTTGCGCAGTTGTCGGTACAGGAACTCGACCTGGCGGATCCGGCTGAGTTGCAGGGCCACCTGACCATCTCCGTCCGTTGCCAGCAGGGCGATGTCGCCGGTAGGGTTGGCTTGCCCGCCGCCATCCACGAATTGCAGGCTGTCCAGCGAGGCGGGAATGGACACGGTGGCGGCCGGGTTGTGCACCATGATCACGGCCTCGGCCAGCCCGATGGGGACATCGCCCATTCCCTGGCTGCAATTTGACAGGATTTGCCGCAGCAGGTCGACGTTGGCCGGAGGGTTGGACCCGCTGAGGCTCTGGACAGGAACGGCCGTCTCCGGCAGGTGGTCGGCCAGAACCTGTTCCAGGTCATCCGGAATGGGGGCGAATCTTACCCGCCCGCGCCGGGTTATGGTCGCTTCGCCGGTGATGGAGCCGTACAGCGCTTTTTCGCCGGACCAGCGGCGGGCGACGTCGAATCTCGGACCGTAGGTGCAGCCAAGGATGCATCCGGCCGTGGTCACCTGCACGCGGTCGTCATCCCAATGTTTCGCGGCGGTACGAAAGTCGCCCAGGACGTCCGCGGCGTTGCGACCACGATGGTGCCAGCGCCCGCACCCGTACTCGTCGGTGCAGACGACAACGTTGACTTCAGGTCGAGCGGACCGCTGCGGGTCGGATGCGGACATCTGGGAACGTGTGACCGTTATACGTGCGCCCGGCGGACAAGCGCCGGGCGCACGACGGGGTCGGTGTACGCCGGGCGGCGTGACGACTACTTGCTGAAGTAGTCGTAATTTATCTTGATATATTCTTCGTACATGGACGGCACGGCTTCCTCGGCGAAGATGGCCGTGACCGGGCACACCGGTTCGCAGGCGGCACAGTCGATGCACTCATCGGGACTGATGAAGTACATGTCATCGTCGTCGGTGGTGTAGATGCAGTCCACCGGACAGACGTCGACACACGCGGCGTCTTTGACGCCCACGCATGGCTCGGTAATGATGTAGGTCATAGCGGCATTCCCTCGGGTGATGTGGTGTGGGTTGACAGTGGCAAACCGAACTTCGGGCCACAACTCACGGGTGCGGAAATTATAGCACGGCGGGTAGGCAATGCAAACGCGCGGGGCAGTCCGGAACGCCGGGCGGCAGCCTCGGAAACGGCGGATCTACACCCGGGTGAAACGCTTCTTGGTCGACAGGGTTACGAAGGTCTGGGTCTTTTGCACTCCGTCGATCACGCCGATGCGGGTGCGCAGGAAGTCGCCAAGACTTTCGGCCGACTCCAGGGCAGTCCAGACGAATACGTCGTAAGGGCCGGTGGCCACGACGACATAGTGGGCCTCGTCAAGGTTCGCGATGCACTCCGCGACGGAATCGGACTTGCCCGGGCCGGTTTCCAGGCCGATGAGAGCGGTGGTGCCGTAGCCCATTTTTTCGAGGTTGGGGACTGCCACCACATGGACGATGTCTTCCTTGATGAGGCGACGCAGCCGGCGCCTCACAGTGCCTTCACTGACACCCACCGCGCGCGCAATCTTGGCGTTGGACGCACGCCCGTCCGATTGCAGGATACCGATGATCTTCAGGTCAAGTTCGTCCATTGGTTGGCAGACTCCGTGCTAAGTATGCAGTCACATTCCTACGCTTAATAGCGCAGATATTCGGGACAAGATAATATTCGTTGGTGCTGCGGTTGTCAACCATCAATGAGACGATGATAAACATTATCGATTTATTCGTGACGGATTCGATGCTTTTTCTCCGCTTTCGACGCAGCATTAACGTAATGACCGACGGCCTAGCGGAAAGTTCCCGTTTTGGGCGTCAACCCATGCTGAGTGTGCCCACGCCACCTACAATCATCACTATGGACGCGGCTTTTACCGACAGCGCGCGGGGGCTCAGCGTCTCGTCCAGGAACTGCCAGCGCATGCGGGACAGAATCGTGGACGCGATGAACACGAACAGCGGCCGAGTCGCCAGGACCGCAGCCACCAGGGAGGCCGGGCCCAGGCTGTAAGCGTACACCCCCAGCAGGATCGACACCGCCGGCATCAGCGATTCGCCGAACAGGAGCATCGCCAGAACGCCGGGCTGCTTCACGGCGGTCCACAGACGGGGACCGCCGCTCAACCCGACGCAGAAGAACACCGCGCCCACCGTGGCCTGCTGGATCCCGAATACCGTGAGCACGGGAAGATCGGCGTTCAGGGCGGCCTTGGCCACGACGAAGCTGGAGGCGGCGGACATCGCGCTGACGACCAGCAGCGCCGGCCCGTAGATCGTGCTGCGGTCGCGCAGGTCGAAAATTGCGGTACTCGGAACCGCCAAATCCGCGCCGATGCGCCCGAAGGGCCGTTCCTGGAACAGCCGCACGGAGATGAGCGCCGCGCCGGCGACCACCAGGGCGATGCCGCACCATTGGGCCAGCGATATGCGCTCGCCCAGGAACAGCAGAGCCAGGATGGCGACGAAAATCGGATTGGTCTGGGAAATGGCGACGGCTCGCGAAGCCTCCATGAGGCGCAGGCCGCGGAACAGGAGCACCACGGAGCAACCCATGAATATGCCAGCCAGAACCGGAGTCACCGCCACCTGCCAGGTGGTGCCCTCCGGCACTCCAACGATCGCGGCCACGATGGTGCCGTAGATCAGTCCGGTGGTCCCGCACCACAGGCACAGGGGCGGCACACCGTTCAGGTGGAACGACAGCAGGCGCTTGTCGCAGACGCTGACGAAGCAAAAGGCCAGGGCGGAGCCCAGGGCGAGGAGGGGCCACATAAGGTCAGCGCACACCAGCGGGCAGGCGTTGCAGACCATACCGTACCGGTCCACCGTCCGACGAGGAATCCTGGGTCAACCGCTGGATGACACGATACCAGCGACGAATGGCGTGCAGGTATTCATCGCTGGATGGAAGCGGAGCTTCAAACAGCCGTCTTTCCTGATAAACCCGAATCACGTAGGCACACATATCGGCAATCTGGATGCCGGCGCTGGTTGCTGAATCTACGAAAGCTGGTGTGTCAGCGATGTGGATGCTGGCCTGCCCCTCGTTGGAGCGGAAGAGGTAATTGGAAAAAGCCGCGCTGGTCCTTCCGAAACGAGTGCCCCGGCCATCAAATAGGATATTGGCATAAGCGTCGGTTTGCGCGGCCAGCATCTCAATGCGCTGCAAAAGAAACCGAAAGCGGCTTCCCAAATGTGTATCGGTATGCAGAGGATTTTGGAACGGACCTTGCATAATCGTGGCGAAAACGGTTATCGGCAATGTGTCCAGGATGGAGAAAAATTCCTCGGCAAATATGCGTTTTGTTCGGCTTCTTCGATAGGCTTTCTCTTTGAGCAGGTTCATTCCTTTGAGTTCCGCCCGTTCCGCTTGCAATATTTGACGCTTTATCGCAAAAATTCGTCTGCTGATTGAGCGGGAATCCTGTTCACCGTAACAAACTGCCGCCACCACTGGGCGAGTGCTTTTGTCATTGGGATTAGGGAGACCACT
This sequence comes from Dehalococcoidia bacterium, assembly GCA_034420475.1. Taxonomy (GTDB): domain Bacteria; phylum Chloroflexota; class Dehalococcoidia; order Lucifugimonadales; family UBA3495; genus Bin87. The sequence continues at coordinate 51,267 of DAOULH010000089.1, forward strand.
TTCGTCAATGAATGCCAGCATATTTAACCTCGGTTGTATTTCAAAGTGGACAAAGCTGCGCTTATAGCGTATGATGTGCTTGGAGCCATACGCAACGTGTTGCAGCGTTACCTGTGGCGCCCTTGTCAGGAGGTTGGCGCGTTTAGGCTCAGTGCCAGGTCGCCAGCCCCGCCCGGGACAGTTGCGGCTGGAGAAAATTCCCAGCCGAATATGTCCCGGTCTTTTTATGCCGCGCCATCATCCGAAACTCAGACCCGGCAATGGCCGTCGCACCGGCCCAGCCAGTTGCTGATGCGCATCCGGTTGCGCGCGAAACCACGGTAGAAGAGATCAAAGGCGGGCCGGGCCGGCCACCATCGGGTCCAGCCCAGCACCCAGCCCAGGCCGGCCCGGCGGTAGCCCTCGCGCAGACTTTCCATGCCCACCGTGATGCTGCCGTCCGGCTTGACGCCATACATGGCGGACTGGACCTGATCGGCGTCCAGGCCCCATGTAGCGGCGTCGAAATCCTCGGCGGAGATGTCCACGGGCTCAATGGCTTCGGGTCGGCGGCGGTACAGGTTCATCACCTCACGGCTGCACATGGGACACGACCCGTCGTATAGCATACGGAAGCGATCACTCATCGCCGGCCTCCACGCTGAGGCTTTGGTGTGCAGGACAGGTCAGTCGTCGGCCGGGGTGAGCACCGCGGCGTCGGCAGCCATCTGGGCGGCTTGAGCCGCGGCCAGGCCGGCCACGTCGGTGCCCACGTCCTGCACGCCGTACTTCTTTTCCAGCTCGTAGATGGCGTCCAGGCCCAGAACGGAGGCGACGTCCCAGCGGGTGCCGTAGCGATCCGGGTTCACCTTGCCGTCGCTCATTAGCTCTTCGTACGCCGCTCGCACCTGCTTGTAAATGAGCCAGATGGTGCTGCCGCAGATCATGATCTTGTAACCCAGTTCGTCCATGGTCTGCGTCGTGGCCAGGTCGCCGTTGTACATCCGCGGCACGTCGGCCAGGTCGGCGGCGTAGCGCTGGATGTCGTCCTGGGACTTGATGCCGTCAACGAACACCAGGTCGGCGCCGGCCTCGACGTAGGCGCGGCACCGGCTGACGGTGTCCTCCCAGCCGGTGACGGCGTAGGCGTCGCAGCGGGCGATGATGACGAAATCGGGGTCAGTTCGGGCGTCCAGCGCGGCATGGATCTTCTGGACGTGTTCCTCCACCGGGACCACCTGCTTGCCGGCGAAGAACCCGCACTTCTTGGGGAACACCTGATCCTCCAGGTGTATCGCGGCCACGCCAGCGGCTTCGTACTCGCGGACGGTGCGGTGCACGTTGAGCGGGTTGCCGTAGCCGGTGTCGGCGTCGCAGATCACCGGGATGTTGATGGCGTCCGCGATGTACTTGGCGTTGGCGACCATTTCGGTCATGGTCAGCAGGCCAACGTCGGGGAAGCCTCGTTCGGCGGCGGTGCCGGCCCCGGTCATGTACACGGCCTGGTGTCCTACGTCTTCAGCGATGCGGGCGTGCAGGGCGTTGAGGACGAAGGGCGCGACGACCAGCCGGTCGGAAGCGAGCATTTGGCGCAGCTTGGCAGTGGCTTTCATTGCAATAGTACCTCCGTGGGATTAAATTTTTACATCGATGCACAGGATGAACAGGATTGAGGAAACGGCTGGGGGTCAGTTCTTGGTTCGGGTAAAGCGTTGAAATTCTACCTTGGGGTTGCCGAAATTGATGAGAAGCCCCACCGGTATTCCAGTAGCATTCAGGTAGTTGATAACCTGCGCTTTGTGCTGCGGGGTAAGGCGCTCCACGGCTTTCAGTTCAATGATTACTTTGCCCGGCACCAGCAAATCGGCGTAGAAATCGCCAACGCGCGTATTGCGAAACGTTACCTGGATTGGAGCCTGCGCCCTGACAGGAATGCCAGCGTCTGCAAGCGCAACCACCATAGCGTTTTCGTACACCGATTCCAGAAAGCCTGCTCCCAGTTCGTTCTGAACTTCGAAAGCACAACCTATTATCACCCTGGTCAAATCCGAATACAGCAAATCTCGATCCTGTCCATCGATGTAGGATTTCCATTCGTTCCTAAAAGATGCGGTCCGTTTCTGCTACCAGCGGGGGCAGGAGGGCTTCCATCCAAGGGACCATGTCGCGCAGGACTTCCGCCGGTATTTCGTGGCCCATGTTGTACTCGTGGTAGGACAGGCTGTAGTTCTCCGCGTCGAGAAATTCCCGGGTGCGGCGCGCGCTGTCCATGGAAACCATCTGGTCATAAAGGCCGTGGGCGACGAAAACCGGCTGCTTGCGGTGGTCGGGCAGGCGCGGGCGCAGTATCTCAGGGTCCGGCAGGGACGCGCTGAGGGCGACCAGGGCCACGAACTGGTCCGGCCGCTGCAAACCCATGCGGTAGGTCATGCCGCCGCCCTGGGAAAAGCCTAAAAGCACGGCCCGGTCTTCCTGGGCCCTGAACTCGCTCAGCACCTCGGTGAAGAAGGCGTCGAGCAGCGATTCCGCCTGGTCGAAATGCTCCGCGGTCGCCTGGCCGCGGGGTGGATGCCAGCCGTAGCCGATCATGCCGGGGGCCAGTTCGAAGGGTATGGGCGCATTGGGGCATACGTACACGTAGCCCTTGCGGTTGATGGACGGAGCGAGGCCGGCGAGGTCCTGCATGTTGGCGCCAAAACCGTGCAGCATGACCACCAGCGGATAGTCGGCGTCGGCGTCGTAATCGTCGGGAAATATGACGAGATAATGGAGGCCGTCGTCGGCTACCCTGCGCTGTTCGGCGTGCATCAGTCAGGCTCCTTTGTGTCGATATGCGTTTGTGTCGATATGCGATGGATGATCAGCCCAATCGTAACACACGGCAGTTCGGCTCGAACGCGCCGGAACCGTCCTTCACAGGCTCGGCGCAAGCGGAACAATCTGAATCTGCGATTTTGGGAAGGCTCTGCCCCCATGATGCCAATCGTCGTGGAAAATCCGCAATCTTGTCTATCCTGGCGGTACTCCACAAATCGTTAAGTTTACCTTCACAAGCGTCATGGGGTAGGATGTCCCGCAACGGTTGGACGTTCACACGCCGTGAATGGATGATACCCGTATGACCGAAGCATTGGCTCGCATCAGCGCCCGTAGGCCCTGGCTGACGATTGGAGTGTGGGTGGTGTTGGTGGTGATTGGACTGGGGCTGAATGCTCGTCTGCTGGACAGCGCCACCACCACTGAGTTGAAACTCGGCGGGGGAGCAGATTCACAGCGCGCGGCTACGTTGCTGGAAGAGCGGCTGCGCGGCCCGGAGCCGATTGTCGAAATAGTCATCGTGCAATCCGAGTCGTTGACGGTGGATGACCCGAAGTTCCGGGAGAAAGTGGAGGGCTTGTTCGAGGATGTCATGGCCCTGGGCAACGACACGGTGGCCGCCGGGCAGCATTATTACCTGACCGGCGACGAGACGCTGGTGTCCGCAGACCGCCGGACTGCTTTGATACAGCTGGTGATGGCGGGCGAATTTGAAGAAGCCACCGAACGCGTTGAAAGTGTGCTCCACGTCATAACGGAAGCAGATGCCGCAGACGATTTCCGGGCGCTTATGAGCGGCCCGGCCAGCATCGCCTTTGAATCCAACGAACTGGCGACGGAAGACCTGGAGAAGGGAGAGCGCATCGGCATTCCGGTGGCTTTGCTTATCCTGCTAGCGTTGTTCGGCGCCGTGGTCGCTGCCTTGGTTCCTTTAGGCCTGGCCGTCGTTGCCGTGATAATCGCCCTGGGCGTCGCGGCCATAATCGGTCAGTTTTTTGAGTTGGTGTTCTTCGTCACCCTGATGATTACCATGATTGGCCTGGCGGTGGGTATCGACTATTCGCTGTTCATCATCTCCCGTTTCCGTGAAGAACTGGACGGCGGCTTGGAGAAAGCCGAAGCCGTAGTCCGGGCCGGCGACACGGCGGGGCGAACGGTATTGTTCAGCGGCGTCACGGTGGTGATTGCGCTTTTTGGAATGTTGATCGTTCCCGCGTCATTCTTCCAATCTCTGGGGTTGGGGGCAATACTGGTGGTCATGGTCGCCCTTGCGGCCACGCTCACGCTGCTGCCGGCCGTGTTGACGCTGCTGGGCCCGCGGGTGAACCTGCTGCCGCTGCCTTACTTCGGCCGGCGCCGGACGCAGACCGACGACGCCAATCCGAATGGATTCTGGGAGGTAACGACGCGGGCGGTGACCCGGGTGCCCATCATCAGCTTCGTGGCGGTGGCGGCTCCGATGATCGTCGCCATAGTCTTCTACTTTGAAATCAACACGGGACTCAACGGCGTAGACACCTTCCCGGAAGGGGCGCAGACGCGGGAAGCCTTCTTCGTACTGGAGGAAAAGTTTTCCTTCGGACTGGTGAACCCCGCGGAGATAGCCATTGACGGGGACATAAACAGTCCCCAAGTGCAGGAGGCGATGGCAAGCCTGGAGCAGTCTCTGGTGGATGACCCGACTTTCCCCCTGCCGCCCGTGGTAGTTCCCAACCCATCCGGGGACCTGGCGTTGATGTCGGTAGTCGTGCCCGGCGAGCCCAGCAACCGCGTGGCGGTGGACGCCATGGCCACGCTCCGCGACCGGCACATTCCGGCGGCCTTTGACGGGGTATCCGCCGAAGTGTACGTCGGAGGCGTAACTGCCGTCACCGCCGACCTGTTCGATGTCATTGACCGTTACACTCCCATCGTATTCGCTTTCGTGCTGGGATTGAGCTTCCTGATACTGTTGCTGGTCTTCCGTTCGATAGTCATTCCGGTGAAAGCGGTGGTGATGAACCTGCTGTCAGTGGGCACGGCCTACGGGCTGCTGGTGCTGGTGTTCCAGAAGGGAGTGGCGACGGACCTGCTGGGGTTCCAGCACGCCGAAGTCATTGACGCCTGGATACCGCTATTCCTCTTCACCATCCTCTTCGGCCTGTCCATGGATTACCACGTGTTCCTTTTGAGCCGCATACGGGAACGCTATGACCAGACCGGAAACAACGCCGAGGCAGTGGCCTACGGGCTGCGCTCGACCGCCGGCATCATCACCGGAGCGGCGCTCATCATGGTGGCGGTGTTCGGCGCCTTCGCCGCCGGGGAGACCATCATCAACCAGCAGGTGGGGTTCGGCCTGGCCGTGGCCATATTCCTGGACGCCACGCTGGTCCGTTCCGTGCTGGTGCCGGCCAGCATGGAGATGCTGGGCCGGGGAAACTGGTACCTGCCGTCGTGGTTGGGCTGGCTGCCTGACCTGAGAGTGGAGCCGACGGAGGAGGACAGGGATCAGGGGCGGTAACGCGGACCGATGAGATGAACAACATACCGTCTGCCTACATACCAGGCTACGTGAAGGCCCGTGATTTGGAACGGAGGTTGGCGTCCAGCTATCTGGCCCACACCGTAATCGGCGACCCGGACGCCGACGCGCTGATGAACGAACTCGCCGACTTCCCCCTGGCGGAAGCAAACCGGCTGATCCAGGCGGCGGTGGACGGCGACCACAGCGCTTTGGCCAACGCTCCGCCGACGCTGCTGCACCTCTTCAACCAGTTGGAAACGCCGCCCGACTGGGTTGATCAGCGGGATTTCGCGCCCGGCATTCGGATGTTTCACCGCAACTCCCGGTTGATTCTGGGCGCCTTTGTGGGGGGCGTACTGGTGGAAGGGTTCTCGACTAATATCAGCAAGTCGTTCTTCATCACCGGACGGCTGCGGGACCAGGGCGTCCGGCGGCTGAAGCAGAATAATCGCCACATGGTAGAGCTATTCGTGCCCGGCGGTCTGGAAAGGGACGGGGACGGATGGAAACTCTCGGTTCGGGTGCGGTTGCTGCACGCGCAAATCAGACGACTCCTCGCCGCGTCGGAAGAGTGGGACGCCGCAGCGTGGGGCGCTCCGGTCAGCGCGGCGCACCTTGGTTTAGCGATCACAGCTTTCTCGGCGCGTTTGGTGAGGCACATAGCGCGGCTGGGCGCGGTCTTCAATGACGAAGAGCGGGAGAGCTTCATCTCCGTTTGGCGCTACTGTGGACATCTCATGGGCATTCCGGAAGCCATTCTTTTCCGAGACGAAGAGGATGCGCTGAAGCTGTTTGCCATCGGCTCCATGTGCGAACCCGAGATCGACCTGGAATCCATAGTAATGGTGCATGCGCTGATCAACTCGGCGCCGTTGGTCATAGGGATTACGGATACCCAGGCTCGGCGCCGGCTCGCCAGGTACGTGTTCAGCGTCTCCCGCGCGCTCATCGGAGACGAGTTGGCGGACCAGCTGAGATATCCCAAGCGTTCGTCCTTCGGCGTGCTACCGTGGTTCAGGTTCCAGAAACGCTACCAGCACACCCTGGGAGTCCTGTTTCCAAATCTGCGCCAGGGGCATCGGTTCGACCGGTTCTCCGGGCTCCTGGAAGCCTCGATGCTTGGGGAAATAGGCATAAGCTACAACCTGCCGGACCACGTGTACGCGGAGGAGTCGCGCCGCTATTAGGCGCTCCACCGAAGCCGGGCACGCCGGCACAGCGCTAGCGCCGTCAACAGCCGGGTTGGCCGTGATTGCCGCAGCAAGCGCTACGGGAGACTACCTTCCGTCGCATGTTGGCGGCCACCAGCGCCAGCACCCGCCGCCAGGGCAGGCCGGTGCCGCGCAAGTTGGCAATGGCCGCGCCGAGGCTCTCCGGCCTGTTGGGGCCGTGACGGTGCGGATGCTGATGGCCCGGCTCAGGTTCTGACATATTGGACACCGTTGCGAGGTCAGGACCGGGCAGCGGCGGCGTTGGCAGCGTTGACGTCGCCGCTGCCGAACACGCCGAAGGGGTTCAGGGACCGCGGCGCGTCGTAGACGTCCATCCGCTCGGTTCGCTTCAGCCAACCAACCACTGCGTAAGTTAGTGGAGTGGCGATGATCTCGTACACCGACTTGGCGATCCAGGCGCATACGGCGGCGTTGAAAACGGGCAGCCATGAGCCGTCCGGGCCGACCCATAGGCCCGAAACGCCGAAGGCGATGGTGAAAAACAGGATGGAGTCGATGCCCTGACCCACCACGGTGGAGGATATGGTGCGCAGCCACAGGAAACGCCCCTGGGTGCGGTTCTTGAGCAGGACCATGACCGCGGCATTGGAGAACTCGCCCACGATGTAAGCAACGAAGGAACCGAGCATGATCCACCCGGTTGCCCCCAGGATGGTCTCGTATTCCGTCTGGTTTTCCCAGAAGACCGCGCCGGGGATCATGCCTCCAACCCAGAAGAGGAGCACCATCAGCAAATTGCACACGAAGCCCAACCAGATGACGCCGCGAGCCACGCGGAACCCGTACACCTCGGTCAGGATGTCGCTGATTATGTAGCCAATGGGGAAGCAGACGATGGCTGCCGACACCACGAACAGGTCGCTGCCGATGAAGTTGAACGGCAGGGCGAACAACGTGACCGGCTTGATGGCGATGATGTTGCTGACCAGAAGCACCGTCACTGCCAGCGCGGCAATGATCACCAGTTTTCCGGAGAATTGCATGATCGTCCTCTCTGGCAGGGGCGCCGGGCCTACAGCAGCGGCAGGTAGCGCGCAATCTCGTAGTCGGTTACCGTGGAGCGGTATTGCTCCCACTCCTGTTTTTTGTTGCGGATCAGGGTTTCGTAAACGAAATCGCCCAGGGTACGGCGCAGGAGTTCGCTGTCTTCCGCCAACGCGATGGCCTCGCCCATGCTGGTGGGCAAGCGCCCGATGCCGCGGGCGGTGCGCTCCTCGGCGGACATGGAGGCGACGTCGCCGGTGATGGGCGACGGCAGCGGGTATTCGTCCTCGATACCCTTCAAGCCGGCGGCCAGCAGCGCGCTGAACGCCAGGTAGGGGTTGCAGGCCGGGTCGGGGGCCCGGTACTCGACGCGCAGGGAGGTCTCGTAGCCGGTCTTGTACGAAGGAACCCGTATCAGGTCCAGGCGGTTGGACATGGTCCAGGACACGTGCACCGGAGCCTCGTATCCGGGCACCAGACGCTTGTAGGAGTTCACCCATTGGTTCGTCACCAGGGTGATCTCCGGCGCATGGCGCAGCAGGCCGGCGATGAACCGCTTGCCGATGACGGACAGGTGCAGGTCGTCGTCCGGGTCGTAAAAGGCGTTGTTGTTGCCGCGGAACAGGGACTGATGGGTATGCATCCCGCTGCCGTTGGATGTGGAAAACGGCTTGGGCATGAACGAGGCGTACACCCCCTGCTGCTGGGCCAGTTCCTTGATGACCATGCGGGCGGTCATCACGTTGTCGGCCATGGTCAGGGCGTCGGTGTACTGGAGGTCGATCTCATGCTGGCTGGGCGCGCCCTCGTGGTGGGAGTATTTTACGGGGATGCCCATTTCCGCCAGGTTGAGCACGGTGTCCCGACGCAGGTCGGAAGCGGGGTTGCTGGAAAGCTGGTCGTAATACCCGTAGGTGTCCAGGGGTTCCGGAGTCTCGGCGTCCCGCAGGTAGAAATATTCCAGCTCGGGCCCCACGTAGTAGATGTACCCCAGGCTGGCCAGGCGCTCCAGGTTGCGCTTCAACACGTGGCGCGGGTCTCCGATGAACGGCTCGCCCCTGGGAGTGCGGACGTCGCAGAAGATGCGGGCCACAGCGTTGCGCCGGGGGCGCCAGGGCAGCAGCGTGAACGTGGTCGGGTCCGGGAAGGCCCGCATATCGCTTTCCGTGTCGGTGCTGTAGCCTTCGATGGCCGCGCCGTCGAAGCCGACGCCCAGCTCCAGGGCATCCTCTAGGTCGTCCACGGTGATGGCGAATCCCTTGAGGTTGCCCAGGATGTCGGTGAACCACAGGCGGATGAACTTGACGTCGAAGTCGCGGGCGCTGCGGAGCACGTACTCGCGCTCGGCGGCGTGTTGGTCAGTCAGCACGGGACATCTCCTGATGCTTTAGTTTCTGAAACGGGGCGGGATGTTGCCGTCCAGGGCGGAAAGGAACTCTGAATCGGTTACGCCAGATTTACGGACCATATCCGTTACTGTGCCCAGCGGGATAATGCCCCGGTGCCTTGGGATAAAAACCGTCAATCCTAATCCTTCATGGCTCAACTTACTGTGAGACCCTCGGCCACTGCCATCGTGCCTAAATCCCAGCCGCAGGTACGCTGCCCGCACTTCACGCTCTCTCAGGTTGCGGAAATACGGTGGCATCAGATGACCGGAAAAACTAGGCCTTCAAAACGAGGGTTGCTCCGAATTTCCTCTTCAGTCATAAACCGTGGTTCAATCCAATGGACTTCGGTAACCCCGCCCCTCTCCTGGTAATCCCAAAGCGAGGCTTTCTTCTCGTATTCCGTTTGCTTCGGGTCGAGGACCACTGCTGGAGGCCGACCCGGTTCTTCCTCCAAGTATAATGCCATCGCGTCGGCAATCATCGTCAGCGCCTCCTCGCGGGTCTGGCCGTCGGAGACGCAGCCGCGCATTGCGAGACAAACTGCCGTCCACCAGAGGTTATCCGGGTATTCGGCGTTCGGGTATTTGACCAGCACCACTTCGTACTTTGCCATTGCACTCACTCCTCTTCCGCCTCGCGCTTGATATCGTCCCAATGCACCATGCGGCTGACGGTAACGGCGCCGTTGGGGAAGAGGTACGCCGAGAGATAACTGTCCCAGAGCAGGCCCATGCCCACGTAAGCGGGCCGGTCAGTCTCCACAACATATACGGGTATCTGCCCTTCGTGCCATTCCACATAAGCAACGTACCGGGGCATATCGTGAGATGTGCCATTGGACCTGTAATCGATATTTCCAGCCTGCTTTAGACCGAGTTCCACAATGTCCTGGATGGGCAAGGCCAATTCCATATCGCTGGCGGTATCAACCTCGAAAACCATTTCCCGATGCTCTCCCGCATCGCTGGAGACGTTGATACGCACGGTAATACGCCTGGAGTTGCCGTCGACACGGCCCGGAATTGGCATAACAGATTTTCCTAAGGCCGCTCGTTGAAAGTCGTTGGGTAGCCGATGCGGAAGGCAAAGTGGGGCGGCATTTCACCCTTGGGAATTTGGTGCTTTGCCAGCATCCTCGCATCGGCTTGCCCCAGCCTCTCGTCAATTTCGTAGTGGCTGGTTTCCACGTTGAGCACCAGGTACTTGCCGTTGAGCTCCGGTTCCACCAGATGCTTGATGTCGGCGTTGTAGATGGCCCATGCCCTTTCCCGAAGGCTTGCCAGATCTTGTTTGTCCATAGCACCCTCGCCGGCGCGTCGAAGTTGCAGCAGGGGCGAATAATCATTCGCCCCTGCGCATCTGCTCCTTGCCGGCAATTGTATCATCGGCGCCGGGGGGGCTTTGCCATCCGTGCGCTCAGCCGATTGGGTTCATCCTTTCGCCATGCTGCGTCAGGTCCACGCCAATCTCCTCCTCCGGGCTGGAGACGCGGAGGCCGATGGTGTACTTCAATGCCAGCAGGATGATGGCGGAAATCACGAATGACCAGGCGAAGGCGGCGGCGATGCCGATGATCTGGTACAGGATTTGCTCGATGCGCGTGACGTCGGCGTCCAGCGCGCCGAAGCCGATGCCGACGAAAATTCCCGTCGCCAGCGCGCCCCACATGCCGCCGATACCGTGGATGCCGAACACGTCCAGCGAGTCGTCGATGCGGAACTTGTGCATCAGCTCGACGGCGATGAAGCAGGCTCCACCGGCCCCGGCGCCAATCAGGATCGCTGGCATGACGCCGACGAATCCCGCCGCCGGAGTGATCGCCACCAGGCCGGCCACCGCGCCGGCCGCCGCGCCGCTGGCCGACGGGCGTTTGGTGATGAACCAGGAGATGATCGACCAGGAGGACATGGCGGTGGCTGCCGCCACGTTGGTAACTACGAAGGCGTTGGCCGCGCTCTCGGTGGTCAGATCGAAGCTGCTGCCGGCGTTGAAGCCGAACCAGCCGAACCAGAGCAGGCCGGCGCCCAGCAGCACCAGCGGAACGTTGTCTGGGGCCAGGGTCGCCGTGCCGAAACCGCTGCGACGCCCCACGATCAGCGCGGCGGCCAGGGCGGCCGTGCCCGACGCGATGTGGACCACGGTGCCGCCGGCGAAGTCCAGGGCAAATCCGGCTTCGCTCATCCCCAGCAGTGGGCCCAGGTTGCCGAGCCAGCCACCGCCCCAGACCCAGTGACACAGGGGAGCGTACACAATGGTCACCCACAGCGCGGCGAAGATGATGTAGGACTGGAACTTGAACCGCTCCGCAAAACCGCCGGCGATCAGCGCCACGGTGATGATCGCGAACATGCCCTGGAAGATCATGAAGGCCTGTTCGTCCAGGCCGACGCCCACCATGCCGAACTTGCCCAGGTCGCCCACGAAGCCCAGGCCGCCGACGCTGGTGCTGAAAGCGAGGCTGTAGCCCCAGAGCACCCACAGCACGCTGACCACACCGATGGCGGTGATGGAGTGCATCATCGTGCCGATCACGTTCTTGTGGCGCACCAGCCCGCCGTAGAACAGCGCCAGGCCGGGCACCATCAGGAACACCAGGGCCGCCGAAATCAGAAACGACAGCACTTCAAATTCGCTGAACTCCATATCTCTATCTCCCCACTGACGTTGACCGCTAATCGTGGTTAGTCGCATCGCCGTCGCGGCCCGCTCTGGAGCGGATGACCATGCCGGGAACGGTGGCACCGCGATGCGTGGATCGGCCAAGTATTTACCGCATCAATTTAGGTATCCGGTGTTACGGACGAATGACGTAAATGTTACAAAGATGTTTCGTGGCAGCACGCAGCTTTCGTAACGGAGGCTGCGTCGATGGCGAAATTGCACCTGTCCAGCGTTGTCAGCATCCTCCCCATCCTGTGCATCGATGCAAATGTACCCCCGGCAATCCCGCAAGCCGGTAGGCATGAGCACTCACCCTGTGTGCTTAACAGCCGACATCGCCCCGCTGTTAGAACCGAAGCCACAGAATCGGCGGCCTACTCTTGGCGACCTCCGTCGACGACCAGTTCGGGAACTTGGACGCGGCCATCCACGTGTTCGCAGGCTATTTTGCACTCAGCCCAACGCTGGTCTGGCTGGTGGGCCGGGTGAGAAGCGCAGGCACGCCCACGAGTAGGTGACCGGGTTTAGAACGTGTTGATGCCGGGATACCGTTTGCTGAGTCGAGATATTCGCAGCAGTTGCCATTGCCCTAATCAATGCGGTGACGTCACGAGCCAACATGCCACTCTTGCCCAGATCATTGTGCAATTTGGCTAACGCCGCCGTCACCTCGGGAAAACCGGCGAATACAATCCACGCTTCATGCAACGCTATGAACGGCTCTCCATCGGTACCACGCAAAGAATCGGTCAAACGGTGGCGATAAGCAAAGAAGCGTCGCAGCACGTCCCGTCGAGTCTCTATTTCGTCCCTCCTCCACTGCCGATTCTACAGTCTCCAACTCTGCCAAACCGCGATGATCGCGATCGCCGCAGATATGACGGATTTCACTAACGGCAGCACAGTGGAAACACCCATAATTTGCTCCTGTTCGCAGGACAAACGTGGTGGAGTTAGTCGCTGCGACGCCGGACCTCATCGCCTGGGCCATCGTGGTCCACATAGTGAGCTGTAACTCGACAATAGTAGACCCCTGTGCCTCAGCCAAATCCAGACGCATTTAGAAGCACGCGAAACTGACTACCACCGCCCCCGGCTCCCCTGGCGCGTCGTCATCCTTCGTAATATCCCGGTCAAACACCCGGGCCGGCGAATTGCCCGCCACGTCTTCCAATCGAGGTTCGACCACCAGCTGATGATCGCCTCCTTCCCAAGGAACGTCCGGCGTGAAGCTCCAGCCACCCTCGCCCCTGCCAATCTCGCTCACGCCCGCTATGGCACTGCCGTCTTCATCCAGAACCGACAGGCAATGCTGTAACAGCCCGTGGTCCAGCGGCCGGTCGAACTCAACCCGCAAGGCATCCCGCGAGCCGGCGGCGGGAGTGGTCAACCGCCAGGCGCTCGGGTCGATGCGCGACCGCAGAGCCCGCCCAATGTCATAGCTCCGCTCCGCCCCGGCCCGAAGCGGCTGACCCGTGGCGTCGCGAAAGGTTGCATCTATGGCGATGCTGATAGTCGTCCCTTCAACCAGCGGGTAGCCGAACTCCAGGTTGGGCGCCAGGCCGCGCTTGATGCGACCTGGATCCAGCAGCATCGTCAGGCGTTTGCGCTGGGCGTCCCATAGCTCCGGCTCCGGCGGCAGGAAGACGCCTTCCAGGGTCTCGCCGGTGTCGACGCTCTTCACGGTAATCGAGTGTGCCGCCCAGCCCTCGCTCATCGGGGCGGAGAAGTGCACGTACACCCGCAGCAGGTTGACCGGCAACTCGGCGGCGGTGGGGTATATCGCCACGACCTTCGTGGCGAAAACGGCGTCCGGCGACGGCCGGACGATCTCCCGGACCGCGGCGGGTTCCGTGTCGCCGGCGGACTTGACCAGCAGGGAATAGCGCACCCCGCCGGCAAAGGGGAAGCGCGGCACGAAGCATACTGACCCGCCTTTGACCACGAACCGGCCGGCCACCGGCGGAACGGTCAGCTTACCGCCCCCTGAAGTCAGGGCCTCGCTGGGATATACGGCCAGACGCCGGGACAATGCGCCGGCGTCCGGCCATCCGGACTCGCGAAGCTCAGCCCCGGTCCAGCCGCTGATCTTCAGGCAGTCGCGCCCCTCGTGCTGCGCCCACTCCAGTTGCAGATCGCGGCCGCGGGTCACAGCGTCGCGGTGGCGTAGGTGCGCAGGTGGCTGCCGTCCTCGTCCTGCTGGAGCATCAGCACCCCGTTGCCGTTCAGGTTCGCCATGCGCTTTACGCCGGGATGGGGCAGCAGTTCACGCGGCACGCCCACGCCCGGCGTGACCGGGTCGGCCGGCGAGGCGTCCAGCGAATCGTCCGGCACCGTGAGCGGACCCTGCCCGTCGATGTCCTTGCAGGCGATCTTGAACAGCGGGTGCCGGTCGTTGCACACCAGGAGGTACTCGCCGCCGTCGTGCTCGTAGGATATCAGGTCAATGGGATGGTTGTGGGAGCCCAGCTCAGCTACGGTCTTGCCCATGACGTGCTTTTCGGTGTCGAAATCGGCCAGGGTGAACTGCACCACCGGCGTGCAGGTGTAACTGGCCAGGATGCTGGTGTTGTCCTGGTAGGGCACGAAGGCGCGGATGGGGGCCGCCGTCTCGTAAACGCCGTGGGAGACGTGGAAGATCTCCAGCGAGTTGGACTTGGCCTCGCCGTTGAAGGGGAAGGGGATCCGGCGCAGGGTGGAGGTGAACTCCTCGTTGGACGTCCCTGCCACGATGAGCAGGCCGTCAACGTAGGACATGTCCGTCACCGTCACCGTGCGCAACTGCATTCGCGTGACCAGGCGCGGGTCGTCCGCGTCGGCGGCATCCGTGATGTCGTACTGGGAGAAGGCGACGTCTTCCAGCGCCACGTCGCCGATGGAGCCATCGCCGGACACCCGGATGATCACCGGGATGGCGTCGTCGCCGCTGCCCCGCATGACCGAGCAGTAAACGTTGCCCGAGGTCGGATGCGCCACTATATCCCGGATTGCCACGTCCTCCCGGGAACAGCCCAGGTAGGATGCCAGGGACGCATCGAAGTTGTCCAGGTTAACATCCTGCGGCTCGCCGGCGTCAGTGTCGCCGACGTCAATGGCGAAAATCGACGCGCCCACGTTGTCGGCGGCGAACAGCAAACCTTCGGGACCGAAGGCCAGCGGCCCCACCGACTTGATCGCCGGCGCGCCGACACTCAGGCCGAATTTTTCCAGATCTGTAGCGGATTCGAGACCAACCATGTCAACCTCCTACGCTATGCGACTTGCTTTTGCGGTGAGTGTAGCATTCGCTCACGTCAACCGCCACCGATGGCCAGAAATCGTCAGAGTTTTGCTATACTTGGGCCGTTCAACCGCCCACGCGCGCCAGCGCCACGACCGCCGCAAGGATATTGCCATGACTACGGAACGTCGCCGAGGAACCGTCACTCTCCGCCAGGTCAGCGGTTCGGCCCGGTCAAAAAAGGTCAGGGTGGAGCTGGGCGAGGAGTCCGCTTTCACCGATCTCCCGGCTCCTGTGAAGGTGGGCGATGCCAATTATTTCCTGGTGCGCGGCCGCGACGGCTACAAGCTGCTGTCCACCATCTGCCCGCACCAGGGCGGCGAGATCGAGGACGAGGGCGACGAGTTGTTCGTCTGCGACGGCCACGGCTGGCAGTACGAGAAGGGCGAGGGCACCTGCGTCAACCGCCCGGACTTTCGCATGAAGGCGTTCCTGGTTACCCAGCAGGAAGGCCGGCTGGTGGCGCTGGTGCCCGACGAATAGGCTGCTCAGCCATTGGAATGAAACCGGCCCCGGAACTTCGCGCTCCGGGGCCTTTGGCATCGTATCTACGTTCGCTCAAACCGTCATTGCGAGCGCAGCGCGGCAATCTCGTCGTTGTAACAATCGTTTTCCAGAGAGCGGGATTGCCGCGTCGCTCTGCTCCTCGCAATGACAAGCCTGGGCGCCTTTGGACACCGGGCTAGCCGACCATGTCGTAGCTGCGCAGCAGCTTGCCCGGCAGCTCGCCGGTGCACTCGTTTTCCACGAAAGTGACGGTGCCGTTGACCAGGATGTAGCGGATGCCCGTGGGCTTCTGCACCAGCCGCTTCTCGCCGCCGGGGAAGTCGGTCTCGAACCGGGGCTTGTCGTACAGCAGGCCCAGCTCGTCCATGTTGTAGATCATGACATCGGCATAGTCGCCGACGCGCAGCGTGCCACGACCCTTCATGTCCGAGAACGCCGCCGGCAGCGCGCTCATCTTCTGGTGCGCCTGCTCGAGGGTCATCAGCTCGTTGTCGCGGATCCAGTGACCCAGGAAGTACACCGGCCACACGCTGTTGACCAGGAACCGGGTGTGGGCGCCGCCGTCCGACACCGAGATGTGGACGAAGGGATTGACCAGCCGCTCGGCCCGCGCGTCGTCGCCCTGTCCGCCGGCAGGGTGGGCGAACTCCGTCTCCAGGTCCTCGTCCAGGGCGATGTCCAGGAACACGTCCAGCGGGTGCTTGCCCTCGGCCTCGGCGATGTCGGCGATGGACAGGCCCTCGTACTTGAGGTTCCGCTCCAGCGCGACCTCGACCACCTGCACCTGGGTCCAGTCGGTGCGCGCGTGGGGCCGCTCGATCACGTCGCGTTTCATGCCCGAGCGGATGCCGTCCTCGGACAGCTTGGCGATGCGCTCCTCCTTGGTGCCCACCAGCGGCTGCACCCAGTTGGGCATGTAGTCGAACAGGTTGTACTCGGAGAGCTTGAACTCGGCGATGGTCGGCACCGAGCCCTGCTGCGCCAGCACGGGCAGCCCTTCCTGCCGGACTTCCTCCAGCCAGTCGTAGCCCTCCTCGTCGCCCAGCGCGACGTGCAGCGGGCGCCCGCTCATGCGCACCATCTCCGCGAGCATCTCCCGCTGGCCCGGCCGGTCGTCGGAGATGCCGATGGTCCAGCCCAGGTGACCCACGCCGAACTGGCTCAGGACCTGCGACAGCGCGTAGAACTCCTCGGGTGAGGCCACGTGGCTGGGCAGCCAGCTGCCGTCCTCGGGCCGGTCTTCGAGATTCTTGTCGGCAGACAGTCCGAACGCCCCCGCCTTCATGGAGTCGTGCAGGATCTGCTTCATCTGGTTCAGCTCGGCCTCGGTCACGGACGTCCGTTCCCGCGCCGGGATCATGCCCAGCACGTAGCCCCGCAGCGGCGAGAAGGGCACCAGCGCGCCGACGTTCACCCCCAGGCCCTGGCGGTCCAGGCTGTCCATGTATTCGGGGAAGGTCTCCCAGTCCCAGCGCATCCCCAGCCGCATGGACTCCAGCGGTATCGCCTCGATGCGGTTCATCATGCGCATGTTGAGGTCGCGGTCCTCGGGCCGGGTCGGCGCGAACCCGAAGCCGCATTGCCCCACCGTCAGGGAGGTCACGCCGAACCATCCCGACAACGAGGCGTAGGGGTCCCAGTTCAGCTGCGCGTCGTAGTGCGTGTGCAGGTCCACGGCCCCCGGCGCGACGATGCACCCGCTGGCGTCCAGCTCCCTGGCGCCGGCCGAGCTGATGCGCCCGCTGATCATGGCTACCCGCCCGTCCTTGATGCCGACGTCGGCGCGGACGCGGGGCAGGCCGGTGCCGTCGATTACGGTTCCACCGCGAATTACCAAGTCAAACTCCGGCATACAGTTACCTCCCAACGGCAATGTGCTGCGGTTTCGTCGCGATCTGCCCGACGATATGAGCAAATCCAAGTGTCCGAAGTGTAAGCGCGCGGCATTTCGCTGTCAATTTGGCGACGGTTATCGTAACCATTACGCAATACAGAACTGATTTCGTTCCATGTGGCCGGCCCCTCGTCGGATCGCTCGACCGCCGCGGGAGCCTGATACCATGACTGTCACCAGATGATAAGGAGCGCCCCAGATGGCAGACTACCCAATCTCCGCCGCCGATCTCCATCCCCGACGCCGGGTGCCGGCCCTGGACGTGGAACTCGCCACCGTTGACACCGGCCAGGGCGACCCGGTGGTGTTCCTGCACGGCAACCCCACCTCGTCCTACCTGTGGCGCAACGTCATCCCCCACGTGTCCGGTATGGCCCGCTGCTTGGCCCCCGACCTGCTGGGCATGGGCGAGTCGGACCGCGCTCCGGACGGCTCGTACCGGTTCGTGGACCACGCCCGCTACCTGGACGCCTGGTTCGATGCCTTGGGCCTGACCGAGAACGTCACCCTGGTGTGCCACGACTGGGGTTCGGCCCTGGCGTTCCACTGGGCGCATCGACACCAGGAGCGGGTCAGGGGGATCGCCTACATGGAGGCCATCGTCCGGCCCCTGGCGTGGGAGGAATGGCCCGAGCGTTCCCGCGGGCTGTTCCAGTCCATGCGCTCACCTGACGGCGAGCAGATCATCCTGGAGCGCAACGTATTCGTCGAGCGCATCCTGCCCGCCAGCGTGATGCGCGGCCTGACCGAGCCGGAGATGGAGGTGTACCGCCTTCCCTACCTGGAGCCCGGCGAATCCCGCCGCCCGACCCTGACCTGGCCCCGCCAGATTCCCCTGAACGGCGAGCCCGCCGACGTGGTGGCCATCGTCGATGCCTACTCCCGGTGGCTGTCCACCAGCAACGTCCCTAAGCTATTCATCAACGCCGACCCCGGCACCATCCTCACCGGCGCCCAGCGCGAGCACTGCCGCGCCTGGCCCAACCAGCGGGAAGTGACGGTTCCGGGCTACCACTTCATCCAGGAGGACGCGCCGGCGGAAATTGGGCGGGCGGTGGCGGAATGGATGGATGGCTTGGGGTAGCACTATGACAATGTCGCTCGCGACGCTTCGACGTCTCAATCGGTTAAGCAGTTCTCAGCCTTACCCACAGCGCTTCAATCGATTCGAGCGATCATGTCCCCACCCTAACCGGAGTTCCTATGCGGGTTTCGACTGCGCTGTACAGATCGACGTCCGTCTCAGGAGCACTGATACTGACGATCAGCGCATACCTAGCCGATTGGTCGTATCGTTCCAGCATAGGGCGTGTTTTCCACCAACCCGACTTAGGATACACTGCCACGTAGCCTCTGCTAGCCAGATCAGCTGCAGTGCCGATCCAAATATCGCTGTGCATAGAGCCTTTATGGCGTTGCCTGGATCCAATTAACCACGATGGGTCAGCATCCGTAGGGTTGACTCCCTGCTCTTCATCTCTAGCAGCGATGTTGATCCGGCTACGGAAATCGGCGACTGACTCGCTTGGCCGTTTAACGTCGAATCGCAGTCCATGGGATTCGTACCGATAGCGGGAACGCACTCCTCGGTGAGACGGATTTGGTTCAACGAAATAAGACAAGGTCACTCGCATCTCTACCGGCGCATCCCCGAGGTCCTCCAAGATTTCGATCGGCCAAGGTAACGCGTGCAACTGCATATCCCGGAGAACTGGCTGGGTCGAATTTCCTTTTCGGAAAGGATGCAGGCTTTCTTCAACCACCATGGTCAAGGAATTCGCAACACTCCACAATGCCTTGTCTAAATCTGGAACTCCGAACCCGCATCTTCGAATAAGCCGGGCATAATCGGTTTTTGACGGCCTCCGCCCGTTTGGCAAGTAGGAACTGCGCATCACTTCCGTCCATTCTGCTGAATGGACTATCAACGCCCTGACGGTTTCAGGCCATAAGTCAGGATATGTGGCCATTATCGAAGCGGCCATTCTTGTAGCCAAGGCAGTGGCCGCGCTTGTAGCGTTCGTTGTGGTGAACAAGCGTTCGTTTGGGCGGTAGAAAGCAGTCAACAAGCTCAGACTCGCTAACGAACACGGGCCTAAAGCGGAATGGGCAACATTGCCACCCTCCAAAACTACGTCAGGTTTTAAAGGCCAGCGGTCTTGCCAAGTTAGCGATGTTGTACTGAAAGGACTCAGGGCACCGGGTGGGGCTATCGCCTCCTCGTCCGCAGCGTCAGGCTCAGTGACATTTGCCAGATTGGTGAATGCGCCAACAGTGAGAGCGTTCCAAGCTTGTCCGGGGTCGTGAATGGCGTCGGTGTCGTTGGCATCAGGGTAGTGCATCCAACTATCGGGCTTTGCGTTGCCAGCAGACAAGATTAATAGTTGGCGTTGCGCCCCTTGACCATCAGAATCTGCAGCCATTTTATCGATGGTTGCTGACCACGCCGACGGCTGACCGCGGTCCAGATTGTGGTCAGCTGTCACCGCCATGCCAAATACTCTAGCCCGGTTCGGAGCGTCGATCTCTGGACGTGAAATCGCCTCTGCGGTGATATGACCATGCAGCACAGGGTCACCCTTGTTGCTGCCATTTTGGGGGAGCAACTTGACCGATTCCAAACGATGTTGAAATTGGATGCTATCCGTTCCCTCCAAAAGCGTTGTCAGATCGCCCGCAAGGGCTAACCCTGCCATCTCCGTACCGTGCCCTGCTCTATCGTCAACCCCCCAAGCGGGTTCGATCGTATGGCTATCATCTGCTCCGAGCGCTGGCTGTAAAAACGGGTGCCCTCTGTTTACTCCCGTGTCCAGCAAGCACACATGAGGTACGCTGTCACCTTCCAACGGATATGTTGATCGTTGGAGCAAGTCTTCCAACCATTCCTGCTGCTCGCTTAGGCGTAAAGAATCGAAGAACTCGGCGGTTTCGCGTGCGCGACGAAGCTCTGCTACACTATTCAACAGCATAATGGACTGCTGCATCCGCCGAACGGACGCATGGACCAAGAGTACCGTCCTTTCTGGGAAGTAAATTGCTCCGTCCGCAACTCTCATTTGGGCGTCGCCAGGCAACGGTTGCAAATCTTCGCCAGATAGGTCCTGTGCGGGTAACCTAGAACCAATTGCATCTACCCTTGTGAGGAACCCCGAAACGACATCCTCCCTATTCCGTCTGACAGGCAGCCATACTTCCCACCAAAAAGGCCCTTCGTCATCCGAGGGGAATTCGGTAGTGTCGGTCCATAATGCACGGAGGCTCGCTGACCGGATGCTATCGATTGCATCGATCAGTCGCCTATTGTCTCTTGGCCGACCGCTGGCATCGACTTTCCGGTCGACATAGTCTCTGATTAAATTTTCGAAATGGCTAAGTTTCCCATCCGGGACGAAAACCGTCGCCTGGGTCACGCCTGGTTTTCCATCTAGTGCACCGTCACGAACGTTCAGTAACTCAATTCCAGAGTTTTCCCGGGCCAAGCTCTCGAAAGCCAATTCGACATCGGGAAAACTATCGAATTCTACTCGTAGGCCCAATCCCTCCGACACGCCCGAGGATCGTTGGGCGGCCGCGGCTGTTTCGGCTGCCGCAGCCACATCACCTAGGTGGCCCCGAAGCCGAGCGCTGTGTTCTTGGCGACCTCTAACCGGAATTTCTGGTCGAGTTCCCATACCTCTAGAACGAAACGGTTCCGTTTCTGTCACGCCTTCGAGGACAAAGTGTCTGTTCCTGTCTTCTCGGTTTGTCGTCATTTCTCAACCTGATGTTTACATTACTCGATGTACGTGTCCATCCGAGCGGCCATGTTTTGGCGCTCGCTCAGGGCCACGCTCACCGTCGTTTCGTTGATTTCGCGTTTTTCCTCGATCAGCGCAGATTTCAAAACCTCGTTGGCAGCTCGCGACACGTCAGCGTAGCTCAAGCCCACAGCCGCATCCGCCAGTCGATCCCAGTCAATACCACCTATCGCTAAGCGACCAAGGCGCATTTCCAGCAGCTCAGCGATTTGTTCCGCGGCCGGTAACTCATACTGTAAGATATCATCAAATCGCCGAAAAAGTGCCCTATCTAAAATACGTGGGTGGTTAGTGGCTGCAACAATAATGCTCTTTGAATCGTCTTGTTCGATCATGATGAGGAAACTGTTTAAAACGCGACGGATTTCTCCCACATCGTTGGATAGTCCACGGTGAGAGCCGATCGCATCGAATTCGTCGAAAAAGTAGACTCCAAGCGATTGGTGAGTCGCCTCGAATATTTGTCGTAGTTTGGCAGCAGTCTCGCCCATAAATTTCGTAATGAGACCATCAAGGCGGACTTGCAGCAACGGGAGACCTAATTCTCCGGCGAGCACTGCGGACGTGAGGGTCTTTCCAGTACCAGGTGGACCCACCAGCAACAGTTTGCGCCTAGTAGACAGACCGTTTTCAAGGATCCGTCTCGCAGACCGGTGTTCCCTGATCACTCGGCGGATTTGACCATCCAACATCGCGCTAAGTATCATTTCTCCCAAGCGATTTTTGGGGTACGATGCGTGTAGTATATCGGCCAAATTGCCGCCAGTGCCACCTACTGGCCGGGTCGGGCGCAGCTCCCTGTCGGCTTTCGCGCGGTCAATTAACGCCCTCAACTCTTGGGCAAATTTCCCATGTCCCCTCTTTGCTTCATGGGCAGCAATCTGCATGGCGACGGAATAAAAATAATCATCGTCGCCGGCCGCATGGGACTTCAATAGAGCTTTTATTTGCTCGGCGCTGGCCATCACATCTGAGCTGAGCTGTCATGATCGCCGACGGTCAGCGATCATGACCTAGTCCGTCAATGGTTCCTTACGTCGACCCCCTGCCGGGTATTTTCCCGGCTATCCTACCACTCTAGGCTTCAAAGTGGATACTATCGAAACCACCAATCGAGCCCCTAGAATCGCCTAGTGAGGCACTGAAAAGGGGCGGTGAGGCCGGCTGAATCCGCCAAAACCATCGGCCTGACACCCTCCATTGACGAGCTAAAAAGGCGGTTGAGCCCCTGAAAACGGCCGATGAGATCAACCAAAAACGAGAGCCGAGGGTGTCCACAACCCCCGGCTCTCGCAGTGAGGAGAGGAAATGTCGTATTTGGTGCGCTAGCTGGTGGCCGCCGACTCGGGGTAGGTCTGGATGCCGTGCTCGGAGATGTCCAGCCCCTGCATCTCTTCCTCCTCGCTGACGCGCACGCCCATGGTGAACTTCAGCAGGAAGAACAGGGCGAAGCCGGTGACCAGCGACCACACCGCCACCGCGACGATGCTCACGATCTGCGGCGCCAGCAGCGACGCGCTGCCGCGCCTGGCCCAACCAGCGGGAAGTGACGGTTCCGGGCTACCACTTCATCCAGGAGGACGCGCCGGCGGAGATTGGGCAGGCCATCGCGGAGTGGCTGGCCGCCCTGGGGTAGCGGCGCTGTCAGGTCCGTTCAGAAGAGGGCATACCCCGGCCGATCCCGCAGCACCGCGCGGCCTCCGGCCACGCGGTCCAGGCTGCTCATGGGCTTGCGCCGGTTTTGACGCAGCGGAGCGCTCACCGCGTGCAGATAGCTCAGTATCTCGCCATTGGACCGCCAGAAACCCGTCTCGTGATAGGGCACCCCGTGGTCGGCGCAGAACGCCTTGATCACGGGCCGTGCATCCTTCAGCCGGTTGCGGGGCATATTGGGGAAGAGGTGGTGCTCAATCTGGTAGTTCAACCCGCCGTACATGTAATCGACGACAGGGTTGGGAATGACGTTCCGGGACGTCAGCACCTGCCGCCGCAGGTGATCGAGCTCGGTATCGGGCCCCAGGATCGGCATTCCCTTGTGATTGGGAGCAAACACTGAGCCCAGGTGCAATCCGGTCAGAGCTCGATGGACCACGATGAACAGGACCCCGTGCCAGAAGGGCAGGAACGCGAAAACCAGGGCCAGATAGCCCGCAATCGCGGTTGCCACGACGATGGGTTCCAGTACCGGATGCTTCACCCCTTTCGGCCGCGCCAGGAAGACGATGCCCGCGAACAGCAGACTGTACGACGTGAGCATGAGCATCGGATAGAACCAGAAGGCTTGATGGCGGACGAAGAACCGCGCAACTCCCCACGACTCCAGCGCCTGCCCGCGCGTGAAAGCAAAAACCGAAACCTCGATGTCGCCATCATGCCCGATCTGGTTGGGGCTGACGTGATGCTTGATGTGCTTTTCCTGCCACCAACTGGGCGCCATGCCCGTGACCAGCGCCGCCAGCATCATGAGCATGTCGTTTCGCTTCACCGACCGGAAGACCTGACGGTGTCCGGAGTCGTGCCCCAGGAAGGCGAACCGGCTGAACGCGACTGCCATCAGGGCCGCGTTCAGCATCTGCGCCCACAGGCTGTCAACAACGACCAGTATGACCGCGCTGGCGATGAGAAGCGCGAATGCGACTGCTACCTTGACTGCGTAATAGGCGTATTGGCGATCCAGGAGCCCGCGCTCCAATATCAAACGCCGTAGCTTGAAATATTCCTCGTTGCGTTGCCGTCCATCCAAAATGCCCGTCGTGGCGTTTGCGAGTTCCCGGTTGCTTGCTGGCTCGCTGTGCGACGGGCCCACCGTATCGTTGGCGATAATCCTGCTCTCTTTATCTGCTGCTGCGGAGCGGTCGACATCTCGTATCCGGACATGCAGTATGAAAATGTGGCGCCAGTATACCCCCGCGGTTTGCACGGCGCCAGCAGCGGTCTCGCCTGATGCTTGCCCCGCTTGCGGCGCGGGAATGCCAGAAGCAGGATTTGCGGGATTTTATGATTTGGCAGGATTGGAAGAGATCCATCACTGAACGGTACCAATCCTGATAATCACCAAATCTTGAAAATCCTGCTTCTGACGATTTACGGAACTGCATACGCACGAGACCGCAGCGACGCTGACCACGGTGGGACGCTGTTACAACGGTGGGACGCTGTTACAATGGACGTGTCCGATAAATTGCATTGATGGTTTTTGCAGCAACGAACTTCATCATAATGCACGGTTTTGCTCGGCGCGGGGCGCCGTCCATTCTTTTCCTGTCGAGACCTTTTTCCTGTCGAGACCCTTTTCCTGTCGAGACCAAGGAGTCTTTCTCTACATGCCATTTCAACCCCGTCAGACTGGTACACGATCCAATAATCGCAAACATACCAACAGCCCACAGATCAACCGACCACAACGGCACGCCGCCGTTTGCGCGGACTGCCGAGACGACACCACCGTTCCTTTCCGGCCGACAGAGGGTCGGCCGGTTTATTGTCCCTCCTGCCTGTACCTGCGGCGCAACGGCGTCGCTTCCTCCCGTCCTGCGGAGGGTCGCAAGCCGGCGTCTCCGGTGGTCTCCGCTAGTGAACGCCGGTCCGAAGCCGCTGCACGCGAAGCCGTCTTTCCCGGCATGGTGCTGAATCCCGGGACCAGGACCGCCATCGCGGGCATGAACATCTCCGATCCCACGCCGATACAGGAACAGTCGATCCCGCCGCTGCTGGAAGGCCGCGATCTCATTGGCCAGGCCCGCACCGGATCCGGCAAGACCCTGGCCTTTGCGGTCCCGTTGGTCGAACAATGCGACGCCACTGCCAGGCAGGTGCAGGCGCTGGTCCTGGTGCCGACCCGCGAGTTGGCCATCCAGGTGGGCGGCGTCGTGGAGGACCTCGCCCGACCGCAGGGCCTGCACGTCACCCTGTTGTATGGTGGGCGGTCGGTGGGCAAGGACCACCGGGCGTTGCAGCAGGGCGCGCAGATCATCATCGGCACGCCGGGCCGGACATTGGATCACGTCCGGCAGGGCAGCCTGAAGCTGAGGTCGGTGCGATTCCTGGTGCTGGACGAAGCTGACGAGATGCTCGATAGGGGTTTCGCCCGCGACGTCGACGCCATTTTGAGCGAGACTCCGACCCAGCGGCAGACTGCGCTGTTCTCGGCCACCGTGCCGGACTGGGTGGCGAAGACCGCCAGAAAACACCTCCATGATCCGGTCACCGTGGCAGTGGACGCCGATTTGGAAACCCTGCCCAGCGTGGAACACCTGGTTTACAGCATCCGGAAGACCGACAAGATGGAGGCGCTGCGCATCCTGCTGGATCGCCGGGACGGCGCGCCGGTCCTCGTCTTTGGTAAGACAAAGCACGGCGTCAAGAGACTGGCCAGACAACTGGATGAGGAGGGTTACCCGGTGGGCGCCTTGCAGGGTAATCTCAGCCAGGTCGCCCGCGAGCGGGTGATGCAGGACTTCCGCTCGGGGGTCGCGCCGATACTGGTTGCCACCAACGTGGCGGCGCGCGGCCTGGACGTCGAGGGCATCGGACAGGTCATCAACTACGATCTCCCCGACTCGGAGCAGTTGTTCACCCACCGGGTGGGCCGCACCGGCCGCATGGGACGCGCCGGCGAGGCCATAACGTTCATCACGCCGGATGAAGACCGCAAGTGGCGCGAGATCGAGCGTGGCCTGGGTCGCCAGTTCACCCGCAAATCGTGGACGCGGGAGCAGCGGTCAGCCAAGCGCCGCCGGAGGTCAGAGGCCGAACGAGAAGTCGAGGCCAACGCGGTGCGGGTCAGGCCGGCCCGGTAGCCTATACCTACGGCCTGTTTCGCCCTGATTGGAGCGTTGCGGAATTCCGTCCGCTATTGCGTCATTGCCAATCCCACGGTCAGGAACCATATGCGTCCCGAACCGACCATGTCCGCGCGACTTATGGGCAGCGAGATAAAGGCGGTTGGCCTGAAAGGACAATACGGCCAACATCGAGAGGACTGCGTCAGGCGGCACTCTACTGTTGAGTCTCTGAAAACGGTTGGTGAGATCGGCGTAAAAACGAGGGCCGAGGGTGGCCACAACCCCCGGCCATTGCAGTGATAGAGAGGAAATGTCGTTGGCTCGCGCGTTGAGCGCTAGCCGGTGGCGCACGACTCGGGGGGTGGCAACCCGACAGCAACCCGGCCTTACTGCGTGAGGTTGGGAGCGTACTCCAGCGCGGTCAGGTCCCGGGTTTCGGCGTAGTTCAGGTGCTCGGGCCAGGGTTCCGTGTCCCCGTTCAGGGCAAATACCTGGTTCTGGGCGTAGAGGCCGACACTCAGGGCGTTGTCGTACATGAACTTAGCCGCCTCGGCCATGATTGCGTACCTCGCCTCGTTGTCAACGGTGCCCTGGGCTTCCGCCATCAAGTCCCGAAGGACCGGGTGGTCCACGCCGAAGTTCCAGGCGGTATCGTGGTTGAAGGCCCCGGACCACCGGTCCAGGGGGTCAACCGCCACGTGGGTGTGCTGGTACGCCTGGTTGTAGGTCCGCTCCACTATGCTCGGACGGAAGGTCTTGTAGGGCAGGTTCTGCTGGTTGGCCTTGACGCCGATCTGATCCCACATCTGGGCGATGGCGGAAGTTACTTCCAGGTAATTCGAGCCGCCCAGGGGCGTCAGGGTGATTTCAAACCCGTCGGGATAGCCCGCCTCGGCCAGCAGTTGCCTGGCTTTTTCAGGATTGAACTCCCACTGCCGGTACTCCGCCGGCAGCTTGTCCAGGTGGAACGACCATGCCGGCAGCGGGTCGGGAATCGCCTCGCCGCTCAGCAGGCTATCCGCGATGGTCTGGCGGTCAATGGCGATGGACAGGGCCGTGCGCACCTTGGCCGCGTTCTGCCATTCCTCGGATTCGGGGTCCGGGTTGCCCGAAGTCCAGGGCAAGGTCGGATCGAAGCCCGGGGCTCTTTCGATGTGTTCCGGCGTGCGTGATCCGTCCGCGTTGAGCCCCACGTACCAGTTGCCATAGAAGGCCATGCTCGCCGCGCTGCCGCCGGCTATCTTGAACAGGCTGGTGCCCGGCTCGTCCTTGACCGCGGCGATGGAGTCCAGGTTCATCTCCAGCGCCGTCAGCTGCCCGGTCTTGAAGTTGGCGACCCGCGTACTCTCTTCGGGAATGTGCTGCCATACCATCTCGGCAAACTCGGGAGTCCTGCGCCAGTGGTCTTCCACCGCGGACCACCGGGTGAACTGGTCGCTCTGGTGCTCCTGGAACTCCCATGGGGCGGTTCCGGACATATTCCGGCTCGCCTCGTCCACACCCACGTCCTCCAGTTGGAGCTTGCTGATGATGTTGACGTGCGGGAAGGCCAGCAGGCTCAGCGTGTCGTACTGTGGCGTCCCGGTGTTCAACTCGATGGTGTACTTGTCAATCGCCTTGACCCGCCCTTCGTCCATGATGTCGGTGACGGTTTTGCCTTCCTTGACGTCTCCGGCGACTCCCCAGATTCTGCGGATATGGGCGTTATACCCTACCCGGGAGCTCTTGCCGCCGCTGATCATCATGCTCCAGATGACACCTTCCGCATCCAGTTCCCCGTAGCCTTTGTGGAACTGGGCGCCCTCTACCAGCTTGAACGTCCAGGTGACGTTGTCCGGAGCAACGCTCCATTCCTTGAACAGCCGGGGAACAATCTCCCGGTCTTCGCTCATGTGAACCAGGGTCTCCGAGGTGGTGAAGCCGTTGTGGTGATACCCGGCTCCTTCGGTTACCGTCGGGAAGACGTGGAACGGCGGGACCAGGGGCAATCCGAAAGTCAAAGTTCCTCTGGGTCCCATCATGGCCGAGGTTTCCGGCATGGCCGTCGGTTCGGGAATGGCGGTAGCCGCGGGCATTGCCTGCCCGGAACTGCCGGACCCTCCTGAGCTCGCGACGGGGGTGCTTTCCGCCATGGCCGCGGCGGGCGCCTCAGTAGCCGGAACCGCCGGCGCCGCGGCGGGCGCTTCCCCTGCCGTTCCGCAGGCCACCGCGATTATCAGGGCGAGAGCCAATGAAGTGACAACGAATAGTCGGGGTGATGGGAGCCGTCGGTGCCTCATGTCAGAACCTCCGAATTCCGAAAAATTGGGGCGTATCTTGGGGCGTATCAATGCGTGTGTCGCAGTTCGTCCCATATTGGCTGATATCGGAGCGAATCCACGCTGCATTTGGGTTGTCTTGAAAAGGTAACCGTAAAATAGACTGCCGCACGCTACGAGTCAATCAGGATACGTCAGGCATCCTTAGCCGCCATATAGCCGGGTATCCCTTGTCGTTATTGGGTTCTTTCCGTCGCAGTCCACTCCTCCAAAGTCCCCGCCGACGCCCTGAAACGCCCCATCGAGATCGGCCGCTTTCGCGGTTTGCGCGACGCCAAAAAACGAGAGCCGAGGGTGGCCACAACCCCCGGCCCTCGCAGTGAGGAGAGGAAAATGTCGTATTTGAAGCCTTAGCTGGTGGCTGCCGACTCGGGGTAGGTCTGGATGCCGTGCTCGGAGATGTCCAGCCCCTGCATCTCTTCCTCCTCGCTGACGCGCACGCCCATGGTGAACTTCAGCAGGAAGAACAGCGCGAAGCCGGTGACCAGCGACCAGACGACCACCGCCACGATGCTCACGATCTGCGGCACCAGCAGCGACGCGCTGCCGCCCACCAGGCCGCCGTCCTTGGCGAAGATGGCAATGGCCAGCAGGCCCCACAGACCCGTCATGCCGTGCACGCTGATCGCGCCCACCGGGTCGTCAATTTTGAAGACCCGCTCCATGAGCATCACCGAGCCGTACATGACGGGCGCGGCGATGGCGCCGATGACCACGGCAGCCCAGGGATCAACGAAGTTCACGGGCGCGGTGATGCCCACCAGTCCGGCCAGCGCGCCGTTGCAGGCCATCAGGATGTCGGCCTTGCCCTTCACAATCAGCGTGATGTACATCGCCACGACCGCGCCGGTGGCTCCCGACAGCAGCGTGTTGACCGCGTTCAGGCCGATGTCATCGCCCCAGCCGATGTTGAAGCCGAACCAGCCGAAGAACAGGATGAACGTGCCCGCCACCACGAAGGGCGTGCTGTGCGCCGGCAGTTCCTGCGCCACGCCGTTGACGAACTTGCCCATGCGGGGGCCGACCACGGCCGCGCCGGCCAGCGCCACAAAACCGCCCACCGCGTGCACCACGCCGGAGCCGGCATAGTCCAGGGCGCCCATGTTGGCCAGCCAGCCGCCGCCCCAGACCCAGTGTCCGTAGATGGGGTAGATCAGCGAGGAGACGATGAAGCTGTACGCCAGGTAGGTTTGCAGCTTGGTGCGCTCGGCCATGGCGCCGGCCACGATGGTGGCGGCGGTGGCGGCAAACACCATCTGGAAGATCCAGCCCACGTAGTCGCCGCTGGTCAGGAACCAGCCGGTCAGCCCGATGAACCCGCCGGCGGTATCGCCCAGCATGAACGCGAAGCCGAAGGCCCAGAAGCCCAGCGACGCGATGGCGAAGTCCATGAATGACTTGGTGAGGTAGTTGGTGGTGTTCTTGGAACGGATCAGACCGGCGCCCAGGAAGGCGAAACCGGCCTGCATGAAGAACACCAGCGCGGCGGCGACCACCGTGACGATGTTGTCGGAGTAGCCGTTGAGCCACTCGGTGGTGGGTCCGTCATCCTGCGCGAACACCGCGTTGTACGTCGCCAGCAGCCCGACCGCCAACAGACCGACCGCCAGCGCCAGCAGCGTGCGCCGCAGCGAGAATGGGTACTCTCGCACCGCGGCGACGCCGTGACTGAGTACCCCGTTGCCTAAAAGTGATTTCGTGGCCGAAAGCATTTGTGCCTCCTTGCGGATTTGAGGCGTCGTCGCGCAACGTGTGACCTGAACGCTGTGGACCGGCGTCCCATGTGAATGTGACAAACTGTAGGCTAGGCGCAGGGTGTTAAACGTCCGTTGCGCGCCGATTAAGAAACTGTTGCGTGCGCGTTACTTTTTTGTTTCGCGGCCCCCGGACTAATGCACGTCAGCGTAACCCGGGGTCTGAGGTAGCGCGGTACGCTGTGTATAATGGGCCAACCGGCCGGAACGGCCGGAGATGATGAGAACGAACACCGTCCCGACCCCGTAATCCCGATAAATGGAGAGGTGTAACCATGGCTGAATACGCGCATCCCGAATCCCTGGTGAGTGCCGACTGGGTGGCCGAGCACGGCGGCGACGCCAACGTCCGTCTGGTGGAAGTCGACGTCGACACGTCCGCCTACGAGCAGGGCCACATCGCCGGCGCCGTCACCTGGAACTGGCAGAGCCAACTCCAGCAGAACGTGGCGCGAGACATTGTCTCCCGCGGCGAGATGGAAGCGCTGCTGAGCGGCAGCGGCATCGGCCCCGACACCACGATCATCCTCTACGGCGACAACAACAACTGGTTCGCCGCCTGGGCCTTCTGGCAACTCCGGTACTACGGACACCAGGACGTGCGGCTGATGAACGGCGGTCGCGCCCTGTGGCTGGCCGAGAACCGGCCCACCACCACCGATGTGCCGTCCTACGCCGCCACCAACTACAGCATCAGCACGGAGAACACCGATCTGCGCGCCCTGCGGGACTACGTGCTGCAAGCGGTCAACAGCGGGTCCCACGCCCTGGTGGACGTGCGCTCTCCCGACGAGTTCTCCGGCGCGCTGAACGCTCCGCCGAACCTGCCGCAGGAAGGTTCCCAGCGCAACGGACACATCCCCGGCGCGGCCAACGTTCCCTGGGGTCAGGCGGTCAACGAGGACGGCACCTTCAAGTCCGCCGACGAGCTGAGCGCCCTCTATGGAGGCCGGGGAGTGGACGGCAGCCGCGAGACCATCGCCTACTGCCGGATCGGCGAGCGGTCATCCCACACCTGGTTCGTGCTCAGCCAGCTGCTGGGCTACGACAACGTGCGCAACTACGACGGCTCCTGGACCGAGTGGGGCAGCATCGTCGGCGCGCCCATCGAGCGCGACGTGTAGCCGGGCATACCAACTACGAATACACGTAGGGGCGGATTGACCATCCGCCCCTATTCGCTGTGCCGGATCTGTATCGTCCATACGCCGGGCGGCCATTCGTCCCAAGCCTTGACGCTGTCGATGATGAATTGCGCTTCCACTTCATCCGGAACATCATCGTGAATACGGAACAGGAGGACTCCATAGGGTGCCGGCATTCCCCAGAGGCGTACCAACTCCCCGTAGTCGGTATCGTAGGTAATCAGGGTTCGCCTTTCCTGCGTCGCCAACCTCAACAGGTCAGGGTCTGCGTCGCTTGGGTTGGTATCGCGCACCCAACGTACATCGTGGTGGGCAGCCCGCAGCCCGTCGACTACCAGACTCATCATATTTTCATCGGCCAGTATCCTCACGATTGGCGAAGCTCGTCGGCATCCATCAGGGCATTCAAATCGGCCCAGGTAAAGTTGGACAGTTTCGCCCCCGTCGCTTTGTACTTCACACAAGCGTCAACGTCTTCCACCCGGATCTGCGGATACCTGTCAACGACGTCGGCCGGTGTGCGGTAGCCTCCTTTCAGCAGATCGGTGATGAACTCTACGGACAGCCGCGTGTTTACGATCACGGGTTTGCCGCCCAATCTCCCGGGAACGCACTCGATACGGTCACGCCAATCGGCAACCTCCTCCGGCGTCCGCTTCGGGGTTTTGCTGACGAACTCTGCGTATTCGCGTTCCCGCTGCTCTTCCCCGTAGCGGCGGCAAGCCTCGACGTCCTCCTCCGTAACGTGCAGGTAGTTGCCGACGATGGCTTCGCGGGTATATCCCTTCCGCAGCAGTTGGTTCACCAGCGCCACGGAGATGCCCGTGCCCTTGATGATCGGCTTGCCGCCCAGTATTTCCGGATCGCAGACAATCCGGTCCTGCCAGTTGGCGGGCGGGTCTTGTTTCGGCGCGGTCATGGCAGTGATCTCCCCCAGGTGCGCAAAGGGCCTCATTGCATTGTACCCGATGCAATAGACATCCCGGACGGGCCCGGCTAGACTGCTGGTGACACTGGATACTTATCCACAGAGGAGCCAAAATGGCCGAGTACAACCTGGCCGTCATCGCCGGCGACGGCATCGGGCCGGAAGTGATCTCCGAGGGACGCAAGGTGCTGGACGCGGTGGCCGCCCAGACCGAAGGCCTGTCGTTCCGGGTCACCGAGTACCCCTGGGGCAGCGACTACTACCGGGAGACCGGTCGGATGATGCCCGAGGACGGGCTGGAGCAGCTTTCCGCCAGCGACGCGGTGCTCTTCGGCGCGGTGGGCGATCCCAACATCCCCGACCACGTGACCCTGCAGGGCCTGCTGCTGCCCATGCGCCGCGCCTTCGACCAGGCCATCTGCGTCCGGCCGGCGATCCTGTTTCCCGGCGTCGAGTCCCCCATCGCCGGCAAAGCCGCCGGCGACGTTGACATGGTGATCTTCCGCGAGAATACGGAGGGCGAGTACGCGCCCGTGGGCGGCCGGCTGTACGCGGGCACCGACCATGAAACAGTCATCCAGAGCGGCGTGTTCACCCGGCGGGGCACGGAGCGGATCATCCGCGCCGCCTTCGAACACAGCGTGCGTCGCGGCGGCAAGAATAAGGTGACCTCGGTCACCAAGTCCAACGCCCAGGCGTTCAGCATGGTGTTCTGGGACGAGGTGTTCGAGGACGTGGCCGCAGAGTATCCCCAGGTGCAGACCGAGTCGCTGCTGGTGGACCGGGCGGCCATGGACCTGGTGCGGTGGCCGGAGGACTTCGACGTCATCGTGGCGTCCAACCTGTTCGCGGACATTCTTTCGGACATCGCCGCCGTGGTCACGGGCAGCATGGGCCTGGCGCCCAGCGCGAACATCAACCCGGAGGGGACGTTCCCCTCGATGTTCGAGCCGGTGCACGGCGCGGCCTTCGACATCACCGGCAAGAGCCTGGCCAACCCGCTGGCGACGATCTTCGCGGTGGCCATGATGCTGGACCACCTGGGCGAAGCGGAGGCGGCGGACCGGGTCAACGCCGCGGCGTTGCAGACGTTGAACGAGCGCAGCGTCGTCACCGGAGACCTGGGCGGCAGCGCCAGCACCCAGCAGGTGGGCGACGAGGTGGTGCGGCTGTTGCGGGAGTAACTCGCGCTATTCGGCCCTGGCGTCAAGAATGATGTTCACCAGCGCCTCAATATCGGGCAGGTATCCGTCCAAGTGTTCCTGCTCCATCCAGTCGTTGTAAAAGTTGGAGTGGCAGGACTGGGCAATGCCGAACGTCGCGCGGACAAATGGATTGTCCAGTTGTTCGGCAAGCTGGAACGCAGCGTGCCGCCGATTGGCGTATTCGCTGTGGGGCAACCTATGACTGGCGCAGTAGGCTTTCAGCGCCTGGCTGGTCGCTCCCCACAGCTTTTCCGAACCCTGCACCAAATCGCCGGCGGCAATCTCCCGTTTGGCATCGTCAAGCAACTGTCGAGCCAGTCGGGTATGTTTTTCCGTCTGATTCTCAGAACCGACCATATCACTATCACCAGTCCAGGATTTCAATCTAACCGAAAGGGCAATTCCGTCCAAAGCAATTGTAGCAAACCCGCGCCCGGTATCCACCCGGCGGGCGGGCGATGAGGCGGTTTGGCTGTTGAGCAGCGCCTTCGACTAAAAGCCCGGTGCACCCGGCACGGTGTCGGCGCCTGTGCCGGCTGGGATCAGAAGATGGCTCGCCGCCGCCGTTATCTCTGCCAGCTTGGTATCGGTGAGGCGGCCGATGGCGCGGCGGAAAACGCTTTCGTTGAGAGTGTGCAAGCGGCTGGGACGGGCTCGACTGCGGCGGCGCAACCGTCCGACTTGCATATCGCTATCGGCAATTGCTATATCGCCGGGGCGAAACTGTCCGGCGCTGGTGATCTCACACAATATCCAGTCTTGCATTCCCACGTCGGCGAGCACCACGGCCGGGCGGTCTTTCATGCCGCTCAAATCGGTGTATGGAAACGTTGCCCAGAGTACGTCGCCGACCATCGCGTCTTCGATTCCCCCTGGCTAGAAATACCCGCTTAGTCGTGGCAGTTGGCTCGTGCCCCGGTCACCGAACGCTATCAGGTGACCGTCCTCCCAATAAGCCATGTCGCCCACTACGTCCATCGTACCCATGCTGACCGTGCAGACCCGCTGCAGCAGGTCAATCACCTGCTCTTTGTGGTCGGCAAAGCGGTAGGCGTTAAACCGCTCTCGGATGGTCGGGTCGCGGGGCTTGCGTTCCTTGTACTGGTCCAGCACCCATTCCAGGGCAGAGCGGTTGCCCAGTTGGTAACGCCAGGCGTCGGCCGGAACACCGGCCAAAGCGGTTTGCTCGTCCAGTGTGATGACGCCGCGCTCCTTGTCCGCCCGCAAAATCACCTTCTCCGTTCGTCCTGAGCCTATAGAAGGGCTTTCCTTTTCTCGACGTTCCAACGGATACGGTTCCGCCGCCTCGAACCCCAGGTGCAAGTCCAGCAGTTCTCGCCCGCATTGCAGCCAGATGTCAAAATCATGGTACAGCGGCAGCCTCGGAAACTCCCGCATCAGGTCAGCCCGGTAGTCATGCCGGTACGACTCGTCGTGCAGCACCCCGTAAGTGTAGGCGAAAATATCCTCGGCGCTGATGCCTTTCTCGCCGAAAACCTCACGACAATACCCTTCTCCCCAATCCTGTCGTCGTTGCTCGTTAATCTCCCGAACTGCCCACTCCGTGATGTTGCTCACTCGCTCCCCGTCTGCCGTGTAGCGGTAGAGGGGGAGGCATTGGGTATCGCCGGTGAAGTGAAAATCGGTGGGTTTATCGGTAGCCATAACGTAGAAGTCTTTGCCGTTGACGCAGAAGTTGATGACCTTGTTAGGCTGTTTCAAATCCGGCCCGAACATCTCGTAATGATTTTTGGTAAGAACGTCGTTCATCGTAAAATCGACGAAGTGATGCTTTACCACAAACGGGCGGTAGAGAGATTGGATACGGTTGTCATCGTTATACACGACGCGCCGGCCACGCTGAAACTCATTACGCAAGTCGCGGCTCCACTTGATAACAGGGTTAAAGGTTTCGTCCCTGTTTTCCAGCGCATGGTTATAGGTATCCGCAAAGAAAAGAGCCTTGTTCCGCAGATTGGCAACAGTAAAGTCATACACCCAGTCATCGCGGTTTGACTTGACTGCGTTGGTGAACAGGCGGAACACTGCCCGTTCCTCGTCGGCTGCTTTGGCAAACTTGGTTTCCCGGTTGGCCAGGGGCATCAAGCGCTGGAATTCGTAGCGGCGAATGGACTGCCCGAGCCACTGCCCGAATTCGTCCGGCGTAACCCGGTCAAAGTCTATGTCTTGCATATCAGCCTCACGCAGGTAAATCAGTTTGTCCGCTGCCGTTTCGGCGTCTTCACGGTGAGCGTAATGGATGTTGCACTGCCCGGTCCGGGACTTGTCACGCACGAAGAAACCAATGGCGACGCCGGTTTGTATGCCAAACACGTTGTGCGTAGTGCCGGATATTTTCGGGTTGCGGCGTACGTCCGAACCCAGGTCGAGAACATAGACGTCGGTGAACTCATCGCCAGCGACCTTGCGAAAGCCGTCATCCTGCCGAGCGTCCAGGTAAGCCCGATTGGTGATGAAAGCGATTACTCCATCATCCGCCAGCCGATCCGACGCCCATCGGATGAATCGCTTGTACATGTCATATTGGTGCGTTTTTTGCGCGCTGCTTTCCTCAACGTAAGTATCACGGATGCGACGGTCAATGTCAGGATATTGACGATTTGCGCCACCATCGCCCCACAGCGTGGCGCTGTCGTTGTAGGGCGGGTTGCCGATGATGACGCTGATGGGCTGTTCGTTCTGTTCCTGCACCCGTATCCAGTTCTCTTCCGACAGGCCGCCCAGGTTGAAGGCCGCCTGCCGCTGCACCGCGCCGCCGCTGGCGCCCTGCCCCTGCCAGTCCATGTTGTCCAGAGTGTCCACAAAGCACAGGTTGGGGAACTCCACGTAACTCCCCATGCGTTCCCGGTAGCGGTACTCAATGTTCAGGTTGGCGATGTAGTAGGGCAGGATCGCCACTTCGTTGGCGTAGATCTCGTTGCGGTACTTGTGCTCCAGACGCTCGGCCGGCAAGTAGTCAATCAGGCCGGTGACAAAGGTTCCCGTGCCGGTGGCCGGGTCCAGAATGCGCACGTTGTCGTCGGCCAGGGTCTTGCCGAAATGCTTCCGGAACAGGTAGTCCGCGCCTCGGATGATGAAATCGACAACTTCGTTGGGCGTGTAAACCACTCCCAGGCGGTCGGCGGCGGCCGGGTTGTAAGCCTGGTAAAAGTCCTCGTAGATTGCCTTCAGGAACCGCTGCTTTTCGGCGTAGTCGGTAATGTCCCAGGCGGCGCTTCCGATGGCTCCGTAGTAATGGCGCAGGCGGTCTATAGCCTGGCGCTGAACGTCGCCGGTGAAGAACGTTCCTTCCAGGTCGTCCAACTGGCGGGCGATGTTGTTATAGCGATGGAACTGAGTTTCACGGAAGATCGCCAGAAAAATGTCCTTCGTCAGGATATGCTGCAACAGCATTTCCCTCACGTCGGCGTCGGAAACCTCGGGGCTGATGGTGCGGTGGCAGACAGCGAGAAATGCCGCGGCCGCGTTGCGATAGTTGGCGTTTCCGGCAGAGGCAGCTTCCACAGCAGCGCGGAGATCCTCCAGTACGGAGGGCAGGTCGGTTTTGAACTGCTGGCGGGCCTGGCGGAACTCCCCAATTTGGGGCAGTTCGTAGTCAAGGAATCGCTGGATAAGACGATGCAGCTCGCCGGGGCGAGTCATATCCACCCGCATCGCCTGTTCCCCGCTCTGGATCAAGGCAGCGGTTCGAGAGTCTTCAAAAAGAATATTCTCCTGGGGGTAGCCAAGGTTGAATTTGCGCACAATTTCGGCATCAAGATCGTCGTGAGAATCCTTGGCCTCCCAATATCCCCGCGCCATCCGCAGCGTGTCCTTCACCGTACCGTCAGGGATGACGCCCGCAGGCGTGCGCAGTTCGGGAACCAGCGTCAGTTTCTCCCGATGCGCTCGGCAGTACTCGGCCAGGCAGTTCTGGAAAGCCGGCCTTATGACCAGTTCGTTATCAGACCCGCTGACCGCAACGAGCTGCTGCAGGCTTTCGTAATAGCGTTTGATGAGCGGGTAGTCCAGCATGATTTACGATTATACTGAACATCGCTGGACGCTGGCAAAATGGCCCGGCACTTTTGTTCTCCGATTCCGCTGCTCAAACTACCTCGCGGGATCGTGCCCCTGGTCGTTCAGCAAGACTGCGATGGCCGGGGGCATATTTTCATCAAGGATGAACTGCGCCACGACTTACCCGTGCCGGAACAGGCTTTCCAGCGTCGGAGCCTCTTCTCCTTCCTCCAGCGTCCAGCCGTCGCTGTCCAGAAAGCTCCCCTCGAACTTCCATTGGTGGGTTCCGCCCGTCAGGTTTTCGCTGGCATACAGGAAACAGGCGCGTATGTCCTCAGGGGTCAGGTGGGGATAATGCTTCACGATGTCTTCTGCTTTCGTCCCGCCGGCCAGCAAGTAGAGGACGAAAGCCACCGAGACGCGGGTTCCCTTTACCCCCAATCCACCGAAAGGATGAGGGTGTCGGTGCGGTAAAGGGATAAGAAAGTGCTCCCGGCTTCGGGGATAATGGTTTTTGAAACAGAAAACCAACCTGAAACAAGGAGC
>DAOULH010000090.1:0-78471 GCA_034420475.1 Dehalococcoidia bacterium
TTCTAACCCAGGATTTCCCAGTTTTAACTGATTCCGCTGAGGATAGGACGTTCTGGGATTTTTCCGATTATAAACCGGCATTCTCCATATCGGCCGACCAGCAGGTTCCGAACAGGGTAGTTGAAGCATATTGCCGGTCTTCGTTGCTTGTCAATCCTCTTTCGCTCCTGTGCCAAGGGCGTCGGCACAACGTACGTCGCTTCAGGCCATTATCGGAAAACCGGCGCGAAATCGCTCGAACACCAGACGAGAGCGACATCGACCAGCTTACGGCACCGGCAGACAGTGCCTCGAAAACCGGCACCACTTCGACCCACAGACCGGCCAGAAACACCATAAATCGGGCCTCTGAGGGCACTTGGGGCGAACCAGCTCCGGTGGGCGTCCTCTTTTGGGGCACCTGTGCCATGCTGGTGAACGTGGTGATGAACGTACCGTCCCAACGCCGGCGACGGGCAGGATAGCTATCCTGCCGCCACACCGTCGGTCAGTATCACTCCCGAATCCAGCAGGGTTTGGTAGCGGCTCCCCAGGCCGTGTTCTTCCAGGATCTCCCGGGCGTGGGAACCGGGCTTGGGAGCAGGTATGCCCGGGCGCACCGGCGTGCGCGACAGGCGCGGCGCGGGACCGCAGGTAGTCACCGGCCCCAACTCGTCGTGCTCCCGGGTGAGGCTGAGTCCGCGGGACTCCACCCAGGGGTCGGTCATCAGCTCGCGGACGTTGGTGATGACCCGCTGCGCGCCGATGCCGGCAGCGGCCAGGCGCTCCACCCAGAACGCCACGCTGTTCCCTTGGAACCGCTCTTCCAGCGACGAGGCCAGGGCATCTCCCCGCAGCGCGTCTATTCCGGACAACCCATCCAGACCGGACAGCGTTGACAGGGCGGACTCTGGGGCACCAACAAAGAACCAGCCGTCGCTGGCCTGGTAGGCGCGATGCAACGGGCCGGTTCCCAGGGCGTCCTGCCCGCCGGTCTCGTTCCACTCTTTGCCCTCGTAGAGCTGCATGAAGGGCGATTGCAGCGTCATGGCGGTGTAGGCCAGGGCCGAGTCGATGTGCTGGCCTTCGCCGGTGCGCTGCCGGTGCAGCAGGGCCAGGGCCACACCGTAGGCGCCCATGAAACCCGTGCCGTAATCGTTCACCGGGTTGGGCTGCGACTCGGGCGCTCCATCGCCGCCGAAGCGACGGGTCATCCCGGCGGTGGCCTGGGCAAACCCCTCGTGGCCCGGCCGCTCTGCCCAGGGACCGACGTGCCCGTAGGCGTTCAACGAAGCGTAGATGATGTCGGGCTTGCGCTTCCTCACCTCTTCGTAACCCAGGCCCAGCGCTTCCAGCCGGCCGGCGCGATAGTTCTGGGCCACCACGTCGGCATCCTCCAGAAGCTTCCAGAATACGTCGCGGCCCGCTTCGGATTTCAGGTCCAGCAGGATGCTGCGCTTGCCCCGGTTGATGTCATTATGCCGCGCCACGGTGGAGCCGCGGCGGGGGTTGTCAATCTTGATGACGTTGGCCCCGTACTCGGAGAGGGTCCGGCCCATGGTCGGGCCGGCCAGGATGATGCACAGGTCCAGCACCTTCACCCCGTCAAGGGCGGCACGCATGATGTCCTGGGGCGCCGACGCCGCAGCGGCAGGTCGGGGCTTCAGCTCCGCGAGGATCTCTTCCCGATGCTGGCCGGGCGCGGGCGCCGGGCCGCGCACCCGGCCCGGTGTCAAGGACATGCGGGCGTTGACCCCCGGCTGGAGCATCTTGCCGTAGGCGGGATCGTTCACCTCCACCGCCATCTCAGAAGCGCGGGCGTGGGGATGGTCGAACCACTCAGCGCTGGTGCGGCAGACCGCCCCCTCGCTGCCGGCTTCGGCGATCAGGTCCTCCCATTCCTGCGCGGTGCGAGACAGGAATAGTTCCTCAATCCGCTGCTGGGCCTCGGCGCGGAATTGGGGGCCGTCGATGGGTCGGTCGAAGTCGGTTAGGCCCTCGTCATCCCACGAAACAATCCCGGCGGCCTCGACGAACTGCCGGAAGTTCTGGTTGCCGGAGCCGCCAAAGCGCACGTACTCGCCGTCGCTGCACCGGAAGATGCCGCCCCACAACTCTTGCAGCGTCGGTGTCGCTGGCGGAGCGTTGTGCACCCTCACTCCGAACCGCCCGATGGACTGGAACATGCTGTCGAACAGCGGTACTTCGATCCGCTGCCCCACGCCATCACGCTCCCGGGCGTTCAGCGCGACCGTGATGGCCACCACCGACTGGAAGGCCCCGTACACCGAGGCGATGGGGATGGCCGTGTAAACCGGACGCGGGCTATCGGGGTTGGGTGGACGGAAGGTAGCCGCCGCTGCGCCCACAACTCCCTCGTAGGCCGGCATGGCCGCCCGGGGATCGTCCGACGCGAATCCTGGAATGGAGCAGTAAATCAGGCTGGGGTTGGCCCGAGTCATCTCCTCGGGTCCCAATCCCAACCGTTCCATGGTCCCGGGCCGGAAGTTCTCCAC
This sequence comes from Dehalococcoidia bacterium, assembly GCA_034420475.1. Taxonomy (GTDB): domain Bacteria; phylum Chloroflexota; class Dehalococcoidia; order Lucifugimonadales; family UBA3495; genus Bin87. The sequence goes on from DAOULH010000090.1 coordinate 2,496, forward strand.
CACCACGTCGGCGCTTTGGATGAGCGAACGGGCAATGTCCACATCCTCCGCCCGCTTGAGGTCCAGGGTGATGCTCCGCTTGCCCCGGTTCCAGGTTGAGTTGGCCGGGGTCTGCCAGCGGGGCCCGCCGGGCGGGTCAACCCGCACCACGTCGGCGCCCTGGTCCGCCAGCAGCATCCCGGCCAGCGGCCCGGAGATATATTGCCCGAAGTCGATTACCCGAATGTGTTCCAGCGCTCCCGCCATGTCCGGACCTTCCCCTTGTTTGTCTGAAAATTGGCTTGGTCGATTACGCGCACGCTAACATCGCGGGTATGAGCGGTCAACCGCCGGCTATCCGCGGCGCGTGGCCCATTCGCTGCCGACTGCCACGGCAACTACCGCAGTGGTATGATCTTTTCCACCAGCGCTACTACCGCATCGCCGCCCGGCCGCGCTTATCACAGCCCGTCGAGGTTCAGCATGACCACAGTACGACCCACCAAACCGCCGGGTCCGGCCGCGTCCTTCCGCCTACCAGACATCCCGGAGAAGCACCCTGACGACATGACCAGCGTCGACAACCTTCACCAGCACGGTGCAATCGCCAATATAATCCAGTACCTGGGCAATCCCGAAACCACGATCGTCAGCGCCGAGCATTACATTGTGCCCGGCCCGTCCTACGTGGCCGGAGAGAGCCGCTATCCCGACCTGCTGGTGGCATTCGGCGCGGATCCCGCCGCTTACCGGGCAAGCAACGGCTACATCGTATCCCAACAGGGCAAGCCGCCGGACTTCATCCTGGAGGTGGCCTCACGCAGAAGCGCCGCCGAGGACCTGGGAGCGAAGAAGGATTACTACGAGCGGCTGGAAGTGGTCGAGTACTGGCTGTTCGACGTCGAGGCGGAATTCTATGGGTTCACCCTCGCCGGCTACCGGCTGACGCAAGGCGGATACGAACCCATCGAGGTAAGCGAAATCGGTCCCGGCGTGTTCCAGGGCTGCAGCGCCATGCTCAACCTGGACCTGAGGGCCGGGGATGGCTACCTGGGCTGGCATGACCCCGCCACCGGAGACCACATCCCGACCCTCCAAACTCAAACGACCCGCGCCCAAAGCGCCGAGGCACGCGCTGAAACTGCCGAGGCGCGGGTACGGGAGCTCGAGGACCAGATTCTCCGGCTGCGCGAGGGCCGGTAGCATACAACCAAGCGACCCGGCTCCACGAATGAGCCGGCCAATCGCGTTTCCCGCAAGGACGGGTCAACCCGTAGAAAACCGGCGCATCCAAAATTGACCCCCTCGATATGGGTTACTATAATCGGCGGAGTTTCACAGCAGGAACGGGTCTTTGCCCAGGCAGCGGAAACCGTGACTGTTGGTCCACTGAGTACGTTAGGAGGACTTTCATGGTTACACAACAGGCAGCGGTGCTGAGCCCCGAGGCTATGGTAGAGGAGTTCGAGAAGAACGGCGTCACCCACGTGGTGACCATACCCGACAGCGAAACCAACTACCTGTACGAGTTGATGAAGGAGCAGGACGGGCTGGAGATCGTCCCCACCTCCCGGGAAGGCGAGACTTTTGGCATCGCCCTTGGTTTGCTGGTGGCCGGCAAGACCCCGGTGGTGCTGATCCAGAACACGGGCATGATGGAATCAGGCGACTCGATTCGGGGCATGGTCCTGGACGCCGGGTTCCCGCTGGTAATGGTGGTGGGCTATCGTGGCTGGAACCGCCACGGCATCATCACCGACTCGGCGGCCACCTATACGGAGCCGTTCCTGAACGCCTTCCGCATCAACTACTACCTGGTGGAGCAGGACGCCGACAGCACGCGCATCTCCACTGCCTTCGAGGAGGCCCGGGCCACCAAGCGGCCGGTCGCCATCCTCGTCGGTGACGAATACCACGGCTTCAACCGCTAGACGGTCAGCCACACGCCAAAATCGATTGCTCCGTCGGCGCATGACCATGTGCCGCAAAGGTTCCTGGGACCAGGCGGGTACGGAGCAAGAAAGACCCAGCCAACGGAGGCAAAGTATGATTCAATCCGCGGACGTATTCCGAGTCTTCCAGGAACACCGGGGCGATGCCATCGTGATCCCCACCGGCACTTCCGGTCGCCACTGGCGCGAATTCACCACCAACGAAAACCGCGACCTGAACATGGGCGGCGCCATGGGGCAGACCACCTCGGCAGCCCTGGGGCTGGCTTTGGGTCTGCCTGATGAAAAGGTCGTGCTGTTCGATTCCGAGGGCGCGCTGCTGATGAACCTGGGGATCCTGGCCACCATCGCCGGCATGAAGCCGGAAAACTTCTGCCACATCGTGTTGGACAACGAGTGCTACGCCACCACCGGCGGGCAGCCCGTTCCCAACGCGCAGGAGATCAACTACGCCGGCATGGCCAAGGAATCCGGTTATTCCTCTGCCTACAGCTTCGACGACCTGGAAGAATTCGCCACCAACGTGGAAGAAATAATGCAGGCAACCGGCCCGGTGTTCGTCGCCATCAAGGTGGTGCCGGAGGTGGAGAACGAGCCCATCGGTATGCGGGTGCGTCCCCCGACCCGCAGCCGCGCCGAGACCATCCGGGATCTGCGGACGGAGTTGGGCATCAGCGCCGATTAGTCTCTCCGGTTGTCGACGCCCAGGCGAAATCACCGCCTGAGTATTCGACGAAAATGTCAAACGCACGCCTCGGCATCTGATGCGATGCCGGGGCGTTTTCAGGCGCCCGCCGCCGGTGGGCTCTAGGCGTCCTCTCGCCTCCGCCCACGACACGGCGAGGATTGCAGACGATTGTTCCTCCAGCGCATATAATCGGGGCCAAACCACTCAGTATCCGGTGGCCGCAGGAAAAATCTGTAGCTTTCGCGGAGCTGAACAAGCTTTTGGCAGGAGGAAATCGTCATGGGCATTCAGATCAAGCGCGTCGGACACGTGGGGATTCTGGTTTCCGATTTTGAACGGTCTTTCGAGTTTTACACCAGGGTGCTGGGCTGCAAGGTCACTTCCCGCCGCCGCCGACCCGACGGGGCCGAGACGGCTTTCCTGCGGTTCGACGAGACCCACCACGATTTCGTCATCGCCAGCGCTCCCGAAGGCGTGGACGTTTCCGAGAATATTCCGGGGCGCGCCCGCCTGGTCCAGCAGGTGGCCTTCGAGGTGGAAAACCGCGACGAGTTCATGCGGGCCCTGGCCCACATCCACACCCACGGGGCGGAAATCGTCAGCGGCCCGCTGACCCACGGCATCGAAGCCGGCGGGAACCTGGAGGGCAGCGGCAGCCGGTCCTTCTATTTCCTCGACCCGGACGGCAACCGGCTGGAGATTTTCTGCGACGGCATGAAGGTTCCCAACGGCGAGCAGTTCCCCCGGGCGGAATACGCCGACGCCATCAAGGACTTCATGGAAAAGCAGGCCGCGAAGTCAACGGTCGCCGCCGCCGACTGAGCAACACCTGCTCTCATGCGTGCCCACTTCGCCTGAACCGTCATCGCGAGTGAAGCGCGGCAATCTCGTTGGGGCAAAGGAGCGCTGCGTGCGGGAACGAGATCGCCACGTCGCTGCGCTCCACGATGACGAATGGGTACGCGTGAGAACGCCTGCCGTCACGGCATGGAAAATCGGCCGGAGCATTCCGCTCCGGCCGATGTGTTGCTGCGGATCTCGACTGATCTAGCCCTGTCGCACGAACTTGTCGATCCCGGTGCCGTCGCTGAGGCCGACGTAGATGTCGCCCCGGGAGTCGACCCAACTGCCGTGGCCGGGGCCGCGGCAATCGAAGCGCGATAGCACGTTCCCCGACGTGTCCAGCACGCTGACCCGTGCCGACGAGTCGTTGACGCTGCCCTCGCTGACCACCAGGTTCCCGTTGCTGTCCGCCGAGATGTCCATGGGCCGCTGGATGTCGTCCCAGATCGTGATGAACTCGCCGTCCAGGCTGAAGAGTTGCATCCGGTGGTTTTCCCGGTCGCACAGGAAGATGGTGTCGTTATGGATCAGCAGGCTGTGGGGCAGGTGGAAGTGCCCCGCCTCGGTCTTCCCCGGCTCTCCCCAGGACCGCTTGAGCTGACCATCCCAGCTGAACCGGTGGACGCGGGCGTTGCGATAGCCGTCGGCCACGTACAAGTCGCCCGATGGCGATGGGACCAATTCCGCCGGGTAGTTGAAGGGCCCGGCGGACCGGGGGCAAAGGTCGCCCGGGTTTTCGCAGCCGGTGTCCGAGTGCACGCCGTGGCGCCCCAGCATCTGGATTGGCTTGCCGTCGATGGTGTACACCAGGCAGACCGAGTTGTCCCGGTCGGTCAGGTACACCGTGTCTTCGTCGTCGATGTAGATGCCGTGGGCGAAAGTGAAGGCGCCGTTGCCCCAGCTGTCCAACAGGTTTCCGTCCCGGTCGAAAATCAGGATGGGCGGGTCCTTGCGCTGGAAGGCGAATACCCGGTCCTGGGAGTCGGTGGCGATGGCGCTGACCATGGCGAAGGTATCGCCCTCGGGCAGCCTGGCCCAGTTTTCCACCACTTCGTAGGTGTAATTGCCGCTTCCTACGGTCGTCATGTTTCTGGCCTCCTTGTCGTGTGGATGCGTACTCATCGGCTGACGTCGCTATTGTACCGCCGAAATCGCTCGCCATTGCAGTTGCGGCAGAACTTGCAACTGTTCAGAATTCAGGAGGTTGTCATTGCGAGGCGCTTGCGCCGTGGCAATCTCGACGCCGTAGTAGCGACGTCTCCCCCGAAGGCCCCCTTGTGCCAACGGGATTACCGCGCTGCGCTGGCAATGACACTTCCCGCAACTCTGAACAGTTGCCAGAACCCGGTTTGCAATCGTCCTGGTCTGCCGGTCACGAAGACGCCGGCGAGGTTTGTCCCTCCCGAGGCAGGGATTCTTCCCAGTCGGGGATGAGGACGCGGGAGGATGACTCCAGCAGCAGTATGAAGAAGACCCCCGCGAGACTGGCGGCAATGGAGATGGTCCAGGCGAGGTCGTAGGAGCCTCCCCCGACGTCGATGAAGCCCAGGTACCGCACTGGAGCTTCGGCATTGCGGAAGTCGTAAACCACGCCGCCAACCAGTCCTCCCAAGGCCATGCCGAAACCGGAGCCCAGGTGCTGGAATCCGAAAATCGACCGCACCGGCCCCATGCCATAGTACTGGCGGTTGGCGATGAGGAAGGCGGACATCTCCCCGCCGAAGCCGATGCCGAAGAGAACCGCGAAGAGGTAGAACTCCCATGCGCTCTGGGCCCAGAAGAGCATTATCACCGTGACGCCTTGCAGGAAGTAGGGCAGGATCATCGTGACCTTGGCGCCCCACCGGTCGGCGAGGATGGGAATGAACAGGCGGCTGCTGACGCTGGCCATGGTGTAGATGGCGACGGTCCAGGCCGCCGCGGTCAGGGACAATCCCTGCTCGGTGGCGAAGAACACGACGTGCCAGATGACGATGGCGTGGCCCATGCAGCCGAGGAAGTGGATGAAGGGCAGGTTCCAGAATGCTCGCGTGCGGCGGGCGTGTTGCAGGAAGACCTTGCTGCGCAGCTTGGCGGTTGCGGTATTCGTTGGCGCCGGGGCCGGGTCGTCGTCGGTGGCTCCCAGAGGCTTCATCCCGCGGTCGGCCGGGTCGCTGTGGAAGAAGAACAGCAGGGAGAACAGGATCACTCCGCCCACGGCGGCGATTATCCAGAACCCGACCTGCCATCCGGTCAGGGCCACCAGCAGCGCCAGGGCCGGGGCGGTGACCGACGCGCCCATGCCTCCGATGGACTGCTGGATGCCGACGGCGACGCCCAGCTTCCGCTTGAACCAGGCAGCGACGGTGGTGGGGATATTGACGGTGAAGAGGGCTTGAGCCAACCCCAGCAGCAGGCTGTAGTAGATGTAAAGCTGCCAGATCTGCTCCACCGTGCTGAGGAGGAGCATCCCGACTACGTAGAGGGCGGCCGCGACAAACAGTGACTTGCGCGCGCCGTAGCGGTCGCCGACCCATCCGGAGGCGGGCGAAAGGAGGGCGCTGGCGAGGCTGCGAAAAACCTGGGCCAGGACGATGGCAGTGACGCCCCAGGCGAAGTCGGTCTGGAGGAGGACGAGGATGACGGAGAAGGCCTGGCTGACGAAATTGGCGGTGACCCGGAGCATGGTGCCCATCCCGACCACGAGCCAGGCGTAGTGGTACTGCTCCCGCAGGTAGGTCCTCAGGTCTGAAACGCCGGTATTCAAACTGAATCACTCTCCATCGCCGGGAATAAGGACGGGGTAGTTGTTCGCCAAAGCGGAAGTCGTCGGGATGGGGGGAGCCAAACCCGGCATCCGCAATTGGGGCATTGTAACCACGCCGGGGAGAGGTGGCAATTCGCGGGATCGCCTCACGCTTGCCCGCTTGAAACGGCCGCGGGGGTAATCTTGCATGGAGGCGCCGGATATACAGGATTTGATTGACGCGCTGCGCGCTGCCGGCTCCCATCATCCAACTCACACCATCCCGTTCTCCGGTGTATCCATGCAAATTGTGTAACTGTTCAGACTTGTGGGGGAAGTGTCATTGCGAGGCGCTTGCGCCGTGGCAATCTCGACGCCATAGCGGCAACGCCCTGCCCTGAAGGACTCCCCGGCGCCGACGAGATTGCCGCGCTGCGCTCGCAATGACAACCTCCTGAATTCTGAACAGTTACCAAATTGTTCCTGCCCTGCATTCGGGAACGGTTTCGGGTACAATGCCACTTTCTTCGCCGGCCTGCCGCACCTATGCACCTGAGAAACCGCATTCATTACGCCTGGATCATTGTGGCCATCGCTGCGATGATGGGGTTCATCACCTCTTCGGTGCGGTTTGCGGCGGCGGCCCTGGTGCCTCACCTCAGCGACCCGGCCGCAGGATTCGGCTGGAGCTACGGGGCCATCAGCCTGGCGTTCAGCCTCCAGTGGATAATCTTCGGGCTGGCGAGCCCCTACGTGGGCTGGCTGGGGGACCGTTACGGCGTGCGCTGGTTCCTGCTGGTCGGAGCCGTGCTGTTCATCATCGGTATGCTGCTGACCGGCATCATGAACAGCCTCTGGCAGTTCTACCTCTACTTCGGCGTAATCCTGGGCGTGGCCTCGACCATCTTCACCGTGTTGCCGGTGTCCGGCATCACCCTGTGGTTCCGGCGGCGCCTGGGCATCGCCATGGGGGGTCGTCTGGTCGTTCCAGGGAATCGGGGTGGTCGCGTTCCTGTTCCTGATCGGCGCGGCCTTCAACCAGCTGGGAATTCTGTGGATTTTCTGGCTTCCGGGAATAATCGGCGGAGCGCTGCTGCTGGTATTGGTCAAGTTCTTCTACAATTCACCGGCGCACATCGGCATACGCCCCTTCGGCGATCTTGGGGATGAACCCATCCAGAGGCCCCGGAGGGACGAGACCACCAAGATAAGGTCGAAGGTATTCATCCAGCAGGCCCGGCGCACCACCACCTTCTGGAACCTCATCGGCATCCACTACTGGGGGTGCATGGGCCACCAGATCATCAACGTGTTGATCGTGGCCATTGCCGTGGACCGCGGCGTGTCCCTGGAAGCGGCCGTCGGCGTGCTGGCCGCCCAGCAAACTGTCGGCGTGATCGCCCGGGGCGCCGTGCCCGTCGTCGCGGAACAGTGGGGCTGCCGGGTGGTCTGGGTCGTGGGGATGGCCCTCCAGGTCTTCCCGCTGTTTCTCATCCTCTTCAGCAATGATATCTGGGCTTACTACGTATTCGCGATCCTCTTCGGCATCGGCCAGAGCACCGAAGTGCCCACGTTCCCCATCGCCAATCGCCAGTATTACGGCAACGTCCCCCAGGGCAGTCTCTACGGATGGCAAAGCCTGGGCAGCGGCCTCGGCATGGGGTTGGCGCCGGTGTGCGCCGGGCTCCTGTGGGACTTCACGGGAACCTACCTGGCGCCGCTGCTGATGTCCCTGGGGTTCAGCACCATGGCGCTCATCCAGTCCTGGCTGCTGCCTTCGCCGCGGGTACGGCAAATCCCCGACTGGGAAACGCACCTGCCCGCGAACCTCAGACCCGCGGCCTAGCAACTGTACAGACTTGCGGGGAAAGCGTCATTGCGACCCTGTACTTGATACGGGGGGCGGCAATCTCGTTGGCGTAGGGGAGTCTTTGGCCCAGACGTTGCCGCCACGGCGTCGAGATTGCCACGGCGCCAGCGTCTCGCAATGACAACCCCCTGAATTCTGAACAGTTACCCGGATGCATGCGTGCCAGTTGGTCATTGCGAGCGCAGCGTGGCAATCTCGTTGCGGTCAGGATCGTCGTTGCACCAACGGGATTGCCGCGTCGCTCCTCGCAATGACAACCTCCTGGGTGCTGAACACTTGCGCGGCCTGGCGCCGGGCGCGGGCCGTGGTATATTCCGGTACGCTCAGGCGCCGGATGCCGCGGAATCGAGGAGGTCAGACTGATGGTCGATAAGGAACAGGACTGGGAATACGGCCTGCGCACCGAGGGCCACGGCGCCGAAGGCGGCAGTAGCGGGCCGGTTGTGATCGGTGAGAACGGCTTCCACTACCGGGTGTCGGGAGAGAACTGGGGCCATCTCCCGGATGGGTGCGTGTACAAGGAGGGCACTTCGGTCGCTGTCGACTCCAGGGATCAGGTTTACGTGTTCAATCGCGGCACCATCCCGATGATTGTATTTGACACCGACGGCAACGTGCTGCGCACCTGGGGCGAGGGAGTATTCGCCAACCCTCACGGCGTGACCATCGCCCCGGACGACACCGTCTTCTGCGTGGACAACGGTGACAGCACCGTCCGCCGGTTCACTCCCGAGGGCAAGCTGCTGATGACCCTGGGGACGCCCTACCAGCCGAGCCCCAAGATGAGCGGCGATCCCTTCTGCGTTCCCGCCCACGTGGCCTTCGACCGGCGCACGGGCGAGTTCTACGTGGCCGACGGCTATTCCAACGCCAGGGTGCACAAGTACACCCCCGACGGCCGGCTGCTCTTCTCGTGGGGCGAATCCGGCACGGGCGACGGCCAGTTCAACATCGTCCACAACGTAATCGTGGACAACGACGGCTGGGTGTACGTCGCCGACCGCGAGAACCATCGCATCCAGGTCTTCAGCTCCGAGGGCAAGTACGAGACCCAGTGGGGCAACCTCTCCCGCGCCGCCGCCATCTGCATCGACGACCGTTCCGGCGAGGAACTGATCTACATCGGCGAATACTTCTGCGGGATCGGCACCAACGACATCGGCACCGACCTCGGCCCCCGCGTCACGGTGATGAACACCAAAGGCAAGGTGCTGGCCCGGGTCGGGCGAGAGAGCTACGGCGACCAGTCCGGCCGGTTCTATTCCCCGCACGGCATCGCCATCGACTCCCACGGCGACCTGTACGTGGCCGAGGTGTCCTGGACCGACTACGGCCGGCACATGGACCCGCCCCGGGAGCTCCGCTCCATGCAGAAGTTGGTCCGGGTACCGGACTAAAGGCGACGTTACTCGGGTATTCCCAGGGCCTTCCTTACGGCCGCGCCGATGGGCGTCAGCGGGCTCTCTTCCGGCGGGCCGTGGGGCACCATGCGGTTGTGATGGATGGCAACCGCCAGCCGATGCTGCGGGTCAGCCCAACCTATCGAACCGCCGGCGCCGTTGTGGCCGAATGCCAGCGAGCTATTGCCCATGGCGCCCATGCCTGGGCTGCCGGCAAAGTGAAAGCCGCCGATGGTGCCGTGATGCGGCCGTCCGTGCACCGGATCGTAGTCGCTGGGCGGACGGGGAACGTGGAAGGTCCGCACACGATTCTCGGATAGCAGGCGCACACCGTCCAGTTCGCCGCCGTTGGCCAGCATGGCCCAGAACCGCGCCTGGCTGCGTGCGGTCATGATCCCCTGCGCTCCGGGGATGCAGGCCTGGCGCACGTCGGAACGACCAAACACCTCCTGAGTGGTTCCCACCTCCGGCGGAGTGGCGCGGAACCGGAGCGAGTCCGGGGGCAGGCCCGGCGCGCCGGGACCGAGCGGCGGCACGTTGGTGAGCTTGGCCACGCGGGGCTCCGCCTCGGGCGGGATACCGGCCCACAGGTCGGTGATGCCCAGGGGTTGGCAGATCTCTTCCTGGATGAACTGGCCAAAGGCCCGGCGCTTGGGGTCGGTGCGGCGCACCACCTCGCCCACTACCCAGCCGAAGGTATAGGCCATGTATCCACTGCGGGTGCCGGGCTCGAAGAGCGGGTGCATCTCCGCCAGTTGGCCCACCATCCAGTCCCAGTCGCACATCAGCTCCGGCGTAACTCCCACCGGCATCAGTGGAACGCCGATGCGGTGGGTCAGCGCGTCGAACACCGTGCCCTTATCCTTGCCGTACTTTCCGAACTCCGGCCAGTACTTCGCCACCGGCTGGTAGTAGTCCACCAGTCCTCGCTCAGCCTGGATATGGAGCGCGGTGGCAGTCACCGCCTTGACGTTGGAAAACACCGGGAACAGGGTGTCCCCGTCCACTTCCCGGCCGGTGGTCTCGTCGGCCAGGCCGCCCCACTGGTCAACCACCAGTTCGCTGTCCAGGTAGGCGGCAACCTGCACCCCGATTTCCCCGCGCTCTCCGATGGCGACGTCGATGGCGTCCTGTACGATGCTGTGCGAATTTTCGGCCACGGTGACACCTCGCTGTCATGACTAAGATGAAAGAACCTGCCCGGTCATAGGATGTTTGTAACACCAGTCCGGGTTGGCGGGCAAGACACGCTCGGCGCGCGGGAATAACGCTCGCTATGCAGCATGTCCCAGCCAGGTCGACACGGGAACCGGGGAAAGCGCATAATGCGCCCACATGCCAATCATTTGAGGAGTTGAACATGTCGGCGAAAGTTACGGGCCTCGGTCATATCGGCTTCTACGTTCATGACCTCGAACTCATGATGGACTTCTACGAGAATTTCATGGGAATGCAGCGGACCAAGGTCGGCCCGCTGGGCGCCTTTTACAGCGCGGATCCCGAAAGCTGCGATCACGAGATCGCCCTGATCAACGGACGGCCCTCGCTGGACGACCCGCACTGGATCCAGCAGATTTCGATGCGTGTGGAATCCCTGGATGACCTGCGCGATTTCAAGCGGTGCATCCACGAACGCGGATACCAGCTGGACCGCATCGTCAGCCACGCCAGCGCCATCGGCTGCTACTTCCGGGATCCGGAGAACAACCCCACCGAGGTGTTCTGGCTGACCGGCTACACGTCGTGGGCGCAGGTCGGCATCCCCATCGACATTGACCAGTCCGACGACGCGGTCATGGCGGACGTGCTGCGGTCTTACGAGGCGGTCAAGGATGTGCAGATGGGCGAGCCGGCCGGCCCGGAAACGGTGGACGCCATTCGCGAACTGAGCGCGGCGGCGGTGGGAAGCCGGTAGGCGTTGCTGCATCCCCAATTCCTCGTGGAGGCGAATATGCTAAAGGCGCAGCGCGACCGCGCAATCAGCGGGCTGAGCGACGAGCACCGTCAGCAACTCCGGCGGATTGTCGACGGCATCAAGGAGGCGCGGGCATCGCGCCGGGGTTCCGCGAGCAGCCGGGGGCACTCTTCAGCGCGGGAATTGCTGGCGGGACGGCACGAGAACCTGCCGACAGAGGTCCGCGCGGCCCTGGAAGCCATCCTGGTACGGGACGAGACCGGCCCCAACGTCGGCGAGGTTGCCCCGGACTTCGATCTCAAACGGTTGGGGTCCGATGATCGGGTGCGCCTGTCCGATTTTCGCGGCCGGCGGCCGGTGGCGCTGGCATTCGGCAGCTACACTTGACCGCCCTTCCGCGCTCAGTCGGAGCGCATGACCCGGATCTACCAGGCCCATCGGGAAAGCGTGGAGTTCTTCGTCGTTTACGTCCAGGAAGCCCATCCAACCGACGGCTGGCAGGTGGAAAGCAACGTCCAGGAAGGCGTGCTGTTCAGCCAGCACCGGAGCTACGACGAACGGGAATCGGTCGCCCAATCGTGCAGCATCGACTTGCAGATCGGCCTCCCCATCATCATCGAGGAAATGGACAACGCCATCGACGAAGCCTACGGCGCGGCGCCGGAACGCCTGTACCCGGTGGACGTCGATGGCAAGGTGGCCTACCACGGCGGCGCCGGCCCCCATTTCTTCGACCTGGACGAATGGGAGCAGGCAATCGAAGCCGGCGCCGCAGCAGTGGTGGGCCGATAAATTATTTCGGGGCAACGTTCCTGGCGCCGTTGCCCCTCCAGGTTTCGCGTGGCGGCGATCAGAAGCCCACGGCGTAGGCCTCGCAGCGGGGGTCCGCGCCGCCCTGGAGCACGCCGGTCTCCGGGTTGCGGGTGATGACGCAATACAGGGCGGAACCTTCCCACCATTCCGGGTACTGCTCAATGGTGTGGCCCTTGCGTCGCAGGCCCTCGGCCACGTCGTCAGAAATGCGGCCTTCCAGGCGTAGCATTCCCGGATCGTACCTTGACGCCCAGTTGGAGCTGGGGAAGTTGTAGCTATAGAAGCGGGGTTCCTCGACGGCTTCCTGCGAGTCAAGGCCGAACTCCAGGACATTCAGCAACAGTTGCAGCGTGCCCTGGGGGATGTGGTCGCCGCCGTGGGCGCCCAATGCCATGACCGACTCTCCGTCCCGCAGCACCAACGCCGGCGCCGGGGTGAGCCGAGGCCGTTTGCCCCCGACCACCGATGCCGGATGATCTTCGTTCAGCTTCGACTGGGTGCCGCGCAGGGAGAAAGCGAGGCCGGTTCCGGGGATGATCGGCCCGCCGTTCTTGGTGCCCTCGCTGGGCGTGCAGGAAAAGATGTTGCCATCCCGGTCGATAACGGCGAAGTACGATGTCCCGCCGCCGCTGACGCCGGCGGTGGCGACCGGCGTTGCCGCCTCCCGGGGTGACTGCGGCGCGCCGTTGACGGTCGCTTTCCCCTTGCGCGGGTCGCCCGCCGGCGGCGTGCCCGGCCAGGCCAGGTCGGGGTCGATCAGGGCGCGGCGCTTGGTCAGGTACTCCTCGGAGAACATTTCCTTGAGCGGCACGTCCACGAAGTCGGGATCGCCCACGTACTGCTCCCGGTCGGCGAAGGCCAGGTTCAGGGCCTGGCTCACCGTGTGAATGTACTGGGTCGAGTTATGGCCCATGGACGCCAGATCGAATCCTTCCAGGATCTTGAGGGCTTGGGGGAACGTCGGCCCCTGCCCCCAAGGCCCGGTGCTGTACACGTCGTATCCCTTGTAATTCACCGTCACCGGCGGAGCAACCTGCACGTGGTAGGCGGCCAGGTCTTCTTCCGTGAGCAGGCCGCCCATCTCCTGGTTGAAAGCGACAATCTTGTGCGCCAGTTCGCCGGTGTAGATATAGTCCCGGGCCGCCTTCATTGCCGCTTCCCGGCCCTTGCCCGCGTTGGAAGCCTCGATGTCCGCCAGTTTAGAGAGTGTGCCGGCCAGGTCCTTCTGGTAGAACATCTCGCCCTGCTTGGGGGCGCGGCCGCCGGGCAGGTAGATCTCGGCCGTTGACGGGTAGGCGTTGTACTGGTCGTAGGCCGTCTTGAACCGCCCGGCCAGGTAGCGGAACATGGGGAACCCGTTTCCGGCCAGGTCGATGGCCGCGCTGGCCACCTCCCCGAAGGTCATGGTGCCGAATTTGGACAGAGAGGTAATCCACGAGTCGGCGGCAGCCGGGGTAAGGGAGGAGAGCACGCCGGCTGGGATCCTGCCGCCGTGGTGCTTGTGGAAGTAATCGACCGACGCAGCTTTGGGCCAGACCCCGAGCCCATCGACGGTGACAACCTCCTTGCGGTCGGCCAGGTAGATGACCGTGGGCGCAACGCCCAGGAAACTGCAATCGTCGACATGCACCACATTCAGCGCCAGGCCCACGGCCACGCCGGCGTCGATGGCATTGCCGCCCCGTTTCAGCACTTCCAGGCCGGCCATGGCCGCGCTGGGGTGGCTGGCGGCAACCATTCCGTTGACTCCCTGCATCAGTGGGCGGTAACTGGTCATCGTGGTCCCTTTGACTGGCATGATTGGCCTCCGTAATTGGGATATTTGTTTCTCGGTTCAGGCGGCCGGTTTTCAGCCGGCTTCTTCTCTCGCGGCTTTGGCCTGCTCAATCAGGAACCGGGCGTCGGCGACGGTCTTTTCCAGGTAGTCCGGCTGGTCGGTCAGACGCGGTTGCCGTCGTGATCGGTAGCCGCGTCGCCCAGCATACTCCGCGTAGACGTCGGGGGCTATGGACAAGCGGAAGTTCTGCATTTCGGGGTGGAAGTGCCGCAGCGTGCCCAGCAGGTCCGCCATGCTGTGGTTGTAGCCGTATGGAATCTTTCGCGCTTCCAACAGGGCTTTCAATCCGCACTCCAGCGCGAAGTGGGCCTGTTGTCCGATTGGAAAATCGGGCTGGTCGTTGCTTGCCAGCGACTGGAAGGCGGACAGGTGCGCTTCTGCCCTTTCGATGAGTATTTCGTAGTTCTCCCAGTCGTAGGAGGATTCGGTGTCCTCGTCTTCGTATTCTGACGAGCCGTACTGGTTCGGATCCCGGGGCATGATTATTCCGTCCTTTACGGCTTGGGTCTCGACGCTGTTGACGTAGCGCCGGTTGTGCCGGAACTCATCGATGGTTCTCCACACCAGTTCCACCGGCACTTCCCATCCATAGGTCTCCCAGGCGACCCGGGCGGCGGCGGCGGCGGCGGCCTTTTGGATGGCGTCGTCAGGTTCGGTAGCCTGCACCAGCATAACGTCGATATCCGACAGCAGTTCCTCGTGATCACCCCGAGCGCGGGAGCCGAAGAGGATGACGAGTTCGGGCTGCTCACGTTGCTGCACTGCTTTCGCTATATGCAGCGCTTTGGGGTCGTGACGTTGCATCTGGTTCGTCTCCCGGCGCTCACGCGTACCCATTTTGTCATCGCGAGGAGCGTAGCGACGTGGCTATCTCGTTCCCGCAAGCCGCGTCCCTCGCCCCAAGGAGATTGCCGCGCTGCGCTCGCAATGACAGTTTTAGGCGAAGTGGGTACGCGTGAGGTTGATGGGGATTTTACTGAACTGGTAGCGGTGTTTGGGTCAGATTTCTCCGGGCGTAGTATAGTCCCTAATCGTGGTCAAGAATAAACCGGAGGTTACACCATGGCGGTAAGGCAACCCACTGTCGAAGAGATTTTCCGCATCGCCGACGCCTACAAGCTGAACCCCTCACCGGCCGACGTCGATTCCTACATCGAGCTGAGCCAGCCCATCCTGGACTCCTACGCCCGGCTGGATCAACTCACCGCGCCCAGCCTGCCGGTCAAATACCCGCGCTCTCCGGGCGCGAGACCCCAACCGGAGGACAACCCGCTGGGAGCCTGGTACTGGCGCTGCGACATCACCGGCCCGCAGGGCGGGCTTCTCTCCGGCAAGAGCGTGGCCATCAAGGACAACGTGTGCGTCGCCGGCGTTCCCATGATGAACGGCACCGGCGTCCTCGAAGGCTACGTCCCCGATGTGGACGCCACCATCGTCACCCGCATCCTGGACGCCGGCGGCTCTATTCGGGGCAAAGCCGTGTGTGAGAGCCTGTGTTTCTCGGGCGGCAGCCACACCTCGGACACCGGGCCGGTGCGCAACCCCCATGACCCTGCGCGCACGGCGGGCGGATCGTCCAGCGGAAGCGCAGCGCTGGTGGCCGCCGGCGAGGTGGACATGGCCATCGGCGGCGACCAGGGCGGGTCGATCCGCATACCCGCCAGTTGGTGCGGCATCTACGGGCTCAAGCCCACCTACGGACTGGTGCCTTACACCGGCGTCTTCCCCATCGAACTGACCCTGGACCACACCGGCCCCATGGCCCGCACGGCCGCCGACGTGGCCCTGTTGCTGGAAGCCATCGCCGGCCCTGATGGGCTGGACCCCCGGCAGAAGGCCGGACTATCCGGGCAAGCGTACACCCAGGCGTTGACCGGCGACGTGTCCGGCCTCCGCATCGGCATCGTGCCGGAAGGTTTTGGCCTGGCCGAGTCGGAGGCGGACGTTGACCAGGCGGTCGAGAACGCCGCTCGATCCTTCGAGAGCCTGGGGGCTACGGTGGGCGCCGTCTCCATACCCTGGCACCGGGACGGCATCCACGTCTGGCGGGCCATCGCCGTGGAGGGCGCAACCATGCTGATGGTGGCCGGCAACAGCATGGGCACCAACTGGAAGGGCCACTACACCACCGGATTGCTGGACGTGTACGCCCGCGGCTGGCAGACCCGGGCCGACGACCTGTCGGAGACCACCAAGCTGGTGGTGCTCATGGGCCAGTACATGCAGGACCGGTACCACGGCCGCTATTACGCCAAGGCCCAGAACCTCGCCCGGACGCTGACCGCCGCCTAC
This sequence comes from Dehalococcoidia bacterium, assembly GCA_034420475.1. Lineage (GTDB taxonomy): Bacteria > Chloroflexota > Dehalococcoidia > Lucifugimonadales > UBA3495 > Bin87. Next base: position 18,810 of record DAOULH010000090.1, read on the forward strand.
GACCAGGCCCTGAGTGAGTACGACCTGTTGGTCATGCCCACGCTGCCCATGAAGGCCACGGTCATCCCGCCGGCCGATTGCAGCCGCCAGGAGTACACCGACCGGGCGCTGGAGATGATCCCCAACACCTGCCCCTTCGACGTGACCGGACACCCGGCAATTTCGGTGCCCTGCGGAACATCCGACGGCCTGCCCATCGGCATGATGCTCGTGGGTCGCACGGGAGACGACGCCACCGTCTTGCGGGCCGCCGACGCCTACGGGCGGAACAACCCACGGGGTTAGCCGGAGGACACGATGATAGTAGTAACCGGAGCGGCGGGCAGACTGGGCCGCCGGGTCGTGCAACTGTTGGTGGACCAGGGCCGCGAAGTCCTCGCCACCGACCGGGTGGAGGCGGACGATCTGCCGGCCAGGTTCGTGCGCTGCGAACTGTCGGATGCGGCGGGCGTGACGGACCTGCTCAACGGCGCGGAGGCTGTCGTGCACATGGGAGCCATTCCCGGGCCGCAACGGGCCGACCCCAGGGTGATTTTCGAGAACAACGTGGCCGGCGACTTCAACGTCATGATGTCAGCGGCGGAGTTGGGGCTGCGCCGCGTGGTGTTCTCGTCCAGCGCCTTCGGCATGGGGTGGGCCCACGACGGCAACGCCTTCGTGCCGCGGTACCTGCCCCTGGACGAAGAGCATCCCATGATGCCCTTCGAACCCTACGGGCTGACCAAACAGGTAGGGGAAGACATCGGCCGGATGATCGCCCGCAACTCGGACACCACCGTGGTCAGCCTCCGCTTCACCAACGTCGCGCTTCCGGAAGTGCAGGACGAGTTTCCCTGGCCGGCTCCCACGCCGGAGCATCCCCTGACGCTGGTGATGTGGGCTTACGCCGACGCTCGCGACGTGGCCGAAGCCCACGTGCTGGCGGTGGATGCCGAGATCGAAGAGTACGAGGCCTTCATGCTTGCCCAACCCTCCAGTCGTTTCGCCGAGCCCACCATCGACCTCATCAAGCAAAACTTCGGCGACCGGGTGGAGATACGCGACGGCCTCGAAGGCACGGCCAGCGTAATCAGCACGGCAAAGGCGCAGCGGATGCTGGGCTGGAAACCCCGACACGACTGGAGGCAATGAGCGGCGTCTGCTCACGCGTACCTGGTTTGCGCGTCCGACTCACCCCAGTGACGGATTGGGGTGAGTTGGATCTACCGTGCCCCGCTTGCAACGACGGGTCAGGCATCGCGCCGGCGTAGTTGCTCCTCCAGTTCGCGGACCCGGGCTTCGGCGGCCGCGCGCTTGTCTATGGTCAGGCCGGTGGCCGGGTCCAACACGTCAAACTCTGCGCCGCTCCAATAGAACTCCACTCCCAGAAGTTCGCTGTGCCCACGCGCCGAACCGTCCGCGCCCAACGCCACCGGATACTCCGTGTACCTGTCGTCAACCAGCCGTTCCCCCGCAAGGGCCTGTCCGTACAGACGCCCGCCCGTAGGGTCAAACCGCCAGTATTCCTGTATCCCCAGCCGCTGGTACAGCTCCCGTTTCCAGCCTAAGTCATTCGCTGCGGTACTCGGCGACGCCACTTCCATCACGAAGTCCGGCGCCTTCCCGGTCTCCCAAATCCAGAAGTTCGGCAGGTTCTCCCGTATCCCAGCCACGTCCACGTCAAAGGCAATGAACAGGTCAGGCCCAACCCGCGCATTGCCGTTGGTTATGTCATAGGACACGAACACCGTTCCCGAAATGAACACGTCCGGGCGGTCTTCGTAGCGCTCCCGGAGCAGACGAGTGATACGGTCGATGGCCAGTTCCTGGAGCATACTGTCCTCTACCGGTTCTTTCTCTTCATAGAAGATGTCCGAGAGCGTTCTTACCTTCCAGGCGTTGGTCATTATTCTGGTGGCTGCCATTGGCGGGTCTCCGGCGTGGGCGATTGCGGAGGCTGATAGTACTGGCAAATTCGTCTGAAAGGGGGACTGGCCCGCGGCTTACGCCAGGTTGGGCCACACGCCGCGTCCGGGAGAGTCGGTTTCGCGGCATGGTGCAGCCCGGTTCGCATCGGGTCGGCTAACTTCCCGGCGGAGGCTCGTTGAATTCACGACCTTCGGCCGCGGCCCGGATACGGGCTTCGTTCCACGCCTGCCACCGTTTGCGTTCCTCGGCAGACCCGGCGGCCGCGCCCGCGGCCATTCCCGCGGCCATTCCCGCGGCTTTTCCCGCGGCTTTTGCCTCCTCAATCTCGCGCCTTCGCTTTTCCCTGTCCTTGCCGATTTGCGACAATGTATAAAACAATCTGAAACCTCCTTCCATCAGCACGGCAATGACGCCGTAGGAGATGGCGCCCAGGCTCGCCATCTCCGCGACTGTATCCCAATGCTCCCAGAATCTCAGCTGGCTCGTCCAGAACCACGTCATGAGCGCGGCGCCGAATGGCGAAGCCGCGAAATGTCTGACTTGCCAACCTTCCGGCTGTACCAGCCAATTCCAGATGTGGCGGGGTATTGACTTGATCCCGTCCCATATACCGCGCCACTCCATGGCCTGATTCTATCACGCTGGCTTGGTTGGCTGAGGGACGATTGGCGCTCACTCCAGGTTGGGCCACACGCCCCGGCTGGGCGATATGCCCTCGTAGGCGTTGGCGATGCGGAACAGGTTGCCCTCCTCCCACGGGCGGCCGATGAACTGGAGGCCGATGGGCAGGCCGAGCTCGCTGAAGCCGCAGGGCACGGTGATCGCCGGGAACCCGGTAGCGTTCATGGGGCTGGTGTTGCGCGAAACGTGGCCCGAACCGGGACCGCGCACCTTCTGGCGACGACCCTCCGCCTCCAGCGTGTCGGCGTCAATGCGAGGGGCCGGCAGCGGCGTGGTCGGCGTGATCAGGAAGTCCACATCTTGGAGCACGCGGGCGTGCTCCTCCTTGATGATGCGCTGGACCTTCATGGCCTTGGAGTAGTCGCGGCCCAGCACGAACTGGCCGGCCAGGGTGCGGTAGAGAGTGTCGGGGCCGTAGTCTTCGCGGCTGGCGGCGATGTACGGCTCGTGGGTGACCACGCTGTCGGCCATGCTGGAGAAACGCAGCGCGCCGGCGTACTGCATACTGGGCACGCTGACCTCGCGGGTGGCGACGCCCAGCTCCTCCAGGGCGGCGATGGCGCGGCGAACCGCCTCCTCAACCTCCGGGTCCAGGTGATCGTAGTAGTAGTTGGATGGGATGCCAACGGTCAGGTCGCTGATCCCGCGCTCCATGATCAGGGCGTAGTCGTCCACCGGGACCGGAACCGTGCTGGGATCCAGCGGGTCGTAGCCGGCGATGGCCTGAAGGACCAGGGCGCTGTCGCGCACCGAGCGGGTCATGGGCCCGATGTGGTCGCCGTTGAAGCTGGTGACCAGCAGGCCGCGTTGGCTGACCCTGCCGAAAGTCTGCTTGAGCCCAACGACGCCGCAGAAGGCGCCGGGCAGGCGCACCGAGCCGCCCAGGTCGGTTCCCAGGGACGCGAAGGTGACGCCGGCGGCCACGTTGGCGCCGCCGCCTCCACTGGAACCGCCGGGGATGTGGTCGACGTTCCAGGGGTTGTGCACCGCGCCGTAGTGGGGGTTGTTGGAGGTGGCGCCGGCGGCAAACTCCTCCAGGTTTTCCTTGCCGACAATGATGGCGCCGGCGGCCTTGCAGCGGCGGACGACCTCGGCGTCTTCGTCGGGCACGTTGTCCCGCAGCACCTTGGTGCCCAGGGTGGTATTGATGCCGCCGGTGGCGATGTTGTCCTTGATGCCGATGGGGATGCCGTGGAGCGGGCCCAGGTACTCGCCGCGGGACAGGGCTTCCTCGGCCGCTTCGGCCTGAGCCAGCGCCTGCTCCCGCATGATGGTGATGAAAGAGTTCAGCGTGGGCTGGCGGCGCTCGGCTTCGTCCAGTGCGGCCTCGGTGAGCTCTACGGGCGACACCTCCCGGGCCTGGATCAGCGGGGCGATTTCGGAAATGGTCAGCTTGAGCAGGTCGGAATCAGGCATCGGTTTCTCCTCCGTCCGCCGGTCGCAGCAGGCGCGCGGACATCACGTCGGACAGGTCCAGATCGCGCAAGTTTTGCAGTTCGGTCAGGTAGTTCTCCAGCTCGGGTTTGACCAGCGCTATTTCGGCGTCGGACAACTCGAACCCGCCGTATTCGGCGATTATTCGCTTCATGGTTTCGTCGGAAATCGGCATTCGCCACACCTCCTGCATGGTCGAGGTTGGGCGCGAGTGTACATAGCGCGTCGTGCGGAGGCAAGAAAAAGGATCCGGGTACCGGAAGCAGCCCCGGCTTGGCTGAGGCATGGCGTCCGACGGCCGCGTTTCAGATTGCCGCTCGGTTTTGGCCTGTGCTATACTCACGCCTGATCCCGCGCCAGACCCAGGAGAGAGGCACAAAGCTTATGGTACAAGCCCCGGAACGCCCGGCGGAGAGTGTGATGAACGCGGCTCCCGCTCTGGAACCGATCACGATGAAGTCCCTGCTGGAGGCCGGCGTTCACTTCGGCCACCAGACCAGGCGGTGGAACCCGCGTATGCGCCGCTACATATTCACGCAGCGCAACGGCATCCACATCATCGATCTGCAGCAGACGATGGGGCTGATCAACGACGCATACCGGGCCATGGTGGAACTGTCCGCCAGCGGCGGCAAGGTGCTGTTCGTCGGCACCAAGAAGCAGGCCCAGGATGTCATCGCCTCGGAAGCCGAGCGCACCGACCAGTGGTACGTGAACCAGCGCTGGCTGGGCGGCACGCTGACCAACTTCCAGACCATCAAGGGTCGCATCGACCACATGAAGCGGTTGCAGGAGCAGCGCGACTCAGGCTACCTGGCGCGGCTGCCCAAGAAAGAAGTGGTCCGGCTCACCCACACCCTGGACAAGCTGGAAAAGTACTTCACCGGCCTGCGCAACATGGACCGGCTGCCTTCCGCCCTGTTCGTCATCGACATCGGCAAAGAGGATATCTGCATCGCCGAGGCGCGGCGGCTCAACATCCCCATCTTCGCTATCGTTGACACGGACTGCGACCCCGGCCAGGTTACCCACGCGGTGCCCGGCAACGACGACGCGGTCCGGTCCATCCGGTTGATTACGGGCCGAATGGCCTCAGCCATCGAAGAGGGTCAGGCGCAGCGCGAAGCATTGCAGATGGCGCAGGCCGAAGCCTCGGAAACAGACGGGGAAGAAGGCGACGAGGATGTCCGGCCATTCGGCAACACCGTCACGCTGGAAGAGCTGGGACAGATGATGTCCTCGCGCCCGCTGGAGACGTAGACGTCCGGCCCCGGCCACCCGACTGACAGCATTAACCACAGGAGGCTCAAAAGTTGCCGGCAGTAACCGTTGAACTGATTAAAAGCCTGCGCGAACAGACCGGCGCCGGCATCAGTGATTGCAAGCAAGCTCTGGAGGACAACGGCGGAAACCTGGAGCAGGCCATGGCCGCCCTCCGCCAGAAGGGTTTTGAGCAGGCCGCCAAGCGGGCCGACCGCGAAACCTCGCAGGGGTTGGTCGAAGCTTACATCCACACCGGCGGTCGGGTCGGAGCGATGGTGCAGTTGGGGTGCGAGACCGACTTCGTGGCGCGCACCGAGGGCTTCCGCACGCTGGCGCACGATATCGCCATGCAGGTGGCGGCAATGTCCCCGGTGTACTTGAACGAAGAGGACATGGACGAAGGGGACGACCGTCCCGCTGCCCAGGTTTGCCTGATGCAACAGCCGTTCATCAAGGACGGTTCCCGGACTCTCGCCGACCTGGTGCGCGAAACGGCGGCGCAAACCGGCGAAAACGTCCGCGTGGTCGGCTTTCGCCGGCTGGCCCTGGGAGAATAACGATACAAACGAAAACGGCATCCCTCCCAGGTTGATGCTGCGCCGATATTGAAAAATGGTCTCCGCCAGCGTCACGGGTGAAACGGTCTATCGCCGCGTCCTTTTGAAGGTCAGCGGCGAATCTTTACAGGGGTCCGGGCCGGATACGATTGATCCGGAAGCGGTCGCCTACATCGCGGACCAAATAATCGATGCCCACTCCCGCGGGGTGGAGATGGCGGTTGTGGTGGGCGGCGGCAACATCTGGCGCGGCTCGGCTGCCGAGCGGAGGGGCATGGAGCGGTCCACCGCGGACTACGCCGGCATGGTGGCGACCATCATCAACGGGTTGGCCTTGCAGGACGCGCTGGAGCGAAGGGGGATCATCACCAGGACACAGTCGGCGCTGCCGATACAGGCCGTGGCCGAACCCTACATCCGGCGCCGGGCCATCCGGCACCTGGAAAAGGGCCGGGTCGTGCTGTTCTGCGCCGGAGCCGGGAACCCCTATATGTCCACCGACACGGCCTCGGCGCTTCGTGCCCTCGAAGTGGGCGCGGAAGTGCTGCTGATGGCCAAGAACGGCGTGGACGGGGTTTACGACTCGGATCCGAAGACCAATCCTGCCGCCGTGCGGTTCGGGAACTTGGAATACCTGGACGCCGTAAATCGCCGATTGGAAGTGATGGACTCCACCGCGATGACCCTGTGCATGGATAACGAGATGCCGATCATCGTCTTTGATATATTTGAGCGGGGCGCCATGGGCCGCATCCTGCAAGGGGACGTGGTGGGAACGACCATCGACGACGGCTCACGGCGCAACGGGTCGTGAATCCAGTAACCGCCAGCTAATCACGCTCAGCCGAAAAGGAGGGACCAAATGCCGGATCGCAACAACAGGGGCAACAACAGCGATCAGGATGGACCGACCATGGAGGCCGTGCTGGCCGAAGCGGAGCGCAAAATGGGGCAATCGATTGAAGCGATGCGCCGCGACATCAGCACGCTCCGCACGGGCCGGGCGACGCCGGCGCTCATCGAAGACCTGTCGGTCGATTACTATGGCTCGCCTACCCCTCTGAAACAGATTGCTTCCATTTCGGCTCCCGACGCTCGCGCCATCATGGTGCAGCCCTGGGACCGGCAGGCCCTGCGCGACATCGAGCGCAGTCTGACCCAGTCCGAAATGGGGTTCAACCCGTCGAACGATGGCAACGTGATCACCGTGCCCATTCCGCCGCTGACCCAGGAACGACGCCAGGAGATGGTGCGCCTGCTGAAGCGCAAGGCGGAGGACAGCAAGGTGGCAGTGCGGAACGTGCGGCGTGAAGGCGTGGACTCCCTGCGCAAAATGGAGCGGGACAAGTCGATCTCCCAGGATGAGAACCGGCGCAGCCAGGACTCGCTGCAAAAGACCACCGACGCCCATGTCAAGGCTATCGACGAGGTCGCGGCAACGAAGGAAGCGGAAATCATGGAGGTGTAGCCCTCGCCTCAAATTCCTGGAGCGTGCGTTAGCGCGCCCATGCCGCACCGTTGGACGGCCGCCGTATCCGGGGCCTCGTCCTGAAGAGAACCGACAGGCGGGCCAAGGTCTGCCCGTGCCGTAGTGCGTTGGTATGTCCGGGCGACGCGCCGGCGCTCCACTGTTCAAGTCCCCATTCATGTCGATTAACTCAGACCCTTCCAACACTGACCGCCTCCCGCCGGTCGCCGGCGCTGACGCCGGAAGCGATCCGGTTCCCGGCCATGTGGCAATCATCATGGACGGCAACGGACGCTGGGCGGAGCGCCAGGGCCTCCCGCGCCAGGCGGGTCACCAGCGCGGGGTGAGCAATATCCGACGGATCGTCGAGTTGCTGGCGCAACGCGGCGTCCGCGTGGTTACGCTCTACGCCTTTTCGACGGAGAACTGGCGGCGGCCCACCGATGAAGTGGACAGCCTGATGACTATCCTGGCGGAACAGATCGAGCCGCAAACCCGGGAGCTGCACAAAGCGGGGGTGAAGCTGGTCCATCTCGGCGACATGAGCCCGCTGGCCCCCGCGCTCCAGGAATCGATACAACAGGCGCAGGCCGTCACCAAGCACAACGACGGCATCACGGTCAACATCGCCTTCAATTACGGCGGCCGGGACGAGATCCTGCAGGCGGTGCGGAGGATGCTGGCCGACGGCGTGGTTCCCGAAGACGTGGACGAGACGCTGTTCAGCGCGTACCTCTACACCGACGGCTGCCCGGATCCGGACTTGATAATTCGCACCGGCGGCGAACAGCGGCTCAGCAATTTTCTCATCTGGCAGGCGGCCTACAGCGAGTATTACCACACGCCGGCGCTTTGGCCGGACCTGGATGCGGACGAATTGGACCGCGCGCTGAGCGCTTACGGTCAACGGCAGAGGCGTTTCGGCTCCCTGGACACCCAGGACCAAACCTCCGGAGCGTAAGGCGGGTGCTGCTCCACCGGGTTCTGACTGCCCTGGTTGGCGTGCCGGTGGTGTTGGTATGCATCTGGTTCGGCCCGCCCTGGATTACCATACTGGCGGCCGCCGCCGCAGTTATTGGCGTCAGGGAAGCCTACCGGCTGTATCCCGGCCGTGAGCGAGCATCCGAGAACGGGGACGGCGGGGACGGGGACGATGACAGCGGCGATACGCCCCTGCCGTTGCTGCTGGGCGGAACCTGGGCGGTGGCGCTGGTGCTGGCCGGCGAGCTGGCGGTGCGGCCGGAGGATTTCGGGTGGGCGGCTCTGGGCATCTGCATCGCCGGCGTGGTGGTGTCCGGTTTGTGGATGATTGCGGCGTGGCACGGACGGCGACCGATAACGGCGGCGAGTTACCTGGTGATGGCGCCCGTTTACATCGGAGGAGCGTTGGCCGCAGCGACGGCTCTCCGCGGAATAGACGGGCTGCCCAAGCCGTGGCGGGCGAAAGTCGAAGAACCCGCGCCTCCGCTGGCGGTTCCTCCGCACATCGAAGATGACGGACTTGGCGAAGCGTTCGAGTCGGTTTACCAGGTCCCGGCCGACGACGGGGGGGTCTGGCTGCTGCCGGACATGATCGGTTCCGATTTCGCCCGGGAGTTGACCGTCCTCACGGAAACCGGGTGCTGGTGGCTCCTCCTGGTGATCCTCACCGTGTACGCGGCGGACACCGGGGCCTACGCCGCGGGGCGTCTCATCGGCCGGCATCGCCTGGCGCCCGGCATCAGCCCGGGGAAAACCTGGGAGGGAACGGCCGGCGGGATGCTGTTCGCGGTTATCGCCGCGGTGGTGCTGGGAATGCTGTTTCCGCTGCGGCTGGAGATTTGGCACCTGGCGATAATCGGTGTTATTTTAGGCGCCGTATCGCCCATCGGCGATCTGGTCGAATCCAAAATCAAACGATTGGCTGGCGCCAAGGACTCCGGCAACCTGTTTCCCGGCCACGGCGGGATGCTGGATCGGTTGGACAGCCTTCTTCCGTCCTTAATCGCGGTGTACGTCCTGGCTGCCGTGAGTACCCCTTAAATCGACCCGGAAGCGAACAAATGCGGCGCATCGTCATTCTCGGCTCCACCGGCTCAATCGGGCGTCAAACGCTGGACATCGTGCGGGCGTTCCCCGACGAGTTCCAGGTGGTGGGACTGGCCGCCGGAAACAACACCGCCCTGCTGCTGGAACAGGCAGCCGAGTTCGCTCCCGATTACATCTGGTGCTCCAACCCGCCGGACGAACCGCCCGACGGCGTGAAGATGCTGCCCATGGCGGAAATGGCGTCGCTGCCCGAGGTGGACCAGGTCATGGTCGCGTTGATGGGAGCGGTTGGCCTGACGCCCACGCTGAGCGCTCTGCGCGCGGGGAAGCAGGTCGCGCTGTCCAACAAGGAACCCATCGTCATGGCGGGTCAGGTCCTGAAGGCGGCGGAAGCCGCCCACGGCGGGGTGATCCTGCCCGTGGACAGCGAGCCCAGCGCCATCTGGCAGTGCCTGCAAGGGGAAGACAACCACATCCGGCGCCTGATGATAACCGCCAGCGGTGGCCCGTTCCGGCGCACGCCTCTGGACGAACTGGAATCGGTGACGCCCGAGCAGGCGCTCCGGCACCCGACCTGGCGCATGGGCGACAAGATCACCATCGACTCGGCTACGCTGATGAACAAGGCTTTCGAGGTGATCGAATCCCATTGGCTGTTCTCCGTACCCTGGGAAGACATCGCCGTGGTAGTGCATCCCCAGAGCACCATCCATTCCATGGTCGAGTTCGACGACGGATCGGTGAAGGCGCAACTGGGGCCGCCGAGTATGCGCTTGCCGATACAGTACGCCCTGTTTCATCCCAGGCGTTTTGCCAACGACGAGATACCCCGTCTGGACATCGGGGCTCCCTGGTCCCTGGACTTCGAGCCGCTGGAACCGAAACGCTTCCCCTGCTTTGACCTGGCGGTGTCCGCCGGCAAGACGGGCGGAACCATGCCCGCCGTGCTCAGCGCCGCGGATGAAGTGGCGGTGCAGGCGTTCCTTGCCGGGAGCATCCGCTATACCGACATCTACCGCCTGGTCGAGCGCGTCCTCGGCGAGCACGTATCTCAGCCGTCGCCCGACCTGGATGCTATAGTAGAAGCAGACCGCTGGGCCAACCTGCGCGCTGCTGAGATCGTGAGCAGCGGGATGAATTAGCCGGCCTCGCGGGCCAAGCGCTATGGACACGTGGATAATCGCGGTGGCGTCGTTCGTGCCGATGCTGCTTCTTCTGGTGGTGGTGCACGAGCTGGGGCACTTCTGGTCGGCCCGGGCCTTTGGTATCAAGGTGCTCGAATTTGGCGTCGGCTACCCGCCCCGGGCCTTTGGGATCTACACCGGCCGCACCGAGACGCTGCTGCTCCCCACCACGGTTTGCCTCAACGGGGTGATGGGCTCCATTCGCCCGGGCCAGGTGATCCGCGTGCTGTCCGGCGAAAATGACGACGGGCAGTTGGTGGCGCGTTACATCGAGCTGCGGGAATCAGGTCGAGCCGGAGGGGTCCTTGGTTCCCTGGCCGGATTGGCGGGGTTCGGACGCCGGCCCCGGGATGCGGAACCTGGAACGCAGTCCGCCCGCAGACGATTGGACGACGTGCAGACGGACGAGTTTCTCCGCCATGAGGGGCGTGTCCGGGAGGTGTTGCCCGACCGCGTCGTCCTGGCCGACATGATCTACTCCGTCAACTGGCTTCCCCTGGGCGGGTTCGTCAGGCTGTCGGGGGAGAACAATCCCGCCGCGCCCGGAAGCCTGGCGCGGCGAGGCCTGGGCCAGCGAGCCATCGTGCTAGCCGCCGGGTCGGCCATGAACGCGCTGTTCCCGATTGTGGCGTTTGCCATCATGTTCATGGTGCCGCACACGGAGATGGTCGGCGGGTCGGCGGAGATCACGTCGGTCGCGCCGAATTCACCGGCGGAAGCCGCGGGCCTGCTGCCCGGCGACCGCGTGGTGCAGGTGGGTGACCAGCCGCCGGGGACGCCGCAGGAATTGCCCCGGGAAGTTCGCCTGGCGGCCGGCGCCGAGATGACCTGGGTCATCGAACGAGACGGGCAGCAGCGGGTGGCCCAGGTCACGCCGCGGGTGGACCCGCCGCCGGGCCAGGGCGCGGTCGGGATCACCTTTTCCATAGTTGACCAAGAAGAGGTCCGGCGCATCGAGCCTCCCTGGACCGCGGTGCGCCTGGGGGTGACCAGCACCTGGGATATGCTGACCCTGATGGGCAGGGAGATCCGCGGCTGGTTCGGCGGAGGACGGGGGCCGGAGCTGAGCGGACCCATCGGCATCGCCCAGATCACCGGCGAGGTGACCCGTCAGGGCGGGCTCCAGGGCTGGATGCTGGTGGCAATCCTGTTGAGCATCAACCTGGCGGTGCTGAACATACTGCCCATCCCGATGCTGGACGGGGGACGTCTGCTGTTCGTGTTCATCGAATGGGTCCGCGGGGGCAAACGGGTGCCGTCGGACAAAGAGGGGCTGGTCCACCTGATCGGATTCGTGGCCCTGTTGGCCCTGGTCATCGCCATCTCGGCGAACGACATCATGCGGCTGGTGCGCGGAATTTCGCCTTTGGGCGGATGACCGGATCGAGCTGCCTGAGGCGGCTCTCCGGCCCGCGCGTACCCCGGTTTATCATTGCGCCCCCGCACTTGATGCGGGGGTGGCAATCTCGTTGCGGCCAGGATCGTGGCTGCACCAACGGGATTGCCACGTCGCTTCGCTCCGCGCAATGACAGGTTTGCGGAAACTGGGTGCGCATGGGGGATCTCCGGGTATTGACCGGACAGAGTACGGCCCCCGCGCCAGCGACGCGGGGGCCGTGAAAGTCCTGGGGTATGGTTGCGCTTACTTCAAGTGCTCGTTGAAGAAGGCCAGGGTGCGGGCCTGGGCATCTTCCGCGGCGGCTTGGTTATAGCTGTCGCGGTCGTCGCAGTTGAAGCCGTGGCCGGCCCCTGGATACATCTTGAAGTCGTAGGACTTGCCCGCCGCATCCAGCGCTGCTTCGATCTGCGAGACGTCTGCGGGGGTCGGATTGCCGTCGGTTTCACCGAAGTTGCCCATCAGCGGGATGCTGATGCGCGCGGTGCCGTCGACGGGGGTCACGCCGTCGCTGTAGGGCGCGAGAATGGCGCCGCCGTAGTAGCAAACGCCGGCGGACAGGCCGGAGCAGGAACTGGCAGCCAGATAGACCACGCGCCCGCCCATGCAGTAACCGACGATTCCGATTTTCTGGCCGCGCGTGCGCGGGTAGGTGCGCTGCAGGTAGTCGACGGTGGCGTTGATGTCGGCAATGATGCCCTGGCCGCTCAACTCCGGCATATAGGTGTTGATGGCGGCGTCGAAATCGTCAGTGGTGTAGCCCAGCATCGGGTTGGGGTTGCGCTCGTTGCGGTGGAACAGGGCCGGAGCCACGGCGACGTAACCCGCAGCGGCGAAGCCGTCGGCCACCCGCTGGATGTGCTGGTTGACCCCGAAAGCTTCCTGCACGACGATAACAGCCGGCAGGCTCGTGCCGGCGCTGGGCGCCGGGAAGCTCACGTAGGCGGCCATATCACCGGCCTCGGCGATGTTGGCTCCCGATTCTCGATCTTCCGTGGGGTCGGGCATTCGGATGTTTTCCCAGAAAGACGGCATAGCTTTTCCTCCTCCATTGGTTGCGCGAACTTCAGTGATACGACGGCTCCGCGGCGGCAGAGCGCGCGCGTCTGCGGGCCATATCTTTCGTGCGCCGGAATTGTAACAAAGGATTGCGGGCCAAACAAGCAGGTTGCCGCCGGGTGGCTGCGGCGCGAGGCCAAGATCGGCGTCGGCGGACCGGCTGCCGGCAACCCCGACCGGGACGGTCGTTTCGCGTTTTGCCGCGCGGCCATTGAGGCATTGGAACCGGCCCGGCGGCCAGCCCCGTCCGCCGGCGGTTCGCTCACCTCGCGCGGCGGCGACCGATAATATCCGCAATCCACATGGCGCATACCGAGGCCACGGTCAGGAACGCGGACAGGATGAACGCCTGCACGTAATCGCCCTGGAGGTCGAACATCAGGCCGGCAATGATTGGCCCGAGAAAGATTGCCGCACCCCGGCCCATCTCGACGAACCCCATCACGGTGCCCAGGGACTCAGTGGGGAAGATGTCCGCCGCCTTCGCGCCGATGATCAGGCCGCTGATGCCGTCGGTGATACCCGCCAGGGCGACGTAAACGGCCAGGGGCCAGAAGCTCCGGCCGTCGCCCAGCCAAAGCACCAGGAGCACGGCGCCGGCGGCGACGCCCATCCCGACGGTGTAAACCGACTCGCGCCCCCAGCGGTCGGTGGCCAGTCCCACCAGGGGTCGAGCGAACACGCTCACCAGACCCACGGCGCCCAGGGTGTTCGCCGCGGTTTGCACGCTGTAACCGGCTAATACGAAGAAGGTGACCAGGTGGACCCGGATCATCTGCGTGCCGGTGGAGCCGAAGACGCGGGTCAGGACCAGCAGCCACATCGCCGGGTCGCGGACCACGTTTCCCAAAGTCGGCGTTGCCCCGCGCTCGTTCCGGCCGGAACGGGCTCCCGAGGTTGGCGGGCCGGGTTGGGATTGGGACGCGGCTGCCGTCGCTTGTGGAACCGGCGCAGTTTCCGGTGGACGGCGCTGCAACAAACCGTTGGGCACCGCGACCAACACGGCGAAAATCACGCCGTAAATGCGGTAAGCCCACCGCCATCCCACCGCAGTGATCAGGACACCGGCCAGCGGAGCAAAAACCGCCTGGCCGATGGGGTTGCCGCTGTCCGCCAGCCCCAGCATACGGCCGCGCGTTTGCGGGAACCAGGGGGCGACGGTGGCGGTCATCGAAAACGACGAAATGGCCGTGTGACCGATCCCGGCAAACACGCTGTACAGGATGAACATCTGCCACAGGTCGGTGGTGTAACTGGACGCAATCCAGCCGAAGAGGATGAATAGTCCGGCCACCGGGAAGAGGATCCGCGCGCCCCATCGGTCCAGCAGGATGCCCAGCAGCGGCGCGCTGATGGCGCCGATGAGGCCGGCCAGCGAAAACACCGCCGAGGTGTAAGTCGCGCTACGACCAAAAGCGTCTTTCAGCGCGTTGAAATAGACGGCCTCGCTGTTCTTGGTGCCGCCCTCAACGGTGAGGTTTCCCAGCGACAGGACGAATATCACCCAGCCATAATGCAGGCGGGCGCGGGCCGCGTTCAGCACGAGCTTGCCTGGAGTCCGAACCTGCGGGTGTCACGGCCGACGGGCGCAAAAGCCGATTGAAGCATCGCGCGATTATACACGGCGGCCGCGCTAATCTTACATCGATGCGCAGGATGATAAGTGCTCGGAATTCAGGAGGTTGTCATTGCGAGGCGCTTGCGCCGTGGCAATCTCGACGCCGTAGCAGCAACCTCTGCTCCGAAGGACTTCCCTACGCCACGAGATTGCCACGCTGCGCTCGCAATGACACAGGACTGCGCAGTTGGGTGGGAAATGGGCGCGCGCGAGGGTCAACCCCCAGTGGCGGACGGAGCCGGCTCCGGCAAGGCCGCCGCTCGGCTGGAGAGGCCGTGTTTCATGATCAGGCCGGCGCCGCACAACGACAACGACGCGAAGCTCACCACGATCAGCGACAGCCTCAGGTCTCCGGTCAACTCCTGGATAATGCCGGCGATCAGGGGTCCCAGCGCGATACCCGCCGAACTGCTCATCTGGATGAAGGCCAGGCTCACGGCAATCTCACGGGGGCGTATTCCGGGCAGGTTGAAGGGCACCGAATAGAGAACGGGCCAAAAGCCCCAGGCGATCCCGTTGACGATAGTGAGCGCCAACAACACCGGCAGCGACCCGGTGAGGGTCATGGCCGCAAAGGTGACGGCCATCACTGCGCCGGTTCCCAGCAAGACGGTCCGTCCCTGATCCGAGACCATGACCAGCCAACCGAAGCCCAACCCGCAAACGCCGCCCACGAAGATGCCCACCGCCAATATGCCGCCCGACCAGATCAGTGACACCTGGTAGCTGTCCAGCATCAGGGTGGGATAGAAACTGAGGAACGCGGACCACGACATGGTGGCCCCGACGAACCCGAGGCCGCCGATCCACAGGTCGCGGTAACGCAGCGCGCCCTTGAGAACGTTCACGTCCTGGGAACCCAGACGTTGCCGGTATTCGGCGGTAACCCTTTCCCGCCCGAATATCAGCCAAAGTATGGTCAACACGCCGAAAAGGCCAACGAACCAGAGGAGGGTTGCCCGCCAGTCGTCGCTCAGGGCGGCAAGAATAAACGGCGAACCCGCTACTCCCCCGCCCACCACCAGGCCGAACATTGCATTGGAGATGCTGTTTACCAGCACCACCTGCCGCTGCGGGAACCATTGTTGGGTCAGCAGCGCGCGCGCCGGCTGCCGGGCGATCACGCTCACGCCGAAGGCCACCCGACCCAGCAGCAGCAATACGAAGCCGGGAGAGAGGGACTGGGCCAGCAGGAACAGGGTTCCTAGGGCCAGGGTGACGGAGGTGAGTATCCGCGGGGAGAAGCGGGAAGCCCACCAGCCGATGGGAATGGCCAGCACGAGGTTTCCCCAATACGCGGAGGACCCCAGCATCCCTTGCTGGAAAGGCGACAGCCCGAGCTCGGCGCTGATTGCCGGCAGCAGGATGCCGATGGTGGACATGATCATGAAGCCGGCCACGCTTGCGGTGAGCCAGATGCCCATGACCACCCAGCGGTAGGCCGGGAACTCCTGGGGCGAATTTCCGGTGGCGGCGGCGCTCATCAGGTCAGGGGCTCATCAGGTCAGGATAGAAGTGTCCGCCGCCGGCCGCCCCGGGATCCGTCGGCAGCGCGTTCAGGCCGTTGCCAGGCCGAAGTCGTCAACCGCCATGTCCGTCAGGTATTCGCCGATGGCCAGCGACGAGGTGGCGCCCGGCGACGGCGCGTTCAGCACGTGCAGCGCCCGCTGTCCTCGCAGGATATGGAAGTCGTCGAGGATCGCGCCCGACGTGGAAACCGCCTGCGCGCGCACGCCGCTGCCGCCCGGTTCCAGGTGCTCGGCGCGTATCTCGGGGATCAGCTTCTTGAGGTCGTTGACGAAAACGGACTTGCTGTAGGACCGGTGCATTTCCTGCATACCCGTCTTCCAGTGTCGCGCCGTCATCTTCCAGAACCCGGGGAAGGTGAGCGCGCCGGCCGTCTCTCCAACGCTGATGTTGCTCTTGCGGTAGCCCTCCCGCGCCCACGCCAGCACCGCGTTGGGGCCGGCCTCCACGTAGCCGTGGATGTTCCGCGTGTAGTGCACGCCCAGGAAGGGGAACCTGGGGTCGGGCACCGGATAGATGAGCCCTTTAACGAGGTCTTCGCTGGCCGGCGTCAGCTTGTAGTACTCGCCGCGGAAGGGAATGATGCGCACGTCGGTCTCCTCGCCCATCATCCGCGCCAGTTTGTCGGCATAAAGCCCGCCGCAGTTGATGACGTGTCGCGCCTGGACGGCGCCGCGTTCGGTCTCCAGGGCGGTGCCTCCCGAGGTTTGCCTGCTGCGTATCACCGCCGCGCCGGTGAAGATATCCCCGCCCGCCGACTGGAATTTGCCCGCATAGGCATTGGCGACCCGCACGTAATCGACGATGCCGGTGTGCGGCGCCCACAGCGCGCGGATGCCGATGGTGTGGGGCTCGATCTCCTGCAACCGCTCGGGGCCCACCATCTCGAGGTCGGGAACGCCGTTGGCGACACCGCGCTCGTACAGGTCGTCCAGGCGTCCCAACTCGCTCTCGTGGGTGGCGACGATCACCTTGCCGCACGGGTCGTACTCAATCTCGTTCTCGTCGCAGAACCGGATCAGACGGTCCTTGCCGCCCACGCAGAACCGCGACTTCCACGAGCCGGGCCGGTAGTAGATGCCGGAGTGGATGACGCCGCTGTTGTGACCCGTCTGGTGCTGGGCCAACTGCTCCTCTTTTTCGATCACCGCCACCTTCAGGTCCGGCGAGCGTTCCAGCAGTTGCATGGCCGTGGACAACCCGATGATGCCGCCGCCCACGATGGCCACGTCGTACTGCCGCTCTTCCACCGAGTTGGAGGCGCTGGTATTTGTCATCATATCGTCCTCCCAAACTTGGGAAACTCATTTGCTGTTGAAATTGGGGTTAAAAACTGGATCGGGCGCCGTCTCACGCATAAATTCCTGACCGTACTCCGACGCTGGAAACCCGGCGCTTCATCCCGCAGGCTGAACCGGCAAGATGAAAATGATATTGCCGTCCTGGTCCTGGCGGTGGTTGGCAAGAGCTATCACCATTTAGTTAGTTTGACGTGCTGCGGCGGTCAACTGCTGGATGTCGTAGCGTGTTTCGGTGGGCAATTGCAGGATTTCATTTCGGGTTTGGCGAATGCTTGGTCAGGGGCGGCGATACGCTAACCAATGGGGCCATTAGCGAAAATCCCTGGAGCAGCGCTAACGCCACAACCATGCCAATCACCGACCAAAGCACACCTACTCCGACGATGGCGGCCACGATAGTGACGGTATTGGCATCCATAAGCAAAGCCTTCCCTCGGGGTTCCTCACCTGCCGGTCTGTTCCACCGCGCAGTATAGTACGGTAGCTTCCATCAAAAAATCAGGCAGTCTCCGCGATTGCGCCGTTGCCGCTATACGACTCGGAGCGTTCCGCAACAAACTTGAGCGTCGCCAGAGCCGGCTGTGCTTCTTCCGCTCGTTCCGGCAAAGCCTCAACCACGATCAAGGCTACGGCGTCGGCGGCATCGGGATGCGCCAGCACGCTGGAGGCTGAACTCGGCTTGGGGATGGGCGCGCCATCGGCGGCCATATTCTCCAAATGACAAGCCAACGCCTGCCGCGCTGTTTTGCAGGCTTCTTCAAGAACGCTGCCGTCAGCCGTGCAATCGGGAAAGTCGGGAAATCTGACGTCAAAAATGCCGCCGGCGTCGCGGCGTACCAAAGCAGCGTAAATCCGGTTCGCGCCAGCGCCCGTTACCGGCCGCAGCCCGATACCATAGGCGAGAGCCTCGGATATAGGCTCCTCATAATCGGGCAAGTCATCCAGTTCAGCCTCAGTAAGCGGATGGCCATAGATTTCTTGGTACTCGTCAGATGCCAGGAACGCCTCAAGCTCGGCCCGCGCTTCCTCCTCGGTACGTTCCGGCAGCGCTTCCACTACGATTAGAGCGATGGCATCAAAAGCGTCTTCGTGGGCCAACGCTTGGTCAGCAGAGCCCGGCGGCGGGACAGCTTCGCCATCCGCGCTCAACCCTTCGAGGTGCAGAGCCAGTGCTTCCCTCGCCATCTCATGCGCTTCTTCCAGTGTGCTACCCACGGTAATGCAGCCTGGCAGGTCCGGGAAGCTGACCCCGTAATCACTGTCCAGGTCTTTGTGAACCAAAGCGATGTATGTGCGCTCCATATCAGCCGTTCCTTTGCCGTAACCTGATACCTGACAACCGTTCAATGTTTCTCAGCGTCCCTATCGGGACGTCCTTGCGCGGATGGGGCACCGGTACAGTGGCCGGTTTGGAAGGGTGTTTCATTTGGTGGTGCGATCCTTTGATGCGGTCAACATACCAACCATCATCCTCCAGCCGCCGTATCACCATCCTGCTGTCCACGCCGGCATTATACACTCCGCGTTCCGCGCCTCCGCGTTGCGCCATCGGGCGGCCGTCGGTATCCTTGCCTTGCCATGAATCGCACAGAACCAGAACCCATAAAACGGATTGCCGAGTTCGCTGCCGGCGTCGCTCAAGCGAACATCCCCTTGCCGCCGCCCGTGGCCGAGTTATGCCGCGAGATGATGCTGAACGCCGCCGGCGCTGCCCTGGCGGGGGCGGCGCATCCCGACGGTGTCGCCCTGGCCCGTGTCGTGCGGGAGATGGGCGGCAACGGCCGCAGCACCATCATCGGCATGGGCATGCGCACGTCTCCCGTGTACGCCGCGCTGGTGAACGGCACCCTGGTGCGGCTGCTGGATTACGACGACAACACCGTCGATACGGGAGCGCACGTCACCGCGGCCGTGTTTCCGCCCGTGATGGCGTTGGGCGAGATGCACGGGTACTCCGGGCCGGACGTGCTTTCGGCTTTCGCTGCGGGATGCGAGGTGACGGCACGCCTCAGCGCCGCCGGGTCGAAGGATAGCTCCGCCGGCGCGATGGGGGCGGCAGTGGCGTCGTCCATGCTGCTCGGATTGGACTCCGACGGCCTGGCCAGCGCGGTGGGGCTGGCGGTTGATGCAGCGAGCGGCGGCAGCGACTACGGTTCCGCCGGCGCGGCCGCCATGTCGCAAGGCAGAGCCGCCATGCAGGGAGTGATAGCCGCGCTGAGCGCCGAGGCGGGAATTGACGGGACGGGCTCCAGCCCGACGTTTGTAACGGCGGCGCTTGCCGACCTGGGCGTCCACTGGCGGCTGGAGGACCCGGGGGTCACCATCCGTTTGTATCCCTGCCATGCGGCGAGCCACAGCGTGATTGACGCTATCCTCGGCCTCGCCCAGTTGCACCGATTTGAGCCGTCCGATATCTCTTCCGTACACATCGGAGTGACCGCCGGAACCATCGAACAGTTGCCGCACGTCCTGCCCGCCGACGGTTGGCAGGCTCGCCGTTCAATCGGATTCATCGCCGCCGCGACCCTGTGTCACGGGGCGCCGCTGATCAATTTCTTCTCAGAGCCGGCAGTTCGGGACGAGGGTGTCCGGGCCATGATGGAGCGCGTATCCGTCGAGGCCACCCTGCCGGCATCTCCGCTGGCCCTCGATCCGGCCGAGGTGGCGATTACCCTCAACGACGGCCGCACGCTGCGCCATCGCATCGACCACCCCCGGGGTTCGCCGGCCATGCCGCTGGACGCCGAGGAGCTGGACGCGAAATTCCTCTATTGCACGCGCTACATCCTGCCTGCCGACCACATTGACGAAGCGGTCAGCAGTTTCCGCGGCATCCTCGAAATCGACAACGTTACCGGAATGGCATCCGTGCTTGGCGGCTGACTTTTTCCCGTCGTTCCCGCGAAAGCGGGAACCCACAACCCGGAGGTAATACCATGAAAGGCATCCGCGCCTACGAAGTCGGCGGACCCGACGTGCTGAAATACGAGGATATGCCCGAACCCACCGCCGGGCCGGGCGAAGCGATAGTCGCCATCCGCAACATTGGCGTCAACTACACCGACGTGTCCAGCCGCAAGGGCACCAACCCGCCGGCGGCTTTTCCCTGGACACCCGGCCGTGAGGCCTCGGGCGAGGTTATCGCCGTGGGTGACGGCGTCACCGAGGTTGCCGTGGGCGACCGGGTCGCCTACGCCATGCACACCGGTTCCTACTCCGAGCAGCAGGCCGTACCCGCCTGGCTGCTGGTGCGCATCCCTGACGACATGGACTTCGAGACCGGCGCGGCCACCCTGCTCCAGTGCATGACCGCGCACTTCCTGGTCAACGACATCGCGCCGCTGCGGGCCGGCCAGAGCGCGCTGGTCCACGCCGGCGCCGGCGGCATGGGTCTGCTGCTCATCCAGATGTTGAAGCGCATGGGCCTCCACGTGTACACGACGGTATCCACTGACGAGAAGGCGGCGATGGCCCGCGGCGCCGGCGCCGACGACGTCATCCTGTACACCCGGCAGGACTTCGAGGAAGAAGTCCGCCGGATGACCGACGGCCAGGGCGTCAAGATCATCTACGACGCCGTGGGCGCAACGACCTTCGAGAAGGGCCTGCGCGTCCTGGGTCGGCGCGGCTGCATGGCGCTGTACGGGCAGGCCGGCGGCCCCGTGGGAGCGGTGGACTCAGGGATGCTGCGCAACGGCTCGCTGTTCCTCACTCGCCCTACCCTGGGTGATTACACGGCCACGCGCGACGAACTGCTGCAACGCGCCGAGGAATGCCTGTCCTGGGTACAGTCGGGCGAGATCAAGCTGAACGTCAGCCTGAACCTGCCGCTGTCGGACGCCGCCGAAGCGCACCGCCGCCTGGAGGGCCGGGAGACCACGGGAAAGATACTGCTGACGCCGTGATATGCTCAATAATATCGACCCCAATCCCCGGCTGAACATTGGAGAGAGAAAATGGCGGCGGACTCCAAACCCCAACGGATTTACCACACCTACTCTACCGCAGAGTTCAAAGAGCAGTGCCTCGAAATCATCGCGGAACTTGCTGAGTGCGACGGAGAGGTGATCATCTTCGATGGAGATGAGCCCGTAGTTCAAATTACCCGATACCAGGAAGTAGACGACCCTCTCCGAGGTTCGCTCAAGGGTCGTGTGCAGATTCACGGTGACATCGTATCCCCACTGCCACCGGAATGGTACGCCTTGCGCACCGACCAGGATGAGGAGTGGTATGGTCCATATACTGGCCAAGACGAGGAGCGCCCTGCTTGATACTGCCGGACACTCACACCCTGATTTGGTATATGGAATCTAACTCCAGGTTGGGTAGGGAAGCAAGCGCCAGAATCGAAAGAGCCAAACGGCGAGGCGATGCCGCTTTCTCCGCCATCTCCGTCTGGGAAGTAGCCCTGCTGCTGTCCAAAAACCGCCTCACGTTAGACGTCACCGCCATCCAGTGGCGTCAAAGCCTCCTCGCCGCCGGAATCATTGAAATCCCGGTTGACGGCGCAATTGCGGCCCGCTCCGTGGCCTTGACCGATTTCCACGACGACCCCGCCGACCGCATCATCATCGCCACCGCCCAGGAGGGACACCAACTGATAACGGATGACCGCCACATCCTGGACTGGACCGGCCCGCTCGATCGCTTTCCAGCCCACCGTTGAAGGAAAGCAATATGTCATCTGATCGTCGTATCTATCTGGTCTCCTGTGTTTCGCAGAAAACGCCGTACCCTGCGCCGGCCCGTGATTTGTACGTATCCTCGCTGTTTCAGAAGGCACGTGCTTACGTGCTGAAGTCCGGCTCACCCTGGTTTATCCTTTCGGCAGAGCACGGCTTGGTACACCCCGACGACGTTCTGGCTCCTTATGAAAAGACCTTGAACAATATGTGGGCTGCCGAGCGATGCGCTTGGGCGCAGCAGGTTCAGAGTCAGATGGAACAAACCCTGCCGGCTGCGGATGAAGTTGTCATTCTTGCCGGCAAACTTTACCGAGAGCGCCTCGAACCTTGGCTGTGTAGCCGCTATGCCAGTGTCAGAGTGCCAATGCGGAATCTACGCATTGGCGAGCAATTGCGTTGGTTATCTGAAAATGAGCCGTGTTGAAGACACCTTGACGTTTTACATTCTGCTACAAGAGTTGGAGCAGGGCATAGGCGGGAAGCGCACCTTGGCCGATTGCGACGGCAGAATGGACTGGCCGAAACGAGGCGTTTATTTCTTTTTCGAGCCAGGCGAATATCGTTCCGGCAGTGGTAACGGCCCCAGAGTGGTTCGCGTGGGCACCCACGCCATAACGGGAAAAGCGGACACCACGCTGTGGAGCCGCCTCCTTCAGCACCGCGGAACCTTGCGCCCGCCCGGCGGCAATCATCGCGGCTCAGTGTTTCGCAAACTGGTTGGTGAAGCGCTAATCCTCAGCGGCGAAATCAAGGGTGCCGACACTTGGGGACACGGAAACACCGCCCCGCGCGGCGTGCGGGAAGACGAGCGGCTTATCGAAATCGAGGTGAGTCGTCGTATTGGCGCCATGTCGTTCCTGTTTTTGCCTGTGCTCGATGCACCGGGGCCGGATAGCCAGCGGGCGTATGTCGAGCGCAATTCAATCGCGCTGCTGAGTGGGTATTCCAGTGCATCCATTGACCCTCCAGACCCGCAATGGTTGGGGCTTAATTCGAGCCGGGAGCGTGTTCACCGTTCCGGTTTGTGGAACAACAATCACGTTGATGAGGACTACTCGCCCGAATTTCTGGATGTGCTGGGCACGTTGGTAGCGGGCACCTGACGACTCTGCCGGCCGATGTAACGATCCTGATTGCGGAATCGTTGACGCTCCTAATCACCCGCCATACAATTGACCTCGCAAATCCGAATACCCAATTGCCGTGAAGGGGATTAGTAACCGCCCAGCGAGGCCCAGAGAGCCGGGTTAGCTGTGAGCCGGCGCCAGGCGCAGGCGGCGAATGGACCCCGGAGCCGCCCGCCGAAAGGCCGCAACCTGACCCGGTTGCGGGGCCGAGTAGGACGGGCCGCATGGGCCGCGTTATCCGCCCGCCGAACACCGTATGCAGGGTGGCATCGCGGCCTACAGGCTCGTCCCGCAGGGGACGGGCTTTTTCTTTTGCCGCCGCCGCCCGACACATCTGGAAATCACGACATGACAATGTACTACCCCACCCTTGATCAGGTCCGTGCCCTGGCCGGACAGGGCAATCTCTGCCCGATATACCGGACCATCAACGCCGACCTGGAAACCCCCGTGTCGGCCTACCTGAAGGTGGCGCGTCCGCCCTACTCCTTCCTGCTGGAATCGGTGGCCGGCGGCGAGCGCATCGGCCGCTACAGTTTCATCGGCACCGAGCCTTACGACGTGTTCAGCACCGGCGCCGACCAGCCCTCGGGCGCGGTGGACCCGCTGACCCTGGTGCAGCGGGAAATGGACACCTTCCGGCTGATACCCGTGGAGGGCCTGCCGCCGTTCCACGGGGGAGGCGTGGGCTACGTCGCCTACGACGCCGTGCACTACTTTGAGCCCCGCGTGCCCATGCTTGAGGCCGATCCCCAGGGCCTGCCCGAGTCGGTCTTCATGTTCACCGACACGCTGCTGGTGTTCGATCACCTGCGCCACGACATCAAGGTGGTGAGCCACGCCCGGCTGGACGGAGACGACACCGCCGAAGCCTACAATACGGCGACCGCCAAGATCGAGCGGATGGTGGATCGGCTCTCCCGGCCGCTGGAAATCCCGCCGGAACTGCTGGCGACACCCGCGCTACCGTCCGGCGGCGAGACTCAATCCAACTTCACCGTGCCGGAATACGAAGCCGTCATCGAGAAGTGCATCGAGTACATCTACGCCGGCGACGTCATACAGGTGGTGAACTCGCAGCGGTTCAGCCGGCGCACCGATGCCCACCCCTTCCAGGTGTACCGGACCCTGCGCGGCAGCAACCCGTCGCCTTATATGTACTACCTGGACCTCAACGGGTTCCAGATCGTCGGGGCCGCCATCGAGACCGTGGCCACGGTTCACGAGGGCGCCGTATCCACCCATCCCATCGCCGGCACGCGGCCGCGGGGACAGACGCCGGCTGAGGACCTCGCCCTGGAGGAGGAACTCAAGGGCAGCGAGAAGCAGCAGGCCGAACACATCATGCTCCTCGACCTCGGCCGCAACGACATCGGCCGGGTCAGCGTCCCCGGCACCGTCAAAGTCACCCAGTACATGGACGTGGAGCGGTTCTCTCACGTGATGCACCTGGTGTCCCACGTGGAAGGGCAGCTCAAGCCCGAGATGACCCCCTACGACGCCCTGCGCGCCTGCTTCCCCGCCGGCACCGTCTCCGGCGCGCCCAAGATCCGCGCCATGGAGATTATCGCCGAGGTGGAGCAGGAGCGGCGCGGGCCCTACGGCGGCGCGGTGGCCTACTTCAGCTACAACGGCAACATGGACACCGCCCTGGTCCTGCGCACCGGCATCTTCAAGGACGGCGTCATGTACGTCCAGGCCGGCGGCGGCGTGGTCGCCGACAGCGTGGCCGAGGACGAGTACATGGAAACCCGGCACAAGTCGGGCGCCATGATGCGCGCCATCGACGTGGCCGAGGGGGCCGTCTGAAGCCCGCTGGTTTTCATGCGCTCTGCTTTGGTATAAAAGCATCAGGGATGCAATCTTTCAATCGGGTAGAGTTAGTTTCATGCAGGTTTTGAAGTACCAAACGGCAGCATCGAACTTCCTCCGGCAAGCCTTTGAGGAGCTTGAAGACGGCGACCTCCGCCAGGCGTCTGAGAAAGGCTGGGGCGCCGCTGCTTCAGTCGTGAAAGCGATAGCAGAACAACGCGGATGGGAGCATCACAGCCACGATAGCTTGTTCGAGGTCGCCGCCTTACTGACCGATGAATCGGGTGACGTTAATATCCGCCGCGATTTTCAAATGGCGTCGTCGTTGCACACCAACTTCTATGAGGGCTGGTTGCATACGGAGATGGTTCGTGATGGCTTGCATCAAGTTCAGCGATTGCTGACGGCCCTGGAACCTTTGCTCCCATAGGAGGCTGAACAATGCTCAAATCTTTCTTCCACACCGGCTTTATCGTGAAAGACCTGGAGGCCGCCGTCGCCTTCTACTCCGACGTGCTGGGCCTGAACCTGACCATGCGCACCGAGCGCACCGGCGAGTTCCCCACCACCCTGCTGGGCTTCCCGGACACCCACATCAAGGGCGCGTTCTTCGAGATGGGCGACGGCCACCAGCTGGAGCTCATCCAGTACATGAACCCCGAGGGCGGGTACGCCGATTTCGACAAGAACGACGTGCGCGCCGCCCATCTCGCCTTCTACGTCGAGGACATCGACGCCTTCTATGAGAACACCCGCAACCGGGGCCTCAACTACCCGACGCCGCCGGTCGCTATGTACGACGACGCCGGCAACATGGTGCGCAAGGCGTCCTACTGCCAGGACCCCGACGGCAACTGGCTGGAACTGGTGGAGCTGTACTGACCCAAACCGTCATTCCGGCGAAAGCCGGAATCCAGAGAGCTGAGATATGCTGCTGCTGATCGACAACTACGACAGTTTCACCTACAACCTCTACCAGTACCTGTGTGAGCTGGGCGCCGAGGTTGAGGTGGTCCGCAACGACAAGACCACCATCGAGGACATCGAGGCGATGCGGCCTGAGGGCATCGTGGTATCCCCGGGACCTTGCACACCGAGGGAAGCCGGCATCTCCAACGACGTCATCCGGCACTTCAGCCCCAAACTGCCCGTGCTGGGCGTTTGCCTGGGACACCAGTGCATCGGCGACGTCTACGGCGCGACGGTGGACCGCGCCGGCGAGATCCGCCACGGCAAGACCTCGATGATCCACCACGATGGCAGGGGAGTGTTCGCCGGCCTGCCCAACCCCTTCGAGGGCATCCGCTACCATAGCCTGGTCATCTACCCCGAAACCATGCCCGACTTTCTGGAAGTCACCGCGTGGACGGACAACGGCCTCATCATGGGCGTGCGCCACAAGGATCTACCCGTGGAGGGCGTGCAGTTCCACCCCGAGTCGATCCTGACCACGGTGGGACACGACCTGCTGCGCAACTACCTGCGGCAGGTGGAGGAGTTCCACCGCCCGGCCTGAACGGCGGGCCGGCAATTACATTAGCTGATCTCCGCGATGGCCTCGATCTCGACGTCCAGGCCGGGCTCGGCCAGGGCGGTGATCTCCACCAGGGTGTTTGCCGGGTAGGCGCCCCCGAAGAACTCAGCCCACAGCGCTTCCTGCGTTTCGCGCCCTTCCTGCCAGGCGGGGACGCTGGTAACGAAGGTCGTGATCTTCACGATGTCCGACGGTTGCCCGCCCTCGGCCTGCACGATCCGGGCGACCCGATCCAGCGTCACCCTGGTCTGCTCCATCATGGACTTGCCCTGGGCATCGGTGCCGCGAGCCGTGCAGCCGGCGACGAACAGCAGGTTGCCCACCTTCACGCTGCGGCTGAAGGTCGGGCCGGACGGCGCGATGTCCGGATGATTGTTCCTGGTCTTTTCCATTGTCGTTTCCTCCGGTTCGATGCGGGTTCGGTTGGTTGTCACCGAAGGGTGGCACTCACCTGACGAGATTGCCGCGCTCCGCTCGCAATGACACCGCGGGGAACAACGGTTCAGGCGTTGCGGAACTTCGGCATCACCTGCTCGGCGAAGAGGTGCAGCGAGCGCTGCGTCGCCTCGGCCGACATGAGCCCACGATTGGTCAGCATTAGGTTGCGGATGCCCAGTCGACGCATTTCGTCCAGCTGCTCGGCGACCCGCCGCGGGCTGCCCACGAGGTTTTCTGGCGCATCAGGATCAGGCTGCTCCCCGTAGGCGTCCTTCTGTATGGGCGGCGGCTGGTAAGACATGGGGAATTCCTTGGGGTTCCACTGCTCCCGGTAGCCCTGGATGGTGGTGTAGGCCGCCAGGTTGGCCGGCAGAAACTCGTCCATCGCCTGGTCGTCGGTTTCGGCGACGTGGATCTCGCGCCAGACCCAGATCTGTTCCAGGTTCCGCTGGATGGTTTCCTCGTCGAACCCCGACTCCGCCATGGTGTCGCGGTAGAGGGCGATGTCGGCGGCCGTGCTGTTGATGGAGCGGCCGCGGAGCAGGATTGGCCGTCCGATGCGCGCCATCTCCGTGATCGAGTCGCGGTTGATGCAGGCGCGCGCCAGCGGAGGATGGGGTTTCTGGTAGGGCCGGGGACGCACCGATGGGAACGCCACCTGGTAATGCTCGCCGTGGAAGTGGACGTTATCCTGCGTCCATGCCGTGACCATCAGCTCCTCAGCCTCTTCCATCTGGGCCGTGCCCAGCGCCGGGTCGGTTCCGAAACCGGTGTACTCGAAGGCGTTGTAGTTGGAGCCCTTGGCGGTCCCCACCACCAGCCGGCCCCGGCTGAGGTTGTCCAGCAGCGCGGTCTGCATCGCCACCCGTACCGGATTGTGCAGGGGAAGCTCAATGATGCCGAAGCCCAGCAGGACCCGGCTGGTTTTCACCGCCACCGCGCCGGCGAACACCAGCGGGTCGCCGTACACGCACTCGCCGGTGAAGTAATGCTCGGCGAACCAGATGGCGTCGTACCCCAGCCGTTCGACCAATACTGCCTCATCCAGGCATTCCTGTATCTCCACGTCGTCGCGGGAATCGTCGAATTTCATGGGGTAGAAAAAATGGCCGAAGCGCATGGTCGCACCGTAACCGCAGTAGGGGTTCGGGGATTATAGCACCGCATGGGCGTCTGACCTTGACTGGTCTATTTGCCCGCAACTGTTCAGTGGTTGCGGCGAAAGTGTCATTGCGAGCGAAGCGCGGCAATCCCGTCGGGGCAAGGGGCCTTCAGTCAGGCGTTGCTGTTACGACGTTGAGATTGCCACGGCGCAAGCGCCTCGCAATGACAACCTCCTGAATTCTGAACAGTTACATTCGCCCTGATAATTAAACTGCGGGCGGCGATCTCCGTTACGGAGCGCCGCCCGCTCGTGGACCCGGGGAATTTGGCGCCTCGGCCGGAATGCTAGAAGCGGTTTTCCAACTCCACGATGATGATGTCCGCGTCGCTGCGGCGGGTGTCGCTCATGATGCGCGCCCGGTCCACCGCCCGCAGGGCGTCGAGGGTGAACGGCTGCCAGGTGTCACGCAGGCTGCGGAAGGCCTGCTCCTCGCCTTCGATTGCTGCCACCAGCAGACGATGGACGGGCTCCAGGTAGCCGGACTTGGGCAGGCTGCGCACGCTGTCGCCGACGGCGTCCACGCTGGCGCTGAACTCGGTCAGGGATTCTAGAACCTCGATCCGGTCACATCCGCCATCATCGGCCCGCCAGTCGTTGTAGTCAGCGTGGAACCGGTCCCATGTCTGCATGAGGCGGTCATATTCCAGGTCGAACACAGTGATGTCGGCCAGCGCGTCGGCCGTGTCCTCGACGGATAGATCGTCGACCACGTCGGCCAGAGCCTCCAATGCTTCCTCGCTGGCCTTGACGGTGGCGTCGATTTCCTTGAAGTCAGGGAGTTTTGCCTCCGCGTCTTCGGTGGCTTCCACCACTTCTGCGCTTTCCAGGGCGCCGACTTCCGCCTTGGCCGCCTTTTCCAGCGCTCTCACCGCGTCCTTGGCCCCCTTCAGGGACGGCAACTCCTCGATGTCGCCGGTGATCGCCCCCAGGGTTTTGGTCAACTCTTTCAATTGGCTGTCGACTTCGGAGGCTTCCATGCTGTCGGCGCCGTCGCTGAGCTTGGCGTAGTCCGAGTGGGCGTCCTCCAGAGCCTGCTCAACCGTTGCCAATGCGTCCGTGAACTCGTCGATTTCTTCAGGATCGGCTGTCTCCTCCAGCGTGGCCCGCAGTGCGAGGGATTGATCCTTGGCCTCCCTCTGTGCCTGGGACGCCAGGTTGCGCTGGATTTCGACGTTTTCGAACAGGGAGACGTTGCCAGGCTGCCAGCGGTCGCGCAGCTGGCGGAAGGCGGTTTCCTCTGCTTCCGCCGCCGTGATCAGCTTGTCGGCGAATTCCCCGGTGGTGTTGGTGCGGGTCAGGCCCCGCGCCGCTTCGGTGACGCTGTTGAACTCGATGGCGAACTCGCCCAAGGTCTCGGTCATGGCGGTGGGATGGCACATCGTCAGGCCGGCGCGCCACTGGTCAAAATCGTCATGCACCAGGTTCCATGCCTCGTCGATGCTCTGCCGCTGTTCGTTGAAATCGGCGAGCGGGGGCGGTTCCATGGCGGGAGCCCGGGTGGACATTGCCTCCGGAGCGGAGCCTGAGGGCGCTGCCTCCGGTTCCGGGGCCGCCGGAGCGGTGCAGGCGATCATCGCGAACAAGGCCAGCGCCGGAACGAGCAGGATCAGCCGTTTGGGTATGGTTTTCATGGACTACTTACTCGCTCCCGCTGAAGTGCTTACTCCAACTACTTCGCTGACCAGATTGGACCTGAACCCGCCGCTCAACAGCCGGGTCACCGCCCGATCCAAAACCGTCGGGGTGTCGGCCAGCAGTATCAAAACGTGCCGACCCCCTTCACGATCCAGCACGGTCACCGCCGTGCCGGCCGGGTCCAGTTCCAGGCCGAACGGCATTGCCACGGTATCGTCGACCCGAACCCCGGCAGCCTGGAGGTACTGGCGCACCTGCAAAGCATCGTCGTGCAAACCCAGGAACACCGTGTCCCGGCTCACGTCTTCGGTTCCCCGGATGTCGGCGGCAATACCGTATTCTTCCAGACCGCTCTTGAGCTTCGCGCCGCTGCCGAGCAGGTCGGGCCGGCCCAGCAATATCTGGACGCCGTCATCGGGTCCGGTTTGATAGAAGTGGGGGAAGTCGGCGAGATCGAAAACACGGTCGCTGGTGGTGACAAAGTCGATGATGTTGGACAGCAACCGGTCGTTGTCCAGAGTGGAATCCTGGGGCGGAATCATGAAGGTGAAATCGGAAATGGCCAGGACGTTCCGGTCGGCGGCCCGGGCCATCACGTAGAGGTCGCCGTTGTTTTCGGCCACTGCGGACTCGGTGCGGGCGTCCGCGACGGCCAGGCCGGGCCCGGAGGAAGTGATCGACCCGGCGGTAAACAGGACGATGGTATCCAAACCGGCGGTCAACTCGTCAGGCCGGAAATCGCGCACGAAGATGTTCTGGAAGTTCTGGTCGTTCTCAACCTGGTTGTACAGGTAGTCCGGGCGGAACTGCACCCCGAAACGCTGGGCCAGCGTGTTCATCTGGTCGCGCCGTCCGGGGTCGGAAACCATCAGCAGCTTGCCGCCCTTGCGCACAAAGTCTTCGATCAGGTCAACCTCGCCGGCCGAGTAGGCGATCAACGGCGTTATGACCACCAGGCTGTCCGCCTCGCGCAGCCTTTCCGCGAACGCAGCGACGCGGTCCGCCTCCGATGATCTGGCAAAGTTGCCGAGCAGCTCCAAGTCGTACCCCTGGGCGACCACGCGAGTGCGCAGCGTCAGTATCTCCCGGGAGGAGAACCCGTTGCTGTGGAGGGTGTCCAGCAGCACCAAGCCGCCGGAACGCTCACCGACGGACGGCGTCCATTGCGTCCCGTCGTTGGCGCTGGCGACGCCTCCGGCCAGGTAGTCGATCTCCACCGGCGGCGGGCCCGCGTAGTTGCCGCGATAGAAAATCAGGTACGCGGCGGCGAAGGCCACGCCGACGCAGACCACCAGGAGGATCAGTATCCCCGCGAGTTTAGTGGCCATAACCCGCATACAGGTAGTAGATGTTCGGCTGCCCGGCCTCTATCGGGAAGTTCGAAAGCGGGTTCGCCGGCTCCTGACCCAGGGCTCCCATCAGGGGCCGCCCGTACTGATCTTCAGAGATTTGGCCCTCCCGGTTCGATTGTGACGGGGCGGGGTCGTCAGCCTTGTCCGCCGTTACTTCCGTTACTTCTCCCAAGGGCACGTAAGAGAGCTGTGCGCGCCAGCCGTATTTCTCGAAGACCGCGGCGTTCACGTCGGTAATGCTGTACCTTCCAATTCCGGCAAGCTCCGCCGCTTTTTCCACGCCGTCGCCGGTTTCGCCGATGGCATCGACCAAGCCCAGCGGCAGCGCCTGGGATCCGGAGTAGATTTTCCCTTCCAGCAACTCCGCCTTGGTCATCCTCAGCCGGTCACCACGTTCGCGGATCACCATTTGACCAAACGATTCCTTCGCCCGGTCTATCAGATCGACCCAGTGTTGTCTCGATCCGCCCGTCAGCTTGTACGGGCCGGTGGTCGTTATGATTTCGGGCCAAACCGGCGGCAGTGGCCCGCCTGATATTCCGACCACCCCGACGTTACCGACCAACGACGTCGGCTGAGTGTAGATGTAGTTGCTGGCCATGGCCATCATGTAGCCGCCGCTGGCAACCATGCCGTTCATCACGATGACCACCGGCTTTTCGTCGCGGAGACGCCGGGTATGGATGTACAGGCGCTCGCTGGAGGATGCGCCCCCGCCCGGGCTGGAGATGGAGATCACCACCGCTTTGATCGAGTCGTCCTGCAGGGCGTAGTCAAGGTGCTGGCCGATGACGAAGGTGGAGCCTTCATCAATGACGGTGAACGGGATGTTGATCACGCCAACGGACGGCTTGCCAGGAGCGACGAAGAAAAATACCACCGCTCCGATGGCGAGGCCGAGGATCACGGCCGCCGGACCGGCGAAATACCAGCTGGTCAACGCTCTGCGCAATTTGTTCAGTGTTTCCACGATCAGGCAAATATCGTACCACAGGCGCGCGCGGCACACACAACCTTCAGTTATCGTAAGTGTTCAGAATCCAGGGGATTGTCATTGCGAGGCGCTGGCGCCGTAGCAATCTCGACGCCGTAGCCGCAACGTCTGCCCCAAAGGACTCCCCTGCGCCAACGGGATTGCCGCACTGCGCTCGCAATGACACTCTCCCCGCAAGTCTGAACAGTTATCCATTGTCACGTCAATACGCATCCAACCTTGCATCGGTTTCATGTCATGGTTACGATTGCGCGAACCTGTTTCGGGAGCCAGCACCATGCACCACTGGAACGTCGGCGGCGATATCTACATCGGATGGCCCGACCACGGCGCCGAAGAACGGCGCTATACCATTGTGGATGTCGACCTGTTCGGCAAGGTGTTCCGCGCCCGGGTGACCGACGGCCAGCGCCAGGGCGGGTTCATGGTGATCTTCGACTGCCCCAACATCGTGCTGGAGCAGTTGGCCGAGCAGGCATCCCACGCCCTGGGGTTTCGCGTGATCGTGTCGAGCCTGCGCACCAGCATCGAGGGCAACGTCGTGCGCAGTTTCGACTACGAATGGTACCCCACCCCGGAATACGAGGAGCGGCCCCACGCGCTGGCGACCACCCTGGCCAGCCTGTACAACGAGATCGCGCCGGGCCAGGCCGGCTAGCCGCCTCCGCCCGGTATGTTCGGGTGGCCCCACAGCGGATGCCGGAAGGTCGGCGCCAGCGCCGGGTTGAGTTCGCGCCTGGAACGGGCAGCCGCGCCGCCATCGTGAGCGGTACTTGCGTCCGCGCCGATCTCCTCGGCGTCATGTGAAGCTGACCGCCGTCGTGCCGTCGGGGGCGCGCGGTGCGCCGTCAGCCGGTTCAGGTGCAGCGCCAGTTCCTGGAGGCTGTGGAGGTTGTGCGCCGGCAGAAAGTCGTCGATGTACGGCATCGCGGCCTGCATCCCCCGGGTCAGCGGCTCGTAGCCCGGCGATCCGAGGAGTGGGTTCAGCCAGATGAGGCGGTGACAACTGCGCTGCAGCCGCGCCATTTCGCGGGACAACAGGTTGGGGTCGCCCCGGTCCCACCCGTCGGATATGACCAGGACCACCGCGCCGCCGCGCAGGACGCGCCGCGCCCAGCGGTAGTTGAAGGCCTTGATCGCCTCGCCGATGCGGGTGCCGCCGGCCCAGTCGGGCACCGCCCGGGCCACCTCCGACACCGCGCGGTCGACACCGCGGTGCTCCAGGTGGCGGGTGATGCGGGTCAAGCGCGTGGCGAACAGGAACGCCTCCAACTGCTGCCCGCTGACGGCGACGGTGTGCACAAAGTGCAGCAGCATACGGGTGTAACGCTCCATGGAACCGCTGACGTCGCAGATCAGCACCAGGGGGCGAGGCTTGGTTTTGCGCCGGCGGTGGGCGATGTCCAGCATCTCGCCGCCGTAGGACAGGCTCCTGCGCATGGTGCGTCTCAGGTCCACGTCCCGCCCGTCGCCCCAGGTGAGCCGGCGGGTGCGGCGGCTGCCCAGGTCCCACTGCAATTCGGCCATCAGGACGCGCGCGGCTGCGACTTCGGCCGGCGTGTAGTCGGCGAAATCGCGCTGCCGCAGCACCTCCCGGGCGCTGAATGACCGCTGGAGGTCCACCACGGGCTGCCGGTCGCCGGCGTCATCGGGGTCGTCGTTGCCCGGCGGGCCGTCGGACGTATCCTCGCGGTGGGGCATGACCCGGGGCGTGCGGTAGCGGCGTTCCTCGCCCATGGAGCGCAGGTCGCGCATACTGCGTCCGTGGGCTGGCCGCCGCCAGAACACCTGAAACGCCTCGTCGAAAAGCTCCAGATCGCTGCGCCGGTGCACCAGCAGCGCCCGCGCCGCCAGCCGGAAGTCGTTGCGGTTCCCCCCGATGGGAACGAACTCGGTGGCGCGCACCAGGTCCAGCATGTTGCCGGAACCCACGTCCAGCCCCAGGCGGCGGAGCACCTCGCCGAACATCAGGAGGTTGGACAGGATCGTCCCGTCGCCAGCGTCGGCCGGCGCGGTATGCAGGTTGACGCTGGCGCCGGTGGTCATGCACCGGTAACCGGGGAGGCCTCGGTACGGTCAACGTTTTGTATCGTAGTCTGGGGAAGATTGTCTCGCCAACTGGCACCGTAACAAATTTCCGTGGGGGTCAGCACTTCATAGTCGCCCCAGAAATAGCGGGCGTGGGTCTGTTTGATGGATTCCACGGATGCGCCACCCAGGACGACGTACTCCATGCGGACCGGCTTGCCTGCCTTCAGGCAGGCGTTGAGCTCGTCCAACTGGTCAATATCCAGCTTGTAGAGGCGCTCTTCAGCATCATCAATGTTTTCGTACACCGTGATCCTGGTAGGAACTTTACCGTGCCGGTCGTGCTCAACCAGAAAATTCAGGCTCATCTTTATCCTCCTGCTTCTGGCCAGTCCCGGTTACCCGGAATGGGCCGATATTATCACATCCCTCGCTTGGTCGATGTCAGTTTCGGGCAATTCAGTACCTTCCAAATCACACCGCCAGGCTAGTTCCGACAAGTCTTGCAACGCACGGTTGACTTCCTGCATACCGCCGCCGTACTTGACGGAAATATCGTACCCCGCCGCCAACTCGGAAACCATCTGCCAGAGGTGCTGGTTGCGCGTCTGTACCTGGATTTCCATAAGCTGGCCCCGATAGCGAATGTCGAAGTGGACCGCTCGATATCCGAACTTGGGGCTGTCGCTTTTGTCGTCAACTTGCTGGACATCGTAGGTTGCCGGTAACCGGGCCACCACAGCCTGCTGCTCAGCCCTGCCGGATACGATGATGCGGCAGCCAGCCAAGTCGGTCACCCGAGACAAAGTCAGATCAGGACGCCGCTCCATCTTTGCAGCCACCGTTTCAACTCGCTTGGTGCGGGAACCTACTTCGGCATTCGGAAACAAGGCTCGCAACTCCGTCTCCAGATCGAACCTGAGCCGGTTTAGCACCCTTCTGTAACTGCCGTATCTCCTCCGGTCTGCACCAGTAGTGCCTCGCCGCAGCCGTTCGCCAAGTGCGTCAATTTCGTCGTCCGTGAAGTGCGTGGTCATTTCACTTCCTCCAGTCGTATATCGTCACAAACATGTCAAACTCGGTTGCTGCGGGGCGGCGTCTCACTGCCAAAGCTGCGGGGCAGCAGCGCCGCGGCGACCACTGCCAGGGCGGTCATTGCGCCCACGGCCAGCACCCCGGTGACCAGGGAGCCGGTCATCTGGGCCAGCGCCCCGGCGATCACCGGTCCCGCGCCGAAGCCCACCGCGCCGAAGGTCTGCACCAACCCCGACAGCACCGACACCTCCCGCGTCCGGATGTTCCTGAACTCGAAGGGCAGTATCTCCATGGCCGGGACGAACACCCAGGCAATCCCCAACCCGGTCAGGGCCAACGCGGCAATCACCACGTTGCCGGCCAGCACCGCGACTAACGTGGCGGCCAGGTTCAGCGCGGCCGGCAGCAGCACCAGCAGCCGACGGTTGGTAATGTGATTGAAAATCCAGCTTCCCGCCAATGCCCCCGGTATCAGGACGTAATACAGGAACCCAAACAGCACGCTGCCGGATGTGATGGCGATGCCCCGGTGTTCCTCCAGGATCGTGGGCAGGAAGGTCAGCACCGTCGTCCAGGACGCCGACAGCCACAGCATGACCATTCCCAGCAGCCAGGCGTGGGGATAGGAAACCAAGGAGCGCACCAGGGGCGGCCGTGCGGTCGGGTCCTCATGGGGATCGGTATCCGTTGGGGCGTCCGGGTCCGGCACGGTTGCGACCGCATCCTCCGGGCCCTGGGCCGGCTCCCTGGCTCCCCAGGTCAGCGCCGCCCACACCAGCAGGTGCGCAGCCATGATGGCGCCCTGGACGAAGTAAGCCAGTCGCCAGCTGTCCAGCACCACGATGATGATCGGCCCGAAGGTGAGTGCTGCGGCCATGAAGGTGGAGTGCATGGACAGGCCGATGGACGACACCTGGGAGTATTGACGGGGAGCGGCCCACCAGCGCAGCAGCAGCGGCCGCGCCGGCGCCATGGACGCATGGACCAGCACCGTCAGGAACCGCGACGCCAGCAGGGTCCAGAACCCCATGGCCAGGCCCTGGCTGAACAGGCAGGGCGCCATGAGCGCCAATGCGGCCAGCACCCGGCGGTTGGGATTGAATCGGGCGAACAGCAGGCTGAAGGGCACCAGCAGCACCGCCGGCGTGCCCCACCAGACGGCTTGCAGAATGCCTATCTCCAGGTAGCTGAGATCCAGGTCCGCCTGCACAAAGGGAAGGAACAATCCGAGTCCGTAGGACGACAGCACCACCGTGCTCTGGTGGGTCCGGTTCAGCAGCAGAACCGACCAGGCCCGGAGGGACGTCGTAGCTTCGGAACCCGCCGGCTCCGGCTCGGATCGTCCTCTGCCTGCTTCCCCGGCGGCCAAGGTCAGGTCGTATCCGCGCCGGCGTCGCGCATGGCCCGCGCCAGGTTGCGGACGCTGGCCTCCGTGGACGGGTGCTGGCGGCCCAGGGTCTCGGCGCGGTCGCCGGCGTTGCGCAGGTGCAGCGTGGCCGCTTCGTCGTAGCGACCCACCGCGTGCAGCGCGTTGGCCAGGCTGCCCCGGCTGCGCAGGGTATCAGGATGGTTCTCGCCCAGAGCGGCGCGGCGCGCCCCGAACAGCGCGGCGAACATCTCGATGGCCACGTCGGTATGCCCGGCGGCGTAGTGGCAATTGGCCAGGCTGCTCCGGTAGCGCAGCGTTTCGAGGTGATCCGGCCCGTGCACCCGCACGCTGCCCTCCGCGGCCCGGTCAAACCGGCGCAGCGCCTCATCGAACCGACGGGCGGCGCGATAGGCGTGGGCCAGCCGATGCTGGGCGCGCAGGGTATCCGGGTGGTCGTCGCCCTTGGCTTCGATTTGGGCGTCCAGTTCGGCAGACCGGCGGGCTATGCGCTGGTCATAAGGGTTGGTCATGGCAAAATCGCTCGCAGTTCGCCCATGCGTGAAACATCGTAGCCGCCCAGGGCATCGACGGCCTGCCGGAAATCGGAAGCGTTGAGCAGATCCAGCAGCGGCCGCAGGTGACCGCTTTCGTAATGCTCAGCAGGGATGACCAGATCATACTCCTCATTCAGCAGGGGCACGAATTCCAGATCCAGGGCGCGGGCCGCCGACAGGACTCCCAACCCGGCATCAGCCGACCCGCCCGACACCGCCGCCGCCACGGCCAGATGGCTGTATTCCTCGCGCTGGTATCCGACGATGGCGCCGGGATCCGCTCCCATCTGCTGGAGCCGGTAGTCCAGCAGCACGCGGGTGCCCGATCCCCGCTGGCGGTTGACAAACCTGACCTCCGGTCGCAACAGGTCTTCAAGGCTCGCGATGTGCAGGGGGTTCCCAGGCGCGGTCATCAGTCCCTGGGTCCGCCCCACCAGGCGAACGATGGCGACGGACGTATCCGGCAGGTAGCGGCGGACGTAGGACGTGTTGTACTTGCCGGTCTCGGTGTCCAGCAGATGGCAGCCGGAGACGTGGGCTTCGCCGCGGCGCAGCGCCAGCAACCCGCCCAGGCTGCCCACGTGGGCCGACGCCAGGTTCACCGAGGGACGCCCGCGCCGCAGGAAGCTGCGCATGAGGTCCAACGCCAGGTCGTGGCTGCCGATGGCGACGATGGTGTTCTCCACCTCCTCCAACGGGCGCAGCAGTTCCACCTCCACCTCGGCGCCGGCGTCCATTCCCTCGGTGTGCCTGGGTATCCGCACGATCCCGTCGGCGCGGACCAGGGACATGACCACGCCGGCGCCCCGCTGCACCGGGGTCGCGATCATCTTGCTCCCCACCCGTCCCACCGCGACGCGCAGGAACTCGTCCTCGCCGGTGGGTGATACCACCTTGCGGGTGATGCTCGCGCGGATCCGGCGGCGCGCGGGCATAGACGACCCCAGCAGCCGTTCCAGCAATGGCATCAACAGCAGTTCCGCGGTCAGGGCCGCCGACACGGGGTAGCCGGGCAGCCCCATGACCGGCTTGCCCGCCGCTACCCCCAGCGCCACCGGATGGCCGGGCCGGACGGCGATGCCGTGCACTTGCAGCGTTCCCAGCGATTCGATAACCGAGGCGGTGTAGTCGGCGTCGCCGGCGGAAGAACCGGCGTTGATCGCCACCACATCCGAGGCTGCCAGGCCCGCGGCAACCGCTTCACGGATGGCGTCAGAGTCGTCCGGCGCCGGGTCGCACACCACAGGCTCGCCACCCCATTGACGGACCAGGGCGGCCAGGATCAGCGAGTTGAACTCCGGTATGTCGCCGGGTTTTCTCGCCGCGCCGATGGGCGCCAGTTCGTCGCCGGTGGGAATTATCGTAACCCGGGGACGGCGGCGCACCGGAACCGTGGTGAGGCCGGCGGCGGCGCAGGCTCCCAGGTCGGCGGGGGTGATGCGATGGTTTTCCGGCAGCACCAACTCGGTGGCCACGATGTCTTCGCCCAGCGGACGGACGTGCTGCCAGGGCGCGACCGGATCAGACACTCGCACGGTGTTCGGGTCGGCGGGATCGCGCTGCACGTGCTCGATCATCACTACGGCGTCCATCCCCGCCGGCATGGGGTCGCCGGTGTCAACCCACACGGCCCGGCTGCCCACCGCCAAAGCCGTGGGTCGTGTCTCGGTGGCTCCGGCGGTGTCGGCCGCACGCACCGCAATGCCGTCCATGGCGGCGGCATCGTAGTGCGGCGACGACGCAACGGCCCACACCGGCCCGGCAGTAATGCGGCCCACGATGTCGGCGGCGGTCAGCGGCGCATCCTCGCCGGGCATTGGGACCAGGGCGCCGGCCTCGTCCAGGGTGCCGAACCAGCGGGCCGTCGCATCTTCCAGCGGTATGTCCTGCAGGAAGTAGCGACGGTGGGATGTGTGATTGGCTTCCACCATAGCAAGTCTCGCACTGCTCCAGCGTTGGCAACTGTTCAGACTTGTGGGGAAAGTGTCAGTGCGAGCGCAGCGCGGCAATCTCGTTGGCGCAGGGGAGTCCTTTGAGGCAGGCTTAGCTGATACGGCGTCGAGATTGCCACGGCGCAAGCGCCTCGCAATGACAACTTCCTGAATTCTGAACAGTCACCAGAGTTGCCGTCACTGGTCCGAAGGCTTTTGACATTAGCGTGATGGTTAGGTACAAATATATTTGATGAACAGGGTTGGCTGTCGTTCCCCTGGCGTGATATTACAATGGTGCTGGGGCCTGCGTAGCG
The DNA here is from genome assembly GCA_034420475.1 of Dehalococcoidia bacterium. Lineage (GTDB taxonomy): Bacteria > Chloroflexota > Dehalococcoidia > Lucifugimonadales > UBA3495 > Bin87. The sequence continues at coordinate 58,213 of DAOULH010000090.1, forward strand.
GGCGCCAGCCCTTGACGTTCTACAACTCCCGTACCTGGACCGGCTCGCCAGCATAGATGCCGCCGGCGTCCGCCGGAACCCTCACCAGGCCGTCCGCTTTGACCAAGGTGAAAATGAGCCCGCTCTTGCCCCACACCGGATGGGCTTGCGCCGACCCGCTGCCGCTCTCCACCAAGCGCACCGGCACGTAGTCTTCGCGCCCCGCAGCGGATGGGATGTCCTGCGCCAGCACCGCCGTCCGTTCGTTCAGAGGAGGCGGGTCGGCGCAGCCCATAAGGCGGTACACCGTCGGCCGCACCAGGAGACTGCTCACCACCATGGCCGACACCGGGTTGCCGGGCAGTCCGATGACCGGCTTGCCGTCGCACCGGCCCACGATGGCCGGCTTGCCGGGACGCAGCGCCAATCCGTGCACCAGAGGGCCGGGTTCGCCAAGCTCGGCTACGATGTCCACCGTCCGGTCGCGGGCGCTGACCGAACTGCCCGCCGACAGCACCAGCATGTCGGATTGAGCCAACCCCTGCCGCGCGGCGACCAGTTGCTCCTCGTAGTCGTCGCCCACCAATCCCAGGGGAAGCGCAGTTCCGCCGGCGGCGGTAACCTGCCCCGCGACGGTGTAGGTGTTGATGTCCCGCACCTGTCCGGGGCCGGGAGTGGCGCCGGGCGGAACCACCTCATCGCCCATGGACAGGATGCCCACCCGGGGTCGTCGGGCCACTTTGATCCGCTCGATACCCAACGCGAGCAGCGCGCCGACGTCCTGGGGTCGGATCACGTGCCCGGCCGGCAGGACGGTTTCTGCCGCCCGCACGTCCTCGCCCGGCTGGGCAACGTTTTCGCCGGGAGCCACCGGCCGCATCACCTCGATGGTGTGGGCGTCGATGGCCTGGGTGTGCTCCACCATGACCACGGCATCGGCGTTTCCGGCCAGCATCCCGCCGGTGTAGGCTACCGCCGCCTCGCCGATGCCCAAGTCGATGTCGGGCGCGCATCCCATGGGCACCTCGCCCACCAGCGTGAACCAGGCCGGCAGTCCGTCGCTGGCTCCGTAGGTGTCCGCCGCGCGCACGCTGTAACCGTCCATGGTGGAGCGGGGAAAGGCGGGGAGGGACTCGGTCGCCCGAATCTCCGCGGCAACTACTCTCCTCAACGCCTGGGCGGTATCCACCACACACACCCCGGCGGCCGGTCGCTCCGGCAGCAGATCCAGGAGCAACGCCAACGCCTCCTCAGGAGGCAACACGTTGAAGAATTCCGGCATTGTGGATGCGATGCTAACTATCCGCGTTGGGATTGTCAAAATACCCACTGCCCTGAATCGTCAGCAGCAGCAACTGTCTTGAAGGTCAAGGGGTCGGTCAACTCCTGGACCAACTGGGTCAGACCAGCGTCGGTGTACTCCACGCGCCCAGCCTTGCCCTGGGGGAGTGCCCAGAGGTCCAGACAGGCTTGGGATACGTCGATACCGATGATTGTCGCGGTGGTTATGATGTTTTTAGACTCCCCGTACCTTTGGTTTGGCGTGGCTTGCCATTCCCGGACTACCCTGCCTTGCAATACGGGGTCTGGTCCGACCGCCCCTCACAACTGTTCGGGTTAGCCAAGGGTGAACGGCGCGGCGACCTTGCTGCTTCACGGCTTCGCACAGCGAGCCTCAGGATTAACGGTCTGCCGCGTCGTGGCTTCTCCAAGATACGAGGATTTGCAGGATGCCGGGATTATCAGGATTGGGACCGTTCCGTGAGGGAGGGCTTACAGTCCTGCCCAATCATATAGTTCCGTAAATCCCGCTGCTGACGATTTATGAAACCGTGTACGCGCGAGCCTGGATTCCGGCTTGCGCCGGAATGACGGGTGGGGGCGACGAGATTGCCGCGCTGCGCTCGCAATGACAGGAAGAGCGGCGATGGGATCAGAATTCGGCGTTGCGGGGGGTGCGGGGGAAGGCGATGATGTCGCGGATGTTCTGCATGCCGGTGGCGAACTGGACGGTGCGCTCGAAGCCGAGGCCGAAGCCGGCGTGGGGAGCGGTGCCGTAGCGGCGCAGGTCCAAATACCACCAGTAGGGAGCGTCGTCGAGGCCGGCCTCGGCCATGCGGCGCTGGAGGACATCGAGGCGTTCCTCGCGCTGGCTGCCGCCGATGATCTCGCCGATGCGGGGGACGAGGACGTCCATGGCGCGGACGGTCTCGCCCTGGTCGCCCGGGCCGGGCGAGTTGAGGCGCATGTAGAAGGCCTTGATGCTGCTGGGGTAGTCGGTGACGATGACGGGTCGGCCGACCTTGCGCTCGGTGAGGTAGCGCTCGTGCTCGGATTGCAGATCGGAGCCCCACCGGACGGGGTACTCGAAGGACTCGCCGGAGGACTGGAGGGCGGCGACGGCCTCAGTGTAGGTCATGCGCTCGAAGTCGGAGTTGGCGATGTCCTCCAGGGTCTGGATGAGTTCCTTATCGTAGAAGCGGTTGAAGAAGGCCATGTCCTCGGGGCAGGTTTCGAGGACGTGGGCGAAGATGCTGCGCAGGAAGTCCTCGGCAAGCTGGGCCAGGCCGTCGAGGTCGCAGAAGGCGACCTCCGGCTCAACCATCCAGAACTCGGCCAGGTGGCGGGAGGTGTTGGAGTTCTCGGCGCGGAAGGTGGGGCCGAAGGTGTACACATCGGACATGGACTGGGCGAAGATCTCGGCCTCGAGCTGGCCGCTGACGGTGAGGAAGGCAGGACGGCCGAAGAAGTCGGCGTCGTTATCGACCTGTCCCTGGGCCAGGGGCAGGTTGTTGAGGTCGAGGGTGGTGGCGCGGAACATGGCGCCGGCGCCCTCGGCGTCGCTGGCAGTGATGATGGGGGTCTGGATGTAGAGGAAGCCGCGCTCCTGGAAGAACTTGTGGATGCCGAAGGCCATGGCGTTGCGCACGCGGGCGACGGCGCCGAAGGTGTTGGTGCGGGGGCGCAGGTGGGCCAGCTCGCGCAGGAACTCCAGGGTGTGGCGCTTCTTCTGGAGGGGGTATTCCTCGGGGTCGGCGCTGCCCAGGAGTTCGAGGCCGGTTGCGGAGATCTCGTACTTCTGGCCGCGGCCGGGGGAGTCCTGGAGGCTGCCGTCGGCGCTGACGCTGCAGCCGGTGGTGAGTCCGTTGACCAGCGAATAGTCGGGGCAGTTGGCGTCGACGACGATCTGAAGGTCGGCGAGGGTGGAGCCGTCGTTGATCTGGACGAAGGCAACGCCGCCGGAGGAGCGAACGGTCTTGACCCAGCCCTTGACGTTGATCGGGCCGGGGATGTCGCCGGAGCTCTCGGCGGCGAGGAGGTCTTTGATGCGGGTGCGATGGGCAGGCATGGCGGGCCTCCGGGGGTGGGGGTTAGCAGGACAATGGAGCTGGGAGTTCAGTCAGCTTGTTGTTTCTCAAATATGCCCCGATTTCGAGGCAGGTCACCGATGATCTCGTCAATTGTAGATTCCGACACGGCGAGCGTGGCCTCCGGCTTTGGCAGGGATTCCGGCGGTAAAGCGGAAGAATCCGTGCTGACCAACTGGATTACTGCGTCCGTGTCCAGGTCAATATCAACCACCAGCAAGTGGCCATCCTCTGGATAGTCGATTGCGTGGCGCGGCCGCACCTGACCCGAAAGCAATCCACGGAGTCGGGCCGGCCCGACGGGTATGCATACCCATCGCTCTGTGGCGTCATCCTCGTCGTTCCACCAGGCCAGATATATTTGGCCCTCCCTCCCGCGCTGCAGCAACATGCGCGGACCGTCATAATAGTGAAGCACGGTATCGAAGGAGAACTCGTGCCACGGCGCGTCGGACAGCCGGATTCCTTTTATTGCAGGCAACACAGCGCGGTCTCCTCGTTACCACTAGATCACAATCTCGATTGCAGAGGCGGTTACCGGATTAAAATTTTCGACGTACCACCAAGTATGGTGAGAGTTTCCTTCCCTTGGCGTGGCCAGTATTTTTCCTGAATCCGGATTTAGCGTCAAGCGAGCTATGTATGAGCCAATCTGGGGCAGGCGCAGCGCCCATTCGACGGCATCGTTCGCGTCAGCGAAGACCGACAGCCCCATCGTCTCGCATGGGGTGCCCGTCCCCCGCCTGATGATTGCATTGGCTCGCCTGCGGTTGAGATTGAATATAGCAACGAAATCCTCGTGCTGCGGTGGATCGGTTTTGACGATGCGGTAGTACGTTCCATTGGCAGGAACCGCCGCTTCGGGTGGACAATCTGCGGGGAAGTCAGTGGGCCAAATCCAGGTCGTCATTGGTTGGAAGCCGCTAGATTCCCGGCCGCTGCTGGTGCCATCCTGTCGCCTGCTGGTAGGCGTGGGCGATGTTCAGCAGCCGGCTTTCCTCCAGGTGGGGGCCGATCAGTTGCAGACCCACCGGCAAGCCCTCGCTGAAACCGCAGGGGACGGACATGGCGGGGAGGCCGGCCATGTTGACGGGGAGGGTGTAGACGTCCACCAGGTACATCCGGACCGGGTCGTCGGCGCGGTCGCCGATGGGGAAGGCGACCACCGGCGAGACGGGCGCGGCCAGGGCATCGACTTCCTGGAAGACGCGGGCGAAGTCCTGGCGGATCAGCGTGCGGACCTGCTGGGCCTTGTGGTAGTAGGCGTCGTAGTAGCCGGAGGACAGGGCGAAGGCGCCCAGCATGATACGGCGCTTGACCTCGGGGCCGAAGCCGTGCTGGCGGGTGCGCTCCATGGCCTCCCACATATCGACGTCGCCCGGGCCGTCACCCTGATAAGAGTAGCCGTACTTGACGCCGTCGTAGCGGGCCAGGTTGGCGGAGCACTCGGAGGGGGCGATGATGTAGTAGCAGGCCAGGGCGTACTGGGTAGTGGTCAGGGAGACCTCGCGGATCTCGGCGCCGAGAGCGGCCAGCTGGTCGATGGCGGCGGTGACGGCGGCGCGAACGCCATCGTCCATGCCCTCCGCGAAGTATTCTCGCGGGACGCCGAGGCGCAGGCCGGAGATGTCGCCGGTGAGCGCGGCGGGGTAGTCTGGCACCGGGTCGGGCAGCGAGGTGGCGTCGCGGGGGTCGTGGCCGGCGATGGCCTGGAGGATGAGGGCGCAGTCGGCGGCGTCGCGGGCGATGGGACCGACCTGGTCCAGGGACGATGCGTAGGCGACGAGGCCGTAGCGGCTGACGCGCCCGTAGGTGGGCTTCAGCCCGGTGACGCCGCAGAAGGAGGCCGGCTGGCGGATGCTGCCGCCGGTGTCGGTGCCCAGGGCGAAGGGGGCCGCGCCGGCCGCCACGGCCGCCGCCGAGCCGCCGCTGCTGCCGCCGGGAACGCGGGAGGTGTCCCAGGGGTTGCGGGTGGGGAAGAAGGCGGAGTTCTCAGTGGAGGATCCCATGCCGAACTCGTCCATGTTGCCCTTGCCGAGCAGGACGGCGCCCTGTTCACGGAGGCGGGCGACGGCGGTAGCGTCGTACACGGGGACGTACTCGGCGAGCATCCGAGAGGCGCAGGTGGTGGCGACGCCGTTGGTGCAGAGCAGGTCCTTGATCTGCATGGGCACGCCGGTGAGCGGAGTGGCTTCGCCGGCGGCGATGCGGCGGTCGGCTTCGGCGGCCTGCTGGCGGGCGAGGTCGGCGGTGACGGTGACGTAGGCGGATATACGGTCGTCCACCGCCGCGATGCGCTCCAGGCAGGCGTCGGTTAGCTCGATGCTGCTGATCTGACGGTCGGCCAAGAGGCGGGAGGCCTCGGCGACGGACAGTTGCCAGAGCTCGCCGGCTGCGGGAGCGGACATGGGATTATTCGTCCAGGACGGCGCGGACCTGGAAGAAGTCGGCGCGACGACGGGGAGCGTTGAGCAGGGTGTCCTCGGCGTCCAGACTGTCGGCAGGCTCGTCGTCACGGAGCACGGTGTCGAGGCCGGCGACGTGGGCGGTGGGTTCGACGCCGGTGGTGTCCAGGGATTGCAGGACCTCGAACTGGTCGAGGATGTCGGAGAGCTGGCGGGCAAAGGCTTCCTTCTCCGCATCGGAGAGGGCGATGCGGGCGAGGGCAGCGATGTGCTCTACCTGGGCGGGGTCGATGGGCATGGTAGTGTTTCAGCCTGTCTTGTCAGGTGAATGGACCGGCATTGCTGCTTATAACTGAAAGGACGATGTAGCCGGCGACGGCCAGGCTCAACCATTCAAGGGTGCGAAAGAATATCCGCGCCAAGCTGAGACGCCGTTCCGTTGCCCAAGTATCCCGCAGTTCCCCGAAAAAGCCTCCCGACAGTGCAGCAATTGAGAACAGTAAGATGGCGGTTGGGTTCAGCGAAAGCCAGACGATAGCGGTGGGTACAATCACCAGCAGAGCAACGCTGATGATGGCGACGGCAATCCATTCCCGATTGCCGGCAAAGCGCAGCATATGTCCCACCTATTTCCGCGAACCTGGAACTCCAAACAGTACGGCGGCGAAGCACCCCAGGCTGCACCCGAAAACCGAGATTTCCAGCATGACCTTCAGATACCATTGCCAGTCGCTGGGAAACGTGAATAGCGCCCAGATGCCGAGGAAAAAGAATATGGTTCCCATGACAATGCCGGCTACTTTGTCCGCTTTGGTTTCCATTTTGGCGCCTCCTGACAGCGAACCCGTTGCTGCCATTATACCGGCCCGGCCTGCCGGCTAGCTCATTTCGGAGCCGCCGGAGACGCTGATGCTGAGGCCGGTCATGTAGTCGGACTCGGCGGAGGAGAGGAAGGCGGCCATGCGGGCGATGTCGTCGCCCTGGGCGATGCGGCCCAGAGGCACGCGCAGCTCGCGCTCGCGGACCATGAGGGCGCGGTGCTCCTCGCCGGAAGTACCCTCGGGGGCCAGGGCGGCGGCGATGAAGTCCACGCGCTCGGTGTCGACCAGGCCGGGGCAGATAGCGTTGACGTTGACGTGGTAAGGCGCCATCTCGTGGGCCAGGGACTGGGTGAAGCCGATAACGGCGAACTTGCTGGCGCAGTAGGCTCCGTATCGGGCGATGCCCCGCTTGCCGGCGCCGGAGGAGATGTTGATGATCTTGCCCGGGCCGCCGCGGTCGATCATGTGGCGGGCCACGGCGCGGCTGACCAGGTAGGTGCCGCGGACGTTGACGCGCATGACCTCGTCAAAGGCGTCCTCCTCCAGTTCCACGATGAGTACGCGATCGCGGCCGGGACGGGAGCCGGCGTTGTTGACGAGGATGTCGATCTTGCCGAACTCGCCGAGGGTATCGGAGACCATGGCTTCGACCTGGGCGCTGTCGGCGACGTCGTAGTACAGGCCCGCGCTGCGGCGGCCCATGGCCTGGATCTCCTGCACCACGCTGGGGAGGCCCTGCCAGCCATCGAGGCGGTCCTCGGTGCGGATGGCGTCGAGTGAGGCTTCGACGTCGGTGACCACGACGTCGGCGCCCTCGGAGGCGAGGCGGGTGGCGATGGCGCGGCCGATGCCGTGGCGTCCGCCGGCGCCTGTGACAAGGGCGGTTTTGCCGTTGAGGTCGTACATGGGATTGCTCCTTGCAAGGGGTGTAGTCGGGAATAGTGAGCAGTCTTATAACAATGTAAAGAACAAAATCAAACCAATAATCAACGCAATGGGTACGGCAACGGCGCCTATAATCGAGCCGTTAAGGGCGCCGCGCTTCTTTCGGGGGAAAGGAGTGCAGATTGCCCCGATGATGGCGCCAAGACCAGCGCCGACCCCCGCGAAAAGAGCTAACGCGAAAAGAACTAACGCAATAACTAACCCAATAATGAAGGCCTCTAAGAGACCATCGCCGAATCCTTCGAAATGTTGGTTCGCGGCAATCGCCAGCAGAGTTTGGGTTGGCGTCATCATGGCCTGAGGGTGGTTTGCGTGGGGGCAGCGATGTAGAGATTGCGCGTTCGGCTATTTGCGGCCCGGGCAGTTCGTCGGAGGGTCGAACTGATCAAGGACGCCGGTGACCAAGGCTGTTGTATCGTTGAGGTCGTACATGGGATTGCTCCTTGCAGGCGGTCTGGAATTTGCATGGATTTACAGGATGGACGGGATAAGATCGCCAGGATAAACGGTATTTCCGGATGGGAAGGCTTCCTGGATTCCGGCCCCGAATCAAGCACGGGGTGGTCCCGCAGTGGCGGGATGCGAGGTCAGAGGTCAGTCGGGCCGGAGGTCGCCCATGGGAATTGAGTACCAGAAAATGCCCTCGGCGGCTACGGAGTCGTGGATGTGATGGTCCAGGACAACTCCGGCGACGGCGGGGGTGGCCGGGACGCCGGTGATCCGGGAGAGGTATCCGGCGTTGCGGATGGCGCGCCTGGTGTCGTATCCGTTTACGGTGTAGGAGATTTCAACCACGATGTAGTGGGGTTCGCCGCTGGGGTCGATTGCGTCAATGACCAGATCGGCGCGTTGAAAGCTCTGGAGGTCCTGGGGCGCCATCCAACTAACATCGCTGCTTTGCGTAAGCCGTTGCAGATCACCCCGGTGCAGGATGGCGGAGAACTCAAAGCCCATGTTGCCGGCCAGCAGAGGAGCTTCATCGCGAACGATGTCGTACACGATACGGCCTCTGATGTCGCCCATCTGGTTTCTCAGAGTACCCACGTCGGTTTCCAATGAGGTCAGCCGTTGGTTGGTAGCCGCCACGAATTGACGTACTTCGTCAGTGAGTTGCGCCAGTCCAATCTCTAATGCGGTCAGGCGTTGGTTCGTGATCTCGGCGTGGGTTTCCAGCGCGGTCAGGCGCTGGTTGGTCGTTTCGGCAAGGGCTTCCAGCGCGGTCAGGCGCCGGTTGGCTGTCTCAGTGGACTGGCGCACCTCGGCCTGGAACCGGGCGAATTCCTCCGGCAGGTCGAGCAGCTCTCGGCTGAGCAGCCGGGAGCGGGCCGCCTCAAGCCACTGGGGATGTTCGTCCAGAACCCTGATGAAATCTTCGATGTTGTTGATGGTGGTCATTGGAGCACGTTGCCTGGCAGTGTATAGGGGTTATTGTAGCACCGCGAGCGCCGGCTTCGGTGGCGCGGGCGGTCTTGCGCATCCGCTTTCGTAGATCGTCAGCAGCAGGATTTTATGGTTTGACAGGATTGAGTGGATGACGCTGGGTATGACCATCATAGCGAGATTGCCGCCCCCGCATCGAGTGCGTGGTCGCAATGACAACTCGAGCGAAACGCATAGTACACTATGACCGCTGAGATATTAGCTTCTGCAAGCTGGAGGCGGATATGCCCACCGACGCCAAAATCCCCTACGCCGAGCAGCAACGCCGCGCCCATGTCATCTACAACGCCAAGATACGCCCTCAGATGGCGCCGGGCGACGAGGACAAGTACGTGCTGATAGATATACTCACCGGCGACTACGAAATGGGCGAAAACGAGGCCACCATGACCCGCTTGCTGCGAGAGCGTCGTCCCGACGCAGTGATGCACTGCATTCACCGCCATCAATCAAGGTCAGGACGCGTTCGCAGCCCCCGCCGAGTCCGCCCGGCGAAGGAGACCGGCTGATGCACCATGGCATCGTCAACGAGCATCTTGAAGCAACCATCAGTCTAAACGTCCTGGGAGCCGGCGGCGCTGACCTGACTATCGATTTTGTCATCGACACGGGATGCACCGAGGAAATGATTTTGCCACCGGGCATCATTGACCAACTGCAGAGTACCCGAAGTTCCGACATGATGCTTACCGTGGCCGACGGAACAATCGACGCCTACGCCAGATACCAAATCAGTGTTGAATGGCACGGCCGGCCAAGGGAGGCGATAGCCATTCGCATGGGAACCGAGCCTCTGCTGGGAATGCGGCTGCTACGGGGCAGCAACCTCAGCGTTGACGCAAACCCGGGCGGACCAGTGACCATCACCGAGCTGTCCAGGCAGGGCTGACCACTGAAAGACCCCGGCTGGCCAGGGCCGGTGGCGGCGCGCATTTTGTATAGTGGTCGGCAGGTGATGATGATGGAATTGCACGAGTTGGATTGCGTCATGCACGAACCCTGCGCAGACCAGGGATGGCTTTACATGGCCGAGACGCCGGACCTGCCCGGGTGCCGTGCATGGGGAGAAACCGCCGCCAGTGCGCTGTTCGAGCTCACAGTGGTGGCTGAGCAATTCATCCTCTCCTACAGGGAGCGGGGCAAACCATTGCCCGAGGGGATAGTCCGGTCCCAAACCGGCAAGGGACGCATTTCCATTGCCGTATGACCTACCGGGAACTGACCAGGAAACCGCGAAGATTGGATGTTCCTTTCATCGTCAGGCTGGCGGATCACACGAAATCTGGATCAATCCGGCCAATGACCGGGAAACCACAGTTCCGAGACACGGGAATCGGGATCTTGCCACGGGCACCATTCACGGGATCCGAAGGGACTTGGGCATCAGCATACGGGAGTTTGACCGGGCATAGGGCCCGGCTGTGGGTTGGGGCGACAAGGGGATTGCCGCACTGCGCTCGCAATGACACCGGGACGCGGGACTGCCGCCCTCGCATGGAGTGCATGGGCGCAATGACAGACCGGAGGCGGTAAGCGGGGTATAATGGGCCGTGCGCCGCGAGGATTGGCGGCGTGTAGCAACACACTCAGAGGGAGCGGATTTGTCATGCCCAGCAACGCTGAATACATTGCCATCGAGCAGAAGTACTATGCCCAGACCGTGCGCCGGCGGCCGGTGGTCATCGTGCGGGGCGAGGGCTCTCGAGTGTGGGACGCCGACGGCAAGGAGTACATTGACTTCGTGGCCGGCTGGGCCGTGGACAACCTGGGGCACTGCCCGCCGGTGGTGGTGGACGCCATCGCCCAGCAGGCGGCGACGCTGATCCAGACCTCCAACCAGTTCTACACCCTGCCCCAGCTGGACATCGCCGAGATGCTCATCGAGAACTCGTGCATGGACCGGGTTTTCTTCTGCAACAGCGGCGCCGAGGCGGTGGAGGGCGCGCTGAAGCTGGCCCGCCGCTACGGCAAGCTGCACAAGAACGGCGCCTACGAGGTCATCACCGCGTTCAACTCCTTCCACGGGCGGACGATGAACGCGGTGGCCGCCACGGGGCAGCCGCATTACCACGAGCTCTTCGAGCCCATCCCCGAAGGGTTCACCTACGTCGACTTCAACGACGTGGAGGCGGTGATGAACGCCACCACCGAGAACACCGTGGCGGTGATGGTCGAGCCAGTGCAGGGCGAGGGCGGGGTGAACATCCCCGACGACGATTACTTCCAGCGGCTGCGGGCCTGGTGCGACCAGAACGACATCCTGCTGATCCTGGACGAGGTGCAGACGGGCATGGGCCGGCTGGGCAGCCTGTTCGGCCACCAGGAGTACGATGTGGAGCCGGACGTGATGATCCTGGCCAAGGGGCTGGGCTACGGCGTGCCCATCGGGGCGTTCCTGTCCAAGGAGAACGCCATGGCGCTGACCTACGGCGACCACGGCAGCACCTTTGGCGGCAATGCGCTGACCACCGCGGCCGCCGCCGCCGGCACGCGCTACCTGCTGGACAACGACGTGCTGGGCAACGTGAAGCGCATGGAGGTCGTGCTCAACGACCGGCTGAACGGGCTGAAGGCACGGTACGGCTTCGTGGAGGAGATCCGCTGCAAGGGCCTGCTGGCCGCCGTGCAGTTCGACAGCGACATCATGCCGGCGGTGATGGACGCGGCGGAGGCGGCGGGCGTGCTGCTGAACGGCGTGCGGCCCAACGCGGTGCGGATCATGCCGGCGCTGAACATCACCGAGGACGAGATCGACGAGGGCGTGAACCGGCTGAGCGAGGCGCTGGGGAACGTTTAGTCCGAGCAGGAATCAGGGTTAACGCCGGCGGCGTTCCAATGGGATGCCGCCGGCGTTGGCGTGGGAACCTCGGCATCGGTCAGTGTCAGAGGTTGCAGCGAGCAATGGAGCGGCGGAGCGGGTTTCTGCATCGGCGGCCGTAAGCAGGCTCATCGTGGTCCTCGGGCGGCGGTTCCCGGCGTTTCAGCGCGGGGCCGCCTGCTATAATTTCGCCCGGCGGCCAACCCGAGCGGTCTCCGGCCACCTCAATTCACAGGAGGAATCCCGACCATGTACGCCATTTTCGTGACCATCAACATCAAGGACGGCTACGCCGACGAGTTCGCTGCGGCCAGCCTGGGAGACGGGCAGGGCAGCGTCCGCGACGAGGAAAACTGCTTCCGCTTTGACATCCTGCGCAGCCCCGACAACCCCAACCAGTTCTACCTCTACGAGGTATATGCCAACCGCGAGGCCCACGCCACCCACCGTGAGCAGCCGCACTACGTCGCCTGGCGCTCCGCCGTGGAGCACATGTTTGAAGGCGACCTTGGCCGCGTGGAGATGGAGACCGTGTTCCCGTCGGACGCCGGCTGGAAGGCGCAGAAGCCCGGATTGGTCAACTGGTAAGGGGAAGCGGTCAGAAGCAACTGTCTTGAAGGTCAAGGGGTTAGACGGCAGCGGCAGCAGGGCTTTGCCAAGGGGTGTTGGATTTGATGATGGCGTTGCCGATGGTGAGCAGCTGGCGCATACACCAGGTGCGGACGACTTGCTTCGCCTTGCCCGCAGCCAGCAGACGCTCATAACAGGCCCGGACGGCGGGGTTGCATCGGCTGGACACCAGGGCGGCCATTTACAAGGCGGCCATGTACAGTGCCGCCCGCAGGTGTCTTCGTCCGCCCCACACGGAGCGTTTGCCGCGCTCTTGCCCGCTGTCCCGGTTGCAGGGGGCTACGCCAGCCGGAACCTGCCCCGCACTTGATACGGGGGCGGCGATTGCCTTGGGGCTGGCGTGTCCCAGTTCGGGCAGTTGGGCGATCAGGGTGGTGCCCAGGACCGGGCCCACGCCGGGGATGAAGCGCAGCAGTCTGGCAAGCCCGGGCTTGCCAGACTGCGTTGCTCTGCAACAAGGCGGCGATGTCCCGGTCCAGTTGGGCCACTCGCCCTCCCAACAGCTCCAGGTGGTCGTCAATCCGGGCGACCACCAGTTCCGACGACGCCTGCCGCCGGCGCTGGCGCTCCTGGGTCTGCATGGCGACCAACTCGGCGCCGGCGCACCAGCGCCGGCAACTCCCGCTGGGTCGCATCAGGCCGGGGACGTACCGGCGGCCGCAGCACGGCCCCGAACTGGGCCAGTACTTGAGCATCCAGCCGGTCGGTCTTGACCAGGCGGCCCGTGGCCCGGGCGAACTCCCTGACCTGGCGGGGATTGACCGCCACCACCGCCCAACCTCTTTACCTTCAAGACAGTTGCTGCTGCTGAGGATTCTGGGAGAGACCCGTGACGAGGGCAATCCATATCATGGGGCGCCGGCGTTTGCAGCAGTATTGGCGCTGGCCCCTGAACCCTGACGGGCCTCGCGAATCTTGGTTGCAATCACATAGCAGGCGAGCCCGATGCTTATGCCGAAAAGAGCGGCGCTGACGATGGTGAGAGCGATAGCTAGAGATAACATGAGCGCCTCGCATCCGGCGTCAACGGCGCTCTGCAATCTTGGGCGTCAACTATGTTGACAGTGTACAGGAAAACATCCCGTTCATCCTGTTCATGTAACTGTTCAGAATTCAGGGGGTTGTCATTGCGAGGCGCTTGCGCCGTGGCAATCTCGACGTCGTAGCCGCAACGTCTGCCCCAAAGGACTCTCCTACGCCAACGAGATTGCCGCGCTGCGCTCGCAATGACACTTTCCCCGCAACTCTGAACAGTTACCTGTTCATCCATGCCAAAGACGAAGCGAGCACGTACGCGCTTTTGCCGGGCATTGACTATCGAGATTTCGCTCCCTAGCATCAAAACCCAGACCATCACCAAGCGAGGCCCCCAATGCCCATCACCCAGCAGGAAATAGACACCGTCAAGCGAATAATTCTCGACGGAGCGAAAGCCCACTTCCCGCCTCCCGTCGAATTCCAGGACGCCAACGTCACCGTCCGGCTGAACCAGGAGGAAGAGGAATTCTTTGACGTCGAGCTGCTTTACGCCGCTCCCGACCCCGCCAACCCCGTGCTCGACGGCTACCTGATGGGCACTTTGTTCCGGGTCACCGAGGAGCCGATCCGTGCCGCCGGCATCACCGCGCGCGCCCTGGTTGGCTACACCGAGATCAACGACCCCACCAGGTGGCTATACCGCAACTCGCCAACTCCGCCATCGCCCGCGTCATGATAGACCCAAACGAGCTCATTGCCACCTGCTACAAACTTGTGCCGGCGGCGGCAGACCCACCACCCTCCGAAGCGGATCTGCGACGTGCAGTCAGCACCGCCTACTACGCCGTATTCCATACCCTGGCAGCGTCCAACGCCGAACTGATCGCCGGTCAACCGCAATCCGGCGTGTCTGCCTATGCGTGGGAACGAGTCTACCGCCGGCTTGACCATGGCAGAGCCCAGAATAACTTACGCGCCGTCCTCAATCTGCTATCCCCATCCGGAGCATTCTTCGCCCGAACCTTCATCGAATTGCAGGGCATGCGCCAGGAAGCCGACTATGACCCCAACTTCTCGATCACTCATACCAGAACGTTCAACGCCATTGCCCAGGCCGAGACCGCCATCAGGGACTTCGCCCAACTGACCCAGGAGGAGCGCAGGTTCCTGGTCGCACAGTCAATGTTCGACCGGCGCTGACCCGTGCCGCCCAACCTGTCATTGCCTGCGCCGCGCGGCAATCTCGTGAGCCGGCGCGCCCGGACCCTACGGCGTCACCTCGTACTCCACCTGCGCCACCTTCCGCTCCCCGTCGTACACCATCACCCCGTACTTGCCCGTGGCCCATTGCCGGGAAGTGCCGTATCCGACGCTGACCCGCCACCACCGGCCGGTCCACGACCCTTCGAACGTGTGGGTCACTACCCTGCTGTGGAAGGGCACCCCGTCCTCGTAGTACTGCACGTACGTCAGCGGGATAACCTTGTCGGCTGCGGTGCGTGACATCCTGAACCGCAGATACAGATACGCCCAGCCGTCGAGCTCGTTAAGTTCGTCAACGGTGAGACTTTTCGTTTGGGAGTCCATGTCCACCGGCCATTCCTGGTCCAGCGAGATGAATGCGTCCGCGATCCGCCCGTTGATGCTGGGCAGGCTGGGGTCAACCGGGACGGCGTCCAGGTGGCTGAGATCATACGGCTCCGTCCCGTGGTACCAGCGGTTGATCACCGTGTCCACGTCGGCAACCACCTCCGGCGGCGCGTCCTTCTTGAACGCCGCCTCCACCTCCGCGATGCCGCCGTAGGCGCTCCGTCCCTTTATCGCCCGGTAAAGGTTGCGGAACCCCTGCTGGAACTGATCCCGTCCCAGGGTCCGGTAAAGGTCCAGGAACAACCGCTCCCCCAGCGAGTAGTTGCAGCCGAACTCCGCCCAGTAGCTGCCGCCCGGATTCTGCGGGTTCGCCCGGTCCAGCTCGCCCAGGTTTTCATAGTAGGCGCATGGACGGGTGTCGGCAGTTAGCGGCTCACCGGTGCGCGCGTTCTCGACGATGAACTCCATGAACGTCGCCGCCCCTTCGTCGATCCAGTCCTCGTCGCCGCCCCAGTAGTAGTGAGCGATCTCGTGGGCCGTCAAACCGGGCAACGTCTGGGCATCCCGGCTCCCGTCGTCCACATCGTACTTGGCCCGCTGCGCGATCACGTGGCCGAAGTTGGTGCCCGCCGAACCCTCGGCGGCGTGCACTGCGTCCTTGAACAGAATCCCCACGTACCGCACCGGGAAAGGCTCCCCCATGAATTCCTCGATTGTACGCACCGTGTGCTCCAGCAGGTCCATGCTGCGCGCCGCCCCCGGCTTGCTCCGTTGTATGGTCAACTGCATCTCGCCCGACAACGGCAGCTGGATGTTTCGCTGCTCCGTTCCCGGCCCCACCGGCGGACGCGGCGTGGGTGTCGGTGTCGGCTCCGGTGTCGGAGTGGGCGTCGGACGCGGCGTGGCCGTGGGCCGGCGCGTCACCGTCGGGCGCGGAGTAAACGTGGGGCGAGGCGTTGCGGTGGCCGTCGGAGCGGGAGTTGCCGTGGCCGTGGGTACGGGTGTGGCCGTCGGCTCCGGAGTCGCCGTTGCTGTCGCCTGGGGTGCAGCTGAAATCGCTGTGGCGGTGGGAACGGGCGTGTTCGTCGGCGGAGCCTCCGTTGCTGCGACCGTGGGCGTCACGGTTGCGGCGGCCGGCGGTTCCGAGACGGAGGCCGGCGCGGCGGGCGGCTCGTCGTTCCCGCACGCCAGCAGCGCCATCGCCATCACCGCCGTTGCCAGTATCACCAGTGTCCGCAACCGGATCATCTCCATGCACTCCTTGTTGCTGCGCCGCGCTACCCCCGCAGCACAATGTGCCGCCGCCATTCCTCCGCCGTCTCGGCGAAGTCCTCCCGGTAGTGCGCCCCCCGGCTCTCGCGCCGTTGCAGCGCCGCCTCCACGATCAGCCGCGCCACCACCAGCATGTTCCGCAGCTCGAAGTCCTCCGTAGTCTCCGGCTGGGGTCCGCCGGCATAAAACTGCCGCTGCCACAGGTTCAGGATCCGCGCCGACAGCAACAGCCGCGTCCCGTTGCGCGCGATGCCCACGTTGCGCCACATCAGGTCTTGCAGGTTCTCCCGGCCCCGCTCCGGAACCGTGGCGCACACCATGGCCCGTTCCGTCAGCCCGATGCGCAGCTTGGCGTCGTCATCATCCGTCCCTTCGTACTCCGGCGCGTGGCCCAGCGTCGCCTCCACCAGCCGCCGCGAGAACACCAACGTGTCCAGCAGCGAGTTGCTGGCCAGCCGGTTTGCGCCGTGCACCGCCGCGCAGGCCGTCTCGCCGCAGGCGTACAGTCCCGCGATGTTCGTCCGTCCCCAGGTGTCGATGCGCACGCCGCCCATCATGTAGTGGGCGGCCGGCGCCACCGGAATCGGCTCCCGGGTGATGTCCAGCCCGTACTTTCGGCACTCCGCGTAGATGGTCGGGAACCGGCTGGTCACCGTGGCCGCCGGCAGATGCGATATGTCCAGCAGCGCCGGCCGGCCGTCGGCCCGCTCCATCTCCGCGGCGATGGCCCGCGACACCACGTCCCGGGGCGCCAGGTCGGCCATGGGATGATACGACGCCATGAATGGTTCGCCGCCCGCGTTGCGCAGTACCGCCCCCTCGCCGCGCATGGCCTCTGACAGCAGGAACGTGGGCGCAGACTCCAGCCACAGCGCCGTGGGATGGAACTGGTAGAACTCCATGTCCATCACCTCCGCGCCGGCCAGGTACGCCAGGGCGACGCCGTCCCCGGTCGCCACCTCCGGATTCGTCGTGTAGCGATACAGCCGTCCCGCCCCGCCGGCGCTCACGACGACCACGCCGCTGTTGATGACCCGCCTTTCTCCGCTCCCGTCGCTGTCATTGCGAGGCGCCCCCTCCACATTGTCATTGCGAGGCGCGTGCGCCGTGGCAATCTCGTCATCGGTATCCCCCCGCTCATGGTGAGCCTGTCGAACCATACCGCCCATCACCTCCACGCCCGTCACCGCCCCGTTCTCCACGCAGATGTGGACGGCGTGGGTGTACTCCAGCACCGTGATCCGCTCCGACGCCCGCACCCGGTCCGCCAGCGTCTCCTCGATGTGCTGCCCCGTCGCATCGCCCCCGGCGTGCAGGATGCGCGGCATACTGTGCGCCCCCTCCCGACCCAGCGCGATCTGCCCGTGGATGGTGTCAAACGGCACTCCCCACCGGATCAGGCCGGCGATGCTGTCCGGCCCCTGCCCGGTGAGTACTCCCACCGCCTCGGGATCGCACAGGCCGGCGCCGGCGTCCAGCGTATCCCGCTCGTGCAGCGTCGCCGAATCCCCCGGCCCGATGGCCGCCGCGATGCCGCCCTGGGCGTAACGACTGTTGCAGTCGTCGATGCGCCCCTTGGTCACCACCAGCACGCTGCCGTGCTCCGCTGCCAGCAGCGCCGTGTTCAGCCCCGCGATCCCGCTGCCGATGATGATGTAGTCGTAGTTCGCTGTGCCCATCAGAGGGTTGCCATCACTCACCATCTGCAATCGTAACCCAGCGCCAGGGCTGCGCTGCGGTCCCGCTCCGCCAATACTTCATCCCCTGATGCCCGTAGCGCATGGCTCCGATTGCAGTACGCCTGCCCGTATTCGGGATTTAGCCGGATGGCCGTGCCGAAGTCAGTTATCGCCCGGTCATACTCGCCTGAATCATGATGGGCGGCTCCTCGGTTGTTGTATGCAGAGGCGTGGTCTGGATTGAGACGTATCGCAGCGTCATAGTCCTCCATTGCCCGGTCCAATTCTCCAATTTCGCGGTAGGCGCTGCCCCGGTTGTTGTAGGCGGTGGAGTCTTTCGGGTCGAGTCGTATGACCGCGTCGTAGTCCTCAATTGCTCGCTCGTACTCCCCAAGCCTTATGTGGGCGTTGCCCCGGTTGTAATACGCTGCGTCATCTTCGGGATTTAGCCGGATGGCCGCGTCATAGTCATCTATGGCTCTCTCGAATTTGCCCTGAGATCCGCGCACAAGTCCCCGGTTGTAATACGCTGCGGCAAATTCAGGGTCCAGCCGGATGGCTTGATCGTAATCACTCATTGCCAGTTCATCGTTCCCCATGCTGAGATGCGCGTTGCCACGATTGTAGTGCGCCTCGGCATATTGGGGGTTGAGCCGGATGGCTGCATCGTAGTCCGCGATGGCCAGGTCATACTGGACATTATCATCGTAGATAGTGCCCCGATTGTTGTAGGCTACCGCCGAGTCCGGGTCGAGTCGTATCGCCGTGTTCAGGTCCTGCATGGCCCGGTCATACTCCCCCAACCGACCGTAGGCGTTGCCCCGGTTGTTGTAGGCATCTGCGAGTTCAGGTTCCAGCCTGATGGCGGTATCCAGATCCTCGATGGCCCGCTCATAGTCACCCATGTCGTGGTAAACGTTGGCCCGTCCCGAGTAGGCATTGGCCACTTGCGGGTCGAGCCGTATGGCTATGTCGTAGCTCTCGATGGCCCGGTCGTACTCCCCCATAGCGTAGTGGGCTTTGCCCCGGTTGTTGTAGGCGCTGGCATGCTCCGGATCGAGCCGAATGGCCGCATCGTAGTTCTCGATGGCCCGGTCATACTCTTCCATCCCGTGATAGGCGATGCCCCGGTTGTAGTGCGCATCGAATCGTCCTGGGTCCAGCTGAATCGCGGCATCGTAAGCCGCGATCCCCTGGACAAGTTCCCCTGCCTTGACGTGACCATCGCCCTCACTGACGAGGCTGTCCACTTCGTCCGCCGCGCAGGCGATCCCCGGTATCAGGGCCGCAACCGACAGCGCCAGCAGCACAAGCCGGAGCCACCGTCGGCTGATTGGTATGCCGGAACTGCCAATCATCGCGAGCCTGGCGATGATGGTGATGTTATCGTACCGCGCCGTATCCATGTCAGCCGTTGCCATCGCTCACCATTCGCAATCGCATCCCAGCGCATGAACGCGCTGTCCGCGAAATGATGTCACCCCCACTCGACCCTCACGCATACCCGCTTTCGTAAATCGTCACCGGCAGGATTTAGGAGGATTTTATGATTTGGCAGGCTGGGAATATCTCCATCACGGAACGGTTCCAATCCGTATAATCCCCAAATCTTGGGGATCCCGCTTCTGACGCTTCCCGGCTGCGAACCGGGTATGCGTGAGCCACTCGACCGGGGGCGGCGGCCCACGAAAGCCTTGTGGGGGAGCGAGCGACGGCAGGAGATGCGGGTCTGCCTGTTCCAGCCGGCAATCATTCACCGCGCAGTTGGTGGAGTTGGTTTTCCAATTCCTGGATCCTGGCCTCCGCCTCGGCGCGGGCTTCGCTTTCCCGGATGCGGGCCTGCTGCTCAGCGGCGGCGCGGGCGTCGGCTTGGGCGCGGGCCGCACGCTCCTGGGTGAGGGCGTCGCGTTCGGACTCCAGGGAGGCGATGCGCTCGCCCGTTGCCGGGTCGTGCCAATGCAGTTGTCCGTCGGCCCAGCGCAGGTCCACGTTCAGCACGACGCTGTGGCCCTGCCGGCTCCCGTCCGGCAATTCGTCAATCTGGATGGGCTCATAGCGGCCGTCCACCAGTCGGTCACCGGCCAGGCGAGTGCCGTGGTATCGGCCCGTCTCGTCAAAGCGCCAGTACTCCAGGATGCCCAACTCAGCGTAGCGAACGCGCTTTTCGACAGTGTCCCGGCGTCCCGTGGAACGCGATGCGACCTCCAGCACGAAGTCGGGCGGCTTGCCCTGTTCGGAGATGACGTAGCCATTCTGGGCCCGGTAGAGGGCCGGGTCCGCGTCGAAGGCCACCATCAGGTCGGGATAGACCGCGCCGGCCATGGTGGTCAGTTC
>DAOULH010000091.1:0-17273 GCA_034420475.1 Dehalococcoidia bacterium
TCCTCAAACCTCCCTCACAGACTACACTACCCACTTCCTAACCCGCCTTTCACCACACCAACCCATTTCAACTGCGTAAGTCCTATGACAGTCCCAACTGCGTAAGTCCTATGTCATTGCGAGCGAAGCGCGGCAATCTCCTTGGCGCAACGGAGTCCTTCGAGGCAGAGATTTCTGCTATGGCGTCGAGACTGCCATGTCGCAAGCGCCTCGCAATGATAACCTCCTGGATTTTGAACAGTCACAATTCCCGCCCCGCCGGAGATACGGCGGGCTGCTATCGAGGCAATCAGGATGATTATTGGCGCTCACGTTTCCGCCGCCGGTGGCATCGGCAACGCCGTGGACCGCGCCGTCGATATCGGCGCTGAAGCCGTGCAGATTTTCGGATCCTCCACACGCTCCTGGCGGTTCAAAGCTCTCACCGACGCCCAGGCGGACGCCTTCCGCGAGAAGAACGCCGCGGCCGGGCTGGCGCCGCCCTTCCTGCACGCCATCTACTTGATCAACCTGGGCAACTCCAACCCCGAAAACGTCGATAAGTCCGTGACCTCGTTGGTCCAGTACATGCACTTGGCCGACCAGATCGGCGCCGGCGGCGTCATCTTCCATCCCGGCAGCCACGGCGGCGCGGGATACGACGGCGTTTTCCAGCAGGTCGTCGACAGCGTCAACCGGGTGCTGGATCAAACCCCCGAGGGTCCGCTCCTCTGCCTGGAGAACATGGCCGGCATGGGTCAGCACATCGGCGCCAAGTTCAGCGAGTTGGGCGAGGTGATGCGCGCTGTGGACAGCCCCCGCCTCGGCATCTGCCTCGATACCCAGCACGCCTTCGCCGCCGGCTACGATCTCACCAACCCCGAAGGCGTCGCCGGCATGATCGACGAATTCGACCGCGACATCGGCCTCGACCGGCTCAGCGCGGTGCACGCCAACGATTCCAAGCGCCCCTGCGGCTCCGGCGTAGACCGCCACGACAATATCGGCGAGGGGCTGATAGGCGAGGAGGGCTTTACCAACATCATGTCCCACCCCGCCTTCGCCGACGTGCCCTTCTTCCTGGAGGTTCCGGGCTACGACAAGGACAATCGCGGCCCGGACAAGCCCAACGTGGATATCCTCAAGGAAATCCGTGCCCGCGTGTCCGCCGGCTGACTCCCCTCTGTTTCCATGAGCCCCGACGAATTTGAGGGTCTGGTCCAGCGGGCCTACTGGGATCTGCCCGCCTCAGTCCGCGATTCCCTGGACAACCTGGACATCCTGGTTGAGGACTTCCCCGGGCCGGAAGCCGCCGACGCTGACGGTCCCCACGACCATTATCACGGCGATGCCCTCCTCGGCCTCTACGTCGGCGTCCCTCTCATCGACCGCTACGCCGCCGATCCCATGATGCCCGACCGCATCTACATCTACCGGCTGCCCATCCTGGACATCTGTGATACCCACGCGGATGTGGTCCGGGAAGTGCGCACCACGCTGCTGCACGAAATCGGCCATTACCTGGGCCTCAGCGAGCATGATCTGGACCGGCTGGGCTACGCCTGACCTCCGGCAAATGTCCTGGTCCGACCGCCTGGCCTGGTTCATCGGCAGCGGATTCGGCAGCGGCCTGTCCCCGTTGGCGCCGGGTACCGCCGGAGCCGCCGCGGCTGCTGGGATCTATTGCGTCCTCATGGTCCTGCTGGATCTGGCGTGGCCTTCCGCCGTCGCTCCCCGACTGATTGCCCTGGCGGTCATGATCATCGGCGGAACCGCCGTCGGCGTCTGGGCCACCGGCCGCATGTCCACCGACGCCAACCCCGACCCCGGCTCTGCGGTCTGGGATGAGTTCGTCGGTATGTGGATTTCATTGATCCCAACTTCTTGGGCGATCTGGCACCTGCCCTCAATCATGGTTCTGCCCTGGTGGCCTCTGTGGTGGGTGGCGGTCTGCTTCTTCGCCTTCCGGGCTTTCGACACCCTCAAGCCCTGGCCCTGTCGCCGTCTCGAGGACCTTCACGGCGGCTGGGGGATCATGCTGGACGATATAGCGGCCGGCGTCTGGGCCCTTATTGTCACGACGCTGGCCTGTTTTGCCATCACGGCGGCGATGGTCTACCTCTAGCTGACGCCCTGATCCCCCGGATTCGAGAACAGGCCCGACAGCGCTGTTCTCTCCAGCGCCTGCATCGTCTCCCGCTCCCCGTCCTCATAGTGGTCGTGGCCAAGCAGATGCAGCGCTCCGTGCACTATCAGCAGTGCCAGCTCTCGTCGTAGCGGAACCCGTTGTCCTTCGGCCTGTCGCACGGCCTGCGGAACCGAAACGATGATTTCTCCCAGCGGCGGCGGCTCGTCATCCGGCAGCGGCCATCCCGGCGGCGCGTCGTCACCCGACGTCGGCGATTCGTAATCACCTTCCCAATGACCCCAGTGCTCGAAGGAAAACGAGAGCACGTCCGTGGTTCGGTCCACCCCTCGGTATTCCCGGTTCAGCCGGCGCACCGTCTCGTCATCCGTGAGCAGCAGGCTGATTTGCCCGGGTGCATCCGCCGGCAGCGATCCGGCCAGCCCATGCCGAACCGCCTCCTCCAACCACCTTTCATCGCTCACGTCAGCGCATTCTTCCGGCACGTCGATTTGCACGCTGACAACAATATTGGGAAGCATCGTGTCCATCATCCTGAAATTATCGCCCCGGTGGCCCCGTGATACAATTGCTTGCATAGCTTCGGACGCAGGACTACGCCATGAGCGATGAGCAGTTTACCCCCAATTCGGACCCTGGCGACGATCGTTGGGCCGACTACGCCCTGCCGGAAGAGGGCGTCGCCGACCTCGCCGACCGGTTGGTAGAGTTCCTCCCGGAACACGATGAAAACGATCCTCCGCTCATCATCGGGCAGGTGCTGGACGACTTCATCGACCAGTCCGGCGCCATGCCCGAAAACCTGCGCGACGAAGACGCTCACGCCGTGATCTGCCAGATGCAGATGGCGGTCACCTTGGCCTACCAGTTGGGCCGTCTCGAGTCCCGTTCCCCGGAAATGGTGCGCCGGTTCATCCTGGAGGCCATCGAGAAGTGGGAGGCCAAACCCCTCTCCGACTCCCTGGACTTCGTCGAAACCGACTTTCGCAAGCCCAAGGAATTGGTGCTGCCGCGCCTGCGCCGCTGGTGGCAGGAAAACCTCGCCGCTGAAGATTACTACTGGGACGAAGACTAGAGCCGGACGCCAGCGCCGCGGCCATGCGGAGAAAAACCGTCCTCCTCGACACTTGCCTGCCGGCATCAACTTGTCATTGCGAGCGAAGCGCGGCAATCTTGCAGGTGGCGATGGCGCCGCCCAGCCCGGCCCCTCACAACCGCAAGCCGGCTCTGGAGAGCGGCGACATCATGGGGCGCTACGTCAATTCTCATTACGCCGATTGGAGGGAACCTATCCGATGACCACCGCTACTTATGATCTGGTCCTGTCGGGCGGCAACCTGCTTGACCCGGCCCAGGGCATCAACGACGAACCCCGCGACATCGCGTTCAAGGACGGCAAGGTCGTCGCTGTCGCCGATCACATCGATCCGACATCCGCAGCGCAGGCCATCGACGCCAGCGGCAAGCTGATCACCCCCGGCCTCATCGACCTGCACGGCCATTTCTACCACGGCGGCAGCGGCAGCGCCGTCCACGCCGACCAGACCTGCCTCGGCAGCGGAGTGACCACCGGCGTCGATGCGGGTTCTGCCGGGTTCCTCAACTACGGCGCCATGCGCGACTACGTGTTTCCGGCCCACCGCACCCGCCTGCTCGCCTTCCTGCACATCGGCGCCGTTGGTCTGGCCGCCAATCGCGTGTTGGGCGGCGGCCTCCACGACATGCGCATCATCGACGTGGAGCAGACCGTCCAGGCCATCAAGGAAAACCCCGATTTTGTGTTCGGCGTCAAGGTTAGGATGCACTACGACGCCGTAGCCCGCTGGAACGCCCACGAGGCCATGGCCCGTGCCCGCGAGGCGGCCAGCGAGGCCGGCGTGCGCCTCATGGTTCACGTCAGCGGCACGCCCATCCCCTTGCCCGACGTGCTCGAGCACCTCGGCCCCGGCGACATCTCCACCCATGCCTTCAACGGCTTCCCGGAGAACATGCTGGACAACGCAGGCAAGATCCGCCCCGAAGTCCGCGCCGCCGCCGACCGCGGCGTCATCATGGACGTCGGCCACGCCGGCATCCACTGCGACGTCGAGGTCGTGAAGGCCGCCATGGACCAGGGCGTCATCCCCGATACCATCAGCACCGACGTCCACATCGCCCCGCCCGGCCGCGTCGTGTACCTGATGAACGATTTGGTCAGCAAGTTCCACGCCCTGGGCATGCCCCTGGCCGACGCCGTGGCGGCAAGCACCAGCCGGCCCGCCGAGATCCTGGGCCTGCAGGACTCCATCGGCTCCCTGGCCGTCGGCATGGAGGGCGACGCCGCAGTATGGGACAGGCGACAGGGCCGGTTCGTGTGGCACGACATGGCCGGCCACAACGTCGACGGCGCCCTGCGCCTCGACACCTTCGCCACCATCAAGGGCGGTTTCACCGCCTGGCGCGAGGGCCAACTCGTGCAGATGGGCGAGTGCTGACGCCATCTCTGTACGGAGTTTAAATTCGCCTCGTACCTGACCAACGTCGTTCGGGCGGAAAGTGCGCTAGAATATGAGCGTCGGCAGACCTGATCATGGTGACGATCCCGAATGGGGCTCCCTTTTGGGGTTGCCGGTGCCGCTGTCGCGTATCCGTTTGCACTTTTGGAGCTTCAGCGCCACCGTTACCTCCTTCACCGCTTTCAACATTGTCGCTCGAATTGCAGCCCTGCCTCGAAACTCCCCGGAACCATTGTGGCATCGGATACCGCCACTGCTTACCGTTGACATCGTTCCCACCGCAATTTTCTGCGGAATTTTCAGCCCCATCGGAGTGGAGGTGACCGCTATGGTGATCGCAGCCTACTACAGCCGCCGCAAGCGACGGGAAAACCTCGAAGCGGGCCGGGCCGAAGGACAGGCTGAAGGCCGGGCCAAAGGCCTCGAGGAAGCTAACGCGGCTTGGCAGGAATGGAACCGGCGTCGCATGGCCGCTGAAGCCGGCGGCCAGCAGTTCGACGAGTCGCCTCCCGATTTTGACAACAATACGCCGACGCCGTGAACTGCTGCCGGGATTTCATTGAACGTCTGGCATCTGCTCGATGAATGTGGTAGGAATACCGAACCCTGCCCTGGCTCGCGAGCATCGGGCGGCATAGTAAGGACAAACCATGCGCATTGGCGAATTTGACATAGCTGAACCCGTCCCCGAGCTGCGCGATCCTCATCTGCTCGCGGTCTTGCGGCCGTGGATCGACGTGGGAAACGTGGGTAGCCTCTCCCTGGGCAGAATCGAGCGCCACCTGCGCAGCCAGGAACTCGGCCGCCTTTATCGTCCCGGCCGCTACTACGATTTCACCCGCTACCGCCCGCGCTCCTATCTCGTCAACGGTCGCCGCGAGGTCACCGTTCCCAACACCATCATCCGCTACGCCAACCCGGAGGACGGCCCGCACCTGCTGACCGCGCATCTTCTGGAGCCGCACCTCTACGGCGAAGACTACTCCGACGCGCTGCTGGACATCATCAATTACTTCGGCGTGAAGCAGTACGCCCTCATCGGCGGCATGTACGACATGGTTCCCCACACTCGCCCGCTGGTGGTGTCCGGATTGGGGACCGGCGAAAACGTCGAACGCGACTATCGGATCGCCAACGCCCGCGCCAGCAGCTACGAAGGCCCCACCACCATCACCTACACCGTCAGCCAAACGGCGGCCCAAAACGGCGTCGAGACCCGTGCCTTCGTCGTCCACCTGCCCCAGTACCTCAACCTGGACGACGATCACCAGGGCGCGGCCCGCATGATGGACCTGCTCTGCCGTCTGTACAACCTGCCGGACTTCATCGCGCAGACCGAACGCGGCCAGAAGCAGTACGACGAACTCGGCCCCAACGACGGCCAGATCCCCTCCGGCGACGTGCTCACTCGCATCGAGGAGATGTACGACAGCGAGTACGGCGGCGACGAGCCCACCGAGCCGACCACGCCGCTGCCGTCCAGCATCGAAGAATTCCTCCAGGGTCTGGGCGCGGACCTCGGCGACGACGAGGAGAACCGCTAGGCTCCTCCACGGTGTCAGGGCTGGTTGACCAATGGTTTCCGCACTGGGTTCCACCGGCGTCCGCCCTCCCGTAGCCGAGCTCCTCCAGAAGCTAATCCGCTTCGACACCACCAACCCGCCCGGCAACGAGAGCGAGTGCGCCGCCTACTGCCAGGACGTCCTTGCTGACGCCGGCATCGCCGCCGATCTCCTCGGCGAAGACCCCGACCGCCTCAACGTGGTCAGCCGCCTGTCCGGCCGCGGCGACGCCCCGCCGCTGCTGCTTTACGGCCACATCGACGTGGTGCCCACCGTCGCCCAACCCTGGGATGTCCCGCCCTTCGAGGGCCGCCTTCAGGATGATTACGTCTGGGGCCGCGGTGCGCTGGACATGAAAGGCGGCGTCGCCATGATGATGGACGCCTTCATCCGCGCTGATCAGGAGGATGCCAACCTCCCCGGCGACGTGATCCTGGCGCTGGTCAGCGACGAAGAGGCCGGCGGCAACACCGGCGCCTCCTGGCTGGCGCGAACCCATCCTGAGCTTTTTGAGGGCGTCCGCTACGCCGTCGGCGAGTTCGGCGGCTTCAGCAAGACCTACCGGGGCCGCAAGTTCTACATGGTCCAGGTCGCCGAAAAGCAGGGCTGCCAGGTTCAGGCCGTGGCTCGCGGACCCGGCGGGCACGGTTCGCTGGTGCACCACGACACCGCGCCCACTCGCATGTCCCGGTTCCTGGTCAACCTCGACCGCACCCCCCTGCCTTTCCACGTCCATCCGGTCACCCGCATGATGATCGAGGCCATGAGCAGCAGCCTGCCGATGCCGGACTGTGCCTTTCTGAAACTGCTGCTCAATCCTGCCTTTACGGGCCGCATGCTGCGCCGTCTGGGAACGGCCGGCCAGGAGCTGGAGCCTCTGTTCCGGCACACCGCCAACGCCACGGTCATCGCCGGCGGCGAAAAGACCAACGTCATCCCCAGCGAGGTGACGGTCACCCTGGATTGCCGGATGCTCCCCGGCTACGATGCTGAGGACCTGCTTGGAGAGTTGCAGCACATTGCCGGCCCCGACATCGAGCTCCAGGCCATCCGCTTCGAGCCCAAGCCCTGGGCGCTCAACATGGGCCTGTTCGACACCCTGTCCGGCATCATCCGCGAACAGGACTCCGAGGGTGTCTCCGTCCCCATGCTCATGCCGGCCGGAACCGATGGGCGCCACTTCGCCACCCTCGGTATCCAGACCTACGGTTGGATGCCCATGAACCTGCCCGCCGACTTCGACTTCCTCAAGACCATCCACGCCGCCAACGAGCGCGTCCCGATCTCCGCGTTGCAGTTCGGGGCGGAGGCGCTTTACCAGTTATTGCAGCGCTTCCACGATTGACCGTGCTTTCCGCGTGGCCACTTCGCGGGTTGCTCGTCGTCGCGATCTGGGCGTTGGTCGCCTGCGCCGCAGACCCACCCGCTCTCCCGTCTCCTGAACCGACCGTGCCCGTGACCTCAGCTGGGTCCCCTTCATCCGGCGTCGCCACTGCCGAGGCTGCCAAACCCACACCTGCCGTCACCGTTCGACCAACCCTTGGAGCTACTGCGACCACACTGCCGCCAGCGGTAACCAATACGCCCACGCCGCGCCTGCCTGCATCGACACCCGCGCCACAGCCGACATCGGCTGCGCCGCAAACGACGGCCCCAGGGACATTCCTGATCCGCCTCCGGGATAACCTCGATGATCCCCTGGGCTACTGTATCGATGTCCGTGGGTTCGGCGCCGGCATCCGCCTAGACGCCGGCTTGCAGGCCCACAGCTGCAAGTCCAACTCTCCCGACGACCAGTCCTTCGCCATGATGGAGGACCCGCCGCTCGGAACCATCGTGCTGGTCGATTATGACGTCTGTCTCGCTGTCGCTGATCCGAAGCCCGGCGCATCCATTCTGCTGCGTCCGTGTGACGATCCATCGGTTTCCCGGGAATTCCAGTGGCTCGACGATGGGCGGCTGCATCTGCTGAGCAGTCGGGAATATGCCCAACCGATGTTGTGCATCGGTGTTGCCGACGGCGCCGGCGAACCCGCCGGCGGCCGCAACCACCTCCGCCGGGACCTCATGCTCTACGACTGCGAGGGTGCCATGCCTGCCCTGACTACTTGGGAACCGGCGGAAAACCAGTAGAACAGGCAAGGGCGAATGATCACTTTCTCCTGCCAGCCACCTTCTCGTTGCGTGACGAGGCCATTCTCCTGGTGCATCAGGATCTCGGCCCCGGCGGCGCATACCGGGGCAGCCTCGCCCCGGCGTCGTTTTCGATGAACTCCATCATCGCTCCGGCGATTGCCTTGATCGCGGACAGGACCCCGGCTTCGTCCGGCGGCGGCTCCTGCACTCCCTCGTAGGGCGCATCAATAGCGTACTCGGTCAGCGTTCACTTACGGCGTCCAGTCAAGAACGGTCCGCTTGAGCCATTCTTTTACCTCTCGCCGGCCCCGCCTCAATGCGCCGCCGGACAGTCCGGCCAAACCGCGGAACTCCAAGTTGTAGTGGTACGGGTTATGCGGCTCTGGCGCGTAAACCAACGTACCTCCGGCCGCTTCCAGTTCTGCTGCGGTGTAGCAGATTGATCCTACGGGTGGTACCAATTCTTGATTTGAGCGTTGCGCCGCGTGCATAGCGTGCAATTCTGCGGGATCTGGTGTGCTTTCTGAGCCAGGCCCGTCCATTGATAATTCTGGTGGCTGCCGATTTGTTTTAGGCTGAAATACGGCTTCCTGTATTTCTCCGTTTTGGTACTGATTGCCCCAGACTTGCAGCCAATACATTCCCAGTTCGGTCAAATTCTATCCCCAACTCCGACGCGATTTGCTTCCAAGTGTCCCCACTGGTCAAGTCCACATCCACCGCGAGCTCTACTTCGCCCATAGATTGGTTGGGCGACCGGCACAGGTAGCCCGTCTTGCCGACCGTATCGACTTCCAGCGTAAAGGTCCATTCAATCGTTTTCCAGTACAGGGAAATCATGGCGTCTTCCGGGCCGGTTCCAATGTACGGTTGCGGGTAGTCCGGGTTCCAGAATTGAGCGAAGACAGAACGCAGCCAAGCGATGTCATCCATCGCCGGCCAATCGTAGTCAAAAGGCTTCCAATCGCGAACTATGACCGCGATTTCGTCCAACCGCTCATTAACCGTTGTAGTGGGATTTTTGAATGCCAGCATGGTAAAAACCTTTGTGCCGGCCAAACGACCGGCACTATGGTGAGATGGTGTTGGGGTGATGGAGTGGGGTCAGGTTGGAGCCGCCGCTCCCTTGGCTACTTCAATCAGCCGCTCGAAGGCATCCGGATCCCGCACCGCCATGTCAGCCAGCATCTTGCGGTCTATCTCTATCCCGGCGACGTTCAACCCGTGCATGAACTGGCTGTAGGTCATCCCGTGCTGCCGGGTCGCCGCTCCGATGCGGATGATCCACAGGCGCCGGAAATCGCCCTTGCGCTGCCGCCGGTGACGGTACGCGTGGCTCCAGGCGTGCATCACCGCCTCTTTGGCCCACTTGTAGTTGCGCCCTGACGACGCCTGGTACCCCTTGGCGGCTTTGATGATCTTCTTGTGACGGGCGCGCTTGGTCACGCCCCTTTTGACTCTTGGCACGGTTGCGGACTCTCCAGTTTAAACGTCGTAGGGCACCAGCCGGCTCAGACGCTTCACGTCCGCGTCGGCGAAACCGATCTTCTGCGCGAATTTCCGCGTGACCTTCTTCGGCTTCTTGCGCCGGAGGTGGCTGCTCATCCGCTTGCGGCGGAGCAACTTGCCGGAGCCCGTCACGTGGATGCGGGCCTTGGCCCCTTTGTGGGTTTTCAGTTTGGGCATGTGCGATTATTCCGTAGCTACTGCTTCCTTTCGTTCGTTGCGAGCGGCCACCGTCGGGTTGGGGATCAGGACCATGGACATGGCCCGCCCTTCCATCGAAGGCTGCTGCTCCAGGCGGATGTCGTCTTTCAGCTCTTCGGCAACCCGCTTCAGCAGCGAAAGACCGTTTTGCTGGTGCACTGCCTCGCGTCCGCGGAACCGCACCGTCAACTTGACCTTGTCGCCGTTGCCGATGAACTGGCGTACCTTCCGCAGCTTGGCGTCAAAGTCGTGGGTGCCGATGTTGGGGCGGAACCGCACTTCCTTCAGCTCGTTGCTTTTCTGGGATTTGCGGGTCTCGCGTTCCTTCTTGGACGAGAGGTACCGGAGCTTTCCGTAGTCCAGCAGCCGCGCGACCGGCGGATCGGCGTTGGGCGCCACCTCCACCAGGTCAAGGTCATTCATCCGCGCCCTGGAGAGAGCGTCGGACACCGTCATTACGCCAAGCTGCTCGCCATCTTCTCCAATTACCCGTACCCGGGGAACGCGAATCTGTTCGTTGACCCTGTACTGCCTGGCTATGGCGTCACCTCCTTGGTGATGCGTAACGTAGAAGGCTGGGACCGGGACAGCCCCAACCGCTCATCTTTGCACTATTCTAGCGGCGGCCCATCGGGCAGTCAACGATTTGAGCAGCGGTGTAAGTGTTCAGAATCCAGGGGGTTGTCATTGCGAGGCGCTTGCGCCGTGGCAATCTCGACGCCGTAGCAGCAACGTCTGCCCCAAGGTCTCTCCTGCGCCAACGAGATTGCTGCGCTGCGCTCGCAATGACACTCTCCCTGCAAGTCTGAACGGTTACGCAGCGGTAGGGCCGTGCAAAACTCGCTTGCCAATAAGCCGTCATTCCTGCGAAAGCAGGGATCCGGATGCTCTATGGTGAATGAACCTGGAACAATATTAACGATTTCGGTCACTGAATTCCCGCAAAAGCGGGAATGACGGTCCCAACTGCGTAACTCCTGACAGGATTTGCCGGACTTTATGATTGGGCAGGACTGAGAGACCTCTATCATGGAACGGTTCCAATCCTGATAATCTCTGAATTTTGAAAATCCTGCTTCTGACGTTTCCCCGCCACAAACGGGCTGCGCATGAGTTTGAGAAGCGGTTCAGGTGCGCGCTGGCCCCTGCGTCGAGCCGGGCCGGTTCAGTCAGCCTCGTCGTCCTCATCGTCTTCGTACAGGTCCTCGTCCTCGTCGTCGAGGTCGTCTTCGCCGAACAGGTCTTCGTCCTCGTCATCGTCTGCGGCCAGGGCCTCGATGATCCGGCTCAACTGCTCTTCTTCCTCCGAGCCTGGAGCTGCCAGCATTCGGGCGGCGCCAGGAATTTCCTCGGCTTCCGGTTCTTCGGAGGGAAGCGCCGCGAATCCGTAGAACACGTCGCTTTCCATCACCCGGCCCAATCCGGCCACCGTCAGCGTGATCGGTCGTATCGGGGTTGACCATTTTTCCGTCAGTTCCGCGTGCAACTCCGACAGCGGCATCGGCTCCTCTCCCCGCAGCAGCAGCGTGCGGAACACGATCTCCTGCAAGGGCATTGCCGGCTGGATGAACTCGGTGTCTCCGGCGCAGTTCGCCCGGATCTCTTTGACCAGATCTGACGGATCCGCGATTTCGGCCGGCGTTTTGCCGAACGATGGGCACGCGGTGGTGAGCCGAGCCAGCAGCAACGGAATCGGAGACCGGTTCAACTCTTCCAGCCGTTCCAGGCTGAACCGGTATTCAGTCCCCGCCGATCTGCTATTTCCGGTGACGGTGGTCGTCATGCGTTAACCTCTTCATTCCAGTCCAGCATTATGATCTTTACGGCTTGGCCGGCGTTCTTGCGCGGCAGGTCCGCCGGGCAGATCGCCAGTCCGTTGGCCTTGGACAGCGATGTCAGGATGTTCGAGCCTTGCGGCCCCGTCGGCGTGGCGTACCAGGCGCCGTTCCGCCTTTCCACTTCCACCCGCGCGTACACTCGGCGTCCGTCGCTGTTGAAAATCGGCCCGGTGAGCACCCCTTCGACCGTAGGACGCGCCAGGAGGTCCCGTCCCAGCATCCGCCGCACGGCCGCACGGCCGAACATTTCGAACGCCAGCAACGCGCTGACCGGGTTCCCCGGCAGGCCCAGCAGGGGTAGCGGTTCCCGTCCTTCGCGCTTGAGCAATCCGAAGGCCAGTGGCTTGGCCGGCCGCATCCGCACCGACCAGAAGTTCATGTCCCCCCGCTGCTCCAGCACGTCCTTTACCATGTCGTAGTCGCCCTTGGACACGCCGGCCGAGGTGACCAGCAGGTCGGCGTCCGACGCGGCGTCGATGCAGCGGTGCAGGTCGTCCAGATTGTCCCGCGCGATGCCGATCAGCTTCGCCACGCCGCCGGCCGCCCGAACGGCCGCCGCCACGCTGCTGCTGTTGCTGTCGTATATGTGACCCGGCGCCAACTCGTCGCCCACCGTGGTCAGCTCGTCCCCGGTGGACAGCACGGCGACCACCGGCCTCCGTATCACCCGCGCCGTAGCCAGTCCCAGCGAGGCCAGCACTCCGGCCTCCGCCGGCCGTATCACCGTGCCCGCCGGCAGCACCAACTCACCGGCTCGCACGTCCTCGCCGGCGGGTCTGACGTTGCTGCCCAGCGGCAGGGCTTTGCGGATTTCAATCTCATCCAGCGGCGTGCCGGCCCGACGACGGTCCAGTTCGTCCGTCTCCTCGAAGGGAACCACGGTGTCCGCGCCGTCGGGCACGGGCGCCCCCGTCATGATCCGGATCGCCGTACCCCTGGTGACGGTTTGGTCCGAAACCTGCCCGGCCGCCACCGCTGAGATCACTGACAGCTTCGGCGCTGCATCGTTGGCGCTTGCGATGTCAGCGTGCAGCACGGCATAGCCGTCCATGGCCGAGTTGGCCAGCGGCGGCAGGTTCAACGGCGAGGTGACGTCCTCCGCCAGCGCCAGGCCCAGGCACTCCAGCACGGGCAGTTCCACGGCGTCCAGCGGGCTGAAGTGGGCAAGGATGCGCTCGAACGCCTGCTCCACCTCCAGCATGTCTTCATGGCCATGGCCGTTGTCATGGCCCCGGTGGTGTCCGCCGTGACCGTGATGCCGGTGAGCCCCATGGCCTGATTCGGCTTGTCCATGGTCATGGATACTTTCGTGGTCCCCGTCGCCGTGGGCGTCGTGGGCATGCAGGTGTCGGGAGTGCTGATGTGTGGTCATAAGGCTGGTGTCCATTGCAGCGGGATGTGGCGCGTCAAGTATCGTAACATAGCGTCGCGTTGCAAGCCGGCTAGTTGGTTTCGATGCGCAGTATGGATTCCAGATAAACGGCACGGTCGTCCTCAACGACGGAGTACCACATTTCAATTACTGGAGGGCCAACGAGGCGAGGAAACGCAATTGAGTATAAATTGACCGGTGTGTCGGGCAGCTGCCGACCGGAGACCGGACGTCTCGCCAAGCGCTCTTTGAAATGGAGCAAATCAGCGGCGTCGGTCACCGGGTTGATGTATCCAAGCTCCACGCCTCGCCTCCAGTCGGCGGCAAACTGCTCCGTTTCTATTACGTCATAAGGATTTGCGGCGTTCGACAATGGCATCGGCTATTTTTCGGCCTCGTCTGATAGCGCTGGCGCTGAGGGGAGGAGCGATCATTCCGGCAGTTTCGTAAGATATTGGTTCGCCGTCTTCAGTGTCTCGCCAACTCAATTCCTGGTGCGAATGCTCCGAAATGCCGGCGGTATTGAACAAGGCGAACCGCTTCCGTTGTTCATCCAGGATGGCGCATTCCGCGGCGGTCAGCGCCTCCGGTTTCACCGTTCGATTGGGCAGCATACGATAACGGTGAAAGCCGTCGTCACAATCCTCGTACACCACTTCCACGTCGCCGGCCGCCTGCATCTCTCTCCGCACTTTGTACCAATGCTCCGGGTACGGGCCATGGGGGAAATGCAGATAGGTCACGCCTGTGATGGGCGCTCCGTGTTGCAGGTAGGCGGCGCAATCGGCGTAGTACAGCAGGTGGACCAGCTTGATTACGCCAAAATTGGGGTCGTCAGCAGAGCGCTCGCTCAGGTAGATTACGGCTTCAATCAATTTTTCCTTGTGCAGCTTGAACTCCCTTTCGGTTTCCATAGCCGTATTCTCCTTGACTATGCCCGCACCGTCGCTCCGGCTTCCCGCTCCAGCGCCCGCGTCAGGCCGTTCACTGCCCGATTCACTTCCTCGGCGGTCAGTGTCCTGTCGGCGGCTCGGAACCGGATGCGGAAGGCCAGCGACCGCGTGCCCTCCGGCAGGCTCTCGCCGGTGTACACGTCAAATAGCTCGGCCCGCTCCACCAGCCGCACCCTTTCGATGAGACCCTGCACCCGGGCCGCCGGCACATCCGCTGGCACTACCAGCGCCAGGTCCCGGTTCGCCGCCGGAAATCGTGACAGCGATTGGAAGCGGCCGCCGTCCGGCCCCGCTTCCAGCAGATCATCCAACCACACCTCGAAATAAACCACCGGGTCGGTTCCCAGGTCGAACGCCTCATGGATGTCGGGATGCAGTTCGCCGATCACGCCCACTTTTGCGCCGCCGGCATTCACCCGCGCACAGCGTCCCGGGTGGAACATCGGCTGGTCGTCCGACTCCAGCGCCGCGCCAACGCCTACGCGATCCAGCGCCGCGGCCAGGGTGCCCGACAAGTCAAAGAAGTCCAGCAATTCCCCTGGGCTCAGCCAGTTCGCGTCGTATCGCGGGCCGGACATCACCCCCGCCACGATCTCTCGCTCCGTCGGCAGCCCCGTGGCTTGCGGAATGAACGCCCGGCCCAATTCAAACAGCCGGAACCCCCCGTCGTTGTGCCCCCGGTTGTACGCCAGCGTGTTCAGGATGCTCGCCGCCAGCGTCGGACGCATGATGTCTTGCTCGACGGACATTGGGTTTGCCACCCGCAGTAATTGGAAGGCGTCGTCCGCCTCGCCGTTCACGCTCAGCCGTTCCAGATCATCCATGCTGACCAGGGGGTAGCTGATCGTCTCCTGCATCCCCGCCGCCGACAGCGCGTCGCGCAGGCCGTCCTTCAGCGCTGTCATCGCGTTAGGCCGGTGGTACGGAATCGGCGATGCCAGCATGGTGGTCGGCACCTCGTCGTACCCGATGATGCGGATGACCTCCTCGATCAAGTCCTCTTCGATGGCAATGTCGCTGCGCCAGTACGGCGGGTCCGCCTCCAGGCTGTCCGGCCCCGTGCGCCGCGTCGTGATCCCCAGGCTCCCCAGCACCGTCTCTGCCCGGGCGATGTCCAGGTCCATGCCCAGTACCTGCCGCAATCGTGCCACCGTCAGCGGAACCGCCGGAGTCTCCGCGTCACCGCCCGGGAACACGTCAATGATCCCCGCCGCCGCCTCGCCGCCGGCCGTCTCCAGGATCAACTGCGTCGCCCGCCGCAGCGCGATGGGCGCCAACTCCGGCCGCAACCCCTTTTCGAACCGCAGGCTCGCCTCCGTCCGCAGGTTCAGGTCCGTTGACGTGCGTCGGTTGTTCAGCGGATGGAACGTTGCCGATTCCAGCAGCATGTTGGTAGTGTCCGCCGTGATTTCGCTGTTCGCCCCGCCCATCACGCCGCCGATGCCAATCGCCTGCGCCGGGTCCGCGATCAACAGGTTGTCAGCGGACAGTTCGCGCTTCACCCCGTCCAGCGTCGTGAACTCCTCGCCCTCGGCGGCCCGTCTCACTACGACGTGGCGGTCGGTCACCGTGTCCAGGTCAAAGGCGTGCAGCGGTTGGTTGAACTCCAGCATCACGTAGTTGGTCACGTCCACCACGTTGTTGATGGGTCGCAGGCCGGCCCGGTTCAGCCGTTCCTGCATCCACTGCGGCGAGGGTCCGATGCTGATCCCGGTGATGACCGATGCCGTGTAGCGCGGGCACAGCTCCGGGTCTGCAATGGTCACCCGTGCCAGCGTCTCCACCGGCGCATCCGACTCCGCGTATCCGATCTCCGGCACCCGAACCGGCTGCCCGGTGATCGCCCCGATCTCTCTGGCCACTCCCAGGATAGACAGGCAGTCGCCGCGGTTCGGCGTCAGCTCCAGTTCCAGGAACGTGTCGCCCAATACGTCGTCCAGCGGAGTTCCAACCTCCGCATCGTCGGGCAAAACGATGATCCCTTCGTGCTCGTCGCTGATCTCCAGCTCCGCTTCCGAGCAGATCATTCCTTCCGAAACGACGCCGCGTATCGTCGCCGGCCTGAGCTCTTCCCGCCGCCCGTTGTGCATGTTCATCAGCGTGACGCCGGGGCGCGCGAAGCAGATCTTCTGGCCGGCAGCGACATTCGGCGCGCCGCAGACGACTTCCACCGGCGGCCCATCACCCGGATCAACCTCGCAAAGCGTCAAGGTATCGGCATTGGGATGCGGCCGCGTCGCCCGCACGTACCCGACGACGCAGCCCTCCCAGCCGCCGCGCGTGAACACGTCGCCCACCTCAATGCCGCCCATGGTCAGCCGGTGCGCCAACTCATCGGGCGCCAGCGTGATGTCAACGTACTGTGAAAGCCAGGAGAAGGGAATCAGCATAACGTTCTGTTGCAAAGATACTCTGTGTGTTGAAAATGGTCCGGCAACCAAAGAGGTCTGTGGCCAGAGGGTGGGAGTATGGCAATGTGCGCCCAGAGATGCCGGTCAGCCCCGGCAGCTGCAGTCTCTGGCCAGTCTATCCAGCTGCCGGGTTCCACCGGCCCCTCGTTGTGCCAATCGCCAAATTCGTCGATGAACGTGCAAACACCGATAGCGCGGGAATCAACCTGTCTCATCATCCCGCCCAATTGGACTATGGACGATTTGATTTGATTTCGATTCGTCGCCTCGCTTTTGGAGAATGGTCGTCGCTTGATTTCCGCCAAGAGCAAAACGTTGCCGTCGCTGTCCATAATTGCGAGGTCAGCAGTCATACCGCACGGTAAAGCAACTTCGGTTACGACATGCAACTCCAAACCAACCGCATCCGCCAGGCGCTCCGCTTTCTTTTGCACTGCCGCTGCCAGGGATGCTTCCTTGACCAAGGCATCATTGTAGCTGGCGCGCAACGATTCCAACGCGGCGCTGAAAACGGCAAACGCCAATAACCATGCCTCTGACTTAACGCGCCGCTTCTCGTCACAGACGATTTCCACGCCAACGATGTCCCCATCGTCGCCGTAATCACCTACAAATGGCCACGCTATAGTTCCGGTTTCTTTGATAGGCCGGTCGGCGAAGCGCAGGTACACCGC
>DAOULH010000092.1:0-3066 GCA_034420475.1 Dehalococcoidia bacterium
GCAATCTCGTTGGCGCCGGGGAGTCCTTTGGGGCAGACGTTGCGGCTACGGCGTCGAGATTGCCACGGCGCCAGCGCCTCGCAATGACAACCCCCTGAATTCTGAACAGTTACTCTACTGCTTCCAATGCGGCCCGCTGCCTGTGCTAAAATCGGGCGCGGAGGGCAATTTCCCCCTCTCCCTCCGGGGAGGCGGGGCTGAGGGCAGAGAGCATGAAGCTGATTTCGTGGAACGTCAACGGTATTCGGGCGGCTCACAAGAAGGGATTCCTTGAGTGGTTTCAGGAAGAACAGCCCGACGTGCTGTGCCTACAGGAAACCAAGGCCCACGAGTCCCAGTTGCCCACCGCTCTGAAGCAGGTGGAGGGCTATTCCAGCTGGTTCACCACTCCGGAGCGCAAGGGCTACAGCGGCGTGGGTCTCTACACCCGCGAAGGACACGAACCCCGCAGCGTCAGCTTCGGCCTGGGCGTCGAGCGGTTCGACAGCGAGGGGCGCACCATCGTCGCCGACTTCGACGATTTCGTGTTCCTGGGCATCTATTTCCCCAACGGCAAGCAATCCGCTGAACGTCTGCGTTACAAGATGGAGTTCTACGACGCCTTCCTGGATTACGTGGACCGGCTGCGACAAGAAGGCCGCAGTGTCATCGTGTGCGGCGACGTCAACACCGCCCACAAGGAAATCGACCTTGCCCGGCCCAAGGAAAACGCGAAGATTTCCGGCTTCCTCCCGGAGGAACGGGCCTGGATGGACACCTTCCTTGAACACGGCTACATCGACACCTTTCGCCGGTTCAACCAGGAACCGCACAACTACAGCTGGTGGAACCAGGTCACTCGCGCGCGGGAACGGAACGTGGGCTGGCGCATCGACTACTTCTTCACCGATAGCGATTTCGCCTCCAACCTGGCCGATGCCTTCATACTGCCCGACGTGATGGGATCCGATCACTGCCCCGTCGGCATCGAAATTTCCTGAGTCTCCCATCGGCGGGTTGACGCCGGGCTCCGCAAAGATCGGCAAGGGCGACATGATGGAGGGAGGTCGACCCGGGCGCGTCGTCAGCGGGTTTAGGACCAGACCTGACGTTATTTTAGGCCCGATGCAACCGGCTGGAACGCTTGCGGGGCAGCCTTCGCGGCCGCCCCGATAGATTCACTGCGGCAAAGGGGCGGTCTACAAGGGCAGGTGAACCGCCTCGCCGCGTTGCGCGCTGGCGGTCACGGCTTCCGTCCATTCCATGTAGTGGACGCCAATGTTGAACGGAGTGCGCATCACCGGGGCCCCGTCGCGGATCGAGGCGATGAATTCCTGCTCGACGGCCCAGGAGTAACGACCCTCCGGCGGGTTGGCGATTTCCTGCAACTCGGCGTCGCCGCGCTTACCGCCATAAACGCGCATCCGGCCGTCCACGTGGATCGTCCCCTCGGTGCCGTGGAGCCAGACCGAGTTACCGGGGGACAGGCCGGCGCACGCGCTGAACCTGAGATGCGCATTGGCACCGTTGGCCAGGCGGCACAGGATATCGACGGTATCGGGGACGGTGACCGAACGCCAGTTGCCGTCGTCGTCCCGGCGATGGGGCACCGTGATCTGGCTCATGGCCATCACCTGGGTCGCGCGACCAACCCAACGGATCATGGCCTCGTACCAGATGCCCATGTTGAGGATGTTGAACCCGCTCATGTCGCGGTCCTGGCGCCAGTGCAGCGTGGAGTCGAGGTCGGCAAACCCGGTCTGCGACTGGACATCTACGGACACCAAATCGCCCAGGAAGCCCTCGGAAATCAGGCGGATCAGCAGGTCATCTATGCCGAAGCTCATCGGCGAGGGCACGATCTGCGCTACCAGGTTGGGGGACGCCTGAGACGCGGCCAGCATCTCGTGAGCCTCGGCCGCGTTCATGGCCATGCGCGCCTCACAGAGCACGTGCTTGCCGGCTGCCAGCGACGCCATGGTCAGAGTGCGATGCATGTAGGGCCAGGTGCCAATGCAAACGGCGTCCAGGCTTTCGTCTTCCAGCAGCTCTTCCCAGTTATCGTACACGGTCGGGATGTTGAAGGCGTCGGCAACACGCTGGCCCGACTCGCGGGACCGGTTGGCGACGGCGCCGATCTCCACGCCCGGGGTGTCGTTGAACCCCGGAATGTGCCGATCGCGAGTGTTGCGGCCGGCGCCGATCAGGCCGACGCGGACGGATTCGATTGCCACAGTGGTACCTCCTGAAGATACTTGGCAACGCGCCAGGGTGCGAAAATGATGGCGCGGCGCAGGCGATTATATGGTAAGCCTCGCAGCACGGTCAAAAAGTCGTTCGCTCCGGAACTGTTCAGACTTGGTGAAGTAAATTGCCCCAAGGCGGGCCGCCTGCCACCGGCGCAGCAGTCCGGAAAGCAGCGACGCCACGGCTTTTCCCGCCGGCGCATGACACCGACCCATCGGGTGGAGCAGGTGCGGGTGGAATATGTGGCGGAGAACTGTCCCGATAGCAGGATGCGCCTGACTGTGGGCTGGGTCCAGCGCACCCGGTAAGTCTCGAACTCTTGACCAATCAACTGCCGGTGTCCCCGGCGCCAGTCACCGAGCAGGTCGGCATCGCCAGGACCTGCCCAGGGTGTCGCCGCCGCTGCTGCCCACAGCACAACCGGCCCGGCTGGTTTTCCGGGAATCTCTATCGGCCACATTGGGTTAGAATACGGCGAGTTAACCTTGAGACAGCCATAGCCGGGAGGTGATGCCATGGTGCAGGGCGGAGCAGCAGCGCCAACTACGCCGGGAGCTTTGTCGGGAATCCGTGTGTTGGACTTCACCTGGGTCCGGGCGGGTCCCTGGTGCACCCGATGGCTGGGAGCGCTGGGAGCCGAGGTTATCAAGGTTGAATGGCCCCAGAGCCCCAATACTCGGGGCGCCAACATTGCGACGGGAGCGGGCACCCCCGAGGGCCTGCCCGTCAATCTCAACACCAACGGCCATTTCAGCGACACCAACTCCAACAAGCTGAGCGTCACGCTGAACACTCGCACGGAGCGAGGCATTGACCTTACCCGGCGCCTGGTGGCCATGT
>DAOULH010000093.1:0-11087 GCA_034420475.1 Dehalococcoidia bacterium
ACAGGTGGTGCGTCTGGCCGGGTTCATGGAGGTGTTTTACCGAGGTCATGTCGTCCGGGTGGCGCTGCGGGATGTCGGGGAGGGGGAAGGGCGAGGCCGGGGCGGATGCGGCCGGCGGTTGGGCGGGTCGGGTGGTGGTCATGTCGAACCTCGACGGGCGGGGTTGGCAGGGATCATACCACTGCGGCGGCGGGCCGGGCAGTCGGGTGCGGCGGCGAAGCGGCCTGGTCGTCCCGACGATGGACAGCTGCTATCGGCAATCACAATTTGCAATTTTTTAGAAATTAACTAAAATACCGCCGCGAAAGCCGCCGCGCCAACCCGTAGCCATCTCGCGGCCCCGACCAGCGTTCTCGCTGCAGGCTGCTCTCGGAGCATAAGCCAGGGTAAGGCCCGAGGCACAGCATAAGGGAATCTCGCGGCATTTCCCAAATCCTCATCCTCTCAAGTCAGCGCCAACGGTTTCTGCATCATGAAGCATCTCCTGCCGTCGTATCGAGTACCAACGTATCGAGCACCAACGTATCGAGTGCCAACACCCCCTCGGCTGTTCTGGATCAGTTTGACCGTTGCGGTATCGGCGGCCGCATTCATTTTCCTGGTGTGCAGCGCAGCATCGGCAGAAACCGGCCGTGAGACCATGGGCGCTGCAACGGTTTGGGACCTGGCGGAGCCTGACGATTTGGTGACCGCATCCCAGGGTAATGATGCCACGGCTTTTCGGGAAGAGGATGCAGGCTTTTCCGCACACCACCGGGTGCCCGACCCCTTTGAGGGCGATGGGCCTGATGACCTCCGGCCGCGCCTCAACGTAACGGCCATCACCGATGCCTTGCTGGAAAAACCCCACGAAAACGATTACATCCGTCGTGGGCCTGGCCGTCACGTGGATTCGGGAGGCAACTTTGGCATAGTGGAGTTGCCGATGGTAGTGACGCGAACCCGCGGAAGCCTGACGCCCATCCGACAAGTCACGGTGTACTACGACGACCGCGGGTGGGTCGTGGCGTATCTGCCGGCAGACGAGCCGGCCGCCGGCATCTGGCGGTACGATCCGCAGGACCAAGACCGACAAGTAAACGACCTGGAGCAGAACCTGTTAGTGCTGGCCATCAACGAGGTGTTGTCAGCTGCCAGGGATGACATAGATGACGGATCCAAAATCGCCGATGCGGACCACGAATCGGTCGGCTATTACCACTGGCAGTATCCGGATTGCAATGCTTTCCTCCTTTTCAGCCACGAGTCCGCCGGCGGAACATCCGACCCGATTCGGTTCGTAGTGCCGCCGACTATAGAGCACATCCTGGCGTCGGCGGCGGTGCTGATCACCAGCATCCCGACGGATGATCAACCCGCGGCGACCGCCCAGCTGATGGTGGATGACAGCGCGGTGGTCTCGGTTCAGCAGCCGGATCGGTTGGCTGTGCGGGGGGTTGCATTGGACCGCACTGACGACGCCAGCCGGGTCTACGAGGTTAAGGTCTCCGTCGATGACGGAGGGACCGCCGCCGGAACGGTCATGCTGGTGTACACCAAGCCGGGCAGCTGATCTGCATCCTACCGGACGAACATTTACCTTCAGCCCGTTCGGCGATGCGCCGCGTTTATCTGCTGATACTGGTACTGGCGGCAACGGCGGCCGGCGCGTCGTTGGCAGGCTGGGCGCCCCACGCAGCCGGCGGAGCGGCCCCCGCGCCGGTTGAAACTCCGCAAAGGCCGGCGCAGCAGGGCTGCGTTGACGACGTGAGCGTTACAGTTTATGGCATTTATGAGGGTGTTGATTACCGCGCGTTGGCCGATCCTCCAGACTACAGGGACGGCGACGACATCCGGATTGCTTATGTGGTTACCAACTCGAGCTGTCAGGACGTCACCCTAACTGTGGCTCTAACGGGGTCGGTAAGCAAGGCTACAATCCACGACGCTGATGGTTCCACAGCACCCTGTCTGAACGGATGCACCATCCCGGCAGGGCCACCCGAATACGGAACGGTCCAGTGGGATCTAAGCAAGCACCCCAATGCCACCGGCGAGAAAGTGGTTGCCACCGTCACGATAGACGCGCCGTCGGATTTCAGTGACTCCGATACGAGCAACAATAGCGCTACATCCACGCAAGCAATTAACATCGTCAACGAGGAGCCAGATCCGTCGCCGGACATTGCCGTCAAGTCGGTCAAGGCATCCAAGACTACAGTCGTAATTGGGGAAGCCGCAGATTTCACCGTCGTCGTAAAAAACGATGGCGACGCCGACGCTGAAACGGATACCACCGTAACCCTCCACCTCGGCGATGGTACGGATGAGCTGGATTCGGACACCGTCTCCCTCCTCGCCGACGGACCGGACAAAACCGTAACGCTCTCCTGGGACACCAACGGGGCCAAGGCGGGCAAACACACTCTGCGCGCGCTGGCCCAAACGGAGGGCGACGGCAACGCCGACAACGACAGCGCGACGGTCACCGTAACCCTGCTGGAGCCGTCGGTGGACGTCGCCGTCAAGTCCGTCACGGCGTCGGCAACCGAAGCGTTGGTCGGGGATCCGATCACCTTCACCGTCACCCTTGAAAACTCCGGCAACGCTGTAGCGCCGTGGCCCGAGGTGTCGCTGTTCGACCCGAACGCCGCAGACGCCGCGCCTCTGGCGTCCCAGACCGCCGACACGAGCATCGCCGCGGGTGGCGAAATCACCGTCGAAATCCTTTGGGACACTTCCGAAACCGCGGCGGGAGAACGCAATCTGCGCGTGCGGGCTCAAACCGAGAGAGACGACAATCCCGACAACGACAGCGCCAGCGTCGCCGTCACCCTGATCGCTCCGGTGGACGTGGCGATCAGCATTGCCGAAACGTGGGCTGAAACCGCCATCGCGGGAAACTCCGTGAGCGTGCCCTTCACTCTAACCAACTTGAGCGAGCACGACGCCGGCGAGGTGACGGTCAGCCTGTACGTCACGCCGGAAGGCGAAGAACGCGGAGATCGGGAACCCACGGCTACCACCACCGAATCGACCGTAGCCGCCGGCGATGCAGCAACCGGAACGATTGATTGGGACACCGCCGACGTTGCGGTTGGCCGCTACGATCTGGAAGTGGTCATCCAGACCATCGGCGACACCGATGCAACGAACAACGCAGCGTCGGCCAGCATCGAGATACGCAACTGGATCCTGCTCAAAAACGTCTCCCCGACGAGCGCCGCGGCCGTGTCCGGCGATACCGTCGAGTTCACGGCTCAAGTTGAAAACGTGGGGACGGGTGAACTGACCGGCGTGACGGTTGGCCTGTACGAATCGGAGAATGACGACGCCCTTGCCGACGTGGACTTCGCCTCGATAGCCGCCGGCGGTACGGCTGACGCGACTGTCCGGTGGGCCACGGCCGGGCGTGACGCGGGCCAGGTTGAGCTGTTCGTCACCGTCGTGGCTGACGGACAGGCTGGCGATGAAGGCGATAAACAGTCGGTCAACGTGACGATTCGCAACCCCATCGAGCTGTTATCGGCAACGCCGGCATCCGCGGACAACATTGCGGGCACCTCGGTGTCGATCAACGTCGAAGTGCTGAATGAAAGCGACGTAGCGGTTACCGACGTAGAGGTCAAGCTTGATGTCGTTGAGGATTGTGAGAACGAGGACGATGAGGAGAAGGAGCAGAAGATCGGCTGCGCGACAATCGCGGCGATCCCGGCCGGCGAGAAGGGCGTGGCTGTCCTGGAGTGGGACACTGCCGGCGTTGCAGCCGGCCAGCACGAGCTGAAAGTCATCGCCAGCATGGACAACTATAGCGCGGATGACAACGATGAGCGGTCGTTGACCATATCCCTGCGCGAGCCGGTGATGGACGTGGCGCTGACGGCAGCAAATCTCAACCGCAGCGTGGCCGCCGTCGGCCAAACGCTGGACGTGACGGCCACGATCACCAACAACGGCGAGGTTCCCGTGGCGGTGCCGGTAGCCCTTTATTTGGAGGCAGGAGATCAAGGGACGGCGGCTGCGGCAACGGCAACATCGCCCCTCATAAAGCCGGGGTCCAGTGAAGATGTGACGCTGCCGTGGGATACCACCGACGAAACCGTGGGAACACACACGCTGCGA
Organism: Dehalococcoidia bacterium; assembly: GCA_034420475.1. GTDB lineage: Bacteria > Chloroflexota > Dehalococcoidia > Lucifugimonadales > UBA3495 > Bin87. The sequence continues at coordinate 4,102 of DAOULH010000093.1, forward strand.
GTTTCCGCCGAACTTCCCGAGGACACTACAGACGGTGACAACACTCGCACGCTGACCGCCGAATTGTTCGCTTCCGCATTGGAGGGCGATGACGCGCCCGAAAGCTGCGTTGAAGACGTTCGCGCAAGCGTCAATGAGGTCAGAGATATTACCGGCCAGCAGCGGTCTCCGCCCGATTACCAGGTTGGCGAGTACCTGCGGCTTTCCTACATCATATACAACTACAGCTGCGCTGCGGACGTTCAGGTCTCAATCGCCATGACCCATGACGGCGACGACGAGGACATCGACGGTGGCGGCGCGCTCTGTTTCTCCGCCTGCCGGATCCCTTACGGCGGCAAAGCAGAGGGAGAAGTCGCGTGGACCATCCCCACATCGCCGGCTTCAGACCGGCCTGTCTCCGCTGCATTAACCGTCGAGGGTCCCGATGGCTTCACGGACGTGAATCCGGCCAACGATACGTCAGATGCGCCGATGAATATCGTCCATCCCAACGACGTTGTTTTGCGCCTCGGGGAAGAAAGAGGCAACAAAGTCAGCACCCGCCGGCAGTTGGCAGGACTGGATTTCGGAACGGTGAACGTGCGGCTGGTATCGGCTGTTCCGACACGGACGAACCTGCCGTTCGCTGCTGAAACCGTCGAGGTGGCCGTTGAGGTAGCGAATGACGGTACGACGACCGAACCGGCCGCAGTCAGATTCCTCTGGAAGCAGCAGGAACTTTCGAGCCACACAGTAGTAATCCCCGCCGGCCAAACCAAATTGCAGAGCCTCCATGTACCAATCACGGAGCTGCCGCCCGGCGCTCATACCATCGAAGTCCAGCTTTCGGCGGCCGTCGATCAATCGCCGGGAAACAATAAGGCGACCGTTGCAATTACCCGCCTGGCCCCGCTGGTAAATGTCGCAGTATCGATCATTGCTGTCTCACCCGAAGTGCTGATGCTCGGCGGCGAAGCCATCATCGCTCTAACGGCGCAAAATAACAGCGACGTTCCCCTTGCACTGTACTTGGAACTGTATCTGGACGACGAGCCTCAGGCGCCAGCGAAGCAGAGTTTCGGGGAATTGCCAGCCACAGCTCAATTGAAAAAGGAGATTACCTGGAATCTTCCAGACTCGGGCAAACACCTGGGACCGCGCGTACTGAAACTGGCGCTGACCTCGGCAGAATACGGGCGTGTGGCCGAGATCAGCAAGGACGTAACGCTGCATATCAACGCCGAGATACTCCGCATCAAAGCGTCGCCCACAGAGACCGCGATGCGCGGTGAAGAGGTCGCAATTGAGGTGGAGGTGCAGAACAACGGGCCGGCCACCGTCAACGTGCCGGTCACGCTGCACTTTCCGTCCGAGACCAAAAACCCTGAGACCCGCCGCCCTCCGGTGCTAGCAGAGTCTACCGAGACTGCCCGTTTCACCTGGAAAACCCGAGACTACGCCGTGGACGATCACATGCTGACTGCGACCGTGCCCGAGCAGCACAACATCGCCACTGGCAAGAAATCGATGGAGTTGCCGTTCCGTCTCACTCCGCTGGCGGTCACGGCAACAATCGTGGATTTCTGGGTATATCCGGAGACACCTTCGGTAGGCGAGCCAGTCTCGATATCGGTGATGGTTCGCAACGACGGGCCGGTTGCCACCAGGATCCCGGTCACGCTGCACTTCCCTCTGGGCGGCAGGCAGCCCGAAACCCGGAAGCCGCACGTGCACTCCGGCCAAACCGAAACTGAGACGTTCGAATGGCGCACCGGCAACTACCCGCCGGGGACGCACCGGTTCCGGATCCAGGTAGCCGCAGTTGGCAATCCGGTAGAGTACCTGGACGTGAAATTGCTGCCCGCCGTGGAAAACGTCGCCATTGCCGATATGGGTACGTACCCGGTCGCAACCGCGCTGGTGGGCGAACTGGTGGAAGTGTGGGTTGACGTGCGCAACGATGGCCCCGTCGCGCTCCACGTTCCGGTTCAGCTGACGTTTCCATCCGCTGCCAAGCGCCCCGAAACCAAGTCGCCACGGGTGGACCCGGGCGAAACGGCGAGGGTCTGGTTCGAGTGGAAAACTTCAAACTACGAACCCGGCATCCACACTTTGAGCGCCGCGATCCTGCTGGATAACAACGCCACGTTTGGACCGACTACCGACGAAATCAGGTTCGCCCTGACGCCTCTGATAATCAACGCGACTATCCTGGACATCGCGGTCAGCCCTGAGGCCCCGCGTATCGGCGAGGCGGTGACGATTACGGTGAAGGTGCGCAACGACGGGCCGGTTGCGGCCAGGATCCCGGTCACGCTGCGCTTCCCGCCGGGCGGCAGGCAACCGGAAACTCGGAGCCACCGCATTGATCCCGGGGCTCCCGGCGAGGTTTCTTTCACGTGGCGCACCGGCCGTTATACGCCGGGCAGGCACGATTTCTGGGTGGAAGTGCCGAGTGATCCGCCAATATCACGCCAGTTCACCGTCGAATTGCTCCCGCCCATCGTGAACGTTGCCATCCTCGGCATGGGCTCCGATCCCGCCGAATTCGCTATCCGAGGGCAGCACGTCAAGATTTGGGTGGACGTGATCAACAACGGCCCGTCGGCCCTGAACGTGCCGGTGCAGCTTGCGTTCCCGTCGGATGAAAAGCAGCCGGAGCGAAAATCAACGCGGGTCGAGCCGGGGCGAACCGCGCGGCTTGAGTTCACCTGGAAGACCACCAACTATGCCGTCGGCGACCATCTCCTGACGGCAACTCTCTTGGCCGACTACAACATCACGGAGTTGGACGCCTCCGACACAATTCAGATCGCACTGGTTCCTGCCCAGTTGATGGCGTCCATCATCGACATCTCCTGGAACCCAGAGTCCCCGGCGGTAGGCGAACCGGTTCGCATCACGGTCACGGTACGCAATGATGGGCTGATCGCGGCCAACATCCCGGTCACGCTGTACTTTCCTTCAGCGGACAAGCAACCGGAGACTCGGAGCCTCCGCATTGATCCCGGGGCTACCGGCGAGGTTTCTTTTACGTGGCGCACCGGCCGCTACGAGCCGGGCAGGCACGATTTCAGAGTGGAAGTGCCAAACGATCCGCCAATATCACGCCAGTTCACCGTCGAATTGCTCCCGCCCACCGTGAACGTTGCCATCGTCGGTATCAGTTCCGACCCGGCAGAGACTGCCTTCAAGGGCCAGGCCGTGAAGATCTGGGTGGACGTGATCAACAACGGCCCGTCGGCCCTGAACGTGCCGGTGCAACTCGCGTTTCCGTCGGATGAAAAGCAGCCGGAGCGAAAATCCACGCGGGTTGAGCCGGGCGAGATCACACGGATCGAGTTCGTTTGGAAGACCACCAACTACGCCGTCGGCGACCATCTCCTGACCGCCACACTCATGGCCGAGCACAACATCACGGAGTTGGCAATATCCGCCACGATCCAGATCAGGCTTGTCTCTCCCCAGTTGGCTGCTTCGATAGTGGACATATCCTGGCATCCTGCTTCTCCCGTAGTTGGCGAGCCGGTGCGTATCGTGGTGACGGTACGCAACGATGGGCTGATCGCGGCCAACATCCCCGTCACTTTGCACTTTCCTTCAGGAGGCAGGCAACCGGAAACTCGGAGCCCGCGAGTGGATCCCGGCCATACTGGAACCGCGACGTTTGACTGGCCAACCGGCAATTTCGCTGTGGGTACGCACCAGTTCCGCGTCGAGCTAGTTGACGTCGACGCTCCCGATCAGCGCTTCACGATTGACCTGCTGCCCACCGTGGAAAACGTCGCCATTGTCGGCATGGGCACGTACCCGGTTGAGACTGCGATAGTGGGCGAGCCGGTGGAAGTGTGGGTTGACGTGCGCAACGATGGCCCAGTCGCCGTCAAGGTTCCGGTGCAGCTTGCGTTTCCGTCTGACGAGAAGAAACCGGAGCAGGATTCAGAACGAATCCAGCCGGGAGAAATCGCAAGGTACAGTTTCACGTGGAGAACTTCAAACTACGAACCCGGCATCCACGCTTTGAGCGCCGCGATCCTGCTGGATAACAACGTCACGCTGGGACCCACCGCCGAGGAAATCAGGTTTGCCCTGACGCCTCTGATAATCAACGCGACTATCCTGGACATTGCGGTCAGCCCTGAGGCCCCGCGTATCGGCGAGCCGGCGATCATTACGGTGAAGGTGCGCAACGATGGCCGGATCGCTGCCAACATCCCGGTGACCCTGCATTACCCATCGGACGAAAAACAGCCTGAAACCCGCCGGCCTCGTGTAGATGTCGGGGATATAGGCGAAGCCGTGTTCATGTGGCGCACCGGCCGTTATACGCCGGGCATTCACGAATTCCGGGTGGAAGTTCCCAGTGATCCGCCATTATCACGCCAGTTCACCGTCGAATTGCTCCCGCCCACCGTGAACGTTGCCATCGTCGGTATCAGTTCCGACCCGGCAGAGACTGCCTTCAAGGGCCAGGCCGTGAAAATCTGGGTGGACGTGATCAACAACGGCCCGTCGGCCCTGAACGTGCCGGTGCAACTCGCGTTCCCGTCCAGCGACAAGCAGCCGGAGCGAAAATCCACGCGGGTTGAGCCGGGGCGAACCGCGCGGGTGGAGTTCACCTGGAAGACCTCCAACTACGATCTTGGGATTCATGCCCTTACGGCTACGCTTCAGGCGGAGTACAACATCACCCAACTGGAGACATCCGCCACGATCCAGATCAGGCTCGTCTCTCCCCAGTTGGCTGCTTCGATAGTGGACATATCCTGGCATCCTGCTTCTCCGGTAGTTGGCGAGCCGGTTTCGATAACGGTGACCGTGCGCAACAACGGTTCGGTCGCGGCCAACATTCCGGTCACGCTGTACTTTCCGTCAGGGGACAAGCGACCGGAAACGAAGCGGCCTCGCGTGGCTCCAGGGACCGTTGGCACCGCTTCATTCACCTGGCGCACCAGTCGCTACGAGCCGGGTGACCACGTGTTCCGCGTGCAGATACCCGGCGTAGGCGGCGCGTTTAGAACGTTCGAGATCGAACTGCGCCCGCCCGAAGTCGATTTTGCCGTCGTCAGTTTCCAGGCTCCGGATCCGCTGCACCCGATTGTGAAGGGAGATTGGGTCGAGATAACCGTCGTCTTGCAGAACCAGGGGCCATACGCGGGCCGGGGCACGGTGTACCTGTTGAACGGCGCCAACCCTGATGCGATGTACGAGCAAGCCGCAAGCCTGGAACCGGGCGAGTTCAGGGAAGTGGAGTTCACCTGGAAGACGCTGCGCTACCCGGTGGGGGAGTACGATTTGCTGGTCTGGGTCGATGCGGAACACGACGCGGACCCTGGCAACGATCATTCGGATCCGGCGCGCGTTCGCCTGCTGACCAACCGGGACATTACGGTCGGGTTCGGCAATGTTGCCCGGCCGGCGGTTTTTGCCGAGGCGACATCCGAGGCCGCCTTGAGGGCTGCGCCGTGGTACTCCAATGACATCCAGATTGCCGGCGTTGACCGATTTCCGATTGACCGCACAATGGGCCCGGCATCGGGCCCGCCAATGGGCGTATCGCCGCAGCCAACGGGTGGGAACTACGACCCGGCCCGGATGTACTGGCGGTGGCGTTCGGCCCAGGTCTCTCCCTGGGAGTGCGCCCGATACCAGCAGGCCATCGGGAAAAGCTTGCCGCGCGCGGTCGTGTGCCCGAAAGCGCCGGCGCTGGTTCGCTAACCCGACGGCGTTACCACCGCATCCCGCAAGACCTCGACCAGGTGGCGGGCGCGGCGATCCGTGCCATGCTCCACCTGCTGTCGGCACGACACGCCCATCACCGCCACTTCCGCATCCGGTTTGGCCGCGATAGCCGGGAAGAGGGAGAGGCCGCCGATCTGCATGGAGATGTCGTAGTGCTCCTTCTCGAATCCGAAGGAGCCGGCCATGCCGCAGCAGCCGGCGTTGATCAACTCGGCCCGGTAGCCCGATGGCATATTCAGCACGGCCATCGAGTTGGCGGTGCCGACCATGGCCTTCTGGTGGCAGTGGCCGTGGAACAGCACCTGCTTCTCCAGGCCGGAGAATTGCAGGTCCAGCCGGCCTTCCGCTTGCGCGCTGGCGAGGAACTCGTCGATGAGGAACGAGTTTTCCGCCACGGTCTGGGCCCGGTCGTCGGCCACAAACTCGGGATACTCGTCCCGCAGGGTGAGCAGGCAGCTGGGCTCACAGCCGACAATGGGAATGCCCCGGCTGGCGTAGGCGTACAGGGCGTCGATGTTGGCGCGGGCCTGGTCGCGGGCCTGGTCCAGCAGTCCCTTCGAGATCATGGGGCGACCGCAACAACCGCCGTTGACCAATTCCACGTGATAGCCCGCCGCTTCCAGCACCTCGACGGCGGCAATGCCGATCTCGGGGTAGTTGTAGTTCATGAAGGTGTCGTTGTAGAGGGCGACCGTGCCGTATTTGGCCTCCCCGTGCCCGTTCCGGCTCCGCCGGGCGAACCAGTCGGGCAGGGACATTGACGCAAAGGCGGGCTGCTGGCGCTGCGGCGCGATGCCCAGGAACCTCGACGCCAGCGAGCGGCCCAGCGCGGATCCGGCCAGCCAGTTGGTGAGCGGCGCGTACCGGCTGCCCAGTTTGTTCAGCCCGTTGATGTTGGCAAAGAAGCGCGAGCGCAGGGGCACGCCGTGCTCCTTGTGGTAGTGGTCCAGGAACTCGTACTTCAGCTTGGCCATGTCCACGCCTGACTCGCACTCGGCCTTGCACGCCTTGCACTCCAGGCACAGGTCCAGCGCCTGGTGCAGTCGGTGGTCGGTGATGGAGCTCTCCGCGCCGTCGGGCATCCGGCCGGACAGCGCGGCGCGGAGCAGGTTGGCGCGTCCGCGCGTGGAATGCTCCTCGTCGCGGGTAGCCATGAAGGACGGGCACATGGTGCCGTCCAGCTTGCGGCAGGCGCCCATGCCGTTGCACATCTCCACGGCGCCGGCGTAGCCGAAGTCCTGGGAGAAGTCCAGCGTGGTGTC
>DAOULH010000094.1:0-4215 GCA_034420475.1 Dehalococcoidia bacterium
GGGTCCGCGTCGAAGGCCACCATCAGGTCGGGATAGACCGCGCCGGCCATGGTGGTCAGTTCGGTGGTTGGGACGGGGATGATGTAGAGGTCGGCGCCGACGACGGTGGTGTCGGGGTTGCCTAGATATACGACCAGGGAGTGAGCGCCGCCGGTGATGGAAAGGTGCTGGGAGGCGGTCATCTTTTCGTCCTGGGACTTGGGAGGGTCCGGCAGCTGGAATGCGGGTGCGGACTTGGGCGTCTTGGCGGTGGTCATGCTGAGCCTCACCGGGCGGGAGAGTGCGCGGCCGTTGCGATGGTCAGTTGGATAACGAGCAGTCGGAGACTGATGCCGACGCTGGGGATGGTCATCTATGCCTTCCTCCCGACATGGCTTCAGTCCTGTCAGCCGGCCGGCGCATCGGGGCTGCCGCCGTTGGTCGGTGGTTGCCGGGTGGTCGTCATCAAAGTAGCCGCCCGTTCCAAAGCCACGCGATGGATTTCGGACGCCGCCATCAAGCCCTCAATTCCCTGCCGCATTGGCTCACGGGATGATTGGACGGCGGCAAGGGCCTGGTCCGATAGCGAGATGGCCCGCTCCATCGGCGCGTCAGCCTGACGACGCAAACCCTCGGCTTGCACGCTGTTGGCATCACCCTCCTGACGAGCCTGCTCCCGCAGATCCCATGCCTGTTCCGACAACTGCCCGGCCTGCCGCAATAGGGTCGGTATGTTACCCTCCAGTTCAATCGCCCGGTCAACGTACCGCAGCGCGGCAAAGCTTCGCTCATTGGCCGTCCGGATGCCCCGGCTGGCCTCCATCAGCGCAGCGGCCAGCGACCGGTAAATATCCGGTTCGCCCGGTGGCGGCACAGGAGTAGTCATGCTGTTCTCCATATCACGTAGGGGCGACGGATCCGTCGCCCCTACTGATGATTGGCGAGGTATGCGGCTGTATTCTAGTCGTCGTCGCCCACCGCTGCCGGCTCCCGCTCCTCGATGGGGTCCAGCTGCCAGGGGAAGTTCCCCTCGAACAGGAAGCCGTCCTTGTTGCCCCATTCGCTCTCCGGCGACTCGTAGTAGATCTCGATCTCGTTGTCGTCGGGATCGTAGATGTACACGCCCATGGAGATGCCGTGGTCGCCCAGCCTCTTGAACTTCACGCCGTGGTCCTTGCACCGCTGGTACAGTTCCTTCAGGTCGCGGAAGGAGTTCATCTGCCACGCCATGTGGGCCATGCCGACCCGCCGGTCCTCGGGGCCGGGCGCGTCCATGCCCAGCGGAATCAGCGCCAGCTCGTGGGACATCGTCGTGTCCGCGGACAGGAACGTCATCCCGCCGGGTCGCCCCGTCATCACCGTGAGGCCGAGGACGTTCGTGTAAAAATCAACGCTGCGCTCGATGTCCCGGACCTTGATGACCAGGTGACCAAGCTGCTTCGGGGTGTGGGCCATATCGTTACCTCCTTCGGCGGTGGGTCGAATTGCACCTTTTCTCGCATTATATCCTAACGCGCGATGGTGTGCATTGCCGGAATTTATGGTAAAACGGCCCTTGATATCCTCCGAATAATTGATTGCATGTGCCTAGTATAATGTTACGCCGTCAGCCAGGTTCTCGGCCCAGCCGCATGTGCATATGATGGATATGACGCAACACAACGTCGCGGAATCGGGGTCGCTGCCCGTGGATAAGCTGTCCACGAACGGCAGTAGCGACGACGCTCCCCAGCTGAAGTTCAAGCAGGCCGACGAGCCCTGGGAGTTCGATGAAATCTTCCAGCTGAACTATGCCTCCTTCGTCGAGGAGGTCCCCCAGCATCCCTCCAACGACGCCGGCGTCCTCGTTGACCGCTTCCACGACGAGAACACCTACTTCATCTGCCGCCGCGACCACGAACTCGTGGGCATGATCTGCGTCCGTGACCGCCGCCCCTTCTCCCTGGACGAAAAGCTGGGCAGCCTCGAGGCATACCTGCCCCAGGCCGAGGGCGCCCGCGTCTGCGAGGTCCGCCTGCTCACGGTGCGCCCCGATATGCGCCGCACCCGGGTCCTCACCGGCCTGTTGACCATGATGGCCCGCTACTGCCAGGAGGGCGGATACGACTACGTGGTCATGTCCGGCCGCGTGTCCCAGCAGGCCCTGTACCGGCACATCGGCTTCATCCCCTTCGGCCCCGTCGTCGGCGATGACGCCGCGCCCTACCAGCCCATGTACCGCCCCGTGGGCAACGTCGGCGCCGAGTTCGCCGGCCTGTTCCACGACGACGTCGACGCGCCTCCCGGCGAGCCGGTGATCCTGACTCCCGGCCCCGTGGCCATGCCCGACTCGGTGGTTCGCGCCTTCAGCCGGCCGCCCCTATCGCATCGTTCCCCCGAGTTCGCCGCCCTGATGCAGAGCGTACGCCGGCGGCTGCTCGCCCTTACCAACGCCCGCCACTGCGCCGTGATGGTCGGCTCCGGAACGATGGCCAACGACGTGGTGGCCGCCCAACTTTCCCGCCTGGATGCGCCGGGCGTCGTCGTCACCGCCGGGGAGTTCGGCGAACGACTGCTGGATCACGCCGACCGCATGGGCCTGCGCTACGCGGCCGTGCGGCACGAATGGGGCGCTCCCTTGGACTACGACCGCATCGAGCCGGCATTGTCCGACGCCGTGGACGGTCAGCCTGCCGGTTGGCTCTGGACGACCCACTGCGAGACTTCCACCGGAGCCCTCGCCGACCTACCCCGCCTCAAAGCGATGTGCCGGCGGCACGACGCCCGCCTCGCCCTGGACTGCATCAGCAGCATCGGCGCGACGCCTGTGGACCTCAGCGGCGTGTGGCTGGCCAGCGGGGCCAGCGGCAAGGCCCTCGCCGCCTACCCCGGCCTGGGCCTGGTCTTCTCCGGCTACCGGCCCGAGCCCGACGCGGCGCTGCCCCGTTACCTGGACTTGGGACTCCACTGCGCCGGCGAGGACAGCGGCGCGGTGCCTTTCACCCTGTCGTCCAACCTGCTGGCCGCGCTGGACGCCGGGCTGGCCCGCCAATCCGAGGCCCTGCTGTCCCGCGTTGACCGCGAGGGCCGCTGGCTCCGCCGGCAGCTGCGCGACCTGGGGTTCACCCTGGTGGCTGCCGAGGAGGAGAGCGCCGGCGCGGTAACCACCATCGCCCTTCCGCCGCCCTCTTCAACCCATCGAGATTCGACTGATCAGGGCCTCGAGGCCCAGGAGATGGGCCGCAGCCTGGAAGCCCACGGCTTCTACACCTCCTACGCCAGCGGTTACCTGCGCCGGCGCAACTGGCTGCAGATCTGCCTCATGGGCGACATCCATCGGGGCCAGCTGGAAAGGCTCCTCCCGGTCCTGGCCGCCCAGCTCGACGCCATGACCCGCACGGGCGCTGCCACCTAGCTGGCGGGGGTGGCGCCGAATAGGAATGTCTGCGACACCTTGGGATCCGCGCGAGTCTGAACAGTTGCCCGGACGCTTGCATCATTGACAATTTGGACGACACCCCTTTAGTATGAAACTGGCTGGGAGAACCCCAGGGCCTTTGGTTCGCAGGGAGGCATTTGCCGTGAGGTAGCCTCCCCCCGGCCTCGTTCTCGTCCCCAAATTAGTGCAGGAACCCTGGCATGTATCTCCTGTATCTGGACGAATCAGGAAGTCCCGATTCCCACAATTTTGTCGTCGCGGGGATTGCCGTTCACGAGACCAGCGTCCAGTGGGCCACGAACGCCCTCGATACGCTCCAGTGACAATACTTTCCGGGTATGCTGGGAAGCGTCCAGTTTCATGCCGCACCATTGCGCGGGAATCCGCAACACCGGGTCGAAGAGCCTTTCGACCAATTGGATCCAGCCACTAGACACCAGCTGCTGGATTCATTGTATGAAGTTGCGCAACATATTTACGGCAGGTTTTTCGCCGTAGTGGTCGAAAAAGCCTATCTATATCAGGGTGAGGATCCATACGAACGGGCTCTGGAAGAGATACTGTCGCGGTTCGATCTGTACCTCAATCGTCTTTACCGCGAGAGCGGCAATCGGAACAAGGGGATCGTAGTCGTGGCAGATTCCAGCTATAGAGAGGCTGGAAACGGTTGCGCGTCAATTCGTTACAGAAGGTGGTATTCTTAACCCCGAATCCACCGAAGGGATACTGCAGCAGTGGTCAGATGAGGGATTAGGGGTCAGGGAACGTGCTGGCGGTGGCCTGATGTCGGTGAGATGGACGATGCGGAGTGTAGCGGC
>DAOULH010000095.1:0-11532 GCA_034420475.1 Dehalococcoidia bacterium
CCGGACCGTCGTCAATGCGGGGGGCCCCACCCCGCCCCGGGCCGTCAGGCACCACCCTGAGTGGTACGGCTTTCCGCCGCCCGACTGGTACATTTTCTCTCCGCCCTTGACACGGAGAGAGTTCTCGCACCACCCACGGGGCGACAACCTGCGTGGATGCTTGCCGCTATTTCGGCGGCCTGCTAGTGAGCGCAGCGCAGGGCATAGACAAGGCAACCTTGTTGTCGCTGCGCTATTCACCCGTTCCCGAGCTATGGGAACGTCGGCCGCTTTGCGCTGAAATTGACGAAATCGCGGCGGGTTCTTTCAAAAGCAAAGAACCGCCCGAGATTGTCGGCAGCGGCTACGTGGTGAAATCGCTGGAGGCGGCGCTGTGGGCATTCCACAATTCAACCGACTTCCGCGACGGTTGCCTGCTGGCGGTGAACCTGGGTGATGACGCTGACACCACCGCTGCCATCTACGGCCAAATCGCCGGTGCCCACTACGGCGTTGACGGCATACCGACTGAGTGGCGGGAGCGCATCGCCAAGGCCGCGCTAATTACCCAACTGGCCGATGGGCTCTGGCAGGCTGGAGTCTAGGCGGCTCCTTGGTTCCAGTCGCACAAATACCGTATGCCGGGGCGAATGATTATTCGCCCCGCTCGTCGTCTTCTTCCGCCGTCCAAGCCCCGAGGGCTATCAACTCGCTGTAATCACCGGTCTCGTCTGCCTTGACTTGAGCAATTGCCACCTGTCGGTACCAGTTTTGGACATCACCCGGGAGGTTGGCGAAGCTCACGGCGGACTCGCTCTCGATATGGGCATCCCGGTACCAGACCTTGACCTGTCGCGGCAAGTCGTTGAAGTCAGCGTCGGAAGTATTCGTGATGCGATGATATGCAGTGATTCTTTCCGCCGCCGTACTCGCTCCCGCCGCAGCGGCAACAGCCTCGTCCCACTCCCGCACATACTTTTCCTGCTCCAGAGTTTCCGGCGACCGGCGCCATCCCGACTTTGGATTCTCTCTCCACAATTCTTTGAGCCGGTCCAAAGCTGCTTGGCCGGGTTCGTGGTGGCGGGCCAGCCAGCAACCGATGATGGTGCCCGTGCGTCCGACGCCGCCCCAGCAATGCACGTACACCGTCCGCCCGGCTGCCAAATGTCCGTCGATGGCATCCAACGCCGCTTTGGTCAACTCCACGGATGCCGGCACGTCTTGGTCGTCGATAGGAAATGGCTGGTGGGTTGGCCCGTCGAGCAAGTATGAGTAAGGTTTCAGATGCCCGTCAGTCGTGTCCGGGTTGGTCAGGTCGATGAAAACCGAAACGCCGGCGTCGGTGAGTCGCGCCAACTTCTCTCGGGACGATGCCTCGTCCAGGTTGCGGGGATACTCGCCGGCCAGCAGCTTGCCGGGCGCCACCCAGTAGCACATCTCGATGGGTCGGGGCGGGTTCTCGGCCGGTTGGTGAGACGTCGTTTGTCTGACCGCGTGGTTGATTGCCACTGAGACGGGAACCGCTACCGCCTCATCGCCGGCGCGGGCGTAGTGCCGGCCGAAGTTCTGGACCCAGCGCAACGTCTCCAACTTTTCTGCCATATAACGGTCGTACTGCTCCTTGCCCATAAACGGGGCAGGATCGGTCATCCGAACACCGGCGGCGATGCGCGCTTGAGCATATTTCAGCGCATCGTCGGAGCTGTCCACGTAGGCCGTATCGATGGCGTCCAGGATCGTCCCGTATTCGGGGTGGCTCGGGCCCGGGTCGTTGAACATCAAGCCGGACGCGAACCCCATCATCAGCGCAAAGCGCAGCTCGTCGTCCGCTTCCCTGGCCTTTGCTGCCTCGTTGAGTGCGGCCCCGTATTCGGCCCAGCCGATTTCAGGAGCATCAACAGCAGCCGCAACCTTGTCTTCATCAGCAGAACGCTCCATAAGTTTGTCCAGGATGTGCCACACCTCGAACTCTGCGGCGTATTCTTTACGGTATTCTTCTTCGTCTTCGTCCTCATCGTCCACACCTCCAACGTAACACAACACCACTTCCGTGAGAGGACAGAGCTCGTACACGTTGGAAAGATCGTCGCACAGCAACGGAGCCAATACCCCAACTGTGCCCGTCGCTGCTGCCAAACCGCCTGCCTTGCCAATACAGAAGGAATAGTATCCCCAATCGTCATCGCCATTATCCCACTCCAAATACATGGCCGTTTCCTTCAGTTGGTCAATGATCAGGTTCAACATTTTGCAACTCCTTGCCGGATATGTTAGTCATATTTTACACTCTCTTCACCAAGTGGTCAAATCTGGACTGCGGTATTGACTCCTAGATATTCTTCAACGCGCGTTGAATCAAGTCGCGCAACAATTCATGACGCTTTTCTACATCATCATCGCGAATTTTGACACGATAAACCCCGTTGCCATCTGCTGTCACATTCAACCCAGCCTCGTCCAATCGATCGGTTAACTCTTGATCATGAGGGATTTTGAACCAAGTGCTGACAGCGTTCTTTTGTGGGGTGAAGCCTATAGCAGTGCTCACTTTGCCACCTGAAATCAAGCTGATGTGAGCTTTGCGATAGTTCGGCTGTATGCTGGAATCGTTTCCTTGAATCATCTCAAGTATCCGGTCAAACACGCGCATGGATTCCTGAAATTTGGTGCGCCAAGTGTTTTGGTCTGCTGGCTCGCCTCCGTCGCCTTCGTCGATTCCGGGAGGGACCCAATCCAAGACTCGGGCTGCTAATAGCGCGAATTTCCCGTCGATCTCAACACATTTCATCTGGATCGCGATCAAGGGTATGGCTTTGTTGAACAAGCCAATAACGTTTAGGAATCGGGCGGTAACCTCCTCCGCTACGATGACGGCTATGTGATTGTAGTGGGGGTAGCGAGCCTTTTCGATATCCCAATATTCGATGGTCCTGATGATATGGGAAGGGTCGGTGGCACCCAGTTGAAGTTCGACCTCATACCTAGTAGCAGGCGTTGTCTGCACGTCCTCAAGCAGCAGGTCAAGACGCCCGCCAGTGGGCTGCCGCTTTTGTCTTTCTCTTACGACAAGGTCACCTAACCCCAGCAGGGACGGGTCATCAAAGATTTTGCCTTCAAGCCATTGCTCGTTGATCCTCGAGTCCTTGCTCATGCTAACGAACGTTGGCCTTATCAATTCGGGAAGCGTCATGGCTAAATTCCTCCAATGGCGATGTATCGGGTCAACCGCAAAAGCATGGTCGTTGCTGGCGCGGTTATCCGTATATGTACGACTTTGATGATGTAGTCTATGGGACCGATGCCTTCCTTTCTTCTTCCGGCGGTCAATCAATCCGCCGGCACTGTGAACGTCGCCGCGCCATCCGCGTCGTGACGGTGGTTCGCCAGGGCAGTTACGACCTGGGTAAGCCGACTGACTTGGTTGTTCAGGTCATCAACCCAGCGGATCAGCATTATCATCGGCGGCATGAATACTGCGATGAGTGTTGCCCCCACGCCGATGATTGCGATAGTTTGAGCGTCCATACCGGGCCTCTTCGTGGCGGTTCTACCCCACGTTTTAGCAAGGGCGGATACAGGGCGGCAAACTACACTCTTCCCACCAGCTCCTTCAGCGCGGCGTAGGTGCGTGGGCCGGTCTCGCTGTCGCCTTCGCCGGCGAAGATGTTGGCCATGAAGTCCGTGGCGCCGCCGGCGGCGAACTCCTCCAGCTGGCGGCGCAGCGACTCCTCGTTGCCGACGACGCACACCTCGGATGGACCTTCCACGCCCTCGATGTCCAGCACGCGGCGGTAGTTCACCAGCTGACCATACCGCTCGTAGGCTTCGGCAGCCTGGCGGCGTCCTGCGGCCTCGTCGTCGCACACCGACGTGGGCAGGCCGACGCACACGCGCGGGGCCTCGCGGCCGCTGGCATCGGCTGAACGTCCGATGCGGGGTGAGATGTGCTCCCGGATGGTTTTAGGTCCCGCCATCCACGTAATGGTGCCGTCGGCCCGTTCGCCGGCCAGTCGCAGCATTCGCGGCGCCAGCGCCGAGATCAGCACCGGGCACCTGGGACGGTTGAGCACGTCCAGCTCGGCGTTCACGGTGTAGAACTCCCCGGAGAACTGCACGCGCCCTTCTTCCATCAGCGGACGCAGCACCGACAGGTACTCCCGCGTATGCAGTGCCGGTCGGTCGTAGGACAGCCCGAAGCTGCCCTCGATGCCCGGCCGATGGGATGGGCCGAGACCCAGCAGGAACCGCTCGCCGGTGGCCGCCGCCGTGGTCAGCGCCTGCTGCGCCATGGCCACCGGATGCCTGGGATACGTCGGCACGACGCCGACGCCCAGCTCAATCCGGCTGGTCTGCGCGCCGGCCAGGGCCAGGACGGTCAGGGCGTCATAGCCCCGGGCGGAGATGTGGGGCACCCAGAAGCTGTCGAACCCGTCCTCTTCCGCCTGCCTGATCCGCCCGATCAGTTCGTTCAGGCTCATCAGGTCGGCCGTCGATGCCCCAACAAATACTCCGATACGCATTGTGGTCCTCCGTTGATAAATAAAACGCGGCCTGCTCTGGACCGCGTTTCACAGGGATCTAATCGCTCTCACTGGGCGGGTCACTCACGACCGCTAAACCCTGGTGGTAACCCAAGTGGGTATTCAGCATCCCTAGGATCTGCTTGACATCGGCTTTCAACTCCTTGACATCGGCTGCAACGGTATCTATCCGGTTGCTCAATTTGCAAAACCAAATAAAGGCGCCTGCCGCAGTCAGCAAAATACCTACGAAAGCTGCCGCCGCGGCAATCGTCGCCGGGTCAATCGTAAGCGTCATGGTGAACCTCGCTGCCAGTACCCATAGTATCACAGCGCCGCTTTCAACTCGGCGAGGCGAGCCAACCCTGTCCGCGTGATTACACTCTCAGTATCCGCTCCGCGACTTCCCGCGCCTCGTCCCGGTTAGCCACGAACCGGTCCGCCGGGACGCGGTGCAGCGTGTTCAGCGCCCGCAGGTTGCGCTCTACGGGACCGGAAAGCCCCATGACGATGGGTTCCGTGTCCTCGTCCATCGCGACGTCGATCATCTGCTCCACCACCATGGCCGCGCTGTCGTCCATGTACGCGGTCTCGGTGAAGTCGAATATCACCACCTCGTGCTCCTGGATGTCCTGGCCGATGGCGCTCACCAGGTTGCTGGAAGAAGCTACCGAGAAGCGACCGCGCATTGACACCAGACCGACCCGGGCGGAGAAGGCGTCATCTTTGTCGGCGTCCAATTCCGGAGACAGGAAGGTCTGGTCCAGCAAGGGCACGGACACCACGCTGTCCAGTTCCTGGCGCTCCAGGAGACGGGCGCTGGCCATGCCCGCCGCGATCAGCCCGATGGCGATGGCGGTCACCAGGTCGAGGAACACGGTCAGCACGAAGGTCATCAGCATGACCACCAGGTGTTCGCGGGGCATCTGGTGGAGGCGCGTCACGAACCGCCAGTCCATGATGTCCCAGCCCACCTTCATGAGGATGCCGGCCAGGACGGCGTGGGGTATCGCCTCGACATACCGGCCCAGGCCCAGAACCAGCGCGAGCAGTACGCCGGCGCGGATCGCTCCGGAAAGCTGAGTGTTTCCACCGGACCGGATGTTGACCACCGTCCCCAGGGTCGCTCCGGCTCCCGGCAACCCTCCGATCAGCCCGGCGATCATGTTGCCGATGCCCTGGCCGATCAGCTCGCGGTTGGGATTGTGTCGCGTCCGTGTCAGCGAGTCGGCGATCAGGGAGGTGAGCAGGCTGTCGATGGAACCGAGCAGCGCCAGCACCAGCGCCGGCTCCAGGGCGCCCAGGATGAACCCCACCGAGAACACGGGTATCTGCAAGTCCGGCAATCCCGTCGGCACGTCGCCGATGATCGGCAGGTCGTTCAGCCAGAGGATGCCCAAGGCGCAGCCGGCGATCATGGCCGCCAGCGGCGCCGGCAGGTACTTGCGGAAGGGCCGGGGCCACAGGATGCCCACCACCAGCGTGACGGCGGCCACCGCCAGGGCGTGGAAGTTCACGCTGGTAAACGTTTCTTGCAGGGAGTTAACCGCCCCGATGACTCCTCCAACCGCCACCGGCGACCCCAGGAACGGCGCGATCTGCACGATCATGATGATCACGCCGATCCCCGTCATGAACCCTGAAATCACCGAGTAGGGGGTGTAGGCCACGAATCGGCCGATGCGAGCCAGCCCCAAAGCCGCCTGGATGAACCCGGCCAGCACGACTATCGTGAACGCTTCGGCCAGCGTGTCCGCGTGGGCCGTCACGATCACGGCCATGGCGATGGACATCGGCCCCGTCGGGCCGGAGATTTGGGATCGCGTGCCGCCGAACACCGCCGCGAAGAAACCGACGGCAATGGCGCCGTACATCCCGGCAGTGGGCCCCAGGCCGGAGGCTACGCCGAATGCCAGGGCCACCGGCAGGCCCACCACCGAACAGGTGAGGCCGCCAAAGATGTCGCCGCGGAGCTTGTCGAGGCTGTAGTCGAAATTCACGGTATTAGCAGCGTAGCAACGCGGTCCAGTATCCTGTGGCCCACCTCGTACTTGGTGAGCAATGGCAGCCTTTCGACCTCCAGCTCGCGGTCAATCAGCACCACCCGGTTCGTGTCCACGCCAAACCCGCTGCCTTCTTCCGTAATGTCGTTGGCCACGATGAGGTCCAACTCTTTGCGCCGCACCTTGTCGGCGGCGTTCGCCTCCAGGTTCTCGCTCTCGGCAGAGAACCCAACGCGCACAAAATCGCCTCGAGCCGTCGCCAGGATGTCCGTAGTTTTCTCCAGGTCAATGGACATCTCGTCCGCGGCCGTCTTCTTGATTTTCTGCTCTGCCATGACCGCCGGGCGGTAGTCCGCCACTGCCGCCGCCATGATCAGCGCGTCGGCCGATTCGGTTTCCCCGAGCACGGCATCGCACATATCCTGGGCCGACATGACCCGCACCGTGCGCACCAGCGCCGGGTCGGCCAAGGCCGTCGGGGCGGTTACCAGCACCACTTCCGCGCCGCGGTCCCGGGCCGCCTCGGCCACCGCGTAACCCATCCGACCCGACGAGTGGTTGGTGATCACCCGCACCGGGTCGATGGCTTCCTGGGTTCCTCCCGCGCTGACCACAACCTTGCGCCCAGCAAAGTCGCCGTCCTTGCCCAGCGCGGCCGCGATGTGGCCCAGCAGTTCCATCGGCTCCACCAGCCGCCCCATGCCCATGAGTCCCGAGGCCAGCCGCCCCGGCGCCGGCCCCGCGAGGAACACACCCCGGCCGCGCAGTCGGCCGACGTTTTCCTGGGTCGCCGGATGGTCGAACATGTTGGCGTCCATGGCCGGCGCCACCAGCAGGGGCGCCTCGGTGGCGATCACCGTGGTGGTCAGGGGATCGTCGGCCAGGCCAGAGGCCAGCTTGGCGATGCAATGCACGGTGGCCGGCGCGATGACCACGATGTCGGCCCACCGGGCCAGCGCGACGTGCTCCACGCTGTGCTCGGAATCGGCATCGAAGGTGTCGGTGACCACCGACCGGTGGGTGAGGCTGCGGAAGGCCAGCGGGGTGACGAACTGCGTCGCGCCGTAGCTGAGGATCGTTTCGACGTTTGCGCCGGCCTGCACCAGTTTGCTGGCCAGATCCAGCGCCTTGTAACAGGCGATGCTTCCCGTCACCCCAAGTACGATGTTCTTGCCGGCCAGTGCGGAATCCATGTCAGCTCACCCGGCTCAACCCTTCCGCCGATCCGGCGTCGGGGTGGCCTGCCACGTTCTTCCGGTAGATGATGTCGAGCCCGACCAGCGTCAGTTCCTGGTTGATGTCGTCGAACACCGGGGAGTGGTCCGCGATCACGGTCACCAGCCCTCCCGTGCCCACCACCTTGGCGTCCGCGCCGATCTCTGCCTTGAACCGCTCCACCATTGCGGTCACCAGTCCGGCATAGCCCAGGACGATACCCGATTGCAGCGAAGTGGTCGTATTGCGACCCACCGCTTCCGCCGGCGCCACCAGCTCGACCCGGCGCAACTGTGAGGTGTTGTAGTAGAGCGCGTCGGCCGACAGGTTGATCCCCGGCGCGATGGCCCCGCCGAGATACTCCCGGTCACGGGACACGGCGTCAAACACCGTGGCCGTGCCCAGGTCCACCACGATCATGGGCGCTCCGTAAAGCTCGACTGCCGCCACGGCGTCCACGATGCGGTCCGCGCCCACGTCGCGCGGGTTGTCATAGCGGACCGGCATCCCCAGGTCGATCTGCGACGTGACCTGCAACGGCGTCACCCCGAAGAAGCGGCGGCACAGGTCCTCGAACATGCCGGTCAGGGGCGGCACTACCGAGCAGATGCACGCCGCCGTGATGTCCGTAGTGGTGATTCCGCGGAACTCGAGGAGGTTCTTGAGAAGGATGCCGTACTCGTCGGCGAGGCGGCGGGAATCAGTGGCCACCCGCAGCGTGGTCACCAGGCGCTCCACCGGATTGGCTCCGTTGCTGCTGCCCCCGGCGTCACTCCAATCAGTGGCGCTCCCTTGGCGGAACACTCCAATGGTGACGGCGGTGTTTCCAATATCAATAGTGAGCAGCATGGCAACATCGGGCTTGAACGCTGGAGCGATAGTATAACTTTCGCGCAATGACGTCAAAGAAGTTGTTTGCGGTGCGATAAGTGATTCAGACCGGCAGTTGCGATCAAATCAATCCCAGCCTTTCCAAGTCGTCCTCCGTCCATTGGGTTCCGCTCAAGATGCTGCGCAAGGTGCCTAAAGTGAGCGTATCGTTAGAGCGATGGTAATGGACGACGGTTCGTCGCCCGTCACTATGCCGGTACACGCGAGACGACCCCCGAGTGCGCCGGTACGTGAACCCATCGCGTTCTAACGCACTGACCAACTCCCGGGCCGCTACATTCCTGAGCCGCCTTGCCAAGTCCTGTGGACGGCTCATGCCGCTGCTATCGGCGTCTCCGCTCCCGAATCGTCCGCTGGCGGATGCTGCTCACCAGTCTCTTTCATATCCTCCAAGTAGGCAACGAGGGCGTCCGCAAGGGCAGCTCGCGCCTCATCTTGAGAATAGCCCCAAGCAGCGCACCCGGGCAGTTCCTCTATCCAGGCGCTCCAACGACCATCATCCTCTTCTTCAATTCGCGGTTGGTAGCCGATCATGGTCACCTTGCCTGCTTGCTAACGATCAAGGGGCTTGTTGTCATTATGCTCCTCCGAACCCAATACCCAATCCCATTGGTCGCCGTCGGCATTATAAATACCAAACCCACTGCCCGCAAACGCTCCGAACCGCGCCAGATCCCTGCCGCCGATCATCTCCGGTTACTGTTGTTCCGAACCCTCCAGCCCTACCTGGACGATACGGAGCTTATCGACGCCAGCCACGCCAACGTACCGGAACGGCTTGCCGTCGGCCTCGCGCGGCTGCATCTCCTGGGTTACCACCTGCCGGTTGCCCAGCAGGAGGTCGGCGAAGGGCGCCGCCTGGGTGCCGGCGTTCGGGTCTATTGGGAAGGCGAAGTCCAGCCCCGACACGTTGGAGAACTCGACTCGACCCGTCTCGTCGCTGACCCAGAACTCGGTGATGATGCTGGTGTCGGCGATTTCCTTCAGCGTGGCGTTGATTTCGTCCGGAGACTTGCCGGCTTCCAGCGCGGCGGCGATGTAGTGGGCAGTCAACTTCGCCTCGGCGACCAGGTGCGCCGTTTCGTTCCCGTCGGCGGGTGCGGCCTGGTTGCCGGAAGCGCATCCCGCCGCCAGGATGATTGCCATTGCCGCTATGGCCAGTGCGTAAAAGGATCGCATTTCACTCCTCTCCATCATTAGCAACGCCCCAAGCCGGGCCTTATGCGGGGCGATTTTATGCTAAAATCGCCGCAGAAACCTTCACGGAGACGTGTAAAAATGGCCGACATCGCACTGGTCCAGATCGTCAAGCAGGGGCGCGACGCCGTCGCCGCCTGGCGCGAAGAGCACTCCAACCAACCCATGGACCTCAACGCGTGCTACATGAGCCACGCCCGCATCCCCATGGTGAATCTCCGGGGCGCCGACATGCGGAGCGGCGACTTCATGGGCGCGATGATCCGCCGCGCCGACCTGTCCAACAGCTACCTGAACGACGCGCACTTCTACCGCGCCGACCTCCGCGAGACGAACCTCAGCCGAGCCATCGCTCCGGGCGCGAACCTGCGCGGCGCCGACCTGCGCAACGCTAACCTGTCCGGCGCCAACTTCGACCGCGCCACCCTCTCGGAGGCGAACCTGTCGGGCGCGGACCTGACCAACATCAACCTGGACCGCGCCAACCTGGACCGCGCCAACCTCACCGGCGCCAACCTCACCGGCGCCAGCTTCAACGGCACCAACCTGTCTCGCACCAATCTGTCTTCCTGCAACCTCAACGGGGCCGACTTCTACGAAGCCATACTCAACGATGTGGTCACCGGCGAGGCCGATTTCCGCAACTGCATCATCGGCTACACCGTGTTCCAGAACTGCGCCCTGGACGCGGCCGTCGGGCTGGAGGAGGTTCGCCACGACGCGCCCAGCACCATCGGGCTCGACACGCTGCTCCGCTCCCGCGGCGCGCTTCCGCAGTCATTCATCCTGGGTTCCGGGGTGCCGGTCGCGGTGGTCGGGCTCCAGGACAGCGTTGCCGACGCTCCGGTCACCACCCTGGAAGTCCACATATCCTGCGCCGAGGCGGACATCCCCTTCGCCCGCCAGCTGGAAGCCAACCTGCGCGCGCAGGGAGTGCGCAGCTGGGTCTTTGCCGAGGGCTTTCGGGGGAACCCCCTGGTGGACCGCCGCGCCACCTCCGGCGAGGAGGAGATCGAACGGTGGGTTCGACACTACGACCGCCTCGTCGTGGTGTGCAGCGCGGCAGGTTTCGATAGCGAGACCGTCCGCAACGACATCACCGGCGCCCACGAAGCACAGCGAATCGCAGACAGCTGGACCATGTTCCTGGTCGACGCCGATGGCATCATGGGCGCTGGCCGTAACCGCGCCGCCCGCCTCATGGCAGAAGAGTATCGCTTCTTCGACCTCACCGGCCAGGCCGACAACTCCGACGAGTATCAGGCCGCGTTGGAAGACCTGATCACCAACCTCCGCGAGGAGCATCCGGCCAGCGCGGCCGCTCCCCCTCGTCGGGAAGTCGATCCGCGCACGCTCCAGCTGTAGCCGTTCCGGTACAGCAACGAACGCGGAGGGGCGACCGATTGGTCGCCCCTCCAATTTACATGGCGCCCGAGCCCGGCGTCCTCACGATGGTTATTGCCGGTGGCTTGAAGCCTGTAGCTGGAAAGTAAGTATCGTGGCGGTTCCTCTGATCAGCCTTGCCGTACCCAGTTTGTCATCGCGAGGAGCGCAGCAGCGTGGCGATCTCGCTGCGGAAAGAGACGCCGTTTCCATCACGAGATTGCCTCGCTGGTAACTGTTCAGAATTCAGGGGGTTGTCATTGCGAGGCGCTGGCGCCGTGGCAATCTCGACGCCGTAGCCGCAACGTCTGCCCCAAAGGACTCCCCGGCGCCAACGAGATTGC
>DAOULH010000096.1:0-5839 GCA_034420475.1 Dehalococcoidia bacterium
ATGGAGCGGGTCGCTTACCGGCAAGCCGATTTCGCCCAGCGGGTCGCCCAGACGTTTGACCTTAATGCCGTGGTCGCTGTGGAAAACCTGGGCGAGGTCGTAGTAGAGTTGCAGACCCCACCAAGTTGCCGAGTCGGCTCCGAATGCCTTGTAAAGGCGGAGAGACATTTCGGGTGAAATGCCGGCGCGGCCACCGATGACATCCGCCAATTCATCATGACGCACGCCGATGTGTTTAGCGGCCTGGGCTACACTCAGACCCAGAGGTTCGATGTCATTGTGCAGGATGGACTTGCCGGGATGGGGCGGATCTTTCATCATCACCATTGCCTCCTAATGGTAATCAACAAGGTCGACGTCATAGACATCCTTCCCGTCAGGCCGGAAGGTGATCCGCCAGTTAGCGGAGACACGAACGGCCCAATGACCGGCCAAATCGCCACGTAAAGGATGTAGGCCGTAACTCGACCTGTGCACACCGGCCAGTCCTCTAGAGTCAAGATCGTGTAAGATCTCAGCGACCTTCTCAGTATATTCAGGTGGCATACGACGCCGCTCCCCGCGCTCCCAGAAACGCCGCAGGCCGTTGTGTCGGAAGTTTCGTATCATTGCACGTTGTCAACGCACAACGGCCTGACGCGGTACAGTAAATCGTCACCCTCCCGTCCGCCGCGCGATCATCGCGTCGGCCAGCGGGCCGGGTGAGCAGCGTGTTCGCCCAGTTCGCTGATCAAGTCGGATAACCACTCCATTGCCTCTGGGTAGCCGTCCAAATTTAGCACAAATTCCTGGCCTCGCCCGACACTGCGAATATAGGCATAGTTGCTGTCACGCCGCCAGTTTTCGCGACTGGTGTGGTAGGTCAGCGGCGATTTGCCGGAACTGGGATAGAACCACCGGGGCAGGCGCCAATCGGATACGCCCGCACCATCAGGATCGGTCAACACCAACTGTGAGGCGAGTTTGGGAAACACGCCCCACCCAGGCAACGGAGTCCGCGGCCCGGCACTGCCCAAATCCAGCGTTTCCGTCGCCATGTACACGGTATTGTTGCCGCCGTAGCGGTGATAAAGGTGCGGATGGTGTCGCGCCCACGCCAGTTCCTCGGGCAGTTCGCCGTCTCCTAGGTCCACAGTGCGGTACTTCTTCTCAATCTGCAACCAGCCCCAGAAGATGTGCTGTTGCGGAGCGGAGGGGACGAATCGCCAACCGCTGACGGTTCGTTCTACCTGACGGTACAAGCCAAAAAACAGGAACAGATCTCCGCTGCCCACGCCTTGGTTGGCGAGATGAGTTTCGGCAGCGCCCGCCTGTCCCAACATCCCGCGCCAGTCTTCCCAGGACGGACGGGAGCGTCGTCCTCGGTGTGATTCAAAGTTCAGGTCAGGATCGAAATGTGCCCTGCTGTCCGGCCCGTAACGTCCATTGGTGAGATCCGCGACCAGCACGCCGATATCAACATCGCCGTGCTGTAACTCTCCAAACCTAACGTTGTCATCCGATGGGATTGGTAACGAAAAGATCTTTCCCGATGGAAAGATCGGGCTGGGGTAGCCGCCGGAAGCACTGTCGAATCCCTTGCGGCTGAGGACCAGACGTTTCGGCTGCATGTTCATACCTCTAGTTCACGAGCGAGTGGCCATACCAGCGGTATTGCCCGCTTGATCACGGCCTACCCTCCCGTTCGCCGCGCGATCATCGCGTCGGCCAGAGGGCTTGCCCCCGACTTCACCGTGATGTTCACCAGCGACGGGCGGCCCGAGTTGATGGCCCGCTCCACCGCCGGCGCAACTTCGTCCGGCTGCTCCACCAGCTCCGCATAGCCGCCGATGCCCTCCACGACCTGGTCGTAGCGCACGCCCGGCCGCAGCGCGGTTCCCACGTCCCGGCCGAAATAGGCCAACTGGAAGGTGCGGTCGATGCCCCAGTTCCCGTCGTTGCCCATGATGCCGGTGATGTTCAGGTTGTGCCGGATGCAGGTGTCATACTCCATGGAGTAGAACCCGAAGGAACCGTCGCCCATGAACGCCAGCACCTTGCTGTCAGGGTAGGCCAGCTTGGCGGCCATGGCGTAGGGGATCGCTCCGCCCAAGTGACTCAACGGCCCCAGGCGCATGAAATGCCCCGGCGACCGGGCCGGCAGGTAGCATCGACCCCACTGCACGTAGTCGCCGCCGTCCAGGATGATGAACGTGTCCTCGTCCACCAGGTGCTCGATGCGCGTGTACACGTCCAGCGGGTGCATCGGCGCCTCGTTCGTGGCGTTGCTGCGCAGGCTGTCCAGCCAGGCCTCCTGCTCCTGCTTCAACTCGCTGAGCCAGGGGCCCAGCTTCCCGTTGTGTGTCGCCGCGCCGGTCAACTGGTCCACGATGGCGCCCAGGTCGCCCAGCAGGCCCACCGCGACGCCGCGGTTGCGACCGATCTCCGCTTCGGACGGATCGGCTTGGATCAACTTGGCGTCGGCGTCGAAGATGCCGCCGTAGCGATAGCGATGGTCCAGCCGCTTGCCCAGCAGCAGGACCACGTCGGCCTCGCGGAACTTGCGCGCCGTGCGGTTCAGCGCGCCGTCGGCATAGCCAAAGCACAGGGGATGCAGGTCGTCGATGAGACCCCGCGCCTGCTCCACCGTGAAGATGGGCGCGCCCGTGGCCTCCGCCAGCGCCTCCAACTGCGCCGGCTCCACGGAGTAGCGCGCCGGATTGCCCACGATGATGACCGGACGCTGGGCATTGGCCAGCAGGTTCGCGGCCTGCTCAATCAGCTTGGGGTCGCCCTGGGACCGGCCCATGTTACGGTACTCCTGGGGCAGGAACGGGGGCAGGTCCTCCTCGCTGATGGGCGCTTCCTGCAGATCTATAGGCAAGGTCAGGTGCACCGGTCCCGGCCGGCCGCTCATGGCAGTTCGGAATGCCGTCGCAACAAACTCGGGGATGCGGTTCTTCTCGTGGATCAGCCACGACCCCTTCGAGACCGGCGCGGCCATCGCCACCTGGTCGATCTCCTGGAAGGTTGCCTGGCCCTTCTCCGGCAGCTCGGCGCAGCCGGCCACGAAGATCACGGGGCTTTCCGACGTGTAGATGGCGGGCAGGCCGGAGATGGCGTTGGCGAAGCCCGGGCCGCCGGTGAACAGGGCCACCGCCGGCTGGCCGGTGATGCGGGCGTAGCCGTCGGCCATGTGCATCGCCGCGCCCTCGTGCCGCGTGTCGATGAACTCGATGCCCTCGTCGGCCGCCGCGTCCACCAGGGGCAGTATTGTGTCCCCGACTATCGTAAAGACCTTCTGCACCCCTTCCTGCTTCAGGCAGCGAATGAACAGATGCCCACCATTCAACTCCGGCATAAAACGCAACTCCTCGACAAAATATGGGTCGCCTCCGGTAAGAGGCACACCCATGCTATCACAGAGGCACAAACTGTCCCGGCCCCGGATACGTGCCAGCGGCGAAACGGAATCCGGCGACGCGCTGTCGGTTCGGTCAGGCTTCCTGGATGATTACGTCTCCGCCGTCCCAGGCATCCACGGCAACCCGGCTGCCTTCCAGCAACTCCATGCCCAGGAGCGGCTGGTCGATGGACTGGAAAACCTCAATTTCATGCAGACGGCCGTGCCACAACACCCAAGTTTCGTAGTAGTCAAATCTTTCCATATTACCGCTGGCGGTAACGGCATCACGGTAGCCTCCGCCGGCCAGTCCAAGCCGCCGGATGTCGGCTTCCGGGAGGGTGAGCCAGCCGGTGAACCCGGTGTCCACGATAACGTCGCATTGTTGCAGTTCGCCATCGACGGCCATCACAGACAGGGTTACCCAAGCCTCCAGCCCACCGTCAGAGCTCCGCTTCACCGCGCCCTCAATCATAAGGGTCAGTAGTATAGGGTCTGGTCACGATGCTGGGATGTATCCGGTAAGTCACCGGCACGTCCACCCATTCCTCCCAGGTAAAGGCGTCCGGACGCCGCTTCCGCAGCCGCCTTGCCGCGGTTATGTGCCGGTCGGCAATCTCGTAGTCGCCGCTCTTGACATCGATGACCACGATCTTGCCCTTGTGCTCCGGTCCCAGGGTAGGGTGTATCTTTTCGCGATAGATGGCGCGGCCAATGGCCGGCGCGTCTTCTTCGTTGAATGCCATGATTATCGCTCCGCGCCACCATTTCGCCTGGCCAAGCCCGCGCCGCCGGCGAAACCGACTATCGCCCCTACCGCCGTTTTGACCGTCCAGTCCGCTACTTGGACCAGGGTGCTTTGAGCCGGCGTAAGATGCGCGTCCGAAACCGACGCTACCCATATCAAGACACTGCCGCTCAGCATAACTAGGGCGAACAGCATACCCAGGACCGCAAACGAAACAGCGGTGCTATTCACCGCTGGCCGTCCCCGTTTGTTCCTCGACAGCGGTAGAGCCGGCCGCCCGGCGCGACGGCTCCACAACCCAGCCTTTCCACAGCGTCCAAAACAGCACCGCGATGCTGCCTATCAGTAGAATGAGCCCGACTACTGCCAGAATCGCCGCGATAATTAGCGGAAACGTTATCATCGGCGTCACCTCCTGACGCCATTCTAGCACGGCCTCCAGAGACGTTCGACGACCGGCCTGGTCACGGAGGTTCCTCCGAATACTGGAACGCCCTCTCACCCTGGGTGCCAGCGTTCGCCGGCGCGCCTCTGGCAAACTGAGCTACACCATAATCGGCTACGACCGGGACGAGGGCGCTGGCAGGAGTACGTCGCTGCCTGTGACGCTCCGATAGTCACATACAGATATCACACGGCCGGCTTTGAGCAGCAGACAGGTGGTTGACCGCCATCATTATCGCCTCGTTCCGTAAGATACCTTGCCATCCTTTACGTAACGGCAACAAATTGCAGCCACTGCCTTTGCCAGCGATTCAGCTGCTCGTAGCCATCGCGAGTGGAAAAGACCTGAGAAGATTGCGCTTCCCTGAACCAATCATTCCAATCGTTTCGCACCCTCTGAGGGATCTGCACAATTCCCCACTCCTGCGCATACCGGATCATGAAAGTGAAAAACGTAACGTATGGGTGCTCCCGAGGCCCCCAACCAACGAACTCTTTGGCTTGAGCAAGATTTCTGATGCCCTCATTTAATATGTCAATGGAGCCTTGTCGGATAGCCATCCGCAATAACACGGTCCCTAAGGTATTATACCCGAAAGAATGTCTATGTACTTGAATAGATCGCTCGGCGTATGAACGAGCGGTTTCATGTTCCTCAAATCTCGACTCAAAAAGTGCCCTTTGGTCCCAATAACGTCCGTTCCAATCATAGTAGATTCGAAGGTTCTCGTACCACTTACTGCCATCAGCATGGTCAGAGTGCCGAATGACAGTGTCATGATTCATCAAATGACGAGCGAGCCTATATTCCCTAGTCCCGGAACGAATTGCTCGCCCGTCGACATGCGGAGCTAAGTATTTGGCTAAACCCAGAGAAATTTCAGATCGGACCGTGGCTGGTAGCATATTAACGACCATATTTGCTGTGATACGGTGCGGAGGTCTGATACCTGTCCTAGTCAATACTAGGACTCCGGCAAATCGGCTTTCTATCAAGTTAACCAAGTCTTTGGGGGCTGTTCCTGCAAAATCGGCACCAATACCGGTAGGCAAAGGAATCGATTGGTCATAACAAATGCAGGCAGCAGCATATAAATTTTTCAAGTTATCAGTAGAAAAAGACTGATAAATGCCCCTGATCTTCTCCCTAAACCCCAATCCACCGAAAGGATGAGGGTGTCGGTGCGGTAAAGGGATAAGAAAGTGCTCCCGGCTTCGGGGATAATGGTTTTTGAAACGGAAAACCAACCTGAAACAAGGAGCAC
>DAOULH010000097.1:0-11690 GCA_034420475.1 Dehalococcoidia bacterium
CAGCACGTCGGATCTCATGCACCGCTGGCTATCGCTCACAGGCCGGTAATCGTATTCCCCGGTACCGCATAGACCAGTACGGCGGGTTTCACCACCGCTGCGCGAGGGTCGCCGCTCCGTCTGTCATGACGGGGCAACCGCACCTTACTCCCGTCATTCCGGCGAAAGCCGGAATCCAGGCGGGGAAGGGTGGGGGGCGGTCAGCACGCGCAAACTTAGGAAATCAATTCGCAGCCCACGCTCTCTGGCCGTAGCGCCGACAACCTGAACCCCCCAACCCGAAGCAAACCAACCAAACCACCGACCAACACAAGGAGGAAAACCGGAACCAACAGCCCAACGAAACCGCCAGTTTCGATGCGAAAATCAAGCGGATTATCAACCTAACCACCTAAAACGTAACGCTGCCACGGCCGACCGGCGCGTTGACAGCGTTATGTACGAGAATTACACTCGCCTCGACTGAACCGCGGATAATCTAACGCCCCTTATGGCCTGATAATGCTTTCCACCGACGTTTCCGATGCCATCGAATTGATGTTCGAGACCGGCTGGACCGACGGCCTGCCGGTTGTGCCGCCGTCCGAAGACCTGGTACGTCGGTTCGTGGAGACTACCGGCCGCGGCGACGACGAACTCGTCGCGGAACTGCCGCCCCTGGGCGGACGGGCCACCGTCGAGCGCATCGCGGTCAACGCCGTCATGGCCGGCTGCGTGCCGGAGCATATGCCGGTGGTCATCACCGCCCTGGAAGCGATGATGGACGAGCGGTTCAACCTGCGCGGCGTGATGTGCTCCACCGGCATCCACACTCCGCTGCTGATCGTTAACGGCCCCATCGTCAAGGAACTGGACATCAACGGCGGCTACAACTGCTTCGGCTCCGGTTGGCGGGCCAACGCCACCATCGGCCGGGCGGTCAAGCTGGCCCTGCTCAACCTGGGCGGCGCCATCCCCGGCGAGACCAACAAGGCCACCTTCGGCCACCCCGGCGCCTACACCTACTGCGTCGCCGAGGACGAGGACGCCAACCCCTGGGAGCCGATGCACGTCGAGCTCGGCTTCGCCCCCACCGACAGCACGGTATCGGTGTTCCCGGCGGAGGCGCCGCACAACATCATGTACCACGCCTCCCACTCGCGGAACTTCCTGACCGTTCTGGCCGACACCATGTGCACCCTGGGCAACGTCCAGATGTACGTCATGGGCGACACCTTTGTGGTCATCGGCCCGGAGCACGCCAAGTTCCTCCACCGCGACGGCTGGAACAAGCGGGACATCCGCCAGTTCCTCTACGAGCACGCCCGCAAGCCGGTGCGGAAACTCCGCCAGGGCGGCCCGCCCCAGGGCGACTCCCGACGCGGCCACTTCTGGCCCCGGTACATCGACGCCGACGATGACGATCAGATGGTGCCGGTGGTCCGCGCCCCGGACCGCATCAACATTTTCGTCGCCGGCGGCGCCGGCGGCCCCCACTCGGCCTACCTGCCCGGCTGGGGTTCCCGCCGGGTCACCCGAAAAATCGAACGTTGATTAGATTGTGGCGAATAATCAGGACGATTGCAAAGTCTGCTAACTTTCCGCTCATGGTGAGCCTGTCGAACCATGCTCCGCCGTTGACAGCATCCTTCGACAAGCTCAGGATGAGCGGGGCAGGAAGATTCATAGACTTTGCAATCACCCTGGCGAAGAATAGAGGTAACCATGACTGTAACCGACTACCAGGACCGGATGCGGGAACTGGGTTTGGCCCTGCCCATCGACCCGGAGGCGGCGTCCCGCTGGCGAGCCGCCCCCCGGCTGGACACCATGCACCACAAGGTCGGCGGCTTTCTGGGCAACCGCAAGTCCAACGCCGATCTCCTGCTACGGAACGTCGGCGAGCGGCTGGCCAAAAACCTGGAACTGGGCGACATCATCGCCGTGGACAAGTACGTCTATTCCCGGCCGGCCGCCGATGAGATCATTAGCGATCTCTCCCAGCGGTGCGACTTCGTGGTCACAGCCATTGCCGATTGAGGCTCCTGCACCGCGTGCAGTGTGCACGACGCAATGGCGCTGGAGAACCTCGGCATCCCCACGGTGGTGCTCTGCACCGACCCGTTCCTGAACTCCGCCTTCCGCCACGCCCGCACCTTCGGCCGCCCCGACTTCCACCCGCTGGGCATCCCCCATCCCCTGGGCGGTCTGACCCCCGACCAGGTCTCGGCCCGCGCCGGCGAGTTGGAGCAGGCGGTCATCGATACGCTGACCACCTACTAGGCTGAAGCCGTGAGGTTCTTTATATGACCATTAACAGCCAAAATCCGGCGAGAGGCCGGGCCTTCGAACAACGAGTAGGGCAATACCTTACCAGGGAGGGTTACGACGTTAACCCCGACTACGAAGTCGAGGTCACCGTCAATGGTCGTCTGAACAAGGCACACAGGTTCGATTGGGGCAGTGGCGACTTGTTGGTTGAATGCAAGGCCTATAGCTGGACTGAGGGGGGTAACAGTCCAAGCGCGAAATTCGCCACGGCCAATGAAGCGATGCTGTACTTTGTTGCTACCCCAGCTTCATACAAGAAGATGCTGTTCATGCCGAAGACTGAAAAAGTTGGCAAACTGAGGCCTGAGACATTGATAGAGCACTATGTGCGACGCTACGGGCACTTTATCCCTGACGGTGTTGAAATCTACGAGTTGGACGAGAGCGACCTTTCCGCGACCCGTGTTTGGCCACCCCAAACTAACTAGCGACAAACACACATCAAGCACAGGGGGAAGATATGGTTACCGTCGGCAATGGCAAGTACACCTACGAACAGGTCGAGAATTGGGAGAAGCTGCCCGAGGGATGGGCGCTGGGACAGACCGCCATCGTCACCGACTCCGAGGACCGGGTGTATCTCTTCAACCGCGGCGAACACCCGCTGATCGTCCTGGACCGGGACGGCAACTATCTCGCCTCCTGGGGCGAGGGCGTTCTCACCGACGCCCACGGCATGTTCATCGACGACGACGAAAACCTCTACCTGCCGGTCAAGAACAGCCACGTCGTCCTCAAGTACGACCCCAGGGGCAACCTGCTGATGACCATGGGCGAGTGGAACCAGCCCTCGGACACCGGCTGGTCGGGGAACTACAGCGACCCGGTGGTCCGGGCGGCCGGGCCGTTCAACAGCCCCAGCGACATCGCCATTTCTCCGGACGGTCTCCTGTACATCTCCGACGGCTACGGCAACGCTCGGGTGCATCGGTTCACCCCCGACGGCGAGCTGGTGGACTCCTGGGGCGCGCCGGGGAAGACCGCTCCCGGCGAATTCCACGTCCCCCACGGCGTCTGGGTGCATACCGACGGACGGGTGTTCGTGGCCGACCGCGAGAACAACCGGATGCAGATCTTCGACTCCGAGGGCAATTTCCTGGAGCAGTGGACGGACCTGGCGCGACCCTGCGACATCTACATCGACGACGACCTGGCGGTGTACGTGCCGGAACTGGACGGTTTCATGTCCATTCTCGACATCGACGGCAACGTACTGGCCCGCTGGGGCAGCCCCTCGGACGCAGGCTGGGGCACCGGTGGCCACGCCGTCTGGGTAGATTCCCACGGCGACATCTACGTGAACCAGAACCTCGAAGGCCAGCGTCTCATCAAGTACCGCCACGTCGGAAGCTAGGGCCTCACGCATACCCAGGTTCGGGAGCTCGTCAGAATCAGGATTTCCAGATTATCGGATTTTCAGGATGCCGCCGTGAAAGCGATAACCAATCCAATCCTGCTAATCCCAAAATCCGGCAAATCCTGATTCTGACAATTCACAGGAACGACGGCGTGACAGGGTGACGATATGCGCGTTGGTTATCAGGTCGGGCAGGTGGTGCAGCGGGACACCATCGACCATCAGCAACAGTGGCAAAACCACCTGGAGCAGTTCCGGGCCTCCCGCGACGCCGGGTTCGACATCTATGGCTGGGCCCACCACTACCTGATCGACCCCTTCCAGCACTTCCAGCCGTGGCCGGTTCTGGCGCGCTTGGCCGCCGAGCCGGGCGACATGAAGCTGGCCACCTCGGTCCTGTTGCTGCCGTTGCTGAACCCGGTGGAGGTGGCCGAGCAGGTGGCTACCCTCGATCACATCGCGGAAGGGCGTTTCATCCTCGGCATCGGGTTGGGTTACCGCCCGGAGGAGTGTGAAGCCTTCGGAACGAGGATGTCCCAGCGCGGCGCCCGCTGCACCGAGGCTCTCGGCTTGATGCGCCGGCTGTGGAGCGACGAAGAGGCGACCCACCACGGCCGCTACTACAATGTGACCGGGGCGCGGCCCACCGCCCGCCCCTACCAACAGCCTCACCCCAAGATCTGGCAGGCCGCGATGAGCGATCCTGCGGTGCGTCGGGTCGGCCGGGGCGGTGACATTCTCTACGTCGGACCCGCCCAGTCGAACGCCACCATCCGGCACCAGATCTCCCTGTACCATCAGACCCTCGATGAGAACCGCCACGACCTCCCCGAAGATATGGTCATCGTGCGCGAGTTCTTCTGCGCCGCGACCCACGAGGAGGCGCTGGAGCGCGCAAGGGCCAACTTCGCCAAGAAGTACGAGGTGTACGCCTATCACGGCCTCCACGGCGCCGACGACGAGCTGACCCGCAAGGTGACCGGCGACCTGGAAACGCTGATGGACGACACCTTCCTGGTGGGCAGCCCCGCGGAGTGCGTCGAGCAGATCGCCGCCTATCACGAAATGGGGTTCACTGACGTAGCGCTGCGGCTGTTCTACCCCGAGATGTCCCAGGCCGAAGTTTTGGAGCATATCGACCTGGTGGGCCGGGAGGTCATACCGGCGTTGCACGCCCTGTAGTTCCCCCGGCGGACCGCCATCAAGGAGGACGCATGACTACCCAGACTACCCAGCCGACCCTGCTGACCATTGGAGACTACGAAGCCCGGGCCAGGCAGACCATGCCCCAGGCCCTGTTCGACCGGCTGTTCGGCGACCTGGGCGCGCCCGACTGGATCACCAACACGGCCAACGTCCAGGCCATGAGCGAGGTCAAGCTGCGTCCCCGAATCCTGGTGGACGTCACCGAGAGGGACATGACCACCACGGTTCTGGGCGAAGAGATCAGCATGCCGGTGATGCTGGCCCCCACCGGCACCCACCAGCGCGCCCACCCCCTGGGCGAGTTGGCTTCCACCCGGGCCGCCGGCGGCGCGGGAACCATCCTGGGCCTCAGCACCGCCTCCAGCTACAGCATCGAGGAAGTGGCCGAGGTTGCCACCAATTCCCTTTGGTTTCAGCTCTACTTCTTCCAGAACCGGGAACTGACCGAGATCCTGGTGCACCGGGCGGAACAGGCGGGCTACAAGGCCATGATGCTCACGGTGGACAACCTGGGCGCCAACTCCCGGGAGCGGGAGCACCGTTACGCCTACACCCTGGACCAGGAACGCACCCTGAAGAACTTCGCGGGCATCGAGCTGCCCAACCTGCCCACGCGGGAGAACTTCGCCGAGAGCTTCGAGCATGGGCTCAACTGGTCCGACCTGGAGTGGTTGCGCTCCATCACCTCCATGCCGCTGGTCATCAAAGGCGTGCAAACGGCCGAGGACGCCCGGCTCTGCTCCGAGTACGGCTGCGAGGCCCTGGTGGTCTCGAACCACGGCGGCCACGCGCTGCAGGGCACCGAAGGCACTATCGAGATGCTGCCCAAGATCGCCGACGCCGTGGGCGACCGGCTGGAGGTCTATCTCGACGGCGGCGTCCGCAAGGGCGCCGACGTGCTGAAGGCGCTGGCCCTGGGCGCCCGGGCGGTCTTCGTGGGCCGGCCCATCTTCTGGGGCCTGTCGGTCAACGGCGAAGATGGCGTCCGCCACTGCCTGGAGATCCTGCGCGCCGAGCTCAGCGTGGCCATGGGCCTCTGCGGCGTGACCGACGTGAAGCAGGTAGATCGCTCCGTTGCCCAGGACCCGGGCGCGGACGGCGCCGGCGGCGTGGTCGGCGACTTGGAACGCCTGGCCCGTCTGCTGGACCAGGGCTACATCACCCGCGAGGAGTTCGAGTCCCTGAAGGGCCGGCTCCTGTAAGCCCGGCGGGTGGCGCAACTGCTGAACCGGTAAGCTTTGACGCATCCGGTCAATCCGAACGGGAAGGTTCCGGCGCGTCGGTCGTCCGTGATCGACCTCGTCTCGCCAACGTAATCAAATGCGACAACCCCAGCGCCGCCCACCCCGGCAGGGTGAAAGATGCCATCACACCGGATACAAACAGCGTGAACGGGGTCATGCCGCCGGGACCGGAACAGCTGAAAATGTCGCCGCTTTCGCAGTTCACCACGAGTAAACCGACGAAAAGCAGGAGCAGGCCCGAGATTCCCACGGACGGTATCCAGAGCGTGAGCGCAAACCCGGGGAATTTCCGGCGCACCAACCACAACGAGAGATTTAGGAAGGCGGCAGCCGTCAACAGCGACACCACCTGGTACAGCAGTTGTTCTCGGAAGTACCACAGGCTGGAACCTTCTCCCAGCGCAATCACCGCAAACCAGAGGGCCGGCGCCCACAGAGAACCCACTGCAAGTTTACCTATCGGCAAATTCCCGGCGCCGTTGACGAGATCGTAAAGTTTCCGTTTCATTGTGTCATCTCCCCAAGGTTGGGCAGTGTTCGGCGGCTTGGTTATGCTTGCGCCAACAGGCTCGAACCGATCAGCGCCAGGCCGACGACGATCAGAGCTATGTGCACCGCAACCAGGGTCCACCGACCCGGCCCGAAGGGATCGTCCAGGAATCGGGGCACCGGCGCCAGACGGAACCAGAACCAGAGGCCCAGGCCTCCGCCCATGAGCACCCCCGCAGTGGTCATCAACCAACCGACCCGGGCGGCGCCCCATTCCGCTGGCAAAGCCGTCAGGCAAATGGCGATGAGGCCACTGCCGACCAGGGTCGATGGCAGCGCCAATCCGTAGCGCGCCACCGGCCAGCGCAAACTGGAGATCAGCAAAACCGGCATCAACAACCAGCCCGCCGCCAGGCAGATGCCGACGAATACGGGGGCTTGCAGGGTTGCGAACTGAAAGCCCCAGATCAAGCCCAGGGCAGCCACGCTGGTGGCCGCCAGTCGGATGACGCGGACGCCGAATCGGGCGTCCCGCGTCATCTCTACTGACGTTTGCACGCATAAGAGAGCAATCGTGCCCGCCATGATCCCGGTTCCCGCGCCGGTCAGGCCGCTGTTGCCATACATACTGCCTTCTCCTCGCGCCGGGGCTGCCGAGCCGTGCGCACGTGATCGCGAAAGGCGTTCCGGCGACCGGCTTTGGCATCCGCGGTGTATAGCTGACTCCCCAGTTCGATGAGGCCGTGTTGCAGCTCTTCAACCGACATTTGGCTGGGCTGGAAGTTGACGTCGAACAACGTGCATTTCTCCCAGGCGGTTTCGTCCAGCAACCTGCCTTCGCCAAGAAGCCGTGCGTACAACGGAGTCCCGGGGAAGGGCGTCATAACGGTGATCTGGACCTCGCACAGGCCGCTGTCCTCGACAAAGT
This sequence comes from Dehalococcoidia bacterium, assembly GCA_034420475.1. Taxonomy (GTDB): domain Bacteria; phylum Chloroflexota; class Dehalococcoidia; order Lucifugimonadales; family UBA3495; genus Bin87. Next base: position 7,535 of record DAOULH010000097.1, read on the forward strand.
CCCGCACCGCCGGAAAACAGTCCACTGTATCGCCGTCCATCCCCAACACGAAGCAGCCGTTGACCGCGATGCCATGGGACTGGATGCGGCGGATGGCCTCCCGGTAGTCGTCGAGACGCTTCCGCTTCCAGTTGTTGTTCAGCTCGACGCCATCCAGGCTTCCGGCGGTGGGGCTCTCGAAGCCGATCAGGACTTCAGCGCAACCCGACTCGCGCATCAGGTCAAGAATTTCGGGATCGTCGGCCACGGCCACGTCGGTCTCGGTGAACCACTTGACGCCTTCGTCGGCCAGCGCCCGCAGCAATTTCTTCGAATGGGAACGATTGACGAACGAGTTGTCGTCGGCGAATTCTATGAAGGGGCGCGGCCAGATCTCCTTGATCGCCCGGATCTCCCGGATCACGTTTGCCACGGGCTTCAGCTTGTAGCGCTTTGTCATCATGATGGAGCTGGCGCAGAAGTTGCACCGCCACGGGCAGCCGCGCTGGGTCTGCACCGTGATCCGGTTGTATTCGTCGGGGTTCAGCAGGTCGAAACGGGGCAGCGGCGAGTCGGCAAGATCAAACTCCTGCCCGCCGGCGCTGTAGATGCCGCCCAGGCAGCCGTTCCGAAAGTCCTCCAGCACCCGGGGCCAGGTCAATTCGGCCTCGCCGACCACCACCGCGTCGCAGTGGCGGATCGCCTCTCCCGGCAGCGCGGTGGCGTGGTGGCCGCCGATGACCGTTTTGACGCCCGCCGCCCGGTACCGGTCGGCCAGGGCGTAGGCGTCCTTGACCTGGGCGGTGAAGGTGGAGATGGCGGCCAGGTCGCAGTCCGGCAGCCGTTCCAGCTTCCTGAGGTCCGGCACCTGGTAGTACTCGACCTCAAAGCTTTCCGGCGTCATCCCCGCCAGGGTCAGCAGGGACAGGCTGGGCAGGGAGGCGATCACCTCCCCGCGCTCCATGAAGCCCGGCATGGTCATACCCAAGGCCGTCAGCTCCTCGTTGTAGGCGCGCACGCCGCTCATGGCTATCAGTGCAATCTTCATCGTTCTTTCTCCTCTCGCTCAACCGTCGGGCTACGACGTTTCGCCGGTGCCATTCCGCACGATTGGCGCCGTCGTTATGGTTGAACTTTCGTTTGACCAAATATTATGGTCAAATATCTGACATATCCATAACGGTTTGAGTTATAATTATGACGGTTACATGACAGTTTGCGGAGAACGGCGCGTTGCGTCTTGAATGTCGAGCGGCGACCGGAGGTGAGCATGGCGATCAAGGAAGACCGGACGGCAGCGGATGTGCAGGCGTTGCAGGACCGCCTCACCAGGCTGAGCGAGGCCAGCCTGCGCATCAACGAGGACCTGGACTATCACAGTGTGTTGGAAGAGGTGACCAACAGCGCCCGCGTCCTGACGGGCGCGAAGTACGCCGCAACAACAGTCCTCGACGGCACCGACCGGCTGGACGAGTTCGTCACCTCCGGCCTGACGCCGGAAGAACATCGCCATCTGGCAGATATGCCGGGAAGCGCCGAGTTCTTCCGTTACCTGAACGACACGCCTGACCCGCTCCGCATCAACGATTTGGCCTCATATCTGAGGCCGCTGGGCCTGGCTGAGTGGAGTCCGCCCGTGGCCGTGGCTTCCCTGCTGGTTGCACCCATCCGGAATAAAGGCGTGCGGTTGGGTGCCATATACGTGACGAAGGGGGAAACGGGCAGCGAGTTCACCCGGGAGGACGAGGACACCCTGGTGATGTTCGCGTCCCAGGCGGCGCTGGTCATCGCCAACGCCCGGAGGTATCGGGACGAGCAGCGCGCCAGGACCGACCTGGAGGCCCTGATAAGCACGTGCCCGGTGGGGGTTGTGGTCTTCGACGCGAAATCGGGAGCGCCGGTGTCGTACAACCGCGAGACGCTGCGGATAGTGGAGGGCATCCGGCCGCCCGACCAACCCGTCGAGCAGATGATGGACATTCTGAGCATCCGGCGGATTGACGGACGGGAAGTCTCCCTGGAGGAGTTCCCGCTGGCCCACCGGCTGAGAACCTTCACCGCGCTCCGCGCCGAGGAGGTCGTGCTGCGGGCGCCCGGCGGCGGGTCGGTAACGGTGCTGGTCAACGCCACCTCCATCTACTCGGAGGACGGCAACGAGATGGAGTCGGTGGTCGTCACCCTCCAGGACATGACGCCGCTGGAAGACCTGGAAAGGCTCCGGGCGGAATTCCTGGGTCTGGTCAGCTATGAACTGCGGACCCCGCTGGCCTCCATCAAAGGTTCGGCGGCGACCCTGCTGGATGAGTCGGCAGACCTGAATCCCGCAGAGACCCGCCAGTTCCACACCATCATCAATGACCAGGCCGACCGGATGCGCCGGATGATAAGCGACCTGCTGGACACGGCTCATATCGAGTCCGGCACTCTATCGGTCAGCCCGGAGCCTTCGGAGGTTGCGACTCTGGTGGAGCAAGCCGGAACCTCGTTCGTGCGGGGAGGGGGCCGGAACGACCTTCAGGTGGAACTGCCGGCGAATCTGCCCGCCGTGATGGCAGACCGGGCGCGCATAATCCAGGTGATCGGCAACCTGTTGTCCAACGCATCCCGAAACGCGCCGGGAGCATCCCCCTTGATGGTGAGAGCCGAGCGCGATGGTTTATACGTCGCGGTTTCGGTGGTGGCCGAAGGGTGGGCGCTGCCGCCCGACCAACTGCCCAATCTGTTCCGTAAATACTCCCGTATCGATGGCGGCATGGTCGAACGGGACATCGCCGGGTACGGCCTGGGACTGTCCATCTGCAAGGGGATCGTCGAAGCCCACGGCGGCCGGATCTGGGCGGAAAGCGAAGGTCCTGACCGGGGCGTCCGTTTCACTTTCACGATTCCCGTCGCCGACCAGTCTAACCAGCAAGACCCCGCCCATTTCGACCGACCGGCCAGCGGCTCGCGCCTCGGAGAAGTTGGTCCGGCGCGCATCCTCGTGATGGAGGATGATCCCCAGACGCTGCGGCACGTGCGCGACATCCTTTCCAGGGACGGTTACACCACGATATTCGCCACCGGCCCCGATGATGCGCTTCACCAGATGGAGTCGGAAAAACCCCAACTCGCCCTTTTGGATCTGACGCTGCCCGGCGCCGACGGTTTCCAGTTGATGCAGGACATCATCGACGTCGCCGACGTGCCGGTGATCTGCCTCTCCGCCCACGGCCGGGACCAGGACATCGAGCGGGCCCTCGACCTGGGCGCCGCCGACTACATGGTCAAGCCTTTCTCGCCCACGGAGTTGACGGCGCGGATCAGGGCCGCGCTGCGCAAAGCGGCCGCGGCCGACCTCGTCGATGCGGCGTCGCCATTCAAACTGGACAACCTCACCATCGACTATGTCCAGCGCCGGGTGGAAATCGCCGATCAGCCCGTCCATCTGACGCCCATCGAATACGAAATGCTGCGCGTCCTGTCGCTGAACGGCGGGCGGCCGATGTCCCACGAGCAGTTGTTGCGGCGCGTTTGGCGGGTGACCAGCTCCGGCGATCCCCAGGTGGTCCGCACGCATATGCGCCGGCTCAGGCGCAAGTTGGGCGACGACGCTGACAGCCCACGGTACATCTTCACCGAGCCGAGGGTTGGCTACCGTATGCCCAAATCCCACGCCCTGAACGCAGGCTAGCGGCCGGTCCAAGCAACACTATTGTCCCGCGTCAACCGGATCTGCCGACTTGTGGGCCATGCGCACAATACAAATGATGACCAAGGTTGTCTCTATGAATAATCTGATGCAAGGCAAAATCTGTCTCATCACCGGCGGCAGCGATGGCATCGGCTACGCGGCCTCCCGCGAACTGGCCCGTCTCGGCGCCAGAGTAGTCATCATAGGCCGCAACTCCGCCAAGACCGAAGCCGCAGTGCGGCGGATCATCGCCGATACGAACAACCCGGCAGTTGAGTGCCTTTTGGCCGACCTTTCGTCCCAACGTGACGTGCGTCGCGTCGCCGCCGAGGCGATGGAACTGTTGCCTCATCTGGATGTGCTGCTGAACAATGCCGGCGCCATCTTCCTGTCTGACCGGCGCAGCGCCGAAGGTATCGAGATGACCTTCGCGCTGAACCACCTGAGCTACTTCCTGCTGACCGACCTGCTGCTGGAACATCTGCGGAAAGCGCCACGGGCCCGGAT
>DAOULH010000098.1:0-37756 GCA_034420475.1 Dehalococcoidia bacterium
TACATTGACCTGTCGTCGAGCCGGCCGACGCTGATCCGGGAGATCGAGCCGCAGTTCCGGGCGAAGGGTTGCCACGTGCTGGACGCGCCGGTGAGCGGCGGTAAGACGGGAGCGGCGTCGGGGAACCTGGCGGTGATGGTAGGGGGAGACCGGGAAGTTTTCGACCGAGTGAAGCCGATCCTGGACGCCTTTGGGGACAAGGTGTTTTACGCCGGCGAGATCGGGGCGGGTAGTGTGGCGAAACTGGTGCACAACATGATCGGGCACAGTGTGCGGCAGGCCATCGCGGAGGGCCTCACGCTGGGCGTGAAGGCCGGTGTGGATCCCGAACCGCTGTGGGAATGCGTTCGGCGCGGAGCGCTGGGCCGGATGTCCTTCCTCCACGAAGGATTGGTGCGGACGATGTTCCGTGGGGAGTTTGAGCCGGCGAGCTTCGCGTTGAACCTGGCGCACAAGGACATCTCCCTGGCGACGGAGTTGGCGCGGGAATACGACGTGCCCATGCCGATGTCCACGCTGGCGCAGCAGATCTCGCTGCAAGCGATGAATCGCGGCTGGGGTCAGGCTGACAGCAGCACCACCGTGCGGCTCCAGGAAGAGCAGGCGGGCGTGGAAGTGCGCGCGCCGCAGGTGAACCCGGAGCGGGCGGCGCGGTTTATCACGACGCATCCGGACGCGGAGTAGGGCAAGCGAACGGCAGGATTTACGACAGCGGAGAGCCGGAGCGCGTTGATGCGAATGCCACCGGGAATCAAAGGGTTCAAGATGGTGCTGGCGGTGGTGCTCTGGCTCGGCTTGTCGGCATATATGGCAGGACACGATCTGATCGGTTTTAACCTGCTCACCGCAGTTCAAGTTGTTCACGGAACGTTGCTCCTCGGTTTTTGCCACTGGGCAGTGACAACGCGCCATGACGAAGACGGTTCCGATATTGAAAAATCGCCGCCCAGCGACGGTAGCGAATGACCTTTTCTCAACGTCTCAGCGAGTTGCTGAGCCGGCCCAAAGAACCCAGGCAAGGGTTCCCATGGACGTTTTACCGTCTCATATCGTCCGGCCTGACCACTTTGGAAATCGCTCTTGCAGCCGCCATAATCACCAATTTGCTGGCGAACAATGGCGTGCTGCGCCAGGAAACAGCCCGAGCGGTGGCCACGCTTGCGGAAAATCTGGACAAGTTCAAACTGCTGCCTCACCCAGCGGAAGCCTTGGCCATCATCCTGTTGATCCACAAAGGAGGCGATCTGCTTATGTCAATCCTGGAAAAGGTAATCCAACCCCTGCTCAACGCCCAGCGTCATCTGGGACGTACCGAAGGCCGCACCGAAGGGCACACTGAAGAAAGAACCCGGTGGCGAGAGTGGCTGGACCGCAAAGCCCAAGCCGAAGCCGAGGGCAAGACCTTCAACGAGCCGCCGCCGGACGAGAGGGAGTAACTCATGCTAGCGGAACCGGCGGAGCGGTTCATCACGACGCATCCGGACGCGGAATAAGGCGTGCACCTCTATGCGTATCCTGGTAATTGCGGTGATCGCCGCTGTTATCGGCGGGGGCGCCGTCTATGGCGCGCTGCTGTATCTGGGACAAAACCCGGTGCAGGTGAATGTACAGCTTAGCCAGGAGACGCCCTCGCTCGCTTCGACGTTATCGCCATCGCCTGCCGCCGCGCTGCCACCGACGGCAACAGCTTTACCCACCGCTATGCCGCCAACGGTTTCGCCTACCACCACACCGCGGCCAACGCCGACTGTAGCATCCACTCCCACCCCGGCACCGACGCCGGCCGGGCCAACGGAACGGGAGAAAGTGGTTAACGCTTTCGCCGAGTGTAATGGCAAATACTCCGGCGAGGAGAAGCGTCGCCGCATCGTCACTACCAATTCGGCTATTGACAGAGATCTCCATTCGGTAGCGAGCATCCGGGCTCTGGTGGAGGAGAATTGCGGCGGGGTGTTCCCGGATCCACTGATCGTTGCGGCGCGGTCAGGCGGTACGCCGGCACCTGGCGCTACACTGAGTCCCACCTTCGCGCCGCGCACTACGCCTACGCTGCATCCTATGGTGACTCTGGCACCGACGCCCGTTCCCTCCCCGGAACTGCGTCATCTAGCTGAAAAGCGCTATATGTTGGAACTCATCAACGCCGAGCGAACAAAAGCCGGCGTCAGAACCGTCTCCCTGGGCAATAACATCGCCGCCCAGCTGCACGCCGAAGCTGCTTTGGAAAACTGCTTTTCGTCCCACTGGGGAATTGACGGGCTGAAGCCCTATATGCGTTACAGCCTGGCCGGCGGCTATCAGTCCAACGGCGAAAACGGCAGTGGACTGGATTATTGCATCAGGGCTACCGACGGTTACAGCGCCAACAACAGTATCAGGCAGGAAGTCAAACAGACTATGGATGGCTGGATGAGCAGTCCCGGGCATCGCCGGAACATCCTCGACCCGCAGCACAAACGGGTCAGCATTGGATTAGCCTGGGACCGTTACAACACGGCAATGTACCAGCATTTTGAGGGAGATTACGTTGAATACGGGCGGATGCCGGTCATATCGGGCGGTGTCCTATCGTTTTTGGGAACGTCCAAGAATGGCGTGCGATTCAGCCAGGAAAGGGATTTGGGAGTGCAGATATTCTACGACCCGCCGCCGCACGAACTGACCAGAGGACAGGTTGCGCGCACCTATTGTTATGACAACGGGCGCCCGGTTGCCAGTTTGCGATGGCCGTTGACCGGCGGCTACCGCTGGACTACGAATTCGTTCACTCAAACTTATCACCCTTGCCCCAACCCATACGACGTCCCCGCCGATACGCGGGCTCCGAACTCACCAGGGGAAGCTCATCGAGCGTGGCAGGAGGCGTATAACGCCAGTCAATCCCGACAATCCCAGACAATCACCGTCCCTTGGATCACCGCCTCAGAGTGGACAACCACCGGAACGGAGTTCGCATTGAAAGCGGACATTCGTCAGGTGCTGGACGAGCGTGGGCCAGGCGTGTACACGATGATGGTCTGGGCCGACATCGGCTCCACGCGGGAGGTCATCTCACAGTATTCCATCTTCCACGAAATAGCTCCTCCAGGCGGATACGGCCGGAGCGACAATTAGCACATGGGGTTCGCGACTAGTTCGCAAGCCGCCGCAGTTGGGCGGAGACGATGTCCACGAAAAGGACCAGCAGCAGGTACCAGAAGAGGATGAGGGTGACCTCAGTGAATTTGAAGTGGCTCATGGCCAGGCGGAATTCGGTGCCGAGGCCGCCGGCGGCGACAAAGCCGACCACGATAGTGGTGCGGATAATCACCTCCCAGCGGTAGAACAGGTAGGTGATGAACTTGGGCAGGGCCTCCGGGAGCACGCCGTAGAGCAGGACCTGCATCCGTCCGGCGCCGGTGGAACGCAGCGCCCGCATCGGCCGGGTGTCCAGCCCTTCCACGATTTCGGAGCCCAACTTTCCGAGGATGCCGCCGTTGTGGATGGCAAGGGCGATGACGCCGGGCAGCGTTCCCTGGGTAAAGACGAACACCAGGATCATGGCCCAAACCAGTTCCGGGACGGCGCGGCTGACGGTGAACAACGCGCGCACCAGGAAGAAGGGCGCCGTCCAGAACGGGGAACGGTACGGCGCGAGGCTGCCCATCATCACGTTGCGCGCGCCGAACATGAACAGTGCGAGAGCCCCAAGGGCGGCCAGGCCCGCGGCGGCCACGCTCATGGCGAGGGTTTCGCCGGCGAGACGCGCTTTTTCGGCCCACTCGTCCGCTTTGTAGAAGGCCGGGGTGGCTGAAGATTCGGCGCTGACCAGACCGCCGGCGAAGTCCGCAGCCTTGGAGACGGGTTCAAGCGAAAACAGGTTCCGGGTCGGGAAGTGGTCGTTGCCGATGATGGTCACCCACGCGGCCAACGCCATCAAGAAAGCGACGGCGGCAGAGGCGGCAAGGAATCCGATGCGTCGCGCCGGCGCGATGGGCGCGGTGGCTCCGCCTCGGGCTACCGGTTCGCCCCGGCCGTATTGAGCCGCCATGAGCCTAACCCTGCTCGATGGCGACACGACGGCGGACCAACGAGCTCCACAGGTCCACTGCCAGTACCAGCGCGATGAGGAAATAAACGAAGGTCCACATCCGACTGTAGTCGATGTCCTGTAGTGAGATGTGGATGTTGTGGCCGAGGCCGCCCAGGCCCACGAAGCTCAAAATGGCGGCGGACCGGATGCCGCATTCCAGACGGTAGAAGGTGTAGCTGAGCATGTCGGGAAGGGCCATGGGTAGCCGGCCGAACCAGAAGACGCGCCATTCGGACGCGCCGGCTCCGCGCAGAGCGCGCAGGGGGGGATCCGGCACATCCTGGAGCAGTTCGGCGTAGATCCGGCCGAGGATGCCTCCATAGGGCAACCCCAGAGCAAGCACGCCAGCCATGGGCGATAGGCCAAGAGCAGCGACGAAGAGCCAGGCCCAGACCAGTTCGTGGATGGCGCGGAACACCGCCAGCGCAAAACGGGCGAGCGAGATGTTCCACCGACGAGTCCACGGAGATCGAACCACCGTTCCCGATCCCAGGATACCCAAGGGGATACCTATAACCAGAGCTACGGTCATGCCGGCCCAGGCGTAGGCGAGGGTGGTCCAGGTGGAACGGGCGCCGATGGACAGCACGTCCAGGGTCAGTTGGGGCTGAATCGCGGCGGCAACAATCTGCCCGACGGCGTGGACGCCACCGGCATTGAGCAGGCCGTCGTCCCATCCGATGCCCGCCAGGCTGACCGCGAAAGCGATCAGCAAGATTGCGGTCAGCGCGCCACGCCCGCTCAGGGACCCCGCGTGGGCGCGGTCATTCATCCCGGAGGCCCTCCAGCGCGTAGAGGGCGTCCAGCTGGTCGTCGGTGACCATGTGGGAAGGCAGGTCGAATTCGCGTTCGCCGTTGCGGAGGCCGATGAGGCGTCCGAAGTAGGTTCGCGCCACGTCGGTGGAATGGACAGTGGCCACCAGGGTTTTGCCAGCCTGGCGGGCGGATTCGCTCAGGATACCCATCACCTCTTCGGCCCGGGCCGGGTCCAGGGACGACACCGGCTCGTCGGCGATGATGATGGCGGGATCCTGCACCAGGAGGCGAGCCACCGCTACCCGCTGCTGCTCGCCGCCGGAGAGGAAGCCGGCCCGAACCCGCGCGCGGTCCACGACGCCCACTTGTTCCAGGGCGGTCATGCCCACCTGCCGGTCCTGGGGCCACACCAGCGAGATCACCGACTTGAGGAGTCCCCAATCGCCCAACCGGCCGGCCAGCACGTTCTGCAAGGACGAGAGGTTGGGGACGAGGTCGTACTGCTGGTGGATCATGCCCACCTCACGGGAGAGTTCACGGCCCGGATGCAGGCCGGCGAGGTTCTTGCCGCGCAGGTGGATGGATCCTTCGGACGGCTCCAGTTCGCCGGCGATCATGGACAGCAGCGTGGTCTTGCCGCTGCCGCTGGGCCCCAGGAGCGCCACCGTCTCGCCCGGCTGGATGGTCAACGAGATCGGGCGAACGGCCTCGACATCGCCGTAGGTCTTGCCGGCGCCATCGATCAGTACCGCCGGGTGGTTACTGTTCGGAGATGAGGCCGAGGTCGCGGGCGATATTTTCGATGGGGAGGTAGTTTTCATTGGAAGTAGGTATGAACCGGTCGGCCTGAAAGGCGTTCATGATTTCCTGGTCACGACCGCCGTTGGCGGCGTTCAGCTTGAGAACGGCGTCGACCAAACGCTGGGTGAACCCGGAGCCGTAAACCTCGTCGAGCCCAGGTCGGACCACCCAGTGGTAGTCTACGTATCCGGGCGAGGTGTAGAAGGCGGTGACCCGGGAGGTGTCAACGTCGCCCTGATCCACGCGGGTTTTCCACACGTTGGCGTTGAGGGCGCCGGCCTCGACCGCGCCGGCTTCGACCTGTTTCCAGGTGGCGTCGTGGGAACCGCTGTAGGCCACGCTCTTGAAGTCGGTCTCGGGCACGATCCCTTCCTGGCCGAGGAAAAAGCGGGGCATCAGATTGCCGGAGGTCGAACTCTCGCTGCCGAAAGTGAAGGTGCGGCCTTTGAGGTCGGCCAGGGACGATATGCCGGAATCGGGCGCGGCGACGAATACCGATGTAAAGTTTTCGTCGGTGCTGCGCTGGGCGACGGCCTCGGAACCGGGAACCGCGAGGCGCGCTTGAACGCCGGTCAGTCCGCCGTACCAAGCCAGCTGGACGTCGTTGTTATCCCATCCGGTCACCAGGGCGGCGTAGGACTGGGAAGGCAGGTAACGGACGGGGACTCCGGTTTCCTCGCTGATGTGTTCGGCAAGGAGGTTGAAGCGCGCTTCCAGGACGGCGACGTCCTGATCGGGAATGCCGCCCAAAAAGAGGACGGGCTGTTCATCTTCCGCGCAGGCGGTTACCACCAGAAGGGTGGAGATCAGTCCAACGACCGCCACCGCGCGCGCCAGGAGTTTATGTAACATGTGCGTTTCACCATCATTCGTCAGGAGGCGTCGTCAGACGCCATTCTCATGGGTAAGACGGGAAATGCGCACGCAGCGAAAAAGGGGATCAGTTGCTCACCCGGCGCACGATGCACCCGCCCACCACTCAACCCGGAGTGGTCGGCAATGCGTTCAAGTGAATCCGGAGCCCGCGCTGCACATACGGCGACGAATGATACCGAGGGCCGGCGGCGGCGTCAACGCGGGGTCTCGCCTCAGGCGTACCCAATTTGTCATCGCCAGGAGCGCAGCGACGCGGCGATCTCGTTCCCGCAGACGGCATCCGTTGTCGAAACGAGATTGCCGCGCTGCGCTCGCAATGACAACTCAGGCCAAACTGGGTACGCGTGAGAGGGTCGAGGCGCTTACTGGCCGATTACGTTGAGCAGGGCCTGGCGCTTCTCGCGGCGAACCGCGTTCAGGGCGCGTTCCAGCGCCGCCGGCACGTCCGCGGGATCATCGACCCGCTCTCCGTAGCCGCCGGCGGCCTGGCAGATCAGCTCGTACTGGAACGACTGCGACAGCGTCGTAACCGCGAAGTTGTTGGTCTGCACCGCGTAGCCATCGGCATAGGTGCCCCGGGTGGCGCTCTGCACGGCGTTCCAGATGCCGTTGTTCCACACGATGGTCAGGATGGGCAGTCCCTGCGACTCGGACACGATGTGCCCGGCGGTGCCGGAACCGAAGATGTACGACCCGTCGCCAACGCAGCAGATCACGGTGCGGTCCCGGTCGGCCAGCTTCGCGCCCAGCGCCGCGCCAACGCCCCAGCCGAGGCCGCCTGAAACCGGCACACCGAAGAAGCTTGCCGGTTTCCTGATGTCGATCTGCACCGCGTCGATGCCCAGTTCGTTGAGCACGATGGTGTCGTCGTCCAGCACGTCGGACAGGCAGCGGGTGAACCACGATTTGCTGATGGGCTTCTGTTCGCTGGCGGCTTGGGCCTGCCGGAGCCAGCCGGCGCGCATCGCGTCGTTGCGGTTTTCCCACTCATCGGTGCGCCTTTTGACGGCCGCCGTGTCAACTCCAATCTCGCTGACCGCATCCACCAACGCCTGGAGGACCAACCGGGGCGTGCCGGCCAGGTTCAGGTCGACCTGGAACCCGCGCACCGGGTAGCTGGAAAAGAGCGGATCATCGCCGATACCGATTACCTGGGAGCCCTCGGCCGGATGGTGCCGTTTGGGCGTCCAGGGCACATCCGCTTCCAGCACCACCACGACGTCCGCGTCAGCCAGGGCCGGCCCGATGTCGGACCCGGCGTACAGGGCGTGGTTCCTGGGGAAGTTGGCGTAGAGCGCCCCCGACTCGAAGACCGCCATGCCCAGTAGTTCGGCCAGTTCCACCAGTGGGGCAACCGCCCGCGGGTCCTTGCCGCCTCCGCGGGTGACCAGGATGGGATTGCGCGCGCCGGCCAACGCGCGGGCGGCCTGACCAATGGCTTCGGGTGTGGGCAGTCGGTCGCCGGACTTCTGCTGCCGGGAAGCGTCCTGGTACGACAGGCCGTCGATCTCCTCCGCCAGCACCTCCCGGGGCAAGGTCAGATACACCGGCCCGGCCGGCGGGGACTCGGCGATGGCGAAAGCGCGGTCCACCAGGCTCTCCAGGTCGGCGCCATGGCGCAGTTCATAGTCCCACTTGACCCACTCGCGCACCATGGCCGCCTGGTCGAAGGACTCCTGGGCCCAGTGGATGCTGCCGTCGCGGGAACCCCGGGCGTCTCCCTCCGTGATGGGCGTGCGGCCGGCGCTGAACAGCATGGGCACATTGGAGCGGGCCGCGTTCACGATGCCGCCGATGGCGTTGGCGGTGCCGGGAACAGTGTGCACCATGACCACCTGCGGGCGCCCGGTGATCATCGTGTAGCCGTGGGCCATGCTGACGGCGGTGACCTCGTGGGGCACCGGAATGGGATGCGGCGACGGCAGTTCCTGCACCTGCCGCTTGGCGTAGGCTTCGATGATGGGCGCGAAATCCGTGCCGCCGTTGCCGAAGAAATAATCGATCCCGCGGGAGGCCAGCAACTCCAGGTAAGCCTCGGCGACACTCTCCACCGGCGCATGGTTGTACATTTCCAATCCTCTCAAGCAGGGCTGGTTGCTCACGCGTATCCATTTCGTCATCGCGAGAAGCGCAGCGACGTGGCGATCTGGTTCCCGCGGTAGCGTTCCTTACCCCAGCGAGATTGCTGCGCTTCGCTCGCAATGACAGGTCTGGCGAAAATGGGTAGGCGTGAGGGGCTGGTTGGAGTGCGGATACTACCTGAAATCCGCCGGCGACGGGAATGCAGACAGCAGCGGCGAGACCGTATCAATGGTCGCCGAGCCGATGCTGTCAACGGTGGGGCAGCCGCACATGCCCATGGTGGCGTCCAGCTCGTCGCGCAGCAGCTCGAGGACGGCGGAAACCCCCGGGGAGCCGTCAACCGCCAGTCCCCAGAACAGGGGACGTCCGATAAGGACCGCGCGGGCGCCCAGGGCGACGGCTTTGAATATGTCGGTGCCGCGACGAATGCCACCGTCCAGGTAAACCTCCGCGTTGCCGTCGACGGCGTTCACCACTTCGGGTAACACTTCGATGGTGGCGGGCGTGGTGTCCAGATAGCGGCCGCCGTGGTTGGAGACGATCACGGCCTTGGCGCCGTTCTCCGCCGAAAGGCGGCCGTCCTCGCCGGCCATGATGCCCTTGACGACCACCGGGAGCCGGATGTTCGACGCGAACCAGTCCAGATCGTCCCAGGTGGATGCCACGTCACGGATGTCGCTGGGACCGGCCGGCGCGTCGGCGGCGAACTTCCAGGTGTGGGTGCCCAGGTCCAGTTGGGCGTAGTTGGGCGATTCGGCGCCGACGTAGTCGTTGCGGATGTTGCGTTCGCGCTTGGGCTTGATCTTGGCGTCCAGGGTCATGCAGATGGCCGAGTAGCCGGCCTCTTCCGCGCGGGCGGCCATCTCCAGGGTCAAGCCGCGATCCTTGAAGAAATACTGTTGGAACCAGAGCGGCCCGGATGCGGACGCGGCCACATCCTCCAGGGTACGGGAGGCGTGGGAACTGAGCACCATGACGGTACCCATCTCGCCGGCGGCCTTGACCGTGGCGATTTCGGCCTCGGGATGCGCCGCGCTGTGGTTGCCGGCGGGATCCAGCATAACCGGGAGGGCGATTTCCTGGCCCAGTACATTCGTGGCCAGAGAGCGGTTTTCGACGTCCACCATCATGCGGGGGCGCAACATTATGGAATCGAACACGGCGCGGGTGCGGCGGATGGTGATCTCATCGGTGGCTCCGCCGGCGATGAAGTCGTAGTGGCCCTGCTCGATGCGCTCTTTGGCGATCTGCTCGTACTCGAAAATGTTGACGGGATCGGTGGCCATGGCAATTACCTCGAGGCTGGGTTGAAAACTCGGTGGCGTCCAGGCCGTCATTATACATAGCAGGGGCGATCTTCTGGCCGGGCTCGGCAGTGGCGCCAGCGCTGGTGTGCAGTCGTCACATGCTTACCCAGTTTGTCATCGCGAAGAGCGCGGCAACGCGGCGATTTCGTTCCCGCACCCGGCGCCCAGTGCCCTGACGAGATTGCCGCGCTGCGCTCGCAATGACGGCACGAGTGAAACTTGGTACGTATGAGTGCAGTCATTGCTTGACCCTCCTAAATGCCCGTGCTAGCCTCGCAACGGGAGAAAGCCGGACCGGCCGGGTGGCCGCCGCGAGCGATGGTCAGAAACGGCTATCGCCTCGGGGAGGAAAGTCCGGGCTCCACCGGACGGGGTGCTGGGTAACGCCCAGGCTCCGGCGCGGGCAACCGGGCCGGGGACGGAAAGTGGCACAGAAACATACCGCCGGCTCGTTTCTGGCGAGCCGGTAAGGGTGAAATCGGACGGTAAGAGCGTCCGGCCGCGTGCGGCGACGTACCGGCGGCCAAACCCCACCTGGAGCAAGGCCAAATAGAGGGACCATGGGCGTCCGGCCCGTCCCCGGGTTGGCCGCTTGACCGCAGCGGCAACGCTGAGGCTAGATAGATGGTCACCATCTTGTCTCCGTCCATGCGACGGGGGCGGATACAGAACCCGGCTTACAGGCCGCCCGGCGTTCTCCTTTTTCGCATTGCAACGCGCCGGACGGCGCTCAATCCACTGAAACACGGAGAACGACATGGTCAGGACGAACCGAGCCAAAGCCAAGCTGCTCGCCGGCGAAATCGCCGTCGGTGGCAGCGTGAATTTCTACGCACCGATTGTGGTCGAGATGTACGGAGTGCTCGGGTTCGACTGGGCGTGGATCGACTGCGAGCATGGCTCGTCCAACGACTCCGAGTCGGAGAACATGATCCGCGCCGCCGAACTGCACGACATCACTCCGGTGGTGCGGGTTCCCAACGCTGAGCCGTCCACGCTGTTGCGATTCCTGGATCGCGGCGCGCAGGGTTTGATTGTGCCGCACATCAACAACCGCGAGGAAGCCGAAGCGGTGGCGCGGGCATCGCACTACTATCCCATGGGCGACCGGAGCAGCGCCACGGGCGGGCGCACCAACCGTCTGGGCAGCGGACTGCCGCCGGCCGAATACTACGAGGCGGCCAATCGGGAAACGCTGGTCATCTGCATGGTGGAAACCCCGGAGGCAGTGGCCAACGTGCGCGACATCGCTGCCGTGGATGGCGTCGATGCGATACTGGTGGGCAGCAGCGACCTGACGCAGGCCATGGGAATGCCGCCACAAGCCGACGTGGACGCGGCGATTTCCAGGGTCATTGAAGGAACGCTGGCGGAAGGCAAGATCATCGGCGTCGCCGGCGCGGGCATGACGGTGGACAACGTGGACCGGTTCCGCCAGTTCGCCGAGCGCGGGGTTCGGCTGATGTCGGTGAATATCCAGGACTTCGTGCGCCAGAGCGCCGGGCGGTTCCTGGCGGAGATTCGGGCGTAAGTCCACGCGTTGAGCGGTAATTGCGGTGCCGGTGCAAAGTCATTGTCAGAATCAGGATTACCAGGATTAGAGGATTTTCGGGATTTATGGACATCCTGAAAATCTCGAAATCCGGTGAATCCTGGCTCTGACAGTTGCCGCCGGGATGGACTTCGCACAAGCCCTGCGGTAGTCGCCAATGCGATCAGGGAAACATTGTGTCGGCAGCGCCTGGACTTAGTCGATGAGAATCCTGCATTTCTCCGACCTGCACATCGGTGTGGAGAACTACGGCCGCACCGACCCGAACACCGGGCTCTCGACCCGGCTGGGTGATTTTCTGGATGCGCTGGACGAGTTGGTGGAGTTTGCCCTGGCCGGTGGGGTTGACGTGGTGGTGCTGGCCGGCGATGCGTACAAGGGTCGGGATCCGAGCCAGACCCACCAGCGAGAGTTTGCCCGCCGGTTGCTGAGGCTCTCGGACGGCGGCGTTGCGACGTTTCTGCTGCCGGGGAACCACGACCTGCCGGCGGCGACGGGAAGGGCGCACGCCGTGGAAATCTTCTCCACGCTACAGGTGCCCAACGTGTACGTGGGGGCCAGCCTGCAAACGTATATCGTTCCGACCCGGGAGGGTCCGCTGCAAGTGCTGGCGGTGCCGTGGCCTTCACGAGGCGCGATGCTGGCCCGCGAAGAGTTGCGAGGGCTCAGCATCGAGGAGATACGGGCAGAGATGGAACGCCGGATGACCACGGCCATTGCCGGCCGCGCCGAAGGAATTGACCCGGACGTACCGGCGATACTGGCCGGGCACGTCACGGTGAACGGAGCGACGGTGGGGTCGGAGCGTTCCATGATGCTGGGCAACGACCACGTGC
Organism: Dehalococcoidia bacterium; assembly: GCA_034420475.1. Lineage (GTDB taxonomy): Bacteria > Chloroflexota > Dehalococcoidia > Lucifugimonadales > UBA3495 > Bin87. Next base: position 12,283 of record DAOULH010000098.1, read on the forward strand.
TGAACGTGAGCGCGGTCCAGCGGCCGGAACTGGAGTACGTTGCGCTGGGTCACATACACAAACACCAGGTGCTGCGCCCGGCCGGTGAGGGCGGGCCGGCGGTGGCGTATTCGGGGAGCCTGCAACGGGTGGACTTTTCCGAGGAGACTGACGAAAAGGGATTCTGCGTGGTGGACATAGATCCCAATGCTCCGCAAGGCGGGAGGGTGACAGACTTCCGGTTCCAGAACATTGCGGCTCGCCCTTTTGTCACCGTGGACGCCGCGGTGCCAGAGGTTGAGCAAAATCCCGGCGAGTTCGTGACCAGGGCAATATCGCGGCATCAAATCGCGGGGGGAATTGTCCGCTTGCGTATCAGGCTGACCTCGGAACAATCTGCCAAACTGAGGGACGCCGACCTTCGTCCATCGTTGTCGGCGGCGCATTACGTGGCGAGCATTTCCCGGGAGGTTACCGACGCCGAACGCCGGCGCATTTCGGTCGAACCTTCGGATCTCCAGCCGATGACCGCGCTCCGACTGTACCTGGAGAGCCGCGGGTTCAGCGCCGAAAGACGTGATCATCTGCTGGAGCGCGCGGAGGAACTGCTTTCTTCGGTGGGGACGGGCTCGGACCAGTGATCACGAGCAGCGAACATTACGGCTCCATCGTTGACGTGCCGGGAGTGTCGGCCGGGCACTGGACGGATGCGGAGGCCGCCACCGGGTGCACGGTGATCCTCACGACGGACGGCGCGGTGGGCGGAGTTGCGGTACGCGGCGGATCACCAGGAACGCGGGAAACCGATTTGCTGGACCCGATCCGTCGGGTCGACCAGGTGCATGCGGTTTTGCTGAGCGGGGGAAGCGCCTTCGGCCTGGCCGCGGCGGCGGGAGTGCAGCGGTGGCTGGAGGAGCGAGGCATCGGTTTTGACGCGCCGCAAGGTCCCGTACCCATCGTACCGGCGGCGATACTCTACGACCTGGGCGTGGGCAGATCCGACGTGCGGCCCGACGGCGCGTCAGGCTATGCGGCCTGCGATGCCTCTGATGCAACCGACATGCCGGTGGGTTCGGTTGGAGCCGGAACCGGCGCGACGGTGGCCAAGGCGTTTGGCATCGACGGGGCTATAAAGGGAGGCATCGGCTCCGCCCGCTGCGTGCTGCCGGACGGGGTGTCGGTGGGCGCGGCGGTGGCGGTCAACGCCTGGGGCGGGATCTACGATCATCGTGACGGCGGGCTGATTGCCGGGCCCCGGGCCGCTGACGGTTCGATGGCCGATCCCGTGGGGGTTATGTTGACCGGAGCGACCTCGGCGCGGTCATCGGCTTTGTCCAACACCACCATCGGCGTGGTGGCAACGGACGCGAAGCTGGACAAAATGCAGGCGAATTTCGTAGCGTCCGCCTGCCACGATGGGTTGGCGCTGACGATCCGGCCGTGTCACACGCCCAGCGACGGCGATACGATGTTCTGCCTGGCCACGGGTCGGAATTCCGTCGCGGCCAACTTGATGTCGATTGTCACTGCGGCTACGCACGTGACGGCGCTGGCGGTACTGGATGCCATTCGGTCCGCGCAGGGTCTGGCAGGGATACCGGCGGTATCGGAGTTGAAGAATGGTCCGAACTGAGGACGTAGCCATCGGTTTCGTGGGCGCGGGAGTCCTGGGAAGCGGACTGGCGTTGGCGTTGAGCGCGGCCGGCTGGCGGGTTACGGCAATTGCCAGTCGCACTTACTCCAGCGCTGAGCGTGCCGCCAGCCTGATCGATGGATGCACGGCGCTGGCAACCGCGCAGCAGGTGGCGGACGCCTGCGATCTGGTGTTTATCACGACGCCGGACTCGGTGATAGCCGAGGTATCCCGAGAGGTGGACTGGGAGCAGGGTCAAGGCGTAACGCACTGCTGTGGAGCGGCATCGATCGAACTCCTCGATGCGGCGGCAAACGCCGGGGCAGCCGTGGGAGCGATGCATCCGTTTCAAACGTTTGCGGCTATCGGGGGACCGGATCAGGCGGCTGAACGGTTGCAGGGAGTGACTTTCGCGGTTTCGGCCACCGGCTGGCTTGGGGAGTTTCTGCCGAGCCTGGCGGAATCGCTGGGCGGAAGGAGCATTGAAATCCCTGAGGGGATGCGTCCCTTGTACCACGCCAGCGCGGTATTGAGTTGTGGATATTTATCGACCCTGTTGGACGCCGCCGTGGGGCTGTGGGTCAGCATGGGGTTCACGGAGGAGGACGGCGTGCGGGCTGCCGTGCCGCTGGCGCGGGCCACGATTGAAGCCATTGAGCGGCAGGGTCCGGCTGACGCGGTGACCGGGCCGGTGGTTCGGGGCGACGCCGACACGGTGGCCGCGCACCTGGAACTGCTGTCGCGACATGCCGCGCACCTGCTCCCGCTTTACCGCCAGTTGACGGAGTCGTCGCTTCCTCTTGCCATGGCCAAGGGAATCGAGGAACCGCAGTTGGAGCAATTGAGGCGGACAATCGGCGTGTCCGGCTGATAAAATCGCAGCACGATGGCGATTACGATTCGACAACTGGCCGAAATGAAGCGGGCCGGGGAGAAAATTTCCATGGTCACCGCCTACGATTACACGGCGGCGCGCATTGCCGACGCGGCCGGCATCCCGATCATCCTGGTGGGCGACAGCCTGGGAATGGTGGTGCTGGGCTACGATTCCACCGTGCCGGTGACCATGGATGATATGGTCCGGCACGGGCGCATGGTGAGCCGGGGTGCGTCGCAGGCGCTGGTGGTCGTTGACCTGCCGTTCATGTCCTACCAGGTCGATGCTGCGGAAGCGCTGCGCAATGCCGGCCGGCTGATGCAGGAAGGCGGGGCGCACACCGTCAAAATGGAGGGGGGCGTTTCCATAGCGGGCACGGTGCGACGCATGGTGGACGCCGGCGTGCCGGTGATGGGTCACATCGGGTTGACTCCGCAGTCGGTGAACGCATTGGGCGGCTATCGGGTGCAGGGGCGCACCAAGGCGGCGGCGCGCCGGGTGTTGGACGACGCGTTGGCGCTCCAAGAGGCCGGGGCGTACTCGGTCGTGCTGGAGTGCGTACCGGCCCCCCTTGCCAAGGTGATCACCGAACGATTGACTATTCCCACCATCGGCATCGGGGCGGGTCCGGACTGCGACGGGCAGGTCCAGGTGTTTCACGACATGCTGGGACTCTTCCCCGATTTCGTGCCCAAGCACGCCAGGCAGTACGCGGAGCTGGGATCCGATATGACCAGGGCTTTCGAGCGGTACGCGGAGGATGTGAGGACCGGCGCGTTTCCCTCCGCGGCGGAGAGCTTCACGATGAACGAAAGCCTCCTGGCCGATCTGTTGGATGGCTAGCGGGAACAACCCGGACCGGTGGAGCCGGGGCGTCAGGGCCAACGCTTTTGACGTTCTGATCCGTCGCAACGGCTGGTTCCTGGCGGCGTTCTATACTCTGTGGGCGGTTCTGGCTGGCTTGCTCAGCTACGCGCGAGTGACGACGGCGGAGGCAACACCGCTGGCGTGGCCCGGAGTTGTTATAATCGCCATCGTCGCCGCGGCGGTAACCGTCGGCGTCGCGTTCCCGTTGGCGTTCGGATTGGTGGAGGGCATACCCATGGTACTGGCCAAGTTGTACCGTGACCTGGTGCGTCAGGAAGGCCGTGAAGAGGGACTTGAGGAAGGGCGAGAGCAGGGCCGCGAGGAAGCCAACCGCGCCTGGGAAACTTGGAACGAACGTCGGGAGGCTGCGAATCGCGATGGCCGTCCGTTTACGGAACCGCCGCCGTCGCAAAACGGAGCCCCCAAAGAAAACTGAGGCTAGCTCAAGACTCTGAAGGATGACCAACAAATGCCCAGACTTGAAGGAAAAACAGCCATCGTCACCGGAGCCAGTCGTGGCATCGGGGCGGAGGTCAGCAAGCTCTTCGCTGCCGAAGGGGCGAGAGTGGTTTGCGCCGCGCGCACGGTCAACGAGGGTGACCATCCGCTGGAAGGGTCGCTTGCCAGGACGATCGCGGACATCAAAGAGGCCGGCGGTGAAGCCACCGCGGTGGCGGCGAACATTTCGCTCCCCGAAGACTGCGAACGTCTCGTTGAGGAGACCCGCAGCATCTACGGGCCGGTGGACGTGCTGGTGAACAATGCCGCGCTGACCTACTACCTGCCGATCAAGGACTTCCCCATCAACCGGTGGATGCGGTCGTGGGCGGTGAATTTCCACGCGCCGTTTATTCTGAGCCAACTGGTTCTCGGGGACATGATCGAGCGTCGGTCGGGAAGCATCGTGAACATCTCCTCCGGCTCAGCGGTGGGTCCGGGACGGGGGCCATACACCACGCCAGCGAACAACGGCACTTGCTACGGCGCGGAAAAGGCGGCCCTGGAACGCTTCACACAGGGGCTTGCCCAGGAAGTGTACGAGTACGGGATATCGGTCACGGCTGTGGCGCCGTCGCTGGTGGTGCCGACGCCGGGGACCGTGTTCCATAACTTGGTGGAAGGGATGGACGATCCTCGGGGGGAGCCGCCGGAATTGCTGGCCAAGGCTACGTTGCTGCTGGCGTCGGAGCCGACGGACAAGGTGACCGGCCGCGTTTGCTACAGCCAGCAGATACTGCTGGAATTCGGCTGGATCACCGAAGGCCGCGGCTGGGGGGTGGATGACACGCGCGGGCCGGGCAGCGGATACAGCCAAATGTGAGCCGACGCCCGGATCGTGACAAGCGGTTGAAGGTATAGGCGTCAAACTTGAGCCTATCAAGGAGTGTTCGACGTGAAGTTGTTAACCTTTATTGTCGTCGGTCTCTTTTCGCTCAGCGCCTTGGCGATGCTGGCGTGCGCTCCAGGATCGGGTCCTTATGAACCATCCGGTGTGGGAGCAAAGGCCAGCGCCGAGTTAATGGATGCGGAAGGCGAGAGCATGGGAGGGGTAGCGTTGACTCAGGGACCTCGCGGAGTCCTCATATCAGCAGACCTCGCCAGTTTGGAGCCTGGCGGTCACGGCTTTCACATCCACTCCGTCGGCACTTGCGCACCGGACTTCAGCGCAGCCGGAGGACACTTTAATCCGTCCGAAGTGGGTCACGGGCCACTATACTCCGGCGGCCACCATGCCGGAGACCTGCCCAACATCTATGCCGCAGCTGACGGCACGGCTAAAGCGGATTATTATACTGATGAAGTGACGCTGGACTCCGGTCCGGACCACTCACTGTTTGACGCCGATAATTCCGCTATCATTGTCCACGAGAAACCCGACGCTTATGGAGAAGACGCCGGATCCGCCGGAGCGCGCATCGCCTGTGGAGTGATCCAGCGCAACTGACCCCGGTTCTCACACTGTCAGTCGGTTCGCTCAACCGTACCAGGAGAATATTGCCATGGAGTTCCAACTCAGCGCCGCAGACGCCAACTTCCGAAGTGACTTGCGGCAATTCATCGACGACGAGTACGTTCCGGAGTGGGAGCTGGGAGAACGGGGCTCCGGTGAGGAAAATTGGGAACGCACGCTGGAGGTTCGCCGCAAGCTGGCCGACCGAGGCTGGCTCACCATGCACTGGCCCGAGGAGTACGGCGGGCAGAAAGCGTCGCCGGTGCGCACGGCCATCTTCAACGAGGAGATGACGTACCACCGCGCGCCGGGTCGGGACAACTTCGGCGTGCGCATGATGGGCGCGACGCTGATGATCCACGGCACCGACGAGCAGAAGGCCGAGCACCTGCCCCCGGTAGCCAAGGGCGAAGTGCAGTGGTGCCAGGGGTACAGTGAGCCGGAATCGGGTTCCGACTTGGCGTCGCTGAGCACGCGGGCCATCCGCGACGGCGACGAGTTCGTGATCAACGGCAGCAAGATCTGGACTTCTATGGGTCACCGGGGCGACTGGATCATGCTGTTGACACGGACCGACACCGACGCGCCGAAACACCGGGGCATCAGCTTCTTCCTGGTGGACATGAAAACGCCCGGGATCGAGGTGCGCCCCATCATCAACATGGGCGGCCGCCACGAATTCAACCAGGTGATTTTTGACAACGTGCGCGTGCCGGCACGCAACATCGTCGGTGAAGAGAATCGCGGTTGGTACGTGGCGGTGACGCTGCTGGACTTCGAGCGTTCCGGCATCGATTATTCGGCGGCGGCTCGCCGGCATCTGGACGACACCAGGCAGTGGGCCGACGGCATCCGGCGCAACGGGCAGCCGCTCAGCCAGGAGCCGTGGGTGCGCAACGCTTTGGCTGACCGGTACATCGAGTGCGAGGTGGCGCGGCTCATCGCGTACAACGTGGCATGGATGCAGGGCGAGGGCCTGGTGCCCAACAAGGAAGCCTCAATGTCCAAGGTCTTCGGTAGCGAGACGGTACAACGTACAACCGCGTCGTGCCTCGAAATCATGGGGATGTACGGCGGGCTGCGCGACGAGAAATGGACGCCGATGGAAGCCGACATGCAGGAGCACTGGCTCCGCGCGTTCTCCCACACCATCGCCGCCGGCACCAGCGAGGTGCAGCGCAACATCATCGCGAGCCGTGGATTGGGCCTGCCGCGCGGGTAGGCATGAGACTGCCCAACGCCGATAACGCTTACGTCCCGCCGGCGAAAATCCTGGACTATTTGCTTTCGATTGACAACCCGCGAGGGCGGGACAAAGCCGAGTTTTTCTTAAAGTTCGGGTTCCTTCCTGAGCAATGGGAACAGTTTGCGGAGGCCCTGCGGGTTCACGGGTCAAGGCACGAAGTGGTCAACGTTCGTGACACCCCGCACGGGCCGACATTCGCCGTTGATGGCATTCTGGAAACTCCGGACGGACGCAATCCTTACGTCCGTACTGTTTGGATTATCCAACACAATTCAACGCGGCCGGCCCTGGTTTCGGCTTACCCATCGGGAGACTAATATGATCAACGAACATGACTCCATTAGACTGGCCGTTGATTTACCTGAACATGGGCTGAAAGCCGGCGATGCTGGCGCAGTCGTTCACATCTTCGAACCGGACACCTCCTTTCTGGCGGAATTTTTCGCCCCCGACGGGGACACTATAGATGTGGTCTATGTCGAGAGGGAACAGATCCGCCCAGCGACTCCTGACGAAATTCTGCCACCGCCAGTAATTCACCAGTTGACTGGCGACGGTATAGCCGTCCTCACTCTCAACAACCCGGACCGTCGCAACGCTCTATCTTTTCTAACGCTGCTTAGTTTGGAGCGTCGCCTCTCTGAAATCGCTGCAGATCCCGAAGCCCGCGTGGTGGTCATCCGATCCGAGGGGCCGGTGTTCAGTTCGGGCCACGACCTTAACGAGTTGGTCAACGGGGACGCCGAGGACTACACCGCCGTCTTTGACGCCTGCACGCGCGTTATGGAGGCCATTCGGCTGCTGCCGAAACCCGTGATCGCTCAGGTTCAGGGCCTGGCCACGGCGGCGGGCTGCCAGTTGGTAGCGACCTGCGACATCGCGGTGGCGGCGGACAGTGCGGCATTCGCCACGCCGGGCGTGCAGATCGGTCTGTTCTGCACCACGCCGGGCGTCGCGGTGGCCCGCTCGGTGATGCCCAAGAAGGCCATGGAAATGCTGCTCACCGGCAAACCGATTTCGGCGCAGGAAGCCCTGGAGTTCGGCCTGATCAGCAGGATTGCTCCGGCCGACGATCTGGAGGAGCAGGTTGACGAGTTGGCGCGTCAGATTGCCTCGGCCAGCGCTCAGACCCTGGCGTTGGGCAAGGCGGCGTTCTATAAGCAGATCGAGATGGACCGTCCGTCGGCCTACCAGTTCGCCAGCAAGGTGATGGTGGACAACCTGCTGAAAGACGACGCGCATGAGGGCATTACCGCCTTTCTGGAAAAGCGACAACCGGTTTGGACCACCTGACGAGTACAAGACGCGAGGATGGCACTGCGGGAATTTTCGCGGGGCGAGATCATGCCGAAAACACCGACGACACAGCGCGGGTTCTTGAACAAAAATAATCAGGTCAACTTGGGGCGCACCAGCCCTCCGAGACCCGGCACTGATCACTGCGCATACGTTTACGTGATGCGCTGTCGTGATTGCGGAGAGACCTACGGGGCAAATGGAACTGACATCTGGCAACGCAAGTGCCCGTGCTGTGCCGGCGGGCGGCCAGGACTCTATGTTACGGATGCGGAGCGGGCTTGGCCTGACAACTGAGGGGAAATCATGGCATTGAAAGAATTCATCAAGGAGTCGTTCGACGCCAACTGGGAGTGGCTGGTCCGGTACGTGGACGGGCTGACCCAGGAGGAGATTGAGTTTACGCCCAACGAGCAGTGCCACTCCATCGGTTTCATCGTGTGGCACTACGGGCGCGCGCTGGATATGTGGGTGCAATCGTTGGCCAAGCAGGAGCAGCAACTCTACGAGCGGGAATGGGCGCAGCGGCTGGGGTTCGAGCCGGAGCCCATGAACGTGGGTTTCGGCTACACGGTGGAAGACCTGACCAGTTGGCAGTGTCCCGGCAAGGCGCTCCTGATGGAATATGCTGACGCGGCGCGAAACAATCTGCTGGAGTTCCTGGACGGTCACGACGACGAGTCGCTGGTGAGTACGCAGATGACAAACCGGCGCGGAGAAAGCATGGCCGTCGCCGATATGTTCCGTCTGCTCATCTGGGAGGTGAACCAGCACGGCGGGCAGGCCGGGTACCTGCGGGGAATGCAGCGGGGGTTGAATCAGTAGCCATCCGACTTCCCAATTGGCTGTTGGCCACGTCAATCAAGGCGACGGCTGCCGTCCAAATGAGTCTGAGTCTCTATGGAGCAGCAAAATCCCGGAGGATCAGGGAAAATCCGACGCTTCCTGAACCATCTGCTGATCTGGAGCGCCAGGATAATTGAAGAAGATAACGAGGCCATTTGGAGCGTACCCAAACCTTTCAAACGAGCCTACTCAATCGCGATGGCGATGGTTTGCAGCCCGTTGCTGATTACTATTGTCATCGAGGAAATCAAGACCACCAAGCCGGCAGGATGGTGGACGAACGTCACCACGGTAACAGGTGAGTCGGCTACAGAGTTTGCACCCATCGGAGTAGGTATCGCCATCGCCCTGTTGCTGATCGCGCATATAGGAGCAATTATCGTGTCTCTCTACCATATGATAGCCAATCGATGGGTCAAGCCGGTAATCGAGGAGCATATCGAGCAGGGTCGCGAGGAAGGCCGCAAGGAAGGCCGCGCCGAAGTCATCGCTGAAGTGCGGGCCTGGCTCCAACGCAAAGCCCAGGCCGAGGCCAAAGGTATGCCCTTCAACGAGTCGCCTCCAGGTGGAGACCCCTAGCGTAGTGCCGCGCTCAACCCGCTCGTCGTTGCGAGGGTAGCACGGTGGCCGATACGTTGCCTTCATCTGGGAGGCCACCAGCACGGTAGCCAGGCCGGCACCTGCGGAGGATGCAGCGGGGGTTGAACCAGTAGAAAAGCGACAACGTTTGCAAAGGGTGTCGCGTCGTTGCTACCTCATGACAGAAAGCGACGCAGTCCAAAGACGATGAACCAGATGAATACATAGTTGGCAAAGAACATAAAGGATGCTGCAAAGATGATGCCCACACTGCGCTCTGACGCCGAAGCCAGAGGGAAGTGGGTTCTCTCCATGAGGAAAGGTTGAGGGGTACGGCACGCCGTACTTCCCATCCCGCAAAGCGGCGGAAAAAGCCGCACAGAGGGAGGGCATCGCCACCGAAGCCTACATCGCACCGGTTTAGGAGGAATCGTCTATGGATTTGTTGCGTTGGCTGAGTGGCTGTCGGCTGATGACTGTCGCCTTGTGGTAGGCAACTTCGCGGTTTCTGTCTGGGCGATTGGGGGAATGAACAAGTGCCAGGATGTTGTCACTCGTTGGACAGGTCTCCATCCTCCAGCCGACAACGCGGAGCCATTCTGGGTAGCGCTAATCCTGATCTGTGGTGCCATCGTTGTTGTCGGACTGATTTGGGGACTGGTAAGCCTGTTCGTCCGTGTAGAGCGGAACCGATAATCCTCCAATGCTCTGAGACGGCCGTCGACAACCTGCCGACCACGGGGGCAAAACCCATCCCTGCAACGCGGCGCTTGTAATGTAAAATGGAGCCAGCGACACCCGGAGAGGGGAAAGAACAAGAGAATGGATCTGAGAGGCGTCGTCAAGGGGCGGACCATAGAGTTGGACGAGCCGATAGACCTTCCCGAGGGCGAGCGGGTGGAGCTGGTCGTTTTGTGTCCGGAGCTAGTCCCGGTGAAGCTCACGCCCGAGGAGCTGGAGGCCGCGAAGGCCCACTACGAAGCGCGATGCGAAGACCCGCTGTATCGGGCTCTCCACCCTTTACCGCCCACTGGCTGCGTCGTTACCAACGAGTTGGTCAACAGAATTCGAGAAACCATGGGGTATTAGGTCATTCCGTCATTGCTGTTCTAAAACCGCTACGCTATCAGGAGAGAATGCGCTATGAAACGAAGAGGCACAGTCAAAGGGCAGACCATTGAGTTCGATGCTCCCCTCGGTCTGCCGGAAGGCCAGCAGGTGGAGGTAGAGGTGGTGGTCAGCGCGGTCGAGCTGGTGGATCTGGAGCAATACGGTTTCAAGGTCATACCAGCCGGCGGCAACGTGGTCACTAATGAGATGGTAAATAAAATCCGGGATGATTTGGAAATTTGAAATTGAGAATTCTCTACGACACAAGCTGCCTGATCGCTTTACTGGACAAGAACCATGTCTCTCATCAAGCGGTGGCAGCGTGGCATATTGCCAACATGACGCAAGGATGGCTTTCCTGTCCACTGACTCAGAACGGGTGCCTGCGTATCCTATCCCAGCCGGGTTATGCCAATACGGTAAGCATCGCCAATGCGTTTGAGCTTTTGCTGGCTGCCGTAGCCACCGAATATCACCAATTCATCCCCGATGACATCAGCCTGCTGGACGATGCCCGGGTGAATGCCCGGCGGATATTGAGCTATCGCCAGATAACAGACGTTTATCTGCTGGCCCTGGCCGTCGCCCACGATGCCAGACTGGTGACGCTGGATAGACGTATCCCTCTGGACGCCGTTCATGGAGCGGATGAAAGCCATCTGGTCGTGATCTAGATTTCTCAGACGACAATCACATCTTTGCCAGCCCCACACCCGGAGGCCCAACCATGACCACCAGCACGCTGCGATACCGATACGATCCGCTGCACCAGAACATCATCTGCAATGAAACCGCGATAAACGACCTGCCGGCGACCGTGGACGGCTTGGGCGCCAGCCGGGCGATGATCACCTGCGGGCCCACCATTCTCAGCGCGTGCGACGTGGTGCCGCGCGTCCAGGAGGCGCTGGGGTCGCGGTACGTGGGCACGTACTCGGGCGTGGCGCCCCATTCGCCGGTGGAAACCGTTGAGGCCGGCGCGGCGATGGCCCAGGAAACCCAGCCCGACATCTTCATCAGCGTGGGCGGCGGCAGCACCCACGACACCACGAAGGCCATCGCCGTCCTGCTCGCGGAGGGCGGCGACATCCGCGACTACGCCATCATTTTCGAGCCCCCGGACAAGATCACCGTTCCGCCCACGCCGTCGCCCAAGGTTCCAATCGTGAGCGTGCCCACCACCATGGGGTGCGCCGAGTTCAGCCGGGGCGGCGGCGGCATCACTGACCACGAGCAGGGGCGCAAGCTCAGCATCGCCGGGGACGGGGTGACCCATCGCACGGTGGTCATCGACGGGCAGGCCCTCGCCACCACGCCGCTGCGGATACTGGTCTCCACGGCCATCGGTCAACTGCGGATCGCCATCGAAACCGTGTATTCCACGGGACACAACCCCATCGGCGACGGCATGGCCCTCCACGCTATTCGCCTGCTGTTCGAGAACCTCCCCCGTTGCAAGGAAGGCGACATCGACACCCTGCTGGCGACCAAAACCGCGTGCGCCATGGCGTCGCTGGCGTCCTTCGGCGGGCTGGGGTTGAACACTGCGACCTGTCACCACGTGGGCGGGCTGTATGACGTGCCCCACGGCGAGGCCAACGCTATCCTGCTGCCGCACAGCATGCGCTACAACCTGGACGCCTGCGCTGATCGTCAGCGTCTGATTGCCGAGGCCATCGGAGTTGCCAGTTCGGCGATGACCGACGAGGAGGCGGGATTGGCTGCCGCAGACGCCGTGGACGAGCTGTGCCGCGAGTTGGAATTGCCTCGGACCCTGCGCGAGGTGGGAGTGCCGGAGGACGGGCTGGAGTACATTGCCACGGCCACGTTGCAGGACCGTAGCCTGAGCACCAACCCCAAGCCGGTGGTGGACGCCGGGCCAATTATGGAAGTGCTGCGGGCGGCTTATTGATCCAACTCTCTCCGGTACCGGCGTGCGTCGCCAGTCTGATTGTGCATATAATCGCCAAAAGGACGCTCAGGGAATTTTGGCTAACTCATCCTGATAGTGAGACGGCGCTGCAAGAATGGCACCAACAAGTCGAGCGAGAGGATTGGGAAACGCCGGCTCACTTGCTCCAGCGTTACCCAAGCGCCAGCATTATCGGCAACGACCGGGCGGTTTTTCGAATACGTGGCGGTCGCTATCGGTTGGTAGTCCGAATTTTCTATCCGGCACGGACGGTATACATACGGTTCGTCGGCACCCACGCTGAATACGACAGGATCGATGTCCGGGAGGTCTAACATGTCAGACATGAAACCTATCCAAACTGAAGCAGACTACGACGCGGCCCTGGAGCGAGTAACTGCACTCATAGATGACCTGTCCGGACCCGACGGCCAAATCGACGACGAGAAGCATCCCAGCCGGATCGAACTCGACACCTTGATTGCCCGCATCGAAGCCTACGAATGTATCCACCATCCTATCGAACTCTCCAGTCCTGCCGTCGTCGCTGAGTGATAGAGTAGCATTTCGCTAATCGCGCCTCACAGGTTCTCGATCTGCACGGGCTCGACTGCGTCGGCGAGGTCGAACCCGAAGACCCGGGAATAGAAGTACAGCTCGGCTTCCAGCGCGCGCTTGATGTTTTCGGCGCGGCGGAAGCCGTGCTGCTCGCCCTCGAAGGGCAGATAGGCGCAGGGGATACCCTTGGAGCGCACCGCCGCATACATCATCTCGGCCTGGTTGGGCGGAACGATGCGATCCTCTAGGCCTTGGAAGAGGATGATCGGGCACGACAATCCTTCGGTGTGGCTGATGGGTGAACGACTGCGGTAAGTTTCCGCGCCCTCGGGATAGGGAGCCACCAGTCGGTCCAGATAGCGGGACTCGAACTTATGGGTATCCTCGGCCAGGGCGGCGAGGTCGGAGACCCCGTAATAGCTGGCGCCGGCGGCGAACACGTTCCGAAAAGTCAACGCCGCCAGGGTGGTGTATCCCCCGGCGCTGCCGCCGCGGATTGCCAGGCGATTGCCGTCGGCGAGATGCTGGTGGACGAGATGCAGGGCAGCGTTGGCGCAGTCGTCCACATCGACGATACCCCAGTTGCCGTTGAGCAGTTGACGATAGGCCCGCCCGTATCCGACGCTGCCGCCGTAATCGACGTCGACGACGGCGAATCCCCGGGTAGTCCAATACTGGACGGACAGGTCCAGCGCGCCGGACGCGGCTCCCGTTGGTCCGCCGTGGCTCAGGGTCAGCAGCGGCGGCAGCGTACCTTCCGGGGCAGCGTAGTCAGGGCTGCGAGGGGCGTAATACCGGGCGTAGGCGGGACGGCCGTCGGTGGACGGGAATTCGATGGTCTGGGCCGGGGAGATGTAGTCCGATGGCACGTCGATGGCTGAGGACTGTCGCACCGTGTCCCATTCTCCGCTGCGGAGGTTGACACGAAGCAGGGACATGGGTCGGCGCGGGTCGCCGGCGATGACGGCGGCAGTGATGCCGGAAACGGCCAGGTCGCCGCGGCCCATCTCGCCTGCCGGCACGTTGAGCGGCGCCAACGTCCTGGCGCCTGGGTTCAGAACGTTCAGTGACCACGATCCCCGGCGATTGACGGCGCAGACGATGTTGCCGTTGCCGTCGAAATCGTAAGCGCGGGCGCCGAACGCCCATTGGGGACGGCCGTATTCCGCATCGTCGGGATAGAGAGGCTCCGGCCCGTTTCCGCCGAGGCGATACAGGTTCCACCAGCCCGACTGATCGGCGACGAAATGCAGCACGCCCTCCGGCGACCATTCGGGTTGGCACACGGAGACCGCCTCGTCGCCGGCCACCAAGGTGGGCTCGCCCAGCGTGCCGTCGTCGAGCACGGAGGCGGTCCACAGGTGCGTTCCGTCCCAGGGCATATTGGGATGGTTCCAGGACATCCACGCCAGAGTCGTTCCATCAGGGCTCAAACGAGGCGAGGAAACGAAGTCCCATCCCGCGAACAGGACGGTCTGATCGCCGGAGCCGTCGGTGGGGACGGCGGCGATGGTGTTGATGATGTTGTCGGGGTCGGAATGGTCTTCCCGCACGCAGATGAGCCGGTTGCGGGCGCGGTCGAGCACGGCGTCAGCGTAACGCAGCGGCGAGTCCGGTGTCACGGGGCGCGGCTGACCGCCAGGATCCTGGCGGTAGATGCGCTGGTCGTCGAAGTTGGAAAACCAGACGGTTCCGGCATCGGAGAGCCAGGCGCCGCCGCCGTATTCGTGGACGCAAGTGCGGGCGTTGAACGGCGCAGGGTTGACGTCGGAGACCGTGCCGTCGGGTTCCATGCGGACGATGACGTAGCGTCCGCCCTCGGACGGGCGGGATTCCGTCCAGAGAATGGCGTCGCCGTCGATGGACACGCTGCTGATGCCGATGGACTCGGCGACGATGGCGTCGGCGGTGATCGGCGAACGCCAGGAACCGTACGGAGCGGTGATTGGGGAAGCAGAGGTGGTCAAGGTGGGTCTCCGTTTTGTCGGTACAGAAGCGGGCTTTGCCCAATTTCAGGGTGACTTACGCCACGGCCGGCATGACCTCCGCGGCCACGGTCTCCATGGCGGGGAAGACCACGTCTGGGTCGCCGGAATAGGGGGAAACCACGATGCGGGAGACACCGATGTCGGCGAAAGCCTGGGCGTTGGCGCGCATCTCGGCGGGCTCGATGCCGAGGGCGAAGCGGCCGGGCCGGCCTCCCTGCAACGGCACGCTCACCGAGACCGGGATCGCAGCCGGATCGCGGTCGGCGCGTTCGGCCTGCTCGTGGAGATAGCGGATGCCTTGGGCGAGGTCCTCCGGCGGCATGGCCGTGGGATGCCACCCGTCGCCGTGGCGGGCGGCGCGGCGAATGGCGGCGCGGCTGGTTCCGCCGATGATCAGGGGGATGCCTTCGGGTCGGACCGGACGGGGCGAGAATGCCATGTCGGCGAACTGGAAGAAGCGGCCGTCGTGGCGCGGGTCATCGTCGCACCACAGGGTCTTCATGATCGCTATCGATTCGTCCGTGTATGGGCCGCGTTCGGCAAAGGGCACGCCCATGGCCTCGATTTCAGTATCAATCACGCCGACGCCGATGCCTAGCGCAACCCGTCCGCCGGACAATTGATCCAGCGTGGCGGCCTGTTTCGCCAGGCGCATGGGATTGTGGTAGGGAAGGACCAGGACGCTGGTCCCCAGGGTGACCCGTTGGGTCTGAGCGGCGGCGAAGGTGAGGATGGTCAGCGGGTCGTAGTACGGCCGGTTCCCGAGGCGTTCGTACACGTAGCTGACGTTGAAGACATGATCGCTGGCCCAGACCGAATCGTAGCCGAGTTCCTCGGCGCGGGCGGCCACGCTCACCACGTCCTGGACGTTGGCGAGACCCTGGTTGTTGGAGAGGGAAAAGCCTATATTCACGGTTCACCTCGGAATTGGTCGCTGCAAGTGTAATCCGCGAGCGGGAGTTCAGCAAAATTTTCGCGTTGACGGGCCGGGTTCAGGCCCATAGAATCGAGCTGTGGGATGAAAGTGATGGGCAGAATTTCAGGCTGGCTTAAAGAAAACTCCGGCGCGATATTGGCTGTGGCGGGGATTATCGGTGCCCTGTTGGCGATTATCGGGTCGATATTCGGCAGTGCCGCCTATATCGTAGGCGAATTGCACCGGGTTGAAGACGAGTTGCGCACCGAGATGCGCGCGATTGACGGCCGTCTGACCGCCAGCGACGCCGAGATACGGGAAGAAATCCGAGCTGGCGATGCCCAGTTGCGGGAAGAAATCCGGGCTGGCGATGCCCAGCTACGGGAGGAAATCCGAGCTGGCGACGCCCAGTTGCGGGAAGAAATCCGAGCTGGCGACGCCCAGTTGCGGGAGGACATTCGCAATCTGGAGGCGAAAATGGTCGCCAGTGACGCCCAGCTGCGGGAGGAAATTCGAGCGGGCGACGCCGAAATGCGGCTGGCGTTGGAAAACCTGAGCAATCAAATCCTCGCTATCCTGTCCGGGGCTGTCAACCGTTCTACTGGCGACCCTGCGCTGGCGGGTCCGAAAGAACCTCCGCCCCTGCCCGGCTGACGTTTGCCCGTCAGTCCTCAAAGAAACGTTGGGGGTTGTCCACCATCATGGCCTGCACATCCGCGTCGGTGGCTCCCAACTCGATGAGGCGCGGGAGCACGTTGCGGGTGATGAACAGGTAGCCGTCCGGGTTGAATTCCTCGCGCTCCTGGCGCAATTCCTCGGATGGCTGGACCACCGGCGTGGAATGGTCGTGGGACAGCATCAGGCGATGGGCCCAGCCAGCGTCGATAAGCTGCTTGACTACCTCGGTGCGCGTTTCCCACCTGGGTGTCTCCGGGGTGCGCCCGCCGGGATAACGGTCAAGGCCCAGCCAGACGCCCTCCTCCAGCAGGCCGATCAGGTAGCCGACGTCGGTGTCGTCGTTGCTGTGGCCGATGTAAACCCGGTTGAGGTCGACGCCCTCCTCCTTGAGGATGCGCACCTGCTCTTCGCCGACGCGGTCGGGCGACCAGGTGTGGGTGCTGATGCGGGTGCCGGTGGCGTTGCTGGCGCGGGCGGCGGCCCGCAAGATGATTTCCTCGTTTTCGGTGATACCCCCGCGGTCGCTGGCTACCTTGATGATGCCGGCCCTGACGCCGCTGTCCTCGATACCCTCCTCGATCTCCTTGATGAACAGGGCGGCGACCCGATCCACGGGCGCGCCCCAGAAGATGCGAGGCACGGCCAGGTGGTTGCCAGTGCACGGGATGGCGTGGACGCCGGTCCGGCGGCTCACTTCCTGCATCATGGCCACGTCACGACCGAGGTCAAAGGTGGTGACGTCGATGATGGTGCGGACGCCGCCCGCATAGGCTTCGGCAAGCGCCGCCGTGGCCGCGTCGGCGATGGCCTGGCGGTCCTGGAAGCCGGGGTAGGTGGCGGCGGCGCCGGCCGCGCCCAGGGTGATGTGCTCGTGGCTCAGGGTAAAGCCCATATCGGCGGAGTCGATGGGGCCGAGAACGGTGTTGACCTGCGACATCTTGCGCCTCCCTTATGTTAAATGGATGATCTCAACGTCGCCCCAGTGCTGTTGCAGGTGCTCGGCGACGAGCCGGCGGTGGCAGCGGTCGGGGTGGTGCTCGCTGCACAGCAGGCAACTGTCGGCGATTATATCCTGCGGGATGGCGGCCCGGATAAGCCGGCGTTCGATGATTGAGTGGAATACGGGTTCGTACCGGTCCCAGGTTATGTCACGCTTCCGGTAGCCGTCCAGCAGCGCGTCGGTGGGCGAGAGCCGGGGCAGGTGGACGTAGTCCATGCCGCACAGTTCGCGCAGGAACCACGGGAGGTCGCTCTTCTTGGAAAACCCGGCCAATCCTGATGTGTTGCGTAGGCGCACGTCGACCACTCGTTTGGCTCCAGATTCCCGGAGCAGGCCAAAGAATTCGGCAGCGGACTTGCGGGTGAAACCGATGGTGTAGAGTTTCATGGCTTGAATTCCCACTCATCCGCAGCGACAGGTAACTTTTCGCCTACGTAGGCGAACTTGCGAGCCTGGCGCGTCAGGGCTTCTGCAATGACGTCAGCAAGGGAGCGGAACATATCGCCGTTGGGTGGCAGCTTGTGGATTTCCACCAGGCGGAGCATGGCATCGGTATGGTCTTCCAGGCCGCCGTCGGCGAGGATGTGGGCAATACCGACGCCCCGATCAACGAGGGCTCGCGCCACCAGCAGGGTTCGGTGACACTCCAAGGGCTCCTTTTCGGTGCACAGCAGTGCGATGCGACTTTCTTCCGCGACCCGCGCGACCTGACGTAAAGCATCGTCAAATGTGTCCGTTGCGGCGACTCGGTCGTACTGGACGCGCCCATCCGCGTCGTAGCACGCGCGGTCGGCGGGGCGGCCGCCCAACTCACCGCCCAGGTACGCATAACCGATGCCGATATCGTCCAGCATCCGCTGGATCCCCTCGTAATTGAACTGAGGCGAATACCGACTGTACGGCGCCGACCGGACGTCGATGATCTGGTCGATCCCGTGGCGCACCAGCAGGCTGACGAACACCTCCGGCGGATGGTTGGAATGTCCGACGGTGAAGACCATCGGCTGCGCATCATTCAATCTGTGACACTCCGTCAGGGCCTGATGATGGCGGCAATGAGCTTGTACGCGTTGCCCTCGAATGGTTCGCCGAGGCTGACGGTCAGATACCGCTCTCCGACTGGGTATTCGCGGTAAGGCAGATCCACCGACCCGCTCTCGATGGCCGGGTCAGTGATGCGAAAGCAATAGGTTTCGTTGCAGTGGCTAAAGCGTCCCCGCAATATCGGGTAGTTGGCGCTGGGGCGCGACGGCTCGGCAACGGTGACGGTCAGGTCATCGACGCGCACCATCCGCAGTGAGGTGTCGTGCGCCCCCACGATTTCCACCGGAACTTGGTCGTTTTCGCCACCCCAAGAGTGGAACCCGTTGGTCCACAGCGGAGCGTCAGGGTCGGCCAGTTGCGTCAAATTATCCCAGCCCAGTCGACCGACCTTGCGCCATTGGCGAGACGGGTTCAGCAACCAATTTTCCCGCTGATAACCCTTGGGTTTTGGCCTGAGCAGAGGGATTTCGATTATGTCCAGCAACTCCGGGTCTGTGCCATCGCCGTAAAACCGTTCGCCTTCAGAGACTGCTTCGTTCTCACGGTTGCTGACCGGGCGGATCCATTGGCCCAATTTGACATCGCTCGACATTTCCTTGCCGGCGATGCACCGTCCGGCATTCTTGCGGGAATTGGCGAGACAGACGAGGCGCTTGACTGTCGGCATGGTCACGGAGGTTCGCGCGTTAGTGCAGCAACTGTCCTGCAGCGTGCAGAAGGGCGATGGCAACATCGGTTTTGACGTAGTCGTCGGTGTCGAGCTGATGGCGGTCCATTCGGTGAGAAAGGGCAACAGCAGTGCGGCGGCACTGGTGGAGTTATATCAAGAGGCGGACGCGGCATCCGCCGCCGCTTTGCGTTCCAGCCGGTGGCGGTAGTCTGCCTCGATGTCAAGCCAGAAATCTGCTTCCAGACTGAACTCGCTCTCAAAGATAGCAGCCAGTGTAGGGTCAATAGGAGCCTTGCCGGCGATGATGCTTTCGATAAGATCCGTTGCTAGGGAATGTCGCTGGGCAAATTCATCGGGGGTCAAGCCTTTGGCTTCAATATGGTCCTGCAGGACGTAACCCGGAGGGGTCGCATAATCAGGGCAATAACGGTACTTTCGATTGTTCTTTCGATCTGCCATTTTCGTGCCTCCCGCTAGTGGTAGTCTATCACCTCGGTAATGACGACAGCAGTTACCTGATCGATATCAACGCCGCCGTCAGGTCGTCGAGGGATTGGATCATGATCCGGCACGAACACCAATCGGTATTGGCGGTCAATATCAACTGAATACTGTTCATCGCGATTGCCTGCCAGTTGATGCCGGCGCTCCGGCGGCGTGGTTGGAACTCGTGACAGCGTGGTCCGTCGGCGCAACACGACCAACCTGGCCATTATTGACTGTGCCCTACGATTACCGTAAGTCCGTATGAGGTCCGGTTCATTATGGAACAGCCGATGCAGCCGGCGAGTTCTAAAGCTTACTTCCATTACCCCAGCGCTTTCTTAATCCCGTTGATTATCCTGTTGCCGAAGTCCAAACGCCGCCCCCAAATACTCCGTTGCCGCCCCAACATCCAGCCGGTCGTCGGCGTCGCGGAGGCGGCCCTCGGCGTCGATGCTGACGGCGGCCCACTGGGGCAGCAGGGGCGATAACAGTTCGGCGATGTTGCCGGCGTGGAGACCGCCGGCAACCACCAAACCCAATTCCGGCGCGGCGGCGCGTATTGCCTCCAGGTAGTCGGCGGAGCGGGCGGCGTCCAGGGGAATGCCCAAGCCCTCGGAAGCGTCAACCAGGACGTCCGTTATCAGGCCGGAATATGCGGCGCAGCGCCGGGCCAGTTCGTCGGGCCGATGATTGGCAGACTCCATCGCCTCGCGCCCTGCCTGGAATACGATGCGCAACGGGCCACACCGTTCGCGGTAAGCCTCCAGAGCTTTGGGGTCAGGCCAGGGTGCTCCGCGGGTGGCGTTGATCTGGACGCCGTGGCAGTTTGGGCCGCCAACCTCGGTGGTGCGGGTCAGTGCGTCCGCCACATCCGCGCCGGGTTGCGGTCGATAGTGGACGAGGTTGAGGCAGCGGGGATCGCCGGAAAAGATGCCCGCGATGGCATCAGGCGTTGGACAGCGGTTGGGCGCGTCGCTGGCCTGGCCGGAAAGCAGGGCGTTGCTGAGTAGCACGCCGCACATGAGCAGTCGCTCTGGGTTCGCCGGTACTGCCTCCAGCACCGCGTCGACTTCACTCCGGGAACAGAACCCGGTAACGCCGATGTAGGGATCAGTCATCGAGATTGCCACGCTGCGCTCGCAATGACGCTATGCGGTCAGGCCCAACCGCTCGGCGGCCATCTGGCGGAGCAGGTACTTCTGGACCTTACCGCTGGAGGTCATGGGGTAGTCGTCCATGACGACGATATGGCGCGGTATTTTGAAGCTGGCCATTTTGCCCCGGCAGAAGCCGTCCAGGTCCGCGTCGGTGATGGCCTGGCTCGGTTCGACGACCACGCAGGCGCAGGCGACCTCAGTCAGGCGCGGGTCCGGCACGCCGATCACCTGCACCTTGTTGACCGCCGGGTGCTCCAGCAGGAAAGCCTCGACCTCGGTGGGGTCGACGTTCTCCCCGCCGACCTTGAGCATGTCCTTGTAACGGCCCATGAAACGGATGCTGCCGTCATCGCGCATGGTGGCCACGTCGCCGGTGTGGAACCAGCCGTCGTCGTCAATGGCCTCGGCGGTGGCGTCGGGGCGCTTGTAGTAGGCCTGCATGACGGCGTAGCCGCGGACCAGCAACTCGCCCACGGTGGACGGGGGCAGGGTTTCCCCGGTTTCGGGGTCGATCACCTTGAATTCGTAACCGGGCAGCGCGTGGCCGCTCTCAACGCAACGGTCGTCCTCCGGCGCGTCCAGGAAGGTTCGGGTGGCGCCGACCCCAACCTCGGTCATGCCCCAGGCCGACAGTGAGGGGCAGAGCTTCTGCTGGGTGAGGCGCGCCGTCGGTTCGCTGGAGGCCATGCCGACGGCGAGCAGAATGGTGCGCAGGCTGCTCCGGTCGATCCGGTCGACATCGGGATGATGGGTCAGGTCGAAGAAGTGGGTGTCGAACCCGTTCATCACTGTGGCCCGCTCCGATTCCAGAAGACCAAGCACCTCGCCGGCGTCGAACATGGTGGTCAGCACGATGCGGGCGCCGGTGACCCATGACATCAGCGGCCCCTCGTACAGGCCGAAACAGTGGAACAGCGGCAGGTACATCAGGATCACATCGCGGGAGGACGTTGCCATGCGGTTGGCGGCGTCGGTGATGGTGCGGATGGGATTGTGGCAGTGCATCACGCCCTTGGGGAACCCGGTGGTGCCCGAGGTGTACATGAGCAGGAAGGTGTCGTCGGGGCTGACGGCAGCCTCACGATGGGCCAACTCGGGGGCGGGCACCTCGTCGGCGCCGGCCAGCATCGCATCCCAGTCGATGGTCCCGGCGGGGCGGTCTTCGCCGAGGACGATGATATTGCGGAGGGCGGGAAAGGCGGGCGGACGCAGATCACTCGCATCGCCGGTATCGATCTCGGGAGCAACCTCGCGCAGCATGTCCAGGAAGTCCACCGGGCCGGAGCGATCCATAAGTATCAGGGCGGTCGAGTCGGAATGGTTGACCAGGTACTCCATGTCGGTGGTGCGGAAACGGGTGTTGATGGGCACCAGCACGGCGCCGATCTTGGCCACGGCGCCGAAAAGGAAAAGCCATTCCGCGCGGTTGGGCATCCACAGCGAGACCTTGTCGCCGGGCTGGACGCCGAGGTTGATCAGCGCCCGGGCCACCCGGTCAACTTCATCGCGAAACTCGTTGAACGACCATCGTATTCCCTGGTACATCAGGGCTTCTCGGGGGCCGAAACGTTCGGTGGCCTGGTTGAGCAGGTCGCCTATGGTCTGCTTGGGAAACCAGTCGGACATGGGGATACGGCCCTCCAATGAATCAGTCGGTCGGGTGGAGTCGTGGGAACAGGACCGCTACCGGATTGGAAGAGACTGAAGCAGCGTCAACTGAAAATTTCGTCCAAGTCAATGTTCAGGCCCGGCAGCAACGGTGTGGAGAGGGTGGCGCCGGGTCCATAAACGCCCACGGACACGAGCCGGTCGTTTTCCAGGCGGAGAGCCTCAACAGTCTGGGTCAGGGGATATGCCCGCCAGTATTCGAGTACTCCGAAGAGAGCATATAGCTCCTGCTTGACGCCGCGGTCGCGCTCCTCGGTTGACGGGGAGGCAATCTCAATGATCAGGTCCGGCGCACCCTGGATGTTGGTTTCGCCGATGATGTGAGAGCGTTCGTTGGAAATGAACAAGATATCGGGCTGTAGCACGTTGGTATCAGAGAAATGCACGTCCATCGGCGCAGCGAGGAGCTCCCCCAAATCGTGCTCCTCGATGAACGGTCCCATCCGATTTGTAAAACGCATCCCGATCCTCTGGTGCAGAGGAATTGGCGTCGGCGCCACAGTCAGTTCCCCGTCTATCAGTTCGTAGCGGACATCGTCGGGCGTCAGCAGGTAGTCCGCGTAGGTGTATGGACCCCGGCGGGTTCGCGTAACCATCATCCAACCTCCTCGCCGTTGGGTGACATCCAGCAAGTCAGTTATGCGTTGCCGTCCAGAGCCTTCAGCTCGGGCATGACCTTGGCGGCGAAGAGACGCATACTGGCTTCGGCGTCGTCGTAGGGCATGGCGGCGTAGCTGAAAGCGCCCACGTAGGTGTCGTGGCCGGTGCGGTCGCGGATCTGCAGGATCTTCTCGTAGCACTGCTCGGGGGTGCCCCATACCTGCAGGTTGACGAAGAAGTCCACCACCTCATCGTCGCCGTAGTCGAACATCTTCTCGGCGACCTTGCCGTAGTATTCGTAGCCCTTGATGTCCTTGTGGTGGTCAGCCTTGAACTGGTAATGATCCATCACCGTGTGCCAGTAGCCGCCGATGTAGCGGCGGGCCATGTCGCGGGCGTAGTCGGCGTTTTCGTGGCAGAAGGTCCAGCAGGCGACCACCGGAGCCGGAGGACCCTCGGAACCGGAGCCGTGGCTTTCGTGCCAGGCGTTGCGATAGTTGGTGAGGTCGCTTTCCACCTCGTCCCAAGGCTTTTGAGGGATGACCAGCATCCCGACGCCGAGCTGGGCCATGATGCGGCTGCTCTCGGGGGAGATAGCGGCGGCGTAGGTTCGGTCCCTGAAGCTGCGGAAGGGATTGGGTCGGATCTCGCGCCGAGGCTGCTTGATGTACTCGCCATCAAACTCGCAGAACCCGCTTTCGAGACCGGCCAGCAGGCACTCGGCGGACTCGATAAATCGGGTGCGCGACTCGTTCATGTCGACACGGAACCCGTCGTATTCGACCTTGGCCAGGCCGCGGCCCACGCCCAGGATGAACCGGCCGTCGCTGAGGTTGTCCAGCATGGAGATCTGCTCGGCGACGCGTATGGGGTCGTGCCAGGGCAGGACACAGACCATGCTGCCCAACTGCATGTCGGTGGTGCGGCCGGCCATGTAGGTGAGGAACTGGAGCACATCGGGGCACATCGTGTAGTCGGTGAAATGGTGCTCCACGCCCCAAATGGACTGGAAGCCCAGCGGCTCGGCCAGGTCGGCCAGCCGGAGTTCCTCCCGATACACATCGTAGTCGGAGGTGAACTTGCCTGGGTTTTGGAAAATGGTGGCGGCGCCTACGTGCATGGTGGCCTCTTCACAATGATTCGGTATTGGTGACTACCAACAATTGCCTACAGGAAGGGTCGCACCTTCTCTGGAGCGCAGGCGTGCATGACCGCCTGGGTGGAGGCGATCTCGGGACGGGCGGAGATGACGCGGACCAAGGCCACGTCCAGGCCCTCGGCCAGCTTGGCGAAAGCGGCGGCGGCCCCGTCCGGCTTGCCGTAATAGCCGACGGCCAGCAGCGCGTCGGACGGATAGGCGTCGGCGACCTCGTCCATATCGCCGCCGCGGGAGCGGATGGCGTCGGCGCCGGCCAGCTCTTCCGTATATCCCATGCGCTCGAAGTGGGCGCGGTAGCCGAACTGGCGCTCCCGTTCGGTGGGAACGGCGGCGCCCAGCGGATAGCCCAGGCAGTTATTGGCAAAGGCGCGGCGGGCCACGTCCTCGTCGTCGTCAACGCAGATGCGGATGTATTCGACGACCTTGACCTCCGAAGGGTCACGGCCGACGCGCTCCGCTCCTTCGGCGATGCGCTCGCGGCTCCAGGCGATTTGCGCGGGAGTGCACCAGTTCAGGCACACACCGTCGGCGATCTCGCCGGCCAGGCGCAGCATTTCAGGGCCGAGGGTGCCGAGGTAAACGGGCGTGTTCGGGGCCGGACGGATGGCGAGGCGGATGTTGTTGTAATTGATGTGCTCGCCCTGGTAGGACACGCGCTCCCCGCGGACCAGACCGCGGATTGTGGTCAGATAGTCGCGCATGAGGTTCAGGGCAGAGACCCGGGGGAAACCGAGGTCGCGGCGGTTCGCAGGACGGTACGCGCTGCCCGCGCCGACGCCCATGATGAACTTGCCGCCGGTCTGCTGGCTCATGGTGCCGCCGGACATGGCGAAACCGATCGGCGTGCGGTACATCACCGGCGAGACGCCGATGCCGGTGGTCAGGCCGCCTTCGACGACGTCGCAGCTGGCCTGCCAGCGCCGGGCGCAGACCTGGAACGAATCTGTGCCGATGTTTTCGGGGGTCCAGATGCTTTCGTAACCCAACTGCGCGGCCTCGCGGGCCAGGTTGGCCTGGTCGTCCCAATTCATTCCCAGCGTGTGGTCCAATCCGACGCCGATTTCCATGCGAATTCCTCCGGATCTTGCGTGATTCAACTGCGGGATTTTACCACAGGGCCTTGAACGATTGCGTGAGACACGCTAGTGTCCTGTATTCAAAGTGCGCTGGCAAAAGCGGGCCACGTTGGCCAGGATCTGGTCGGCGGTTTTGGTCCAGATGAAAGGCTTGGGGTCTTCGTTGGTAACGTCCAGA
>DAOULH010000099.1:0-1518 GCA_034420475.1 Dehalococcoidia bacterium
AGCCATTGCCAGTTGTACCTCCGCTTCATAGCCGTGCAGTGGATGCCCTACGGGAAAAAGGTAAATGCGCGTTGTCCACACCAGCCAGGCTGCTGTGAGCAGAGCGGTGGCCATGCCTATCGCCAAAATGGCTTTTGTCCACCGCCCCGCCGTTTTGATAACCTTGATTACGCGTTCCATTATGCGCATCATTTTCCCTGTGTCCTGTTCGAGCCTGGTCTCCCATCCTCAGGCTTTGTCCGCGTGGCTGGCCGGTCTCGACGAGGAGGAACACGTCCGAGTTGACGGCAGGAGGATGTATCGAGCAAGAAATCGGTTCCCATCTTCCGCACGACGTTTGCGCCGGGCTGGGCCAGGCAGCGGTTTGTATGACATTCGCCCAAGTCGCAGGCGTTGCAACCCATCGCCGCAGATCCTGGCCCAGTCTGCGGGTAGCCGACCGGAAATTGGTGACACCCAGCCCCTTACGCCAGCGGGAGCGGTGCGGATACAATGGTCTCACCACTGCGGGAGCGTCGGCCGACGAACGGCTGGGCGCCCGCAGCGGACTTTCCCGCCGATTGTGCCTCCCGGCCGGGCGCAGCGGATTATGACGACCCGTGGGTCGCCGGGATGCCTCACCGTCGGCGTAAATTACGGAGACGGCTCCGGCCTGCATTGTGGCGAGCCCGCCGGCGGTTTACAATAATCGTGTCGCGCGGTGTGGCATTCGCACGACACCCCCTATAGTTTGGCCGCTCGCAGAATAACCGTTGTGGGCGGCTATCGTATTGTCGCCCTCGCAGGTGTCCAGTTCGGGTTACGAGCCGGGACTGCGCCATGCTCTGGCCTGGGGTCGGCGGGCGGCAAACTCCGGCGTGCTTGGATCAGGTCTTCGCGCGGCAGGGCAGGAAATGGGTTCCATGAATGAGCAACGGCCGGGAGTATTGATCGCCATCGACTGGGAGAACATCCGGCGGGGAGCGCAGCTCTACCAACGCAGGGTGAGACCGGCCGAACTGTGCCGGGCCATGGGCAACGTGGGAGCGGTATTCGGAGAGGTGAAGGGTGGCAAGGCCTTCGGCGACTGGTCGCTGCGGCCCGATGATGGGCAGGAGTTCGCCGCGCAGGACATCGTGCCGTATCACGCGCCCCGCAGCAGCGCGGGCAAGGACCGCTCCGATCCGGCCATCCTGCTGGAGGTATACGAATGGATCCGGGACCGGGAGGACTGCGGCACGGTGATCCTGGGTTCGGGGGATTCCGACTACCAGGCTCTGGTGGACCGGGCCCGGCTCCAGGGGCGGCGCATCGTGCTGTGCGCGTTCAGCCAGTCGGTGTCCCGGGACATGCTGGCCACCGCTCCGCTGTTTCCCCTGGAGGCCGAGTTGGGCATCCAGGTGGCGGAGCATGGCGACGTTGAGACGCCTGTCGCAGCGGTTCCTGAAGTCGAAGATACCGGCGTTGACGACCTTCTGGCACGGTTTGTGCGGGAGATGGACCGGCTGGAGGGCCGGATGAACTTCGTGGGCTACAGCA
>DAOULH010000100.1:0-58261 GCA_034420475.1 Dehalococcoidia bacterium
TCCTCAAACCTCCCTCACAGACTACACTACCCACTTCCTAACCCGCCTTTCACCACACCAACCCATTTCAACTGCGTAAGTCCTATGACAGTCCCAACTGCGTAAGTCCTATGCCAGTGTAATCGACGTGGCGAAAATATGATAACAGGGGTTGGTTTTGGTGTCCCAATTGGCGAGCGGGGTAGCGGCCTGACGGATTAAACCAAAGCGGCTATAATTCACCGTAACGTCCGTTGTCTGGAAGTCGCTACGGCTAGACGACACGCCTATACAGGAGCATACCGATAATGGCAGTACGCGTCCTCGATGTCCATGCGCATATAACGCCAGCCAGCGCGCTCCGGGCAATGCAGAGCGGAGAGAACTGGTTCGGGGTCACCGCGCCCCAGCTCTACAACCAGCACCGCTATAACCCGCGCACCTTCTGGACGCCGGAGCAGCGCATCGCCGACATGAACTCGCTGGGCGTGGACGTTCACGTGCTGTCGACCAACGCCAATATGTACTTCTACGACCTGAGCGTGGACCAGACCATGGCCATGCACCGGGAGTGCAACGACTACGTCGTCCAGTTGACCGAGGAATATCCGGACCGCTTCGCCGGCCTGGCCCATCTGCCGATGCAGGATGTGGGCGCGGCCATCGAGGAACTCACCCGGTCGATGGAGGAACTCGGCCTCAAGGGCGCCATGATCGGCGACCACGTGAATGGGCGCACCTTCGACGACCCGGTCTTCCAGCCGCTGTGGGCTACTGCCGAACGCCTGGGCGCGATGTTCCTCATCCATCAGGGCGGCGAGACCGTTGTCTCCGAGCGGCTCAACCGTTACCACTTGCCCAACACCATCGGCAACCTGGCCGACCGCGCCATCACCTACGCGTCGTTCGTTTTCGGCGGCGTGATGGACCGCTACCCCGGCTTGCGGGTGTGCCTGTGCCACGGCGGCGGGTATGCCTGCTACGGTATCGGCCGCATGGATCGGGGTTGGCAGGTGCGGCCGGAAGCGCGGGCCAACATCGACCAGCCGCCCAGCGCCTATCTGAGCCGGTTCTACTACGATTGCCTGACCCACAGCGAAGACGGGCTGCGGATGCTCATCGACATGGTGGGCATCGAGCAGGTCGTGTTCGGCACCGACTGGCCCTTCGACATGTGCGCCGACTGGCCGGTATCGTGGCTGCTCGGCCTGGACAGCCTGACCCGCGACGAAAAAGACGCCATCCTCTTCGGCAACCTGGAGAGGCTGCTGGAAATCTGACGGAACCAAACCGCACAACCCTGACCATCGGGAGGGAAACCTTATGGGACTCATTGCCGACAACATCCGCCTGAAGGCGATCAACCACATTACCTACAACGTCCGGGACAAGGACATCGCCCTGAAGTGGTACGAGGAAGTCCTGGGCGTCAAGCAGATCCCCAAGATGGTGGACAGCGACAACCTGTACTGGCTGCAGTTGCCTAGCGGGGCCATGGTCCACATCATCGAAAACCCCGATGCGCCGTCCGCGCCGTCGCATCACACCGCCTTCGAGGTGGACGACATCTCCGCCGCCCGCGACGAGTTGCAGAACATCGGCGTGGAGTGCACCGACATCCAGACCCGCCACGACGGGCAGCAGGCTTTCTACTTCCACGACCCGGACCACAACCGGCTGGAAATCTGCACCAAGTCGGGGTTTGGCGTGCTCGTCTAGCCCGCGAGGACACGCAGAATCAATCAGGGGCGAATAATCATTCGCCCCTGATCTTTGCCTGTTTCCGACGGGTTGGATTCACGGCCGGCCCATCGAATACCGGTTGAGGATGCCAAGGTACGCCCGCTGCCCTTCCACTGCGATGGCGGTGCGGTCGGCGAGGTATTCGGCCCAGACGGATTGGGTTAGCGCCGTGGCTTTACCGGACGGCGAGTAAGGGTTTGCCGGGTCGAGACCGGCGAAAGCCTGCATCCGGGCGCCGATGGACTTGGGGCTGCGCTCCAGGGCGGCGGCCAAGGCAGCCACCTCGCGGCTGTCATGGGCCACCTTGCCCCGATAGAGATGGAGGACTGCCAAGTCCTCGATGCGGGTCCATTTGCGTGCGGGAGGCATAGCTAGGTGGTTGCGCAGGGGCGAAGACTATCCGCCCCTGCGACGCTCCGATTTAGCGTCCTTCCTTGATGAACTCGGCGACGCGCTCGCCGATGGTCATCGAGGTGACGTTGGTGTTGGCGCGGATGCAGTCGGGCATGACGCTGGCGTCGGCGACGCGCAGGTTGGAAATGCCCTTGACCCTGCCGAACTGGTCGACCACGGCCATGGGGTCGCTGTCCGGACCCATCTTGCAGGTGCCGGAGATGTGCTGCGACGTGGTCACCTCGCGGGCGATCCAGGCGTCCAGGGCTTCGTCGCTCACCAATGACTCCGCCGGTGGCTCGATGCACTCCTGGATCAGGTTCTGGAACTCCGGATGATCCGCCAGTTGCATGCACAGGCGCACGGAATCCCGCAGCCGCACCCGGTCCGACTCCTCCTTGAGGTAGTTGTAGTCCAGGAAGGGCTGCTGGTACGGATCCGTGGACTGCAGGCGCATGTGACCCGCGCCGGCAGCCAACTGGATGCCGGTGCTCATGCGGATGCCCAGGGGCACCATGCGGTCGCCGCCGCGGTTGATCCGCTCGGTGGCGAAGGACTGCATGCTGATCTTCATGTCGTTGCGCAGGTCCGAGCCGTCGGCGGTGTAGCGCAGGCACAGCTGCGAACGCGGCGCCAGGCCGTCCAGCTCAACCTCGGGCTTGGTGCGCCAGGTGCACCAGACGGTGGGATGGTCGCGCAGGTTCTGGCCGACGCCCGGGGCATCCTGGATCACCGGAATGCCCATCTCGCGCAGGTGATCGGCGGGGCCGATGCCGGACAGCATCAGGATGTGGGGCGAGCCGATGGCGCCGCTGCTGAGAACGATCTCGTCGGCCTCGGCCACGAAGGTCTCGCCGCCCGATTCCAGCTGCACGCCGGTGGCCTTGTTGCCGTCGAACAGGATGCGATGCACGTGGCAGTTGGCCTTGATGGTCAGGTTCAGCCGGTGGCGGGACTCAGCCAGGTACCCGAGGTTGGTGCTCATCCGGATGCCGTTGGGGTTGTTGAACGGGGTAGGCCCGACACCGTAGGAATCAGGATGGTTATGGTCCCAGGTTTCGGGGAAGCCGGCAGCCACACAGGCGGCGCTGAACGCGTTCTGTGCCGGCAGCCAGGTCTCCCGGGCGAACCGGTGCATCACGATAGGGCCGTCACCGCCGTGGAAGTCGTCGTTGCCATAGTCGGTGTCGGTCTCGATGCGGCGGAAGATTGGCAACAGCTTAGTGTAGGCCCACTCGTCGTTGCCCTCGGAGGCCCAGCCGTCGTAGTCCTCGGGCACGCCGCGCAGGAACACCTGGCCGTTGATGGCGCTAGACCCGCCGGTGACCTTGCCCCGGGGGACCATGATCTCCGGCGACGTATCCGTTCCCTTGCCCACGAACTGCCAGTTGTGGTCGCTGACCATGATGTCGATTTCGGTGTTGTAGCCGAATTTGACCTCTTCCGGCAGGTGCTCGAACTCGGGGTAGTCGGGGCCTGCCTCGATCAGCAGCACGTGCTTGCTGTGATCCTCGGTCAGGCGGCTGGCGATAATCGAGCCCGCGGAGCCCGCGCCAATCACGATGTAATCGTACTTCATTGCTGTTCACTCCTTTCGCCGTCGCCGTTGTGATTGACTACGGCCACGGGCAATGCGGCGGCAGGTTCAGTTTCGCCGTCATCATATACAGGGGCCGGGGGCGGCGCAATCCCCGCGATGCGTTTGCGGGCTTTCTCCAGCCGGTAGCGCAAGCCGATTTTCTCCATCTCGTGGAGCCCCGACGTTTCGGAGAGCAGCGCCTCCAGTTCACCGATTTCGGATAAATCGAAAAGGTATTCGTCGTAGTTCACAGCGCCCAACCCTCCTTTTCCAATAATTCATTCAATGCGGTCCGGGCATCATGGCCTTCAAAAGGGCTCAAATCTACTGCAACGAACCCTTTCCATAGTCCATTGCGACGATGTGCCAATAAACTGTACCAATAAGCGATCCATCGCACACGGTCTGAGGTGAGAGGTGGGTCAATACGGTACAGATAAGCGTCAATGTGGAATGCCTCCTTCATAGCAGTGGACGCGAATAGATGATCGTAACCCTCCGCTGCCGAACCACAAAACGTAACCACGTCCATATCGTTGGGCTCTCGCCCTTCCAGCGCCTCAATGTTCTCAACAAAGCTGCCGTCAACCCACTGGAAACCGACGATGATGCCGGCGGCGTGCAAAGCGGCACGGTAGTCGAGGAATCCTCGGAGGACAGTTGCCCGCTCCGGAGAAATGGCAAACGTCGTTACCAACTGGTGCAATGATACCCGATAAGGCGACCGGTCGGCGGCAGTTCCGCCGGCGCCGGGGCGTACCGGAGGCAGCACGCCTTGACTGTTCCAATCCGGTATCATGACGATAGTACGTGCCGCCCTGCCGATGGTTCGCAACCAACAGCCGGTCCGCCCACAGATTGCCGGCCCAATGATATGCCGGGCGTAAGGGTGATGCAAGCAAACGAAATAACGCCGCCTCCCCATTCTCGCACCGTCAGCGCAGCCGAACCCGGCCCCCGATGCGGTAGAATGGCGGTCACAAATACCTGCAAAGGAGACGGAAAATGGCAGAACTGGTACTGGGTCTGGCCTCCTCCCACAGTCCGCAGTTGAGCACCCCGCCGGAAGGATGGGCCGGCCGTGGAGAGCGCGATAAGGGACATCTTGAGCTGATTGGAACCGACAGCATCGTTTCCAATTTCGAGGACCTGCTGGCCCGCACGGACACCGAACGGATCGCCAAAGAGATCACGCCGGAGAAGTTCGCCAAGCGGCACGAGCAGAACCAGAAGGCCATCGCCCACTTGTCCAAAAAGCTGTACGACGCCAACCTGGACGTGCTGGTGATGGTCGGCGACGACCAGCACGAGTACCTGCTGGACGACAACATGCCGGCCTTCTGCGTCTATTGGGGCGACGAGGTAAAGGTGTCCGGCCACGAGGCCGGCCCATCCACCGGCGGCCTGAATCTCATCGGGTACAACACGGAGGACGTGCAGGTTCCGACCGACTCGGCCCTGGGCCTCCACATCATCGACAGCCTGATGGACGCCGAGTTCGACGTGGGAACCTCGAAGTTCCTTGACCCCACCCGCGGACGCGGCGAGCGAGGCGGCATCGGCCACGCCTTCGGCTACGTGTACAACCGCCTGATGACCGAAGCGGTTATCCCGACCGTGCCGGTGATGCTCAATACCTACTACCCACCCAACCAGCCGACGCCCAAGCGGTGCTTCAACCTGGGCCAGGCGCTGCGGTCGGCCATTGAATCCTGGGACAAGGACATCCGGGTGGGTATCCTCGCCTCCGGCGGGCTGAGCCACTTCGTGGTGGATGAGGAACTCGACCAGCAGGCGCTGGCCGGAATGCAGGCCAAGAGCGTCGATCAGCTGATGGCGCTGCCCCGGGAGAAGATCAACTCCGGCAGTTCCGAGATCCGCAACTGGATCGTAGTGACCGGCGCCACCGAGCACCTGGACATGGACGTGGTCGACTACGTGCCATGCTACCGCTCGCCAGCAGGCACGGGGTGCGCCATGGGGTTTGCCACCTGGGGTTAGACTACAGCCGCTCATCAGGTCATTGCGAGCGTAGCGTGGCAATCTCGTCGCGGTGCAAACCGCGCTAGGCAGTTACTCCGACGGGATTGCCACGGCGCGAGCGCCTTGCAATGACAGGTCTGCTTACGACCGCAGCGGCTTGGCGATCAGCGCCTTGATACGCTCGGTGATGCTCGTCTGGTTGTAGTTGCGGAGCAGGTTGATGCGGTTGCGGTTGGGGTCGCCGCCGTGCCAGTACTCGTAGATTTCCTGGCGCATACCGAATGATGACGCGGCCAAGTCGTGGGCGAGGCGGAACAGGCGGGACTTGTACTCCACGCCGACGCCCTTGCCGGGCATGTAGCGGTCCAGGTAAGGGCGGAACTCGGGGTTGGCCAGGTCGGCCTCGCTGGGCTGCATGATCATGCCGGAGCCGGAGATCTCCCGCAGCAACTCGACCATGCGCTGGGAGGTCTGGGCGAAGTAGATGTTCATGCCGGAAGTTGACCCCAGGGACATCAGCCCGTTGTCCGCCCCGGAAGCCCCGTTTGGAACAAAGTAGGCGTTGTGCTCTACGCCGTCCATGGCGTGCCGCCACATCTCGGTGTGCATGGCCATCTCACCCAGCTTGGCGGACACCTCGCGGTACTCGATCACGCCGATGGCCTCGGCGATCAGCGTGGCGACGGCGGTCATGACCTTCATGCGCTGGTGGATGCGGCACAGATTGCCCCAGCCCCGGAAGTTGGCCTCCGAACCCAGTCGCTGCAATAGCGGCGTCGAGTCGTAGAGCATGAAGATGCGATCCCACGGCACCAGGACATGGTCGAAAAACAGCATGGCGTCCTGCTCGTCATACGCCGCGCCCAGGGGATGGCCGTAGCTGCCGGCCCACTGGGACACCGGTTCCCGGCACAGCATCTTTAATCCCGGCGTGTCGGTGGCGATGGAGAAAGAGAGGATGAACCGGGGGTCGGCCCGGCGCATGAAGGTGGCCGACAGGGACACGTAGGTCTCGTTGCTGATGGGCGCGGCGGTGGCGAGTTGCTTCGCGCCGTGGACGATGACGCCTTCGTTGGTCTCTTCGACCACGTGCAGCGCGACTTCGGTCTCACTTTCGGCGCGGGTCTCGTTCTGGGGCTGCGCGCTGCGATCAACCTGCGGGTCTCCAAGGGCGTGGGTGAGGAACAGGTCGTTCTCCATGCAGTAGCGATGGTAGTTGACCACGTTCTCGGCGAAGTTGCACCTGGGGTGCTTCACCTGTTCCAGCGCGTCGCTGATGGCGACCAGGCCGGTGATGAAGGGCGCGAGGATGTCCGGGCTGCGCCCCAGTTGACCCCACGACTCCTCGTTCCAGATCTCGCTGTTACGCCGCTGCCGTTTCAGGTCCTCGTGACTCCGGGGCA
The DNA here is from genome assembly GCA_034420475.1 of Dehalococcoidia bacterium. Taxonomy (GTDB): domain Bacteria; phylum Chloroflexota; class Dehalococcoidia; order Lucifugimonadales; family UBA3495; genus Bin87. The sequence goes on from DAOULH010000100.1 coordinate 7,081, forward strand.
GGAGCCATGACAAACTGCACCGCTGGCCAGTCTCCGGCGAGACGAAGGTCATCTCGTCCCGGTACTTGTCCGAGTGTTGCAGGTCGTAGATGCGCGCCAGCTCGTGGACCATGCCGGTCGTGGCCGGGTGCTTGGTAACGTCCGCGACCTTCTCGCCGTCCAGCCAGACCTCGCGTCCATCGCGCAGGCTCTCGATGTAGCGGGCGCCGGTCATGGCGCCGCGGGCGGTTTCAAGTTCCAGTGCCATTGGATTCTCCGATTTCCGCGCTCACGTTCGACCGTTATAAACGTAGTGTGGCTCTCCCATCGCTGGTGGGCGGCTGCGGTAGAATTGCTCGACGTAGGGCGACAGTTGCGCCGCCATGCGGCGGTTGGCCAGGGTCTCGGGTTCCAGTGGGCGGGCCAGTTGCTCGCGGAGTTCGCGGGCGACGTCGGCCTTGTTGGCGCGGGTGTGGGCGCCGTCCTGGAGCAGGACCTCGCCGTCGACGATTACCGCTGTGATGTCGCTGGACTTGGCGCGCCCGAGCACGAGTTCCACCGGGGGCAGGTCGTCTTCCAGGTAGGGGTCCTCCAGCCGGTCCAGATTTACCAGCACCATGTCAGCGCGCCGACCCACTTCCAGCGCGCCGATTTCGTTTCCGAACCCGGTCGGCGCCGCAGCGTTGGTGCTGGCCATGGTCAGCACCTGCTCCATGGTGATGGCCGGCTGCTCTAACCCCGGCTGGCGGTGCAGCTTGCTGACCAGGCGCATCTCCTGGAGGAAATCGTCGTCGTCGTTGATGGCAGTGCTGTCGGTACCCATAGCCACGTTGACGCCCCGGGCCAGCATGGGGTTGACCGGGGCGATGCCGTTCTTGAGCCGCAGATTCGAGCTGGCGTTGTGGGCAACGGTGGAACCGGAATCGGCCAGCAGGTCGATGTCACGCTCGGTGAGCCATACCGCGTGGGCGAAAGAGACCTCCGGCCCAAGGAACTCCAGGTCTTGCAAATGCTCAACGGGCGTCTTGCCCCAGGTTCGGATGCCGTAGTCCTTCTGGTACGGGCTTTCCACCAGGTGCATGTGAATGCCGGTTTGGTGGCGAGCCGCCTGTTCCTTGCAGCGCACCAGGAAATCGTCGGAGTTCCACTGGGCGTTGGCCGGGCTGAACAGCACGCGAACCTTGCCCGACGGATGGTTGTGATACTCACCGACCATGGTGTCGCAGAAAGCAAAATAGTCGTCGTCGCTCATGTGGGCAACTGAGAGATAACGGCGAACGTCGTCGGCCAAGTCCGCCGGCAGGCCACCGAGGAAGTCGTCGTCGCCGGTGTAAACCACCCGGTTCTGGTTGCGGAGATAGCTGGAGAAAGCGACCCGCATCCCGGCGTCCAGGAACCCGCGGAGGACAGCGTCAACGTCTTCCTTCAGCGTGGCCGCCGCCGTCTGCGGGTGGTTGTACATCACCGTGGTCTGGCCCGACTCCAGCATGTTCAAGGCGGTGTACAGGGTCATCAGGTAGTGGTCGTAGGGACGGCGGCCCCAGCCGGCCAGGATCCAAACTTCCAAAAGGTCGTCGCAGGTGCCCATTTGCAGCGTGGTCACGCCGCGCCCGTGGTGGTGGGTGTTCACCAGGCCCGGTATGATGGCGACGTTGGGGCCGCCCAGTTCGGCGTCCGGCGTATACTTCGTCCGCAGTTCTTGGTACGGGCCAACATCCTTGATGACTCCATCCTCCTGGTAGATGGCCGCGTCGGCGATGGTGGTCACGCCACCGGCACTCTGCGGAGTGATGATGTGCTTGCCGCGTATCAGTGAGGAGGCCATGGTTCACCTCGTCAATCGGTTTGGGACTGGTACCAGTCGATGATCTCGGAGCCGGTGGCGGCCCAGACGCCGCCCTGTTCCATCATGTAGCCCAGCGCGTCGTCCACCGCGCCCACACGGAAGGGCTGGCCCACCAGCCAGGGATGCCAGTTCAGTGCCATCAGCCGGCCCCGGGCGGCTCCATCGGCGTGCAGCACGTCGAAACTCTCGGTAAGGCGACGCTGGTAGTCGGACACCGTGACCTTGCGCTGGGCCAGGGACGCCACGTCGTCCAGCTCGTACATCAGGGGCAGCGAGAAGAATGGGTTGTCGCCGGTGGTCATCGGGTATGGCTGCTCGTCGTTCGCCCAGTCGCACACGTAGCGCAGGCCGGCCTCGGCCAGCAGTTGCGGCGTGCGCTCCGACTCGCCGTACTCAGGGCCGAGCCAACCCTGGGGCGCCTTTCCCGTCGCCCGGGTCAGGGCGTCGATGGAGGACCGGATGTACTCGCGCTCCTCGTCCTCGGGCATGTTGCTGGTGATCATGCGACTGACGGACACGCCGTGGCCGATGATTTCGCAGCCCCGGTCCAGGCAGTGCTGCACCAGGAACGGGTAGTTCTCGGCGGTGATGGCGTCCATGGCGATGGTGGCGGTGATGCCGTGCTTTTCCAGCGTGTCCAGGAGGCGGAAGATGCCGATGCGATGGCCGTATTCCCGGTGGGAGACGCGAGCGTAGTCGGGGAACGCCCGGGGAGCGGAGCCGCCGGCCAGCCCCGCGACCTGGAAGCTGCCCGCAGGCGCCTGCCATTCCATGTGCTCCAGCACCAGGATGACGCACAGAGCAACCCGGGCGTCGTTGGGCCAGCGCAGGGCCGGCCGGCTGATGATGGGCGACCACTCGTGGTGCGGGTGGTCCATTCCAAAGGTGCGTTGGGCGGGCATGTTGAGTGTGCTCCTGTGTGTTGAAACGAGTCGGGGTTGTCATTGCGAGAGAAGCGCGGCAATCTCGTCGATAAAGACGGTTGTACCGAGAACGAGATTGCCGCGTCGCTTCCGCGCCTCGCAATGACGGATCCTATGCTGCGAACCTACGGGCGTGCTCCATGGCTTGGTCGTAATAATTGGCGATGTAGTACTCGGCGATCTCGTCGGCGGTGGTCTGCCAGACGCCGTCGTGGGCCATGATGTGATCGAGGATGTCCTCAAGGTACTTGATGCGGTGGGGCTGGCCGATCAGGAAGGGGTGCAGGGCGATGCACATCACCCGGCCGCTCTCGGCGCCCTCCTCGTACAGGCGGTCGAACTGCGCCTTGCAGATGTCGGCAAAGTATTCGGCGGTGTAGTGATTGTCCCGCAGCACCGACGAGTCATTGAGCTCGATGGAGTAGGGAACCGAAACCAGTTTGCCGCCGTTGTGCACCTTGATGGGCGTGGGCTGGTCGTCGTGGAACCAGTCGGTGTGGTAGATCAGGCCGGCCTCGGCCATGAGGTCGGGGGTGCTCACGCTGCCGGAGATGGCCGGGCCCAGCATCCCCTTGAGCTGCTTGCCGGTGTGGAGTTTCAGTGTTTCGATGGTGTCCCGGTAGAACTCCCGCTCCTCGTCCTCGGTACAAGTGTAGAGGTATCGGGTGTTGTAGATGCCGTGGCTCATGTAGTCGTAGTCGCGCTCGACCATTGCCTCGGCGATCTCCGGAAAGTGTTCCAGCACCGCCATGTTCAGCGAGATGCAACACTTGATGTTGTGCTTGTCCAACGGCTCCAGCATCCGCCAGAAGCCGACCCGGTTGCCGTAGTCCCGGTAGGTGTACTGCTGCACGTCGGGATAGGGCACGCGCGGCCACGGATCACGCACACCCTCGTTGATCGGCGTGTACTCATAGTGCTCGATGTTGGGCGAGATCCAGAGCGCCACCCGGGCGTCGTTGGGCCACTTGATGACGGGCCGGTCGATGATGGGCAGGTAGTCGATTCGGTCGGGAGGCAACGCCATGATTCGCGGCTCCTTTGGTGATTTGTCATTGCGAGAATGCGGTCAGGCATTCGTGGCAATCTCGTTGCAGCACAGTGCTTGGATGGGCTAATCCAGGAAACCCGAGTCGCGCCGCCACTGGACGTAATCGGTCAGGCCGGCGGCCAGGTCGTACTCCGGAACCCAGCCCAGGTCGTGCCACAGCCGGTAGCCGGACAGCGGCCCACGGGTCGGTCCCAGGGAAGACCCCGCCGGCTCAGCGCTCTCGGACTCCACGATGCGGGTTTCCGGGAACAGTTCAGCCAGGGTGCGCTGGATCTCGGCTCCCGTCACCGAGACGCCGTTGGTGATGTTGTACAGGTCGTGGGGCAGTGCGGTGGCGTCCACCACAGTTGCGATGGCGGAGCCGGTATCGAGAACGTAGGTGTAGTCACGGCCGTAGTCGGTGGTGTCCAGGGCGATGGGTTCGCCCCGCAGCATCGCGCCGGTCCACTGGTAAGGAGTGGACATATTGTCGCGGTGGCCGGTGACGCGCTCCATGGGACCGTAGGGGGTGCTGACCCGCAGGCTGGCGGCGCTGAACCCGTGGAGCTCGCCGTAGCGTCGGGTCAACTGCTCGCTGGCCAGCTTGGTGATGCCGTAGAGATTTCCCGGCTGGGGGTGGTCGTCCTCGTTGTAGGTCTGGTCCGGGTCGCGGCACAGGCCGTAGGCGGCGCCCGAGCTGATGTACACAAACCGCTGCACGCCGATCTCCCGGGCCAGCTCCAGCAGGTTGCCGGTGCCGGTGAGGTTGATGTCGAGGATGTCCTTGCTGCGGGCCGTTTCCCGGTCCGTGCGGTTCACGGTGAAGACGGCGGCATGGACGATCTTGTCGATGGAATGTGCTCGCCGCAAGGCGTCGAGGCCGGCCGTGTCCAGGATGTCCCCTGCAATGAAAGTGACCCGTTCGGCCAGGTCTCCCAGGAAGTGGGTCATCAGGCCGTCGGCCGCCAGCACGTCGTAGCTGACCACCTCGTGGCCGCGGGCGGCCAGTTCCTTGACGATGCTCGCCCCGACGAAGCCGACGCCGCCGGTTACCAGGGTTGCCATACGTTGGTTCTCCCCAAGTGGCAACGACCCGGATGCACACCAGATCAATCGCCTGTTGAATAAGTGACGCCAGTATGCCGCCGCCAGCGGACGAATTCAACTCACCGCATCGTCCGGTGGCTCAGGCGCTCACGACTATCAATCAAATCCTGTCCATCCTGTTCATCGATGTGAGACTGTCCTGGTCAGCGATACGCGCTCGTCAGCATCGGGCAGTGAAGCGCAATGATAAAATCCGACAACATGATTGAACTCCGCCCATACCAGGAGAGCCTGCTTCAGCAGGTGCAGCACGGGCTCACCACCGAACCCAAGGCCCGCTTGATGCTGCAACTGCCCACCGGCGGCGGCAAAACCGTCATCGCCGGCGCGCTGCTGGGCGACTGGCTGCAAGGTGGGCGCAAGGCCGTCTGGCTCACCCACCGCAAGGAACTGGCCGAGCAGACCCGGCGGATGCTCACCGACGCCGGCGTCTCCGCCATCGCCGACGTCAACTGGACCCCCGGCGAGGACGCTCCGGCCTGGGGTGACACCGCGGTCATTCTCATGGCGCAAACTGTGGGCAGGCGCACCGCCCGCCCACGCCACCGTCATTCCGGACTTGATCCGGAATCCAGGGGCGGGGTGTGGAACCGCTACACCTCTGACGACCTGCTGGTGATCGACGAAGCCCACCACGCCGCTGCGCCCGGCTGGGAACGGGCGATGCAGCAGTGGCCCGGCCCCATCGTCGGCATGACCGCCACCCCCTGGCGGCTCTCCGAAAAGGAAGGGTTCGACCACCTCTTTGACGGCCTGCTCTGCGGCCCCCAGGCCGCCGACTTGCAGGCCCTTGACCAGCCGGCCCTGTGCCAGGCGCGAGTTGTCATCCCGCCCCCGGAGCAGCGCATCGCCGGCGGCACCATTGACCGCACCGGCGACTACACCGAGGCCGGTATCGAGCAGGCCAACCGCGACCGCCCCGACATCATGACCGCCGGCGCGCTGGCCTTCTGGCAGAAGCACGCCATCGACTCCACGAACAATCAACGGCCTACCATCGCCTACGCCGTGTCCGTTGACCACGCCCACAACCTGGCCGCAGTGTTCAACGAGGCCGGCATACCGGCGGCGGTCATCCTGAGCGACACCAGCCGCGAGGATCGTGACCGGGCCATCGCCGGTTTTCGGGATGGCAGCATCAAAGTGCTGGTCAACGTGATCGTCGCCATCGAGGGGTTCGACCTGCCCGATGCCTCCTGCATCATCATCGCCCGCCCCACCATGAGCCTGGCCCTGTACCTGCAAATGGTAGGCCGCGGCCTGCGCCCCAAACCCGACGGCGGCGACTGCCTCATCCTGGACCTGGCCGCCAACGCCGTAACCCACGGCCTGCCCGAGGACTACCGCGAATGGTCGCTGGAACCGCGCGGAACGCAGAAAGCGGGCGAAGCGCCGGTAGTGGTATGCCCGTGGTGCGAAACCGCGTCACCCGCCGCCAGCCATAATTGCCGAGGCTGCGGCTACGCTTTCGGCAAGGACTGTGACCGCTGCGGGCGATGGCGTTCTTACCGGCGCCGCTGGCGATACGAAAAACATTGCGGCGACGCGCACCAACTGGTCTGCGACCTTTGCCACATTGACGCGCACATCCAGGCGCATCTGCCGGTTATGCCGCCGCTGGATGTGCTGGTTGAACTTTATGACCCGGAGGACGAAATGACGTACCCAACCGATGTTGAGATTGACGACGACTTGACCAACCGGCTGTCCGCCCTGTTCCGGGAACTGCTCGAAGCGGAACGGCAGAGCATCGCAGGGGCTGATGAAGTGCGACGGAACGAACTGCGTCTGTTCATTGAGATGCGCGAGGCGGAATTGGGGAATGACGACGAACTGGATACGCTGTTCGGCAAACACATAGCCGCTTTGCTGGAAGAGGAACTCCCGGAAAATCCGATACAGCAAGGTCTTATGATTGCCGATTGGGTAAGCGGTCTCCAGTCTGAATTGGCCTCCTGGAAAGACGAACTATCTGAACTGGAAAACCGCGCCGTTGACAAACAGGCGATTTTCAACAGCGCGCGTAACAAGGTAGCATACATACTGCGCCGTGCCGCCGAAAGTGAAGAGTTGCTGCCGGACTTGCAAGCCATCAACGAGCGATCTGACCGTAGCGTTGTTGCTGTGTCAAGTCAAAACGTCGATGGAAAGCCCAAGCGTTTTTACATCGGTCCCGATCGTAACGGCATATTCGCTGAGTGCGATGTGTACAGCGAGAAGCGGATTGTGGTTCGAGAAGGTTCCACGGCCACCAAGCGTAAACTTGGCAGTTTCTATCAGAATTACCAAAATCGGAAAGAACGACTGATTACAGATGGAGTGTTAGTTGACGACGGTCAGCACTACAGGTTTGCGAGAGACCATGAATGCACCTCAGCTACTGCCGCTGCGGTTATAGTGTTGGCAAATAGTGGTGCTTCGAATGCAAAGCGGGTTCTGAAAGATGCGGGCGGCATTCCTTTCGAAGAGTACTACCCGCGCTGATTGCCAAACCGAATACGCTGCAATCAGAGTACACTCCAGCCTGTAACGCCAAGCTTGGGAGGCTGACTATGCAAAAAACCATAAAAGCCCGCTGCGTGAACGGCGCGCTGGTGCCGCTGGAGCCGGTTGAGCTCCGCGAGGGCGACGAATACCTGATGACACTTGACGCTGTGCCGGCGCCTTTACCGCCAGAGGGCTCTCGGCCGGGGCCATCCACCGCCGGCGCATGGCGGGAACACGACGAGTATTGGGAAGAAACGCAGCGGATGCTTTATGAGGCCCGGCGGCTAGGCTCGCGTGTTGTACCGGATCCCTAGCCCTATGCAATATTTGGCGGACACCGATTGGACAATCAGCTACCAACGTGGCGTAGCACCGGTAGTACATCGCTTTGATAGCCTGCTGCCTGCCGGCATCGGCCTGAGCATCATCTCAGTTGCCGAACTGTACGATGGCATTTTGGGCTCCCCGGACCCTGCCGGCAGCGAACAGTCGTTGCACGATTTTCTTGCCATGGGCATTGACATCGTGGACGTTGATTGGGAAATCTGCCGGATATTCGCCCGGGAGCGGGGCCGTCTCAGGGCCGCCGGGATGCTCATCCCGGACTTTGACCTGATGATAGGCGCCACAGCGCTGCGTCACAATCTGGTGTTGCTCACCAACAACCGCCGCCATTTTGAGCGGAATTCAGGACTGCGCATCATCTCCGCGTGACGATCGCGAAAAGGCCCGCAACTCCACCACAGACTGATTGCGTTCCGCCGCCCTGTAATTCACCGCCCCGGCTCAGGGAGAGCCACTCCATAGGCTGTGGGCGTCGTCGCCGCCATGCCGTCAGCGTTTGCCATGCACGGTTCGACTGCGCCAAACTCACCAACTCACGAGTCGTAACGGTATAAAATACCCTCACACTTCCCATACTCCGTAAGGAGGCGCTGTCATGACCCGCTTCCCGCAAGGCGAGCTATTGGACCGGCTCGCCCAGCTGGTCAAGACCGACCTGGAAGACCAATTCAAAGGTTCCTATGAAATCGGACCCGTGGCGGCTGACCTCCGGCATGACTTCATCTACGAAAGCCCGTACTTCAGGATCCTGGTTGGATACCGCGGCCAGGACCGGCGGCCCGATCCTGCGGTCACGGTCGGCATTCCGTACCGGCTTCGGAGCGAGCTGGATGAGTTGGGCGTATCCTGTCTGTTCACCAGCCTTGTGCCGGAATGCGAATGGGACCATACCGCAGAGGTGATGCACCTTGAACGGCGCTGACCTCATTGACAACGCAAGGCGGAACGCCAATTTTTCGCAACCCACCGAAGCCGACCTGAAACGCGCCATCAGTGCCGCTTATTACGCCATGTTCACCGCGTCTGGCCGGATCATGTGCCGACACGTTGGTGGGCCAATAGCCAAATGCGCGAAACGCCCGTGAGTGGGTCCTCACTTTCAGAGCGCTCCAACACGGATACGCCCGCCAACAATTCGAGCGCCGGGAAGTGAATATGTACTCCTCGGCTATCGTCTCGTTCGCTGGAACGTTCACAACGACGCAGGCGATGCGACACGAGGCCGATTACAATCCTGTTTCCCAATTTACGCAGCGCCAGGCGAATGACATCATTGACCAATTCATGGCTGCCAGCGAAGACGAAAGGCGACGGTTCGCTGCTTACGTGCTGATGAGGAATCGATTATAACCAACCAGCAGAAAGCCGAACTCGCCGCCTCAGGGGGCCGAGCTGGCCGTCAAAAAGCCCACCGGCGTCGTAGGGTCAACGGCTTGATTTCGCGCTTACTAGTGACAGCTCAGGAGCGGCCATTCCAGGATCTGCCCTGCGGTCATTGCTGCCGGGCCGCCTCCATGCGGGTCAGCGCCTCCCTGATGAACGTCAGGTCGTTTTTTATTATCGACACGTCCTGCTGCAAAGCCGACACGTCCTGCTGCAAAGCCGACACGTCCTGCTGCAAAACTGACACGTCCTGCTGCACGATTGCTACGTTCTGGTGCAAAACTCCCACATCCTGCTTGAGCACGTGGACGTCCTGCTGGAGGGTATCCACGTCCAGCTCGATTGATGCAATCTTGACCTGAGTTTGGGCTTGGGATCCCTGGATGATGGCAATGTTGTCCCTCACGCCGTCGATCCTGGTATTCACACTGTCAATCCGGCCGTTGCTGACCCCGCTGAGGGTCAACGCAATGATGATACCCAGCCCAACAATGGCAACGCCGATGGCTGCCAGTATATTTCCGACGCTCCACTGCCATTGCGCCGGATGGGTGTGATCGGTTGAAATGGTGGCCATGTCTCGCTCGGTGTCGCAGGACGCTGATCGGTAATCCGTAAGCTCGATGCCCAGGTGGTGACACTAATTGTATCACCCGGCAGGATCAGCATCGCATTCCGTCTTTTGACCCTCCGTCCCGCTTCACCCGCCCCAGCCCAGGGAAAGCCATTCGGCGGGCAGCAGCCGTTCTCCGGCCGGGTCAACCACCAGGTTGAAAATCTCCAGAGTGGACGCGCCCAGCAGGTGGTTGCTCTCCGGCCCGAAGATGACCGGGCAAGGGGCTTCCTCGCCGTCAATGCTGAACCGCGCGAACCCGTAGCCGTAGGTCGTTCGGCTGCCGTCGGCCAGGATGAAGCTTAACTGCCTCCGGGGGGCAATGCCCAGTCGGGTCAGCAGCGACTCGGGCAGCATGGAGTGGGCCGCGCCAGTGTCCACAATTGGCCGCACCGGGGCCAAATCGCCGCCGTCCAGGTTGCCGACGCCGATGTCCACCTTGAACATTGACATTGCAAAATCTCCCCTTGCCTTGCTCGGGGGTAATTGTAGCACGGCGTCGGACTGACACCTCGAATCTGAACAGTTACTCGGCGACGCCAGCCTTGACACCCCAATCCGGCCGGTCGGAGAATCGACGCGCGGATAAGGCGTCGATAACATCACCGCGCTCGGAGTCTCCCTGTCTTGAACATAACCGTTATCGGGCTTCGGCTACGTGGGGATGGTGGCCGCCGCCTGTTTGGCCGATGCCGGCCACCGCGTCCTTGGCGTCGATATCGACCATGATCGCATCTCTCAGGTCCGCGCCGGCCAACTCCCCTTTTACGAACCGGGGCTGGAGGACCTGCTCGGCTTGGCGTTGAGCGCGGGCCGCCTGCGCTTCGAGCATCGAGACCGCGTCGCCGAGCCCCTGGGCGAAGTCACCCTGATAACCACGGGCACGCCACAGACCGCCAACGGCGCGGCGGACCTGAGCCAGGTGAGATCCGCCCTGGCCTGGATCAGGTCGCAAGACCACGCGGACACCGTGGTGGTGATGAAAAGCACCGTGCCGCCCGGCACAGGCCAGCGGGTGATCGAGCAGGAAGCGCGCAATGCGGAACGCGCCGGAGGCCGATTGCGCTACGTGTCCAACCCCGAGTTCCTGCGTGAAGGGCAGGCCGTGCGCGACTGGCAGCAGCCGGACCGCATCGTCATCGGCGCCAACCCGGGAGACGGCAAGTCCATAGCGGCGGTGAAGGCGATGCACGCCGGCATCGACGCGCCCGGCATCGTCACCGACGTCACCAGCGCGGAGATGATCAAGTACGCCAGCAACGCATTCCTGGCAACCCGGATCTCCTTCATCAATGAGATAGCGTCGCTGTGCGAGCGGGTGGGCGCGTCCATCGACGCCGTCAGCGACGGCATGGCCATGGACCCGCGCACCGGCGGGCGAATCTACGCCGGCGTCGGCTACGGCGGCTCCTGCTTCCCCAAGGACGTGCGGGCGCTGGATAACGTTGCGCTCACCAGCGGCGCCAACGTGGAGCTGCTGCGGTCGGTGATCAACATCAACAACCGCCAGCGGATGCTGCCGGTGTATGCACTGCGGGAGCGGTTCGGCGGCGCCATCGACGGGTTGCGCGTCGGGGTGCTCGGCCTGGCCTTCAAGCCCAACACCGACGACGTCCGCGAAGCGCCTTCGCTGGATCTGATCAACACCCTGTGCGACGACGGGGCCATCGTCAGCGCCTACGACCCCGAGGCGATGGAGTCGGCGCGGCCCCACCTGCCGGCGTCGGTTCGGCTGGCGGACAACGTGCTGGAGGCCGCCAACCAGGCCCAGGCCGTCGTCCTGGTCACGGAGTGGTCGGAGTTTGTCGACGCCAACTGGCAGGATGTCGCCCGCTGCATGAACCCTCCTCGGTTCCTGTTCGATGGACGGAACGCGCTGGACGGCGAGAAGATGCAGCGCTTGGGCTTCCAATACCTCGGCGTGGGCCGAAACGGCAACGGCCCGGGGCTGGCCCAGGCCGTGTAGCGGGTAGTGTTTTCGGCGACCAGTTCCGGCGCAAAGAAGTCGTTACCGGAAACCGACCGCCGAGGTGGTGTTGATTATCCTCCCGGGCCGGAAACGGTCATAGTAGTTGGGCCTGCCAACATCCTCCCGTCTCCGGTGCAAATCGCGCCGGTGGCGTTGCAGTCCGTGGTGGCGGGCAGGGTGACCGTCACCACGCCGTTACCGTCCGGTTCCACAGTGATCTCCCAGCGTATGTTCTCGGGACGGGCCAGCCGGCGAGCATTGATCACGTCGCCGCCGGATACCGTGAACGCGGAATCCCGCAGTGTCCGGTAGCTCAGACTACTGATGTTTTCACTGAAGCGCAGCTCGAAGGTGAATGAGTCCTGTCCGTTGTGGGATGTCGGCGTGTCCCTGAACTCGGCGGTCAATGGCGGCCATCGAATGGTGTCCGTGACTCCGCTGGTCAACGACTCCTCGAAGCCGGCGTTGTCGGTGAAACTCACCCGGACCTTGATGGTCTTGCCCACATCGGCGGATCCAAGGGTGTAAGTGCGACTTCTCGCGTTGCTGATATCGGTCTCCGAAGTTCCGTCCACCCGAATCCACTGGTAGGCGAACGTGGTTCGGTCCAGACCGTCAGCGTCGTTGATGCCCGATGTGGACGCACCCAGGATCTGGCCCACCTGAGCAGTCCCACCGATGGTTGGTGTACCGGTTGCCGGATCGTTCCGGATGACTATGGTTGACCCTGGATTGGTGGTGCGGAGTGTAGATCCTCCGGCGCGCATGATGACGACGTTGTCCTCCCGGTCGAGGGTGATATTGGAGTTGGTCATCACGCCGTTGAATTGCGAATAGATCGGGATGACTCGTTTGGGCGGGTCGATGCTGCTGCCCTCGTCGGGAGGGCTGAGCGCGACCTCAAACACCGGTATGTCCTGGGGTTTGATGACCCCTCCGCCCAGGAGCGCGAGCATCGACTGGTATAAATCACCGCGCGGGTTGAACTTCGGGTTTTCGCCGTCATCGAAGGGGAACTTCAGGGACCCCATGTGGGTTTCCACGCCGTCAGAATCCGTGATCCACATACCGAACCACCGTCCGTCCGCATCGTTTTCGCTCCCATCGTGGGCGATGCGGACCGTGTAGTCTCCAACTCCCCAGTCGTAGGGCTTGCGGATGCTGATGAAGTTACCCAGGATCGTGCCGGTTACGACCCACCCATCATCGGTGGGGTTGGCCAGTGTCTTGTCATGGGTGTCCCAGCGGTTGAAGACGATACCCTTGCCTTCGGAGCCATCGGTGTCCGGATCGTCCAGGTCGGTGCGGATCCCAAACCCGAAGCGAGTGGAGCCGATGCTGCTCCAGCCGAAGGCCATAACCAGGGCATGGTCCTCGGAGAAGTGGCCCGGGTCTTCGCGTATGGTGAAGTCCATGGTGATGGAATCGCTCGTGCCAGTACGAGTTTTCCAGCCCCACTGCGCGTTGGCCATGATCTCAGACGCGGCGACATACCGGGCGTCCACTTTGTGGCTCGCGTTGCTTGCCTGGGCGTCGTTGGCCAGGTTGGCGCGCAAGGTGAGTGACGAGCCCTTGATGGAACCCCCACCCTCCGGGCCAAGCGAGATATCGCCGTTTTTGGCCAGGGAGTTGGCGGGAATGGCGATGCCGTCGCCGTCGTTGTCCAGTAGCCTCACTTGGTACACGAACACGAGGGTGGACGAGCCGCTGCCGCTGACGTAGCTGGCACGCCGGGTGGCGACTGCGCCAAAGGCTTCGATGCTAAGCCGCGCGACCGGAGTGCCGGTGACTTTCACCGACCGGTCAAACCTGACCTCAACCTTGACCTCCTCACCTCGCACGTAGGCGTCACCATGCTGCGGCGAGGAAGTGATGCGCACCCGGTTGACCTTGGGCCGGGTTGAGCGTCCGTCGACTTTATGGCTCGATTGCGTGCCCAGGCTGCTGTGGGTCAGGCTCACGTTGTGGTTTCCGTTTGAATCCCAAAAATATTCATTCGGGTTATGGTCAAGGGTGGACGTGTTGTCGCCGATCCAGATGCCGTCGGTGTCCCGGTCACTGGACCGGATCAGCGTGGCGAAAATGACCGTGTTGCCACGCTGGGACACGGGGACCAGTCCCCGCCAACTGGATCCGATCTGGATACGGAAGGTGGCGTTGCTGTTCACGCTCACATTTTCGCTGAACTCGACCTCGACGGCGATGAGTTCCCCATCGCCGTAGGTGTCGTCTCCAGCCAGGCGGGTGGGCCATCCGCCGCCCTCGAAGGGCGAAACCTCGTACATTCGAACGCCGTTGGCGACGATGGCGGGTGTGACGAGTGGCCTCTGAGATACCCGTGGCGAGTTGGGTTGGGTGGTTGCGTTGGCGTTGTTGCTAAGCTTCGTAGCGCTCGTCGCGTGGTGTTGAATTTGTCCAGTGGATTGCGTCGATGGGTTAGTCGGATTGGCGAAAGCCTGGTTAGGTCCAAGTCCGGCGATGATGAGAATCGACAGGGCGGCCAGGAACGCCGGCCACACTCCCTGGGGTCGAAACCGGTCCAAACGTTTCCTGATCTTGGGCTTTTCAGTATTCATGGGTTGTCTCCCGTTCAACGCACAACGCCTCCGGTCAGCCGACGAGTACCGTTTTCATGAAGTGGTCGTGTGCAGGGCCGCGCGCGTTTCAACAGATACATCCGAAATGCAACCACCAACCAAACGATCCTGGATGCCGCATCGTGGCATTTTCGTGCACCAGCATGATTTCCCTCCAATTGTTGTATCGTATCGATCGATCGGCGGAACAACCCGCTGGCCGAAGTGCGTAGCGACACCCGCGACCGGAACGGCTGGGTCACCACTGCGGAGCGGGTTGTTGCTGACGGACCGATTGACTCACAATAATAACCGATGCATCTCTGTCAGTCCGTGCAATCATCGATATTCGACGTGCAACACCTGAAATATACAGAAAACAGCCGCTTCCAATTTGATGTGCAACGCAAAACATAATAATTATCGGTAGTGCTGAACATCGACGCTATCAGACGTGACTAAATCTGGCGCATTCGTTGACCGTCCAAGCGGACGGTCAGGATCATGCTCATCGATGATCTGAGCGATTTGCGGCATAGAAACAATTTAGCGAGGGATTAGCGATCAAGACCGCCCCCCTCTCTGGGAAAGGCCGACCCAGCGGCAAACCGAAACCGGGGAATCAGGCCTCGACCACGTAGCGGACTCGTAGGTATGAGGCGCATTTCGGGATGCAGTTCATCAGATTTGCCACCGGCGGCCCTTGTCTCTACAATTCGTGCTTACTGATAGGAGGGAAAATATCATGAAGGTTTTGGTGATTTCAGGCGGGCGTCATCCCTATGAGGAGTCGACGCCCATATTGGAGACCTTTCTCAAGGGCGCCGGCCACGACGTCACGGTGACCGAGGACGCCTCGCCGCTGGCGGATCGGTCCGCGATGAGCGGCTACGACGCGCTGGTTTTCAACACCCGTCGGGAGAACGTTCCCGATTTTGGCGACTGGACGCTTTCAGGGGCCGAAATGGAGGGCCTGCGGGATTACGTCAGCGGCGGCGGCGGGTTCGTCTGCATCCACATCGCCACCTGCGTCGCGGCGGCGTGGCCCGAGTACCACGACATCACCGGCGGCGGTTGGATCTCGGGCACCAGCTACCACCCGCCCTACGGGCAGTTCACGGTGAACGTCAGTGATGCCGGGCACCCGGGCGCGGCCGGGATAGGTGATTTTTCGACCAACGACGAGCTGTACATGAACTTGGCGATCAAGGACGGCAACGACGTCTTCCTGACCGGCACCGCCGAAGACGGCACCTGGCCCTGGGGTCCGGACCGGAACCCCACGCATATGCCGGGCGGAACCTATCCCCTGGGATGGACCCGCAAGTACGGCGACGGCAACGTTTACGTGCTGCTCCTGGGTCACGACGGTCGCAGCTTCGAGACCCCCGAGTTCCAGAAGCTGGTGCTCAACGGCGTGGACTGGGCCGCCGCCAAAGTAGCGGCCTAGCCGAGAACCACAAAAAGCCCGCTCCCAATTCGGGAGCGGGCCGCTTTCGGGAACTCCTACCGCGCTAGTCGGTCGCCTGTGTGTCGATGATTGCCCGGGCGTCGTTGACGTACTCCAGGGTTTCCCGGATGCGCCGTTCGGTTTCCTGGTTGCACCGTCGGTCGTAGAAGCAAGCCCCGTGCAGTTGGCCCAGCCGGCTGTAGTAACGGCCTTGCAGAGTCCGTGTCTGCGGGGCCTCGCGGCCCAAATCGTCCAATCCGTCCGACGTGGCGGCGGTTGTCACCGGCTCTTCGCCGGTGATTGCCAGTATGAGACCGTCGGTTGCCCGCTTGGTGGCGCACCAGGCCTTCTCCGCCGCGTCACGGATGTCGCCGTGCTCCAGCCGTTCGACGGCTTGGTCGTACATCTCGCGGGCATCGGCGAACAGTTCGTCAACACGGTCATGGACTGCGGTGGCCGTCACCTTGTGCCTCCCTATCCGGCGCGTTCGGCGTAGGCCTGCCGGGCGCGGTCGATGGCGCGGACCCGTCCGCTCACCAGGTCGTCCTGCCGCTCCTTGGCCCACTGGTTGGAGGCCTGGGTGCTCAGGATGCTGCCCTGGAAGTGGGGCATGACGTAGCGCGCCATGAGCTCGTAACTCTTCAGCATTTTGTCCCGTGGCGCCCAGTCGATGGTCTGCACCAGGAACGCGCCAAAGCCGCCGCTCTGCTCGCCCAATCGCTCAATGGCTTCGATGCAGTCGTCGGGCGTCCCGATGATCCAGCTGCCGGTGTCGGCCATGTGGTCGATTACCTTGTCCAGCGGGCCGTCGAAGACCGGCTTGCGCCCGTTGGTTCCCTCGCTGTATTCCCGCAGGTAACGGCCGGCGCCCATTCGAGCGTCGTCCAGAGCTTCCTTCCTGGTCTCAGCGATGTGGCAGGGCAGTACCAGCCGCCAGTCGTCGCGGTTCATGGTGTTGCCGTGCTCGGCCGCCGACTCCTCGGCGATGCTCCAAAGCCCTTGCAGATCCGACGGGCCGGCGGAGGG
This sequence comes from Dehalococcoidia bacterium, assembly GCA_034420475.1. Classification (GTDB taxonomy): domain Bacteria; phylum Chloroflexota; class Dehalococcoidia; order Lucifugimonadales; family UBA3495; genus Bin87. The sequence continues at coordinate 23,815 of DAOULH010000100.1, forward strand.
ATCTCGCGGCACGGTGATGGTCAGGACGGAACAGCCGTGCTTGCCGGCCAGGGTGACGCCGGCCGGAGACTGCACCGACGCCACCGCGGTGTGCATGTAGGGGCGCTGGTACGGGCGCAGTTGAAGCAAGCCGTCTTTCAGTTCGAACCAATCGCTCTGGTAGCTGAATGGCTCAGTCTCGGTGAAGAGGCGCAGGATGACGCCCAGGGACTCATCCATGCGCTCGCGCTGCAGTTCGTGGGGGATGCCCATCATGTAGGCGTCGCCCGGCAGCGCGCCCGGCCCCACGCCGAACAGCACACGGCCGTAGGTCATGTGGTCCAGCTGGACCATGCGGTTGGCCACCATCAGCGGGTGGTGGTAGGGCAGGCTGACGACACCGGTGCCCAGCTTGATCCGGTTGGTGCGCTGGGCGGCGGCCGCGATGAAGACTTCCGGCGAGGATATGATCTCCCAGCCGGCGCTGTGGTGCTCGCCGATCCACGCCTCGTCGAACCCCAGCTTGTCCAGCCATTCGATCAACTCCAAGTCACGTTCCATGGCCAGGGTGGGGTTCTCGCCCACGCGGTGAAACGGGCCCAGGAAGATGCCAAATTTCATTCGTTCGGGAAATGCCATATTAGGAACCTCCTCCAATAGCGAATGCGAAGGCGCATTCCGTTACGGATTACAGCGGAAGGGGCGACGGATCGCCCGGATTTGCGTCATTCTGCGCTTGACGGTAAGCCCTGTCAATCGCGCCGACGCTGGGGCGGCAATGGTATGATCCCCTCCAACCCCGCCCGTCGAGGTTCAACATGACCACTACCCGACCCGCCAACGCGCCGGAGCCACCAGCCAAGCGCTTCCGTCTCCCCGACATCCCGGAGCGCCACCCTGACGACATGACCAGCGTCGACAACCTGCACCGGCACGGTGCAATTCCCAATATAGCCCAGTACCTGGGCAATCCCGACACCACCATCGTCAGCGCCGAGCACTACGTCGTGCCCGGCCCGGCCTACGTGGCCAACGAAAGCAGGTATCCGGACCTGCTAGTAGCCTTCGACGCGGATCCCGACGCTTACGCAGCCAGCAACGGCTACATTGTGTCCGAGCAGGGCAAGCCTCCGGACTTCGTGCTTGAGGTGGCCTCCAGACACACCGCCGAGGATGATCTGGGGGCGAAGAAGGATTACTACGAGCGGCTTGGGGTGGCGGAGTACTGGCTGTTCGACAGCGAGGCGCGGTTCTACGGGTTCACCCTACAGGGTTACCGGCTGGTGGACCGCGAATATGAGCAGATAGAGGTGAGCGAAACCGTGCCCGGGGTGTTCCAAGGATACAGCGCAAAGCTGAACCTGCTGTTGATGGCGGGGAATCGCTACCTGGGCTGGCATGACCCGGCCACCGGGTCGCACGTCCCAACCCTGCTAACCGAAATGGCGCGGGCCGAGGCGGAGCGCGCCGCCCGCATCCGAGCCGAAACCCGGATGCGGGAGTTGGAAGCGGAGCTGCGCCGGCTGCGCGAGGGCCGGTAGCGCTGGCGCCTCACTCCGGCGCGTCGAACGCAATCCGTTTGCCGGACTGATGTGAGCCTCCAATGTCCGCCGTCGCTCGGCTGCTCGTAGGCATTCCCCGTTTCACCTGGGGCTACCTTTTTGAGGGCGCCGCGCGTCCGCCGGCCATTATTTGGGTACCGGCCCTGCTGGTGGCGGCCCTGCTGCTCGTCTCCCCGGTCTACCTCGCGCTGCGCACGGTGGGCGCCGGTGAGGACGCCTTTGACCTGATCTTCCGGACCCGTACCCTCTGGGTGGTCGGCCGGACCGTGGCGCTAATGGCCGCGGTGATGCTGGGCTGCATCGTCATTGCCGCTCCCCTGGCCTGGTTGACCGTGCGCACGGATCTGCCGTGGCGGGGGTTCTGGCGCGTGGCCACGATGCTCCCGCTGGCGTTGCCGTCGTACATCGTGGGTTTTGCCATAGCGGTGGGACTGGGTCCCCGCGGCATTTTGCAAGGGTGGCTGGAAGCGGGGTTTGGCGTAGAGCGCATCCCCAGCATCTACGGGTTTACGGGCGCGGCCTTCACGCTGATCATCATCAGCTTCCCCTACGTGCTGTTGCCGGTGCGGGCCGCGCTGTGGAACATGGACGTTTCGCTGGAGGAGTCAGCGCGGGTACTGGGCCGCGATCGCTGGCAAACCTTCCGCAGCATCACGCTCCCCATGCTCCGGCCGGCCATACTGGCGGGCGGACTCCTCACGGCGCTCTACGCCTTGAGCGACTTCGGCGCGGTGGCCATCATGCGCTATGAGACCTTCACCTGGAGCATCTTCATCCAGTACGGCGCGGCGCTGAACCGGACGCTGGCCGCCGCCTGGTCGCTGGCGCTCATCGTGCTGGCGTTGGCGGTGGTTTGGGGCGAAAACACCGCCCGTAATGCGATGGGAGGCAGATACTACCGCAGCCGCGGCGGCGCGGCCCGACTGCCTGAGCCGGTGCCCCTGGGGCGTTGGCGCTGGCCGGCCCTGGCGTATTGCAGCGCCGTGTTGGCAGTTTCCATCGGCTTGCCGGTGGTGGTGCTGGTGTACTGGACCGTGCGCGGCGTCGCGGCCGGCGAACCGCTGCTGCTGCTGTGGCGGGCGGCGGCAAACTCCGTGAGTGTTTCCGCGCTGGCCGCAGTCCTGACGGTATTGTGCGCCGCGCCCATCGCCGTGCTGGCGGTGCGTTATCCGGGCCTGTTCAGCCGATGGCTGGAGCGATTGGGTTTCGTCGGCTTCGCCCTGCCCGGGATCGTCATCGCCCTGGGCCTGGTGTATTTCGGGGCAAACTACGCTCCCTGGCTCTACCAATCGCTGGCGATCCTGGCGGTGGCGTACGTGACGCTGTTCCTGCCGGCGGCGGTGGGTTCCCTGCGAACGTCGCTGCTCCAGGTGCGGCCGGAGTTTGAGGACGCCGCCCGCAGCCTGGGGCGGCGCCCGCTGTCAGTCCTGTTGACCGTCACCCTGCCACTGGTCCGACCCGGCATCCTGACGGGAGCGGCCCTGGTGTTCCTGTTGACCATGAAGGAACTGCCGGCGACGCTGATCCTCAGCCCCATTGGATTCACCACCCTGGCATCTTCCATCTGGGCCGCGTCTCAAGAGGCGTTCTTTGCCCGGGCGGCGGCGCCGGCGCTGCTGCTGGTGGCAGTCTCGTCGATCCCACTGGCGCTGATCACCATGCGCGAGGAGCGCCGCGAGGACTGACATTCCCGGCATCAGAACCAGTTGGCCTTGTCCACCACGTTGCGCAGTTCCTGACCCTCGTTGAAGCGTTTGCAATTGTCGATGAACAGCTCGGTGCGCCGGTCGTCCAGGTAGGGGCCGTTGCCGGCCACGTGAGGGGTGATGAGCACATTGGGCATGGTCCAGAGCGGGTGCCCGGCCGGCAGGGGTTCGATCTGGAAGACGTCGAGGCCGGCGCCGGCGATTTCGCCGGACCGCAAGGCGTCCACCAGGTCGTCGAGGATCACCGTGGCTCCCCGGCCGATGTTGATGAAGAACCCGCTGTTTTTCATGGCCCGAAACTGCTCGGATCCGAACATGCCCTGGGTTTCCGGCGTCTCCGGTACGGTAACGACCACAAAGTCGGCCCGGGGCAGAACTTCCAGGAGGTCGTCGGGTCGGTGCAGCTCGGCTACGCCGGCGGTGGGAGCCGGCAGTCGGGGGTCAACTCCCAGCACGGTCATGCCGAACTCGGAGCACAAACGGGCGGTCTCGCCGCCGATGCCGCCGACGCCCACGATTGCTACGGTGGCCTCGGGCAGGTAGATGGTTGGGTATCCCTGCCGCCAGACGCCGTCGACCTGCTGGGGGATGTACACCTGCAACCCTCGGGCAAAGGCCAGCAGCAGGGACATGATATGCGCGCTGATGTGGTCGTTATAGATCTCCCGGGTGTTGGTGACCACCACGTCGCTGGAGATCAACGAAGGATGGTAGTAGCCGGCGCGAGGCCCGGCCTGGGGACAGGCGACCCACTTGAGGTTGTTCGCCCGTTCCAGCAATTCGGGCACGATGTCGCCAAAGGCGGCATCGGCGTCGCCAATGACCTCCATGGCCTCGCCCACGGTGGGACACAGGTGGACGTCGATGTCCGGGATTTCCTCCCGCAGCCTTTGCGGCCAGTGGTCCTGATAGTTGGGGGGACAGATGACGAGCTTGAATCCCATTGCATCGCTCCTTTCGGTGAGGTCCGGTTGGTGAGATCCGGATGCGACATTCTAGGCCGATCCTGTGACAGCGCAACATCACGTCGAATCTCACACGTACCCAGTTTTGTCATTGCGAGCGCAGCGTGGCAATCTCGTTGAAGCCAGGGCCATCGCTACGCTCACTGGATTGCCACGTCGCTTCGTTCCTCGCAATGACAGATTTACGGAAACTGAGTACGGATGAGGGGGTCGAACCCGCCGGCACGCCACTGCGCCCGAAAATTACCGTTCCCCCAAAGGTTTGTAGTACAGTACCCGCAACAAAGAATCCCTCGTCTGCCGCTTTGATGTGTCGGGGCGGTTGGGCTTGTAATCGGGCGGCTGTTCCCGGGGGAGCGACGCGCTCCGTTGGCGGGCAGTCCGCATCTGAAAAAGGAATACGACATGAGCACAAATCATAAGCCGGTCGCCGTCGTGATTGGGGCGACCTCCAAGTGGCAGTCCGACGGCCGCAACACGCAATTGATACACGGCGGGGAAATCGACGATAGCGATCTGCCCGTCGGCGTGCGTTGGGGTGTGGGCGGAGCCGTTGCCCAGAAGTTCGCCCAGGAAGGTTTCCTCACGGTGCTGACCACCCGCAGCGCCGCCAACGCGGCGCCGCTCCAGGCCGCCATCAACGAGCAGGGCGGTGACAGCACCATCGTGGAACTGGACCTGTCGATTCCCGAATCCATCTCCAACGCTTTCGCGCAGATCCGGGAGGAAGCCGGCGATCCGGACGTCCTGGTGTACAACGCGGGTTACATCGACGGACGGGACCTGCCGCCGGAGATGGAACTGCTGGAAAACACCCCCATCGAGGTATTCGAGACCGCCCAGCACATCTCCAGCAGCGGGCCGTTCCTGGTCGCCAAGGAGGTGCTGCCGGCCATGCGCGAGCGCGGCGAGGGAACCATCCTGATCTCCAACAACCCGTCGTCGCTGCGAGGCCGGAAGCGGTACACGGGCCAGTCGCTGTACTATCCCCGGGTGATGATGCGGACGCTGGCCCAAGTGCTGACCGAAGAATATTCCGAATTCGGCGTGCACGTGGCCAACGTCATCATTGACGGCACCATCGACTCGCCGGGCACACGGGCCACTCCACGCGCCCAGCAGAATCCGGAACTGCTGATCAACCCCGTCAAGATCGCGGAAGCCTTCTACTACCTGTACACCCAGGACAAGTCCTGCTGGACCCACGAACTCCAGCTGACCCCGTATCCGGTCAAGCCGGCGTTTTAGGAGCAACTGTTCAGAATTCAAGAGGTTGTCATTGCGAGGCGCTTGCGCCGCGGCAATCTCGACGCCGTAGCAGCAACGTCTGCCCCCAAGGACTCCCTGGCTCCAACGGGATTGCCGCGCTGCGCTCGCAATGACACTTTCTCGCAACTCTGAACAGTTGCTTTAGGGCCGTTTCAACGAGGACACAGAAGTCTGGACCAAATGCAAGGAGCAGTCGAATGGATGTCGGAATGATGATGATCTTCTCCAGCTACGGCTGGGATGAAGGCTCGGACGGCCAGATGTGGGAGGAAGAGCTGCGCCTGGCTGAGATCGCGGCTGACGAGGGGTTCGAGTGCCTCTGGTCGGCGGAGCACCATTTCAACGATTACTCCTTCGTGCCGGACAACCTGCAGCTGATGACTCACATCGCGGCCAAGCATCCCAACATCGACGTGGGAACCGCCGCCGTGATCCTGCCCTGGCACAACCCGCTGCGCGTCGCCGAGAATGCCGCCGTCCTTGACCTGCTGAGCGGCGGCCGGCTCCGCCTGGGGTTCGGGCGGGGCCTGGCGCGACGGGAGTTTGCGGCCTTCGGCCTGAACATGGACGAGTCGAGGGAGCGTTTCGACGAAGCGGCGCCCATGATCGTTGACGCCCTGCGGACGGGTTTCATCGAGGGCAGCGGAAAGTTTTACCCGCAGGAACGGACCGAGATCCGCCCTCGTCCGCAGCATTCTTTCGATGGGCGTATCTATGCCGTCGCGGCCAGCGACGAATCGGTGCTCTCCGCGGCCAAGCTGGGTGCGCACATCATCATGTTCGCCGACCGCCCCTGGGAAATGCGGATGCCTGGGATCGAGCGCGGACGCGCCCTGCACCGGGAATTTCACGGCACCGAGCCGCCGGCGCTGATGCTCTCGGAATTCGTCATCTGCGGTACCGATCTGGAGCAGTGCGAGCAGGAAGCCCGCCAGTACCAGGGCAAATTCGTCGAGAGCAACTTCTACCACTACGAATTTCTGGGCGACCACTTCGCATCGGTGAAGGGCTACGACGCCTACCAGCAGAAGGCCGAGATCGCTCGTTCCGCTGGCTTGGAAGGGGCCGTCGAAGGGTTCATGAAGGCGGCTAGCTGGGGCACGCCCGACAAGATCCTGCGCGGGCTGGAAGATCGGAAGGCTCTGCTGGGCGATTTCGAGCTGAACGTCGCCTTCCGCTTCGGCGGGACGCCCATGGACGTGGCGGAGCGCGGCCTGAAACTCTTCGCCAAAGAGGTGCTGCCCGTGCTGAAGTCCTGGTAGCAGGCAGAACGGGTCGCTAATTTTGCGCCTCGGCGAGTTATTCGCCGAGGCGTTTTACTGAACGGCCCACGGACGGGAGCGGGCCATTTCACGAACGCCCTGGGCTGTCGTGATCGGGGCGAGGCAACGTTCTCCCATGCACGCATAGAGCGCGGCCTCGCGGCGCGTCGGGAACCCCAACTTGCGTATTCGCTGGGCGTCGCGTTCAATGTCCAGCGGCTGCACCACCTTGTGCGGCGCGTGGATCCGCAAGGCCGCCTGATGTAATGGCCGATACGAAGGGTCGGATGCGTCTCCCACCAGGACCAGGCTGACCGGGCCGTGGGTCAGCAGGCTCCTGGCCCGACCCCAGGCCGCGCCGGCCGGCAGGAACAGGGCTTCCTCATCTTCTTCCATGCGGCGCGAGGCGTGGTCGCCCAGGAAGCTCTTCCCGGGAACGACCGGCTCGAAGATCCGCAATGCCGCCGCGGCACGGTCCGCGTGCTCGGTCTCGCCGGTCAGGTGAGACAGGATCAGCAGCGCCTCGGCCCAGCAGCCGTTGTCTAAAACCGGCTGTTCCCGGCGCAGAAACCGGGCCTCGAAGGATTGCGGCGTCGGTGTGTCGTAGCATCCGCCTTCGGGAGCGCCGAAAATGCGCTCCGTCGTTTCGGCGACCTCGACCGCCCGGCTCAGGTACTCCGGCCGACCTGTGGACTGGTACCGGGCCAGCCAGGCTCGAAGGAAACAGACCTGGTCGATGAGCGTGGCGGCACCGCCGCAGGACTCGCCGACGCGACGGCTCAGACCTCCTCCCGAACTCCAACTCCTTTGCCATAATTTATCGAGAATGTCGGCGCCCAACCGGCGGTGAGAGGCGTGGTTCAATACGTCGGCCGCTCGGACCAGGGCTTGGGCAGCCAGAGCGTTCCAACCGGCGTACAGGGTGTGGTCAACCGGCGGTGCGACGCTGTTGTCCCGGCTTTCCCAGGATCCTTGGTAGAAAGGTTCGTCGGCGTCCTGACTGGCGAAGAACAATCCATCTTCCTGGCTGAACAAGGTGGTCAGGAGGAAGTCGAGGATGCCGTCAGCTGCAGTCCTGTACAGCGCTTTGCGGGTAATCTGGAACACTGCAAGGTAGGCCATCGCCAGGTTGCAATTGCTGACCAGCATCTTCTCGTAGTGGGGCACCTTCCAGTCCCGACTGACGGCGTATCGGAAGAACCCCTGGTCCTTGGGGTCGTAGATGCCATGCCACATGCCCTGGAGGGTGGCTTCGACCATTCCCAGCAGGGCGCGGTCGCCGGTGAGGCCGTAGCGGGCAGTGAGGAACCCCAGCGCTTCCCACGGGGGCTGCTTGGGTTCCACGCCGAACCCGCCGAACTCGTCGTCATAAAGTTCTTCGAGCCTAACCTGCACTGCATCTTCAGTGGCGGTGGTTTCGCCGTCCACCACCGACGGTGTTTGGGTTGACGGACGGGGGCCTTCCTCGGCGAATTCGCCGCTGGATATCTGTTCCAGCAGGGCGGCCATCTCGTCTGCCGTAGTATAGGGTCGGCCGGCCAGCAACTCGCCTTCCGGTGTCAAGACGGCCACCGAGGGGTAGGTGCCCTGGTTGTACCGCAGCGAGATGTCCGGCCTCTGGTCGACGTCCACGCGAACCGGGATGAACCGGGAGTTAGCCAGGTCGATCACCCGTGGGTCGGAATAGGCGACTTCGTCCATCACGTGACACCAGTGGCACCAGGTGGCGCCCAGGGTCAGCAGCACGGGCTTGTCCTCGGACCGCGCGGCGTCAAAGGCGTCCTCGCTCCAGTCGCGCCAGGCGATGGCGTGCTCGCCGTGAGACTGACTCATCCCCTTACCTCCCGGCCCGGAGCCGATGTGCATTCTCGAGGGACAACCGCTACTGTTTCAGGTGCCGGTCGTAGAACAGCAGGACCCGGTGCCACATGTCCTGGGCCGGGACGGCGCGATAGCTGGGCCGGTAGTCGGCGAAGAAAGCGTGGCCGGCGTTGTTGTACATCACCCACTCGTAGGTCTTGCCGTGCTGGTCCAGGAGGGCCTTCATCTGTTCGGCCTGTTCCTCCGTGGGGTTTTCGTCCTCCACGCCGAATAACGCCAGCAGCGGGCAGCGCAGGTCGGGGACCATGTCCATGGGCTGAACCGGGCGTAGTTCGGTGGGCTCGTGGACGATGTGGCCGCCGGCGGAGTCCACCGCCGCGTTGATGTTGGCGCTGGTGCACGCCATCATCAGGGTGTAGCGGCCGCCGGAGCAGAAACCGATGATGCCCACCCTGCCGTTGCAATCGGCCTGGGACTTGAGGAACAGCGCCGCCCCTTCGAGGTCGTCCATGGCGCGGGCGTCCGGTGAGGCGAAAAGCGTGGCCAGCACGTTTTCCGGTTCCGGCGTGCCCTCCCGGGTGTAGAGGTCAGGGGCAATCGCCAGGTAGCCCTGGCCGCGAAACGCACGGCAATGTCCTTGTGGTGGTCCATCAGTCCCATGCCTTCCATGGTGACGATGACGCCGGGGTAGGAGCCGGCGCCCACCGGGCGACTGTAGAAAGCGTCGATAGTCGTGCCGTCGCGGCTGGTGTACTGGATCGTGCCGGTTTCGAGTTCCTGTCCAACGAGTACCATCATCAACCTCCGCGAGTGGATTGGAATGAGCGCGCCCGGCGCGGCGCAGTTGTCTTCGAGCGAAAGGTGCGGGAGTTCAGCCGGCGTCGTCAAGGTAAGTGTTCAGAATCCAGGAGGTTGTCATTGCGAGGCGCTGGCGCCGTGGCAATCTCGACGCCGTAGCAGCAACGTCTGCCCCAAAGGTCTCCTCTGCGTCAACGGGATTGCCGCGCTGCGCTCGCAATGACACTTTCCCCAAAACTCTGAGCAGTTACTCGTCAAGCAGCGCGAGCTTGTCCTGGAAGAGTTCGATGGCCTTTTCTTCGGGCACGCCCATGAAGAACCGCATACCTTGCACGTACTCCAGCACCTCGCGGGGCAGCATCAGCAGGTCGTTGCGGGGCCCGGTGGACTTGTAGAGGTTGTTCATCCAGTCCTCCTGCCCGACGAACAGAGCGTCCTGCAACACCACGAAGTCCTGCCTTTCCATGCCCGTGCGGGCGAGCCATTTGCTGAACACGAAGGGCAGCCCCGTCCATTCGGCCCATTCCTCGCCCAAGTCGTACCGCTCCGAGTACCCCCGCACTGCTCGCCGGCCGCGCAGACCCTGGTTGCCCGTTAGGAAAACCGCGTTGTGTTCCTCATCTCGGCCTACGAAGGTAGTCCCGCTGATGCCATGCTTCTGGGTCAGGAGCACTTGAAGCAGCCGCAGCCCGGTGGGGTCGGGGTCGTCCACCGCTATAGGATGGCCGCTGAGTTCGTGGATGGGAGACTTGGAGAGCAGCACGCACGAGGGCGCTCGGGTCACGGATGCCACGCAGAAGCCGGAAATGGCCGACGCCTGGGGCGACACCCGTTCGATGTCCAATAGGGACACCGGCCCGGCGTCCACTTCGCCCCGCTCCAGGGCGCCCACGACCTCGTTGGGTTCCATGTCCGCCAGGATAATTCCCCGGCGTTCCATGTCGAAGTAGAACGCTTCGCACTCGAGATTGGGTATGTGGGCTACGGTGATGGGCATGGCTCGGGCCGCCTCCTGGAAATCGAATTGACGCGCCTAAATCCTATTATCACGTGACGGGCCTCCGTCCAGCGCCGGCCCGCCGGTGAACCCGGTGGTATCCGGCCGGAGCGGAGGCCCCAGCACTGTCCGGTGCGGTCAGGCTCTACAGACGCGGTCCCATGAACATGGGGGACTGCTTCTGGTACACCTGGATGCGGTTGCGCGGACCCTCGCAGACGAACACGCGGTTGGCGTCGTCCACTGCGACGCCGGTGGGCGCCCAGAAGTCTCGCTCGCGCTCGAGGTTGGGCGCTCGCTCGCGCTCGCCCCACATCTCGGGGTTGGCGTCCAGCTTGTCCTTGCCCCACTTGGAGACGGTGGCTTCGCCGGTCTTCGAGCCGCAGAAGTTGCCGTCCGGATCGAAGATCTGCAGACGGTCGTTCAGCCAGTCAGCGACGTAGATGATCCCGTCCCGGTCAACGGCCACGTCGGCGGGTCGATTGAACTCGCCGTCGCCGGACCCGGAGGACCCGAACTTCATCAGGAAGTCGCCCGAGGGGCTGAACTTCTGGATGCGGTCGTTGCGCCAGTCGGCGATGTAGATGTTGCCCTGGCTGTCGATGTCGATGCCCCAAGGCTGGTCGAACTCGCCGTCGCCATCGCCGTGGCTCCCGAACTTCGTCAGGAACTGGCCGTCCGGGGTGAATTTCTGGACGCGGTGGTTGCTGCCGTCCACGACCCAGACGTTGTCGTCCGCGTCGATGGCCAGGCCGGCCGGCCGGTCCAACTGGCCGTCACCGCTGCCGATGTTCTCCTCCCACTTGCCGATAAACTCGCCATCGCGGGTGAACTTGGAGATGCGGTGGAGCCACTCGTCGGACACGTAAACGGTGCCGTCGCTGGCGATGGCCACGTTCACGGGCCAGACCAGGGAGCCATCCTCGAAGTTGTATTCGTGGGGGCCCTGTTGCGGGACGCCGCGGGCGAAGGCGTTGACGTATTCCTCGTCAACGGTGCACACCGTGATGCGGGTGCCCTCCGGCCGGTATTCCGAGGACCGGCACAGGACGTACATCAGGTCGTCCTCGCCCCGGGCCATGTGGATCGGATAGGTGAAACCCGGTCCGAACTGCTCGCCGCGCCCGATGGTGTGGCTGTACTGCAGCTGGACGTGGGAAATTCTCTGTGCGGTAACCATAATCGCCTCCCTGCGCCGACTAAATGAAGTCCATCTGCTCGAAGGAGCCGTTCACGATGGGCTGAGCGTCCAGGCCCATCCACTTCTCCAGCAGCGTGGAGTACAGGCCGCGGAAGTCGTTGTTGAAGTGGAGGTCGCCTTCCAGTAGCTTGTTCTCTTCCAGCGAAGGATACTCGCCGTAGAGACCGCCCTTGACCTGCTCACCCACCACGAAGGCCACTCCGCCGGAACCGTGGTCGGTGCCGGAGCCGTTGTCGTGGACGCGGCGCCCGAACTCGGTGAAAACCAGCAGGATGACGTCGTCGCCGGCGTTGTGTTCCTTCAGGTCGTCGTAGAAGTCGGCGACAGCGTGGGATGTCTCGGTCCACAGGCGGGTGTGGTTGGCCAACTCGCCGGCGTGGGTGTCGAAGCTGTTGTACGGCGCGGTCGTGTAGAGCACGCGGGTGCCGAAGCCGGCCAGGTGGGTCTGCGCGATGTTGCGCATGTACTGGGCGACGGTGTCGTTCCCGTATTCCACCGAGGAGGAATACATCTGGGGGGCGGTGCTCAGGATGTCGGCGCCTTCCAGGGCGTCCAGGCCGGTCTGGGCGAAGTAGTCCAGCACCGGGCCCTGGCCCAGCATGGGCGAGTACACCCGGGAGAACACGTCCAGCGCCTTGGTGCGCTGCTCTTCAACCTCAATGCCGGTGAGCACGCCGTAGGTCTCCAGGTTGCCCACCGAGGCGACGGGGACGCCCGGGGCCACCAGCGAGCGCGGCAGGCCGCGGCCGAAGTTCACGCCGGTCAGCACGTTTTCCTTCTGCGGGTCCAGGTCGCGCACGGCGCGGCCCAGCCAGCCCTCGTCTCCGACCTTGTCCGGCTCACAGGTGTGCCAGATGTCCATGGAGCGGAAGTGGGACCGGCTGGGGCTGGGATACCCCACGCCCTGGATGATGGCGACCTTGCCCTCGTCGTACAGCCGCTTCATCGGCGCCATGGCCGGGTTGAAGCCGATGCGGTCATTGATGGGCAGAACCTGGTCGACAGGTATCCGCACGTTGGGCCGGTTGTCCAGGTACAGGGGATCGCCGTAAGGGACGATCGTGTTCAGGGCGTCGTTGCCCCCCGACAACTGGAGGACCACCAGCACCGGATCTTTCTTGGTGGATGTCATATCATTCCCCCTTTGGTTACTCGAACAGGTACTCGGTGGTCGCCACGATGGACTGCAGCATCTGCCCGACGCGGGTGCCGAACTCGTCGGTGCCGGTCCGCAGCTCGCCTTCGCTGTCCGCCAGCGCGATCAGCTCGTTGCGGGTGACGTCGGCCAACTGGTAGTGGCCGAGGAGCTGCAGGCAGCCGTCCACCAGGCGCTCGGACGAGATGGTGTCGCCCTCGGAACCCAGGCGGTTGATGATCGCCTGCACGCCGCGATGGGAGGTGTCGCCCACGGCGTCGGCGGTGAAGTTGATGCGCTCCACCAGCGTGCCGCTGTCGATCCACTCGCGGCCGGTGTGCCAGCCCTCCACGGTGGGCGGGTTGAGCAGGTCCTGGCCCATGTAGCGGATGGTCAGCGTCATGGCGTTCAGGCCGGGGCGCGGCATGTCGAAGTCGCCCACCAGGCGCATGGTGCCCACGACGGTCTCGGTGGGGCTCTTCACCTTCTCGAACCGGGCGTTCTTGAAGAAGTCGGAGTTGAACAGCACGCGGAGCATCGACCGGATGTCGTAGCCGGAGCGGAAGTACTCGTCTTCCAGCATCTTGATGGCTTCCGGATCACGCGGCGGCGTATTCTGCCAGGCGGGAACCTGCGGCTCATCGGCGACGAAGAAGTTGTACATGTGCCGCGCCACGAACCGGGCGGCTGCCGGCTGCCGGGCGACAATCTTGACGATGTCCTCGCCGTTGAAGTTGCCCGTCTCACCCAGGAACGTCTTTTCGGTGTAGTCGTGGTCGGACGGGTCGTAAATGAACGCGGCCTCGTACTTGCCGTAAGGGTAGCGCGGGATGGAGTTGGTCACGGTCCACCCGGTGAAGGCGCGGGCGGCTTCCTTGACGTCGTCCTCGGAGTAGTTGGCGTTGCCGTCCATGCCGACGCCCAGGGAGAACAGTTCCAGGAGCTCGCGGCCCCAGTTCTCGTTGATGGCGTCCTTGTGGCTCATGCAGTTGTCCAGGTAGAACACCATGGCCGGGTCCGTGGACAGGCCCATGAGCAGGGTCTCGAAGTTGCCGAACCCCAGGGTGCGGAACATGTCGAGCTCGATATTCTGCTGCTTGGGATACTCGCACTTGGCGTGGCCCGTGCAGAAGATGTGGTGCCAGAACAGGGCGATCTTCTCTTCAAGCGGCCGCTTGGTGTTGATCATCCGGTAGGTCCACTCTTCCTGCTGGCCCTCGAGGCCCGCCTTGGACACCCACTGCGGCTGATAGCGCATCAGGATGTCATTCTGGATATCGGGCTGGGACTCCGGGTTCAGCAGTTCTTCCACCGTGGCCTCGTAGCCCTTGGCGGCGCGCGCCTCCAGTTCCTCATAGGTCGCCCCGAAACCGGCGCGGCGCATGAGGTGAGCCATCAAGGCAATGTCTTGTTCTGCCATCCTGTTACCTCCTGAATGGTAGTTTCCGACGTAACTAACCACCAACGGCCCGGCGGTTTTTAGTCCTACCGGGATTGGCGCCGGGGCGTGTCGAAACGGCCATTTCTTCGGGCAGGCCACGGCGGTTGGCAGCAATTCGTTAATTTGTGCGCCATGCTAGCCCGAAAGCCACAATTCGTCAATGTTTTCTATCGTGGAATCACATAACCGAGACCCCAGGAAATGCCTGTATTCCCCGCGGGATCACTTCATGAACACGGCGTGTGTCGTGGCCGTCAGTTCGTTGTTGGCGGCGTCCGGCTAATCGTTGCCACCACCGGGGCTGGCGGCGGCCACCACCGGGCGGGCGGTTCCCCGGAAATAGATGTCTCGCCAGAAGCCGCTGCCGATCACTGTGCCCAGCACCACCAGGGTGAACGCGGCTCCTGCCACCGACATGACCATGCCCGCCGACCAGAAGTCGGCCAGGCGGCCGTACAGCAGGTTGGCGAAGGCCATGCTCCCGCCGATGTGCATGGAATACGCGGAGGAGACCCGGCCCCGGATCTCGTCGGGAACCACCGACTGGATCACGGTGTGGGTGATGGTCATGAAGCCGGAGGTGCCCAACCCCATCAGTACCGCCGCGAATACCGATATGCCGGTTTGGGAGGATAGTCCCATGCCGATGGGCGTGAGGCTGCTGGTGAAGCCCAGCAACAGGAACACCTTGCCGCGGGTCATGTGGTTGACGATGCCGCCAACGAACAACGAGGAAAACAGAGCCCCGACCCCAAGAGCGGCCATCAGCGCGTAGACGTCGTTCTGGTTGAACGTTATGCCGTCGGGAGAGAGTTTCTCCAGCGCCAGGGGCGGCAGCATCGACTCGAAGGACATCACCAGCACGCAGTGGGCCAGCGCCATCATGAGGATGCCGAAGACCAGCGGCGTGCTGTAAATGTAGGAGAACCCGGCCGCTACGTTGGCCCAGAAACCGCGACGCCGGTCGATGACTCCTGTTGACGCCAACCTGATGTTGAGCGCGGATGCCAGGGCGACCAGGTAGAAAACGGCGCAAGCCCAGAACACGATGGCCGAGGTGCCCATGGTGAGCACCAGATCCTGGAGCGAGAAGTCAAAACCGCCGGACCCGAAAATGGCGCTGCTGCCCACGGTTACGGATATCGCCAGCAGGATGGCGGGACCCACGGCGCGAGAGCCCTGCTGCATGGCCTGGTTGAGCGCCACGGCGTTGGGCAGACGGTCCCGGTCCACCAGGTTGGGCGTCAAGGATTGGGAGGCAGTCATCTGCGTGGACCGCAGCGTCCCGTTCAGCACCGCCAGCGCGACAACGTACCAGGGGTTGGACACGCCCAGCATCACGATGAGGGCCATGATGGACGCCTGGACGATCTGGAGAATGTACACCCGTTGCAGCAGGGTCTTGCGGGTCATCTTGTCGGCCAGGTAGCCGATGAACGGGGTCGCAAAGAAGCGCGGCGACATGGCCGCGAAGGTGATCAACCCGACCCATAGCCCCTGCGTGCCCTGCAACTCGGGGATGCTGTAAACCCACGCGCCCCGGGCCACGATCAGGGCCCAGGCGCCGCTGCTGCTGCACAGCGTGGAAAAAGCCAGGAAGCGAAAATCTCGAAAAACCAGCGCCGCAAGGAACCGGTGCGCCCTCTGGGCGAAGAAGTTGGGCTGCGGCGCTGGGGTTGTTGACATTTAGCGTTCCTTGCCGCGCCAGTTGATGCGTCGGTCACTGGGGCATTGTAACGCAATGCTTCTATTAGAAATCATCAGAATCAGGATTTGCCGGATTTACGGATTGTCAGGATTGGGAACGCTCTGCCTGAAATAGTTTCAATCCTGTCAATCCTAAAATCAGGATTATCCTGATTCTGACGAAATGATCAGTTGGGTGCCCACACCACGGCGCCCACCTCAGTGAACTCCCGGTTCACCTTGACCCACGAGTCCCCCGCGTTGTCGCTGGAGTACAGCTCTCCCATGAGGCTGGAAGCCACTACGAAGTCGGGGTCTGCCGGGTGAGTGGCAAACTGCCAGATGTTGGAGTTGGGCTCCACCGGCAGCGGGCGGCGCTCCCAGGTCTGGCCGGCGTCAGTGGAACGCTGAATAGCCCCGGCGCCCCCGATGGCAGTGTCGCCCACCCCGGCGAAGATCACGTTGGGGTTGTCGGGCTTGACGGCGATGCCGCGGCTGTAGGGCAAGACGAACTGGTCGGTGGTCACCACCGACTGCCAGCTTTCGCCCATGTCCGTGGTGGCGTAAATCTCCCGGGGCGTGCTGGCCAGCACCCGGTTGGGCTCGCCCAAGCCGATGGCCATGCCGTGGATGTCCGGGTGGACGCCGCCCTCGACGTGGGTCCAGGTGTCGCCGCCGTCCAGACTCCGGTACACGCCGTCCACTTCAACGCCGGCCCAGACGGTGCGGTGGTCCTTCGGGTCCACCATCAGCATGGTCACCATGGGCGGGCCGATGTGGCATTCCTGGGCCATCTGGACGGACAGTTTGGTCCAGCTCTCGCCGCCATCCCGGGACCGGAACAGCGCCGCCGGCTTGATGCCCACGAAGATGGTATCGGTGTCCTCCGGGTCAATGGCGATGGACCAGATGGGCACCCCGTCCATGGGTGACCAGAGTTTCTCCCACGAGGCGCCGGTGTCTTCGCTGCGGTAGATGCCGTTGTCGGCTCCCGCCAGGATGCGGCTGGGATTGTCGGGATACACCGCCATGGCCCGGACCTGGCTGCCCAGCGGGAATGGGTCACGGATCCGCGTCCAGTTTTCTCCTGCGTCCGGGCTGTGCCAGACACCGCCGCCAAATCCCGTCGCTCCCACGCAGATGCTGTAGTTCTTGCTCATGATGATTGCCTCCTACGAAGTCGCGTGTTGCCAGTGTCGGCGGGATCAGCCGGACAGTTCGGTGATCGAAATCCAGCCCGGTCCTTCACCCAGGGGATGGGTCGCAATCCGGCTCAACTGTCCGGAATCCCCGTCAACGCCGAAGATAGCCATCTGGCCCGAATCCTGGCCGGCGGAGTAGATGAACTTGTCCTGCAAGTCGAGGCACAGGGCGTTGGGCCGCGGCTCGGATTGGACGATGCCGTTGGATGTCAGCGCTCCCGTCTCCGCATCCACCGTGTAGCAGGCGATGCTGTCGTGGCCCCGGTTGGGCGCGTACAGGAACCGACCCGAGGACGTGATCTGGATCTGGGAGCAGGTGTTCCGCTCGCTGAATCCTTCCGGTGGCAGGGTGGTTACGGTCTGGAACAGCGACAGCGTGCCGTTGGAGGTGTCCAGGTTGTAGGCGCTCACGCTGCAGCCCTGCTCATTCGAGAAATACAGGACATCCAGCGAGGGATGGAAGCAGAAGTGCCTCGGCCCCAGGAACTCCTCCGGGTCCACGGTGGCCGGCGAGTTGGGCGTGATTTGCCCGGTGTTCTCGTCGAACCGGAACTGCCAGATGGAGTTGGGGCCGTTGCCGGCAATGTGTGGCACGAAGGCGTAGGCGTTGGTCGGGTCGGTCTGCATGGCGTGGGCGCCGGTGGCAGTTTCCAGCGATACCACGGCGTCGCCGCCCACCGAGCCGTCATCGCCGATGGGATGCACCGCCACGCGCGCGCCCTGGTAGTAGGACGACAGCACGAACCGGCCTCGCCGGTCGGTTGCCACGTACACGGGCCAGGCATCCAGCGGCACGGACCCGTTCCGGGTCAGGCCGCCGTTGGACTGGTCGATCTCAAAGCTGACCAGCTGGGTGATCTCCCGGCAGCCCACGTAGAGGAATCGGCGGTCGGGACTGATCGCCATGGTGAACGGGCCGCCGTCAACGGCCACGTCGGATTGCAGGGTCATCCCGCCGGTATCGGGGTCGATGGTGAAGACCGAGATCTTGTTGTCGCCCTGGACGGCGACGTACATGTAGTAAGGCATAACTTCTTCCCCCTGTTTGAAATGCGGCGGACGGTGTTGACGCGCGTGTTACCCGGTGGACGGCCCGTAGCCGGCCTTGCGGGCCCAAACCATTCCGTCGGGATCGTGGGCGATTTCCACGGTGTTGCCCCTGGAGTCCCGCAGGCCCAGCGGGTGCTGCACCAACTCGATCATGTTCCCGTCAGGGTCGTTGATGTAGGTGGAGTGGCCGCCGCTGTACTCGCGGATGGAGGGTTTTGAGTACGGCACGCCCAGGGCGTCCAGGTTGGCGATCATCTCCTCCCAGTCGTGGATCTCCACGGCAAAATGCCCTGACGGATTGGGGTTGGGCGTGAAGGTGCTGTGGATTTCTCCGTTGCCGATGCGCAACTGCAACTGGCGCTGGTTCAACTCAGGACCGCGATCCAGGAACTCCGCGCCCAGCACTTTCTCGTACCAGTCCCGGCTCCGGTCCTTGTCGCTGATCTGGATGTTGATGTGCTGAATCATAGTAACGCGAGACATGACCCACCTCCTTTTCGTTAATCAATCGCTGAATTGTGCTGAATTACAATTGGGTTTACTCCGTTCGCGCAAGTATAGCATCATGTTTTCCAGCTTTAGCATCCGGCATGAAAAGGGGTCCAGTACGCACACTGGACCCCTCAGCGGTTCGATCGCGTTCCCGAACGCGCGACGGTCTATCCCAAGTGCTGGCGGATGAACGCCGTCATGCGTTCCAGGGCTTCCTGCGCCACCTGGGTGGTCGGGTTCTCCAGCAGTCGCTCGCCTTCGCCCTCGAAAATCTTGACATAGATGGGGCCGCCGGCCTTGCGGTACTGGGCGATGAACTCGTCCAGGTCCGGGCGCGGGTGGGCTTCCTCGTAGGAGCGGGCCAGGCACAGCGTGGGCGGAAGCTCCATGCGCTCGCCGGCGGCCAGGGCGCGGGCCGGCGCCGCCTCGGCCATCGCCTCTTCGGTGACCCAGTACAGGTCGTGCATGGGACCGACCCGGTCGGCCATGCCGGCCGGCGGGGTCACGTCGTCGCGCAGTCCCTTGGCGTAGAGGTAACGACCCAGCGGGTCGATCACCGGGGACACCATGATGACGCAGCCCAGGGTGCCGTCCAGCGCCGAGGCGCCGTTAGGCAGGGGCAGCGCCGCGTAGCGCGGATCGTTGGGACGCATTCCCAAGAGCATGGCCTGGTGCGCGCCGCTGGAGGTGCCCATGGCGCCGACCTTGCCCGGGATGCCGTTCCACGCCGTCGCCTGGGTCTTGCACCAGCGGATTCCGTAGTGAATGTCGGCGAAAGAGGCGGGATACCCCGCAACGGGCGGAACGCGAAAGTCCAGGGCCGCCACGATGACGCCGTTGCGGGCCAGCGCTTCATTGGCCATGTTGCCGTTATGACGGTCTCCGCGCACCCACGCCCCGCCGTGCAACTCGACCATGATCGGGAAGGGGCCGTTGCCCCGAGGACGGAACAGTCGCGCCAGCAGGGGAGCATCGCCGTGGCGAAGATACTCCACGTCCTCAATGTCGACTTCGTAGGTGGTTGCTTGCTTGCTGGTGACCATGCTGGACCTCCCGTTCCGTTGTTGCCAATGTGTCCGATGCGTTGCTCATTCCAGGTTGCGCAGCAGGCTGCCGTAGCCGTCGATGGGTTTCGTCCAGCCCACCCGCCGCAGGGCCATCCAGATCGTAGCCTGGTTGACCGAGATTACCGTCTTGCCCAGTTTCTGCTCCAGTTCTTCCACCGCGTCCAGGGCGCGCCAGGCGGTGCCGGGCAGGAAGATGGTGTCTGCCTCGTCGTGGGCGACCGCGATGGCGAAATCGATTATGGCCTGGGGCGGGTCCATGTCGATCTCCCGGGGGTTCATCGAGTCTTCCATCCACGGCGCGCCGTCGGCGCTCAGGACCTCGAAGCCGGCCTCTTCCATCAGTGGCTTCAGGCGGTTGCGCAGGTGGAAGTTGCGGTACGGGCCGGCGATGCTCAGTTTCCGGCTGCCCATGTGGCGCATGGCAGCGATGCAGGAGGCCACGGCGGTTATCGACTGCACGCCGCTGGCTTCCTCCATGAGTTTCGCCATCGCCTGGTCGTAGGCCATGTAGCCCTTGTGCCAGGTGCCGGAGGTGCAGGCGTACACCAGCACGTCGGGCCCGATGTTGGACAGGGCGCTGGCGCCGCGAGCCACGTCCTCGTTCATCTTGCCCACGTCAAAACCGAACAGCGCGTAGTCAACCTCGTTGGCTTCCGCGCTGGTCATGCTGAGACGGTGACCCGATTCGGCGGAGGTTTCCGGCTGGCTGCCCCACGTGCCGTTCCACATGCGCTCGAAATGGACGGTGATTTCCGGTGGCACCACCCGGTAGAAGTCCGGTTCCACCACCGGGTTGGTGGCGGGCACCAGTGCGCCGATACGTTGCGTGTTGGTCAGATTCGCCATGTTTCGCTGCTCCAGGCCGTTTTCGGGCGTATTATACAGCCCACATTGCGTTACACTTAGCAGACCCGCATCAACCGCCGTTGACCATGACTGCACCGAATCAAATATCAGAGATCCTGGCAGCCTTGGACAGCGATCCACAGGTAGAAGAGGCGTTGCGCCAGCGGATCCTGACACGGGAACTCTTGGACCTTCCTCAGAAGGTAGCCGATCTGGCCGACGCCGTAGTCCGGATGGCTGAGGTGTTTGACCGAAGGCTCACTATTCTGGAAGAGCGGGTGGACGACCTCGCCGCCGAACAGAGAATCATGCGCGGTCAACTCAACAACCTGACTGGGACTGATTACGAGCGCAGGGTGGTCAGACGGGCGTCCCGGATCGTCAGGCGATACCTCGGCGTCAGGAGCGCAGAAGTGCTCCTCGCCATCAACCGACCGGGCGGCGACACAATTGCCAACCTGTTGAACGATAGCGCCGACCAGGGGATCATCACGGAAGACGATGCCGACTAACTCGACCGGACCGATGTCATCCTGCGGGGCAGTTCACCGGAAGGGGAAGAGGTGTACGTCGTCGGAGAAATCTCCATCACCATAGACGACAGCGGCGTTGACCGGGCCCGCGACCGGGCCCGCATCTTGCGGACGGCCAGCGATACGACCACCCACGCCGCTGTGATCGGAACGTCTATCTCCGACGCCAACCGGGAGCGGGCTGGCAACAGCGGCGTTACCGTCATCATTCAGGACGAATGAGTGACCTCACGCCATTGAGCCCTGCAAGAGCGCTGATGATTGAGGAGAGATACGATGGCTGGTGAACCAATCCGGGTCGGATTGATCGGGGCGGGCGGCAACGTGCGCAACCGTCACATCCCCGGCTTCCAGGGTGTGGACGATTGCGAACTCGTGGCCGTGGCTAACCGGACCGTCCAGTCCGGCCGCGTTATCGCGGACCAGTTCAACATTCCGAAGGTGTACGGGCACTGGCGCGAAGTCCTGGAGGACGACGAGGTCAACGCCGTCTGCATCGGCACCTGGCCGTACATGCACCGGACGATGACGCTGGCCGCGCTGGAGGCCGGGAAGCACGTGCTCACCGAGGCCCGCATGGCCAACGACGCCGCGGAAGCCCGGGAGATGCTGGCCGCCTCGCGGGCTCATCCCCATCTGGTGTGTCAACTCACGCCCACCTCCACCAGTTACACCATCGACAACGTCATCAAGCGGCTGATCGACGAGGGACACCTGGGCGAGTTGCTGTCGGTGGACTTCACGTCGTTGCAGAACAACTTTGCCGACTTCGATGGCCCGGTGCACTGGCGGCATGACCGTGCCCTCAGTGGCTACAACACCCTGAACATTGGCGCATCCTACGAGTCCATGATGCGCTGGTTGGGACGAGGGACCCGGGTCATGGCCATGGGCAAGGTGCACGTGCCCTACCGGCGGGACGACAGCGGGCATCTCACGTCGGTGTCCATCCCGGACCACATCGACATACTCTACGAACTGGCCAACGGCGCCCAGGTGCACATGCAGATGAGCGCTACCTCCGGGCTGAACCGGGGCAGCCAGATCTGGATGTTCGGCACCGAGGGCACGATTCACGTGGACTCCCAGCGCCGGGTGTGGGCCGGCAAGCGGGGCGACTCCGAGCTGACCGAGGTGCCCAACCCGCCCGAGACGCAGGCCCGGTATCGGGTCGAGGAGCAGTTCACCAACGCCATCCGCGGCACCGAGATCGTGGACATGGTGGCCTTTGAGACCGGCGTACATTACATGGAATGGACCGAGGCCGTCGGTCGCAGCGCCATGACGGGCCAGGCGGTATATCTGCCCCTCTGATTTCGTATCGCAGGGGTCTGTCGTGATCGGCGCAATGGGTGAATGTCGCAGACGGGCATCTAACCCGGATGCTCCCGGCATCCGGGGCCGTGACGTGGCACGGCCGCCTCAAACGGCAAGGGCGTTTTATGGATTCCAGACTCAACCGCGAAATCAAGGCCTACTGCCCCGACTTCGCGCCCGTTCGCGAGATACTGCGCGAGCAGTCGGCGGCTCTCGTCGAGGTCAAGGAACAGGTCGACTACTACTATCGGCTCCCACCCGCAGACGCCTCCGGAGGAACGCGGCGGCTCAAACTCCGCGTGGAACCGGAGTCTTCGGAGCTGATTTACTACGTCGAGGGCCAGGAGGACGGGGCCAGGACCAGCCGGTTCCGGATAGCGGCGGTGGAGGACTCGGCAATGGCCGGAGTGCTGGAGGCTGCCCTGGGGACCCGGGCCGTCGTGCGCAAGCAGCGCGAACTGTGGCAGAAGGACAACGTAATCTTCAACCTGGACACGGTGGAAGGAGTCGGGCAGATCCTCGAAGTGGAGGTCCAGGATGAGAAAGGCTGCGACATCGACGCCCAGGTGGACGAGTATCGCAGCCTGTTTGACCGTTATTTGAACGGTTACATCACGGGGTCAAGCGAAGACCTGGTCGCCGCGATCACTTCCCCGACTTGATGAAATCGGAGACGCGCTCGGCGATCATCATCGTGGTGACGTTGGTGTTGGCCCGCACCACGTCGGGCATGATCGACGCATCGGCGACCCTGAGGTTGGATACGCCGCGCACCCGCAGTTGCGGATCGACTACCGCCATGGGGTCGGCGTCCGGTCCCATCTTGCAGGTGCCGGAGATGTGATACGACGTGCTGATGTTGCGGCGCAGCCACAGATCCAGAGTGTCGTCGCTCTCCAGGTCCGCCGGCGTGGGAGCGGTTATCTCGTCGATGATCCCGTCGTAGGCGCTGTGCTGCAAGAAGGACACGCAGAGGCGCACCGCCTCCCGCAACCGTTCCCGGTCCCAGTCCTCTTCCAGGTAACGATAGTCCATGCTGGGCGCAGTGTTTGGATCTGAGGATTCCAACCTCAGCTCGCCCTTGCCGGCCGCCAGGTACAGGCCGCAGTTGACCGTGTGCGCCGGGTTGTCGTCCCGAACCACGGTGTTCAGCGACGCCGGCGAAAGTATCATGTCATTGGGCGTATCCGAGCCCGAGGCGGTGAAACGCAGTCGCAGCGCCCTCATGCCGTTGGGGTCCTGGGGAACGTCCTCCTTGACCATGAAACGCACCGACACGTTGGGGTGGTCGCGCATGTTCTGGCCGACGCCGGGCAGTTCCACCGCCACCGGAATGCCCTGCGCCTGCAACTGGTCCGCCGGCCCGATGCCGGACAGCATCAGCAGTTGCGGCGAGGCGACCGCCCCGGCGCACAGGATGATCTCGTTGCCCTCGACGACGAAAGTGTCGCCGCCGCTCTCAACCTCCACTCCCACCGCTCGTGGTGAGCCTGTCGAACCACCTTCCAGCGCCACTTTGCGGGCCTGGACGTTGGCGCGAATAGTGAGGTTCAGCCGGTGACGTACTGAGCTGATGTAGGACAGGGCCATGCTCATGCGCACGCCGTCGATGTTGTTCTCAGCGCGCAGGCTGACGCCGGTAGCCTCCGGGTTGTTCACGTCGGGATGGAAGGGGTATCCGGCGGCCGTGGCAGCCTGGAAGAAGGCTTCCTGGGAAGGCGGCCAGGTCTCGCGCTGGTGGTGCCGCACTGGAACCGGCCCGTCGGTGCCGTGGAAATCGTCGTGGAAATCCGCGTCGTTCTCCAGCTTGCGGAAGTAGGGCAGACATTCCAGGTATCCCCAGCCGTCGTTGCCCCAGGACTCCCAGGTGTCGAAGTCCTCGGGGGCTCCCCGGATGAAGGTCTGGCCGTTGATGGCGCTGGAGCCGCCCAGCACCTTGCCGCGGGGCACCGGCATCGGCTCGGCCTGCTCCGGCGTGGCCTTGCCGGTGAAGGACCAGTTGTAGGGCGAACCGGCGGCGCGGGCCTCCAGGTTCACCGTTCCCCAACCCAGCTTGAGCATGTCGGGCAACTGGTCGAAGTCCGGAAAGTCAGGGCCGGCCTCCAGCAGCAGCACCGAACGGTCCGGGTCCTCGGAAAGCCGCGTCGCCACGATGCACCCGGCCGTGCCGCCGCCGACTACGATATGATCGTATTTCATTGACATAACTCCTATTTATTGGCTGGTACCGCTTCCGGCATTGGCGAGTTTACAGAGGACGATCAGGCAGGTACTTGTCCTCCATTTCGCGGATGCGGTCCGCGCCGAGGATGCCGCCGTTGGTGGCGACGCCCCACTTGCTCTGCGCCGCCGCAGCCAGGAAATCGTCGATGGCAGCGGTGCCGCGATCCTGGAAATCACTGAGGAAGTCCCAGGATGCCTGCAACCCCGCCATGGTAGTGAGGGCGGGATACCAGGCCGCGGCGGCTCCGGCGTCCTGCAACTCCTGAAGCGTAGGGTGGGTCTGGCTGCCGTGGGTGAACAGAGGCAACACCGGGCCGGGAATGCGGCGGATGGCTTCCTTGTTGTCCTCCCATGAGGATACGGCCGGGCACACCACGTCCACGTTGGTCTCGCTCTTGTAGGCCAGGCAGCGTTCCATCACATCCTCGAAGGTTGCCCCCGGCACGCCGGCGTAGTCACACCGCGCTACGATCACGAAGTCGGGGTCGTACTCCATCTTGGCGTCCATGGCGGCCCGGAGTTTGCCCACCATTTCCTCGATGGAAACGCAGCGGCGGCGGGGGCCGGATTTGGGCGGGTAGGTCTGGTCCTCCAGGTGGGTGCCGGCGATGCCAGCCCGTATGTACTCCTTGACCGTCTCGTAGACCTGGATGGCGTCGCCGTAGCCGGTATCCATGTCCACGAACGCCGGGATGTCGATGGTGTTCACGATTTTCCGGGCGTTGTCCACCATGTCGCGCATGCTGGTGCCGCCCTCGGTGAGGCCCATGACCTGCGCCGAGGTGTTGCCGCCCGACATATAGAAGGCCTCGAACCCCAGCGCCTCGGCCATCTTGGCGCCCATGGCGTTCATGCCGCCGGCCAGGACGAAGATCTCCGGCCGCTCAAACAGCTCCTTGAGCCTGGTGGTCATGCGTTGTTTTTCAGCCATCTCACTACCCCCTTGCGGTGTTGCGTGTGTGGATTACCAGCCGAGACTTTCCGGAATGAGGATCATGGTGATGCGGCCGACCACCGGCTCGTGTTCCATCACCAGGTACTTGCCGATGGGAGTGGGCGTAGAGCCGCGCCCCTCCAGCCAGCGGTCGTGTTGCTCCAGGGTGAACCCGCGGGTGCGGGCTTCCGCGTCGGCCAGGGTGGGACAGATTTTCTGCGTGCCGGCCACCATGATCACTCGCTTCGCGCCGTAGGCGAAGGCCCCGATCTGGCTGCCCGAGCCGCTGGCAACGACGATCTCGCCGGTCTCCGCGATGGCCTGGACGCTGCCGACGAAATAGTCGGCGATGGTGGTCTTGCGGCGGAACTCGCGCTGTGCAACCGGATCAGTGTGGGCCACCATCTGGTCGTGCAGGTTTGCATAACGTTCGTTGCCGTCCATGTACGCCGTGTAGCCGATGGTGTCCAGCGTCTCCGAGGTGCTCACGAAGACCTCGGAACCCTCCGGCACTAGTTCCTTGAGCATGGCCAGCGCCGCCTCCCGACTTTCCACCAGAACAGCCTCCACGTTGCGTGCGGCCAGAGCTTCGATGGTCCTGCTGATGGAATCGGCGGTTGCCGGTGCATAGGATGCGCGGGATGACATTGCGGGTCTCCTGTGTATGCCTCAACGGTGTTTGCGGAATCAGCCGCCGGGCCTCAGGTGGGGCATCACATCGTCGACAAACAGCCCCATGGACCGCATGACCTGGTCGGGGGTCAGGTCGCCCCACGCGAATATGGGGCAGAAGTAGTTGATGCCCGTTTCGTCGATGGCCCGCTGTACCCGTTCCCTGACGGTGGACGGCGTGCCGACGATTACCACGTCTTTCGTTTCAAGGGCGTCGAAATCCCGCATTGCGCCCAGGCGGTCCAGGTTGTTCTTGGCCCACAGGTAGTCGATGTTGTGGAACCAGGTGCCGTAGGCCGCTTTGGCCTCCGCTCGGGCCGCTTCTTCGGTATCGGCGATGTACATGTGGCGCACGAGGCCCAGCTTGGGTGCAGACACGTGGCTGTTCATGCCGTCGGCCATGCGGTCGGCGGCCCACACCTGCTTGTACAGGTCGTAGTGGGCTTTGACGCCGGCGTTGTCGGCAAACACGGTGCACGTGTTAAAGCCGTGCTGGGCCATCCACGGCACCGTTTCGATGTTGTTGCTGGCGTACCAGAGCGGCGGATAGGGTTTCTGGTGGGGCGCAATCCAGAGTTCGATGTCCTCGTAGTGGTAGTGCTTTCCCTGGTAGTTCAGCATTCCGGTGGTGAAGCCGCTGGTGAACATGTCCATCTGTTCGTTGAACATTTCCCAGCTGATGCCAAGGTCGACGCCGAACTCCTCGGCCTCGACGGGCGAGACACCCCGCCCCACGCCCAGGTCCAAGCGGCCGTTGCTGAGGTTGTCCAGCATACAGATTTCATGGTAGAGGCGGATGGGGTTGTAGAACGGGAGCAGGAACACCAGCGGCCCCAGACGCAGGTTCGTGGTGCGCTGGGCGGCGGCTGCCAGGAACACCGCGGGCGAGGGTGAGACGCTCAGCGGGGTGATGTGATGCTCCGCCAGGTGGTAGCTGTAGAACCCGCTGCGGTCGGCGTATTCCAGCATCCGCAGCCGGTTTTCGAAGATCTCGCTGGGCGCCGACTTGTCCCATTCGATCCAGTCGAACAGCCCGAATTCCAGGGTGTCGTTCAGCGTGGCGACCTGGGTCATGGCTCACCTCCTTGGCGACGATGCGGCTGGCTCAGTCGGCCACCAATGGCAGGGACGGATCGGCGGCGTACTCCGACATGGAGGCGTCGTACACAGCGACGTTCTCGTAGCCCAGCATGGCGAGTATGAAAGCGTCGTTGGAGGCCGCGATGCCGCCGCCGCAGTAGGTGACCACCCGTTTGGACTGGTCCGCGCCCGCCCCTTCAAACAGGGCCGCGAGTTCGTCCGCCGGCCGGTAGAGCCCGGTTTCGGGGTCGATCAACTCTCCTGATGGGACGTTGGTCGCGCCGGGGATGTGTCCGGCCCGGCCGTAGCCGCTGCCGCCGTCGGCGCCGGAGTGCTGATCCCGTCCCAGGGCGTTGATCAGGCAGCTTCCGCCACCGTCGCCGCTCTCGATGAACGCCTTTACCTCAGCAAGATCGGCAAAGCGCGCCGGGTCGGGTGTGGGGCTGAAAACGGCGGGCGCGTATGTCGCCGGGTCGGTTGACGTCGCCCGACCCTCGGCCGTCCAGCGGAGCAGGCCGACGTCCAGCACCACCGCGTTGTGGCAACCCATGGAGCGGAACATCCACCAGAACCGCGCTGCCCACTGCGAACCAAGACGGTCGTACAGAACCAGTTTGGAGGATTCCGATATGCCGTGTCGCCCGGCCGCTTCGGCGAAGGCCGCCGGAGAGGGCATCATGAAGCGGTAGGCTTGGTCGTTGTCGGAGAAGTCGGCCTGGAGGTCGAGAAATCCGGCCCCGGGGATGTGGCCGGTCTCATACGCGCTCCGCCCAGACTCGGCGCGGCGGCCGCCGCCCTCGACGTTGTGCAGGAACACCGTGGTCTCGAAGACGCGAACATCGTCGTTGACCAGATGCTCGGCCAGCCATTGGGTGCTTACTATGAACTCCGGATGGGCGAATGCCATGGTCACCTCCAGCCGTCGCCGGCGAGACGCAAGATCGTGGTTTGCTGCCCCAGTATCCCCGTCTCGCGGTTCCTACGCAACCGCTTGGCGGCGCTCACGCGTACCCGGTTTGTCATCGTGAGGAGCGCAGCGACGTGGCGATCCTGCTGCCGCGGAGGCGTCCGTTGCCTTGACGAGATTGCCGCGCTGCGCTCGCAATGACAGGCTTGGCGGAACTGGGTGCGCGTGAGGTTCGCGGCGGACAGACCATACCCCTGTGCTATAGTTTTCTCGCTCTATATTTCGATTGAGAGAATACGTTCATGGATATCAGCACAGTGGCTATTTTGAGCCCCGGCGACATGGGCCATGCCGTCGGTCAACGCCTCCGGGAAAACGAAGTGGACGTGGTCACCTGTCTGGCCGGCCGCAGCGACCGGACCCGCAGCCTGGCGGAGAAGGCCGGCATACGCGATGTTGCCACGATGGAGGAGTTGGTGGAGCGGTCGGACCTGGTAATGTCCATGACCGTTTCCGCAGCGGTGACGGGAGTTTGCCAAAGCGTAGCCGACGCGCTCGCCGCTACCGGTTCGGACACCCTGTTTGCGGAGTGCAACGCCGTCTCTCCGCAGCTCGTGCGGACTCTGGAGCCGGTGATTACCGCCGCCGGGGGGCGGTTCTTGGACGTTTCCATAATCGGCGGGCCGCCGCGACCCGGATACAGTCCGCATTTCTACGCCGCCGGCCACGAGGCGGGGCAGTTTGAGCAGCTGAACGACTTTGGTCTGACTGTACTCAACCTGGACGGCGAAGTGGGTCAGGCTTCGGGCATCAAGATGTGCTACGCCGCCATGACCAAGGGTTCGTGGGCGCTGTACACCCAGCTGCTGATGGCGGCGGAGTTGATGGGGCTGACCGAGCCCCTGCTGGCAGAGTTCCGGTCAGGTCAACAGGCGGCGCTGCAACGGATGGAACGCACCATTCCCACCGTGCCGCCGCGCTCGCGCCGCTGGGTCAGCGAAATGGAGGAGATCCGCGACACCTTCGCGGAACTGGGCATGACGCCGCGCCTCTTCGAGGGCGTCGCGGAAATGTACCGCTTCATCGGCGGCACTCCCTTGGGAGAAGAGTTCCCCGAGTCGCGGGACCGTGACCGCACCTTCACCGAAACCATCGAGCAACTGGCGCAGCACGTACCGGCGCGCGAGGACGACAACAGCCAAACCTGACGATGGCCCTGAGCCAGATTCCAATCAGGAGACAATCAATGCCCGAACCGGCGCCCACCAGCAATAACCGGCTCATGTTCT
Source organism: Dehalococcoidia bacterium (assembly GCA_034420475.1). GTDB lineage: Bacteria > Chloroflexota > Dehalococcoidia > Lucifugimonadales > UBA3495 > Bin87. The sequence continues at coordinate 53,249 of DAOULH010000100.1, forward strand.
CCACCGAGGAGTGGGCCATGGTGTCCAGATCGCAAATCGAGCGTTCCACTATTCCGGATGGCATGGACGAGGAGGCCGGCGTCCTCATCGTGTGGGCCCGCGGGATGGCCGGCCAACCAGACAGCGGTTGGACCGCCCGGCACGCCATCTCGGGCGACGCCCTGCGCGACGCGCTGGTAGCGGCCGGCCTGATCCCTGAAGAATAGGCCGCTGTATGAGTTAAGCGGTCGCGGCCGTACTGGTGGGTGCGCACCGCCGCATGGCTTTTGGCGCCGGTAAGCACCCGCCTAAATTGACAGTCCTCCACGCCGATCCCTACAATCGCGAAAACTCACCGAACCGTGCGAGGGTTCCGGCTCGTTAGGAGGACAATATGGCTGAACTACTGGGGCTGGGCTGTTCTCACGGCCCGATCATCCTGACCCCGCCCGAGGCATGGGCCACGGGCCGAGAGCGGGTATTTGCCCGCGTACCGAACTACGAGCCTCCCGCCCAACTGCTGGCAGAGCTCGGCGATGACAACGGCCTGAGCCTGGACATCAGTGACCAGAAGAAGGTGGTCGAGTCTTTCAAGATCATGCGGGACCGCCTCCACGAATGGGAGCCCGATGTCCTGATAGTAATCGGCGACGACCAGGCGGAGAACTTCCTACAGGACAACCTGCCTCCCTTCTGCCTGTACACCGGCGCCGAAGTGGACGGCTACCCCTTCCAGCGCGGCGCGGCCCGCACCAACCTGTGGGATGCTGAACCCGACACCAAGTTCACCTTCCAGTGTCCCAGGGAGTTTTCCCGGGACCTGCGCAACTTCCTGATCCGCGACGGGTTCGACATGGCGTCCTCCAGCGCCCTCAAGGGCTGGGACTGGGGACTGGCCCATGCCATCATCAACCCGCTGGTGTTTCTGGACCCCGACGGCAGGTTCCCGCTGCTGCCCCTGTTCGTCAACTGCTATGGGGAAGAGGCCGGGCCCGATTATCCGCCGCGTCCCACGCCCCAGAGGTGCTATCAGCTGGGACAGGGGATCCGGCGGTTCCTGGACACGAGGGACGAGCGGGTCGCCGTGGTGGCGTCCTCCAGTTGGTCACACAGTTTCCTGGCCCACAAGTTCCAGTGCCGGGCGATAGACATCGAGACCGACCGCCGTTACCTGGAAATGGTGCGATCCGGCAAGGGGAGCAAACTGGCGGAGCTTACGCCCGAGGAGATCCAGGACTCGGGAGACCACGAGATCCTGAACTGGATCATCGCGTTGGGCATCCTGGGCGACGTTCCGGCAGAGATCGTGGACGTGCGGGAGTCGCACACCCAGTTGGCGTACCGGGTAGCCGCGATCTGGAACTGATGGCTGTTACCGCAGCGGGCCATTGGTCAAGACCTGCCGCGCCGGGCGTGAAATCCGGTGCGGCAGGCCACTTCGTTGAGAACTGAGGGGAAGGCGTCGATCATGGTCACAGTACTGGAGCCACGAACCCAGACCGGACAGGGCACGGGTAACCGAAAGTGTGACGGGTGTCCCCGGTGCGAGCGCCCCGACAGCCCGACGTGCAATATCCCGCATCCGAAATTCGCCAACCGGCATCCGGTGTGCAAGGTTTGCGGGCACTGCGTGCTGCGCGGCCAGCACCAGGACGACGCCTCGGACCTGGACGACCATCCGGGGTTCATCTCCGGCGGCTCCGGGGGCGGTCCGAGCCTGAACTGAACCGGCTGACCAACGTCACGCGCCGATAGGGTGACGGATTTCCGTGTCGGCACCCGGGTAGGCGTTTCAGAACTCCGATGACCCGTGTCTCCGTAGTCCCGGACCGGTACACCCGGTACACCTTCAAGCCGTCCCTGTACCCGGGGCTTGAGGCTCCAGCGTCGTCCGGCACGGTCATCGAAATTTGTACTGACGGGGTGACGCTGGACCTTTCCGGCGTGGTGCTGGACGGTGAACGAAACGGCGGCGTCGGGATTTGGGTCCACGACTGTCGGGATGTCACCATCGCCAACGGTATCGTGATCGGCTTTCACTACGGGATACGCGCCGAGAACGTGAGCAGCCTCAATATCAGCGACTGCATCGTGTCGGACAACACGAACCCGCTTGATGCCGGCTGGCTGCCCGATATCGAGGCTCCGGTGGAGGAAGGATTTGGCGGCGGGATCTACCTCTATTGTGTCCGCAACAGCGTGGTCGAAAACAACCAGACGAGCAACAACTTCAACGGCATCAGCTTGGTCCGGTCGGATCACAACGTTATCTCGGGGAACCGTGCCTCATACTGCGGAAACGTGGGCATTTACCTGCTGAAGTCCAGCCACAACGAAATATCGGACAACCAGGCCGAGCACTGCATCCGCTACACCGACCGCTTCTGGTGCGACACTGCGGACTCGGCGGGGATATTGCTGGAAGACGGGTCGAGCCACAACCGGATAACCGGCAACAGCCTGCGCTACAGCGGCGACGGGTTCTTCATCCGGGGGCACCACGGCGAACCCTCCAATGACAATTTCATAGCCCATAATGACGCCAGCTATTCGCCCAACAACGCCTTTGAGGCGGTGTTCTGCTCGGTCAACGTCTTTGAAGACAACGTCGCCAACTATTCGAACTACGGGTTCTGGTTGGGCTATTCGACCAACTCGGCGGTCCGAGGGAACGAGGTACGCGCCAACCGTTTCGACGGCATCGCCATTGAGCACGGGCAGGAGAACGTCATCGAAGGCAATTGCATTGAGGGAAATCGCCACGGCATCCGGCTCTGGAGCAATGCGGCGCGGCAAACGCCTGAAAGCGCAGGCAACCCCAGGCGTCTCTATACCGTTTCGCGCAATCGGATTGTCGCTTCCCGAGAGTGCGGTATCTTCGTAACGGACGACCACAATCTCGCTTTGCAGGGAAACCGATACGAACGCAACGCCGGCGATTGCCGATACGGGCGTCTTTAGCAGCGTCCCCTCTAATCAATTTGTGTATCTGCAGCCAAGTCGTCCCCTCCGGTCTTTTGACCATAACTGTTCAGAATCCAGTTGGTTGTCATCGCGAGGCGCTTGCGCCGTGGCAATCTCGACGCTGTAGCCGCAACGTCACCCCCATGGGTTTCTCCTACGGCAACGAGATTGCCGCGCTGCGCTCGCAATGACATTTCCCCGCAAGTCTAAACAGTTGCTTATGACCAAATACATTCAAACTGAGGAGAACCATGAAATACGATGTGGCTATTGTCGGAGCCGGGTCTGCCGGTTCGGCGCTGGCGGCCCGGCTATCGGAAGACCCGGGACGCTCGGTGCTATTACTGGAGGCTGGGCCGGACTATCCGGATTTTGAACTGCTGCCCGACGAGCTCAAGTATGGCTTTGCCGCCGCTCCGACGCCGCCCGCGGTTCGAACCGCCGCCGGGCATCCGGCATGGTTGACCACCGACCCGCACAACTGGCAGTTCACCGCAACCGCGACCGACCTGGCGCCGCCGATGCTGGTGCCCCGGGGCCGGGTCACCGGCGGCTCCAGCGCCATCAACTCCTCGGCTTTCTACCGTGGCGTTCCCGAGGATTTTGACGCCTGGGCCGCCCGGGGCAACGACCAGTGGAGTTACGAAAAGGTCCTGCCGTTCTTCCGCAAGTCCGAAACGGACGTCGACCGGCAGGGAGACTATCACGGCTTCGATGGGCCGATCTTCGTCCACCATTCCAACCCGGAAGCCTGGAGCGCCGCGCAGAGAGCCTTCTTCTCGGCCTGTCGAGCCAGCGGGTTCGAGGAGGCCCACGACCACAACCATCCGGACTCCAACGGCGTCGGCCCGGGCGTGACCAACAACCACAACGGCGTCCGGTTCAGCGCCGCCCTGGGCTACCTGGGCCAGGCCCGCCACCGGCTCAACCTGACGGTGCGGCCCAATTGCCAGGTGCGCCGGATCGTTTTCGAAGGGACCAAGGCGGTCGGTCTCCTGGTGGAGAGTGGCGGAGGTACCTTCACCGTGGAGGCCGAACAGATCATCCTCAGCGCCGGCGCCGTCGGTTCTCCCCACCTGTTGCTGCTATCCGGCGTGGGCCCGGCGGGTCAATTGGAGAACCTGGGCATCCCGGTGGCGCTGGACCTCCCCGGCGTGGGTCGGAACCTGAAAGACCACCCGAAGGTGTACGTGACCTGGGAAGCCGGCGAGGGTCTGGATGGTCCTGCCAACCGGGGCGCCGGCGGCGCGGCGCTGCGGCTGACCGCTCCCGGTTCCCACTTGAGAAACGATCTGGGTATCAGCCTTGCCGGTCCCGTTGCGCCCCGGTTCAAGGGAAGTGCGCCGGAGGTCCAGGCTCAAGGGTTTGGACATCCGGGAGAAGCCGCCGCCAACCGTCGCATGGAGATGATGGTGGCCCTGCTGCTGCCGGAAAGCCAGGGTGAGTTGACCCTCGCCTCGTCCGACTACCGGGTTCAGCCGGCCCTGCGCTACAACTACCTGGCCGAACCCTTTGACCGGGAGCGGCTGCGGGCCGGCATTCGCCTGGCCCTGGAATTGGCGGAACGACGTGAGCTTGCTCCCATGCTGGGGCGACGCATCGAACCCGAGGCCGGGGATCTGGTCAGCGACGACGCCCTGGACCAATGGCTGCTGCGGGAAGCGACAACCTACTCCCATATCTCATGCACTTGCCGGATGGGGCCGTCCGGCGATCCGTTGGCCGTGGTTGACCAGTACGGGAAAGTCCATGGCATCGAAGGGCTGCGCATCGTTGACGCTTCGATCATGCCCGACCTGGTGCGCGCGCCCATCAATCCGGCGGTGATAATGGTCGCGGAGCGGGTGGCTGGTTTCATCCGGGCGGGCCAATGAGCGGGCGCGGGAGTAACTTGTTCAGACTTGTGGGGAAAGTGTCATTGCGAGGCGCTTGCGCCGTGACAATCTCGACGCCATAGCAACCATTGGTGCCGGTTAGAGTCAGAGGGTGAAATGAGCAATAGAGCGGTGGATGCGTCCATTAGCGTCTGGTTCCAATCCATTCCATTGCGCCAGGATGTTGAAAGCCGCG
>DAOULH010000101.1:0-72248 GCA_034420475.1 Dehalococcoidia bacterium
GCGAGGGTTATCATCGACGGGCTGTGGTCCAATCCGTGTAGGGATACCCGATTAAACGGCAAGTTATGTTCTCGTGCCCAGTCAAGGAGCGCCCACGAAAACAGGCCACCTCCGCACCCTATATCCACATGGGTTATCTGGTTACAGTCCGGCCTCGGTTGCACATATCCTAATATCTCCCGATAGCGGCGGTAACGATAATGGGGTCGGTATGTCCCATTACGCCGGCCCCACTCTAGGTCTATACGCCGGCAGAACCAATCTGTGTGCTGAACGGCTTCTGCAAAACTCGCGCCAGTGCCTACTACGTGGTCATGCCACTGCCCTGATGGCCAGGGTGCTATATTGTACTCGTTCATAATCGCATCCAAGACACCAAAATAAAGGTCCCGAATGCGCGGTGCCGTCTGCCCTTGAAATTGGCTTACCATAACCTACCGCTTTTGCACAGAATGACGCGACCAGCACTACCGCCGGATGATGAGAAGGGAGAAGTAGTCGAGGTCCTCGGTGGACAGTTCCTGGATGTTGCGTACCACCCGTTCGCTTTCGGTGGTGGCACGGCGGACGTAGATGGTGCGGCCGGAAAGGCCCAGGCGTTCCAGGTTGGCCAGGGCGTCCAGCAGGGTCCGGTTGACCTTCATCAGGACGATGGTGTCGTAGAGGGCGATGGCCTCGCGCAGGTCGTCGATGCCGTACACCGCCGGCAGGATGGCCAGGCGCTGCCCGTGGTGTACCAGGGGCGCCGCCGCCGATGCGGCCGCCGCCATTACCGACGAGACCCCCGGCACCACCTCCACCGCAAGGTGCGGGTATTCTTCCTGGATGGTTTCCAGCACGTAGGCAAAGGTGCTGTACAGCATCGGGTCGCCTTCGGTGATGAAGGCCACGTCGCTGCCCGCCTCCAGGCGGGTGGCCAGATCGCGGGCGGCGCCGCGCCAGACCTCGCCGGCGGCGGCTTCGTCGTTGGTGGGGAACTTGGCCCGCACCACTTCCTGCCGCTCCTCGTCGATGATGCCCCTGATGATGGCGTAGGCGTAGCTCTCGGAGCTGATCCCGGCCTGGGGCACCCAGATGACGGGGACGGATTGGAGCACCCGCTGCGCCTTCACGGTCAGCAGTTCCGGGTCTCCAGGGCCTACTCCTACGCCGTAAAGGCGTCCCTGCTGGGAGGCTGTGGTCATTCCTTCTGTCCCCACACTATGAAAACCGGGTTCATGGCTTCGAGCCGCAACGCGCCGTCGGGCAACTCCCGACCGCGGGCGGCGGATATTACGGTCATTTCGGGCGACAAGCCGGCGTCTCGCAAAGCGTTGTAGGTGCCGTTGGCCCGTTCCATGACCGCGAAATTGGCTACTATCCGTCCTTGCGGACGCAGACGGCGGAGCACGGTGTCCAGTATCTCGGGCATGGCGGCCCCCCCGCCTCCAATGAACACGGCGTCGGGATCGGGCAGTTGGCCCAGGGCATCCGGCGCTGTGCCGATGACCACCGAGACGCGACCGTCGCCGTAGCGGGCCACATTGTTGCGGAGCAGGTCCGCGCTGTCGGCATCCTTGTCAATCGCGTAAACGCAGCCGCGGTGAGCGATGCGCGCCGCTTCCACGGCGACGGAGCCGGTGCCCGCCCCGATGTCCCAGACCAGGCTGTCGGGACGCAGTCGCAGGGCGTACAGGCTCACCGCCCGCACCTCCGACTTGGTGATCTGACCCCGCAACGGACGGCGTTGCTCAAGCGCGTCGTCGGGCAAGCCCAATGCCCGACCGACGGCCGACTCGGTGTCCACCGGGGGGTTAGCCCTGACCATCGACCACCACTGCCGAGGGCCGGATGGGGATGCCATCTGGTGACGTGCTCGCCGATCCCAGCAGGTTGCCCTCGAAGTCGAAACACAGCGCGTCCACGATGATCGCCTCGCCGCCATCTCCCAGGTATTTCTGCGCTTCCGAGCACACCATCTGGCACATCAGCGGGAACACGCCCATTACGTCGTGCTCCTGGGCCAGTTCCTGGAAGTGTCGGCCGCTGGCCGCATCGGCCATCTCGGCCTGCAATTCGGCGGATGCGCCGCATTGACCGGCGAGACCGGCCAGGAAACCGCAATCGACCTGGTTGCCGGCGACGTGGGTTACGAAATAGCCCATGGCCATCTTGGAGAACTTGCCCACCATGCCCACGTGGGCCACGCGCTTGATGCCCTTGTTGACGCAGCGCTTCATGGAGGGGCCGGAGAAGATGCCGGCTTCGATGTAGGCCATGTCGGGCAAATCCAGCAGGCGGCGCGTGTATTCCTCGCTGCGCGTGCCGGTGGACAGGACCAGGTGTTCCAGGCCATTGGCGGAGGCCACGTCGATAGCAAGATGAACGCTGGCGCGCCAGGCCGCTGTGCTGAAGGGTTGCACGACGCCGGTGCTGCCCAGGATGCTGATGCCGTTCAGAACGCCCAGCCTGGCGTTGGTGGTCTGCTTGGCGATCTCCTCGCCGTTGGGAACGGAGATGCGGGCGCGGACGCCGGTATCCACGGGCCAGCCGCATTCCGCCAGACCTTCGGCCACGGCGTCAGCCATCATGCGACGGGGCACCCGCGTTACCGCCGGCTCGCCGACCTCGATCCCGGTGCCGGGGCGCGTGACCGTGCCCACGCCCGGGCCGCCGGTGATCTGGAGGCCCTTGTTGCCGTCGGGCAGGCGCCAGACCCCCACGACGATCTCCGCACCGTGGGTTACGTCGGGGTCGTCGCCGCCGTCCTTGATGGCGGAGCAGCGGACGCCTTCCGCCGGTTCCATCGGCCAGCTGTTGTGTACCTTGAGGGCGGCCCGTCCGGTTCCTCCAGGCAGTGGCACGGATACCTCGTCGGGAGCCTTGCCGGACAGCATCAGGATCACCGCGGCCTTGGCCGCCGCCGCCGCCGTGGTGCCGGTGGTGTAGCCGGTGCGCATCCCGCGGGGGTCGCGCTTGGTGGGACGCGAGTAGTCGCTTTCGGGACGTTCGGCGTCGCTATTTGGGGCGGGTATGGTCATCGTGTCCACTGTTATGCCTGGCAGTCGCTGCGCGGAGGCGCAAGGATCGCCTAGTCTTGGTCCTGCAGCCGGCGCACCAACTCGCGCAGGCGTTCGTTCTCGGCCGTCAAGGCAGCCTGCTGAGCCTCGTGCGCAGCCCTCTCCGCTTCCATGGCGGCCCGCATTTGCCGCCAATTCTCAAGATACCCGCCGGTAGCCGGATCGTAGAAACGCGGCCAACCCTCATCCCAGCACAGATACAGCCCCATCACCTCGCTGTAACCCTTCAGAATGCCGTCGGGTTCGGTGGTCAGTTCAACGGCCCGATACGAGCCATCGCGCAGGACGCCGCCCGACAGTGGCTCCCCGTGGTGATTGCCGCCGCTGGGGTCGAACCGCCAGTACTCGCCAATCCCTATAGAAGCGTAAACGCCGGGCTTGACCCGGGTATCCTCGGAGCCGGTGCTCCCCGAACCCACCTCCAGGGCCAGATCAGGCGGCTTACCCGCCTCCCAGGGGAGATACAGCAAGCGGCGGCGGATGGCCATCTGGTCGACGCCAAAAGCCAGGTAGATGTCGGGCTGCCGGCGCACGTTCAGGTTGGTCGGATCATGGCACAGGATGGTGTTGCTGCTGAGGAACACGTCGGGCCGATTCCAGAAATCGGTGAACCGGCCGGAGAGGATGCCGAGGATTTCCTGTACGGTCAGTTCCTGTTCCATGGCATCGGGCATCGGCTCCGGGTCATCTGGATTGTAGTCCAGCGCGGCGTAGTCAATTTCGCCCTGTCGAACGTAGGGCAACATGGTGTATGTCGATGCCGTGGTGGTCATGGCAGACTTTCCCCGGTCCGGTCGTGATGCCAATACGATGGTAACACACCCGTATCTCAGGCCGCCCTGGCCTGGGCTTCCCGCACGCGGTCCCGGGCCACAGAGACGAGACGGTCGTCCACCCCTAGAGGCGGCGCGACGGACATGGGGACATCGGGATAGGTTTCCTGGAGCTGGCGCATGGTTCCCAGCACGTTGCGTCGCAGGATCATTCCGGGGAAGAAAACGTAGGGAACGCAGATGATGCTGCTCACGCCCCTTTCGCTTACCAGCGCGGCGGCGGCGTGCTCCATGGTTGGATCACCGTAGTGGGACTGGGCCACCTCCACGGCGTAGCCATCGCCCAGGTCACGCTCCACCCAGCCGCCCAGCTCTTTCAGCCAGAGGCAATCATCGTATCGGGTCTGCGTGCCGGCTTTGACCAGCAATATGCCCACCGGGCCGCCGTCGGCCGGTTCCCGCACCGCCTGGGGCAGCGCGGCGATGCGCTCGCGCACCAACTCGGCGATGCGGATGTCCGCGCCGAGACCGTCGGCCAGCCGCACTTCCACGCCGGGCGTTTTTGACGCGATGTCCTCCAGGACCTCCTCCATTTCGAGGGTGGCGTGCTTGCCGTTGCCCAGCAGGTAGGGCGCGATCACCACGCGGCTCAACCCCGCGTCGGCCAGGATGGAAACGGCTTCCGGCGGATGGGGCGGCAGGAACTCCAGGCAGGACACGATGACCTGTTCGGCGTCGTCGCCCAGGGAATCGGTCAGGCGTCGGGCCGCCTCGCGCAGTCCCACCGGCGTATTGGGGCAACCCAGGCACCAGGCCGGGAACCGGGGGCCGTCGGCTGCCCAGGCGCAGGAGCATTCGTCACGACTGGCCCCGCGCTGGCTGCCGTGGCACAGCAGCACCACGCCCCAGCCTTCGGATCCATTGTTGGTAGGGTCGGCGTCGGGCATACGGCTCAGTCCTCCAGCAAATCCAGCAGGGCGTTCACGGTGGCAGCAGCGGCAGAGCTTCCTCCGCGTCGTCCCAGGATGGTGATGTGCGGCACATTTCTCGCGGCCAGTTCGGCCTTGGATTCCGGGCAGGCTACGAAGCCCACGGGCATCCCGATCACCACGGCCGGCGACACCTGGCCGGCGTCGATGAGGTCCAGCAGAGCGAGGAGGGCCGTGGGCGCGTTGCCGATGGCCAGCACCGCTCCGTCCATCTGCGGGGCCAACTCACGCACGGCGGCGACGCTGCGGGTGGTGCCCTCGCGGCGGGCGCGCTCGGCGACCTCGGGCGCGTCGATGAGGCACGCGGTTTCCACGCTCCGCCTGGCCAGCGCGGCCCGGGATATGCCCACCTGCACCATGCGCACGTCGGTGACGACACGGCGGACGTCGCGGAGCGAAGCCAGCGCGGCGTCAACGGCGCCATCGCTGAAGCGCACGTCGGCGGCGATGGCGGGGTCACCCTCGGCGCGGACAATGCGGTGCAGCACGTAGCGTTCCGCTTCGGGCAGGCCGCCGGCGACCGGGTCGTCGCGCAGGCTGTCGGCCACCATGACCAGGCTCTGGCGGTCGATCTCTTCGGGGAGGAGGGCGTATTTTTCAACGAGGGTCATTAGGCTAGAGACCTTGAGGGTTTCTTCGACAGGGTATCGCGCCTGATCGCAATGCCCCACGGCACCGTGAGCATCTTACCGATCACGAGGGCGTGGCGTTGACGATCTGTAACCCGATCGTTGAGTGAATTAGCGATAGACCACTACGTTGATTAGTCGGTGATTGACCGGACCCACGCCCAAGCGCAATCCCTGCAAGGTGTCGCTACCCAATAGTTTCGGACAATTCTCCTCGCCGAACACGAAAAGGCGGGTCAGGTCTTCCCCATTGTAGTGGATGCGAACCTCTCCCAATTCCACTGTCGTTTGTGTGCCGTCGGCCAGGTCGGCGCGGAGTCGCGGCAATGTGGGAACCCAACCCAGATCCCTCAACAATTTGCCAGGAAGCTGGCTGTAAGAGGCTCCCGTATCAACCCGCATGTCTATGTGATGCAGATCTGAGCCGTCCGCGGCCCATATCCCCAGCCTGGCAACAACTTCGCCCATAATGTTCTTCCGTTACCCCACCACCACGTTGACCAGCCGGCCGGGCACGTACACCACGTTGCGCACGGTCTTGCCGTCGATGTGGGACTGGACCCTGGGGCTCTCCAGGGCGCGTTCCCGGGCGTCGTCATCGCCGATGCTGGCGGGCACCGTGATGCGGTCGCGCAGCCGGCCGTTGACCTGAACCACCAGGGTCAGCTCGTCCTCGGCGGCGAGTTCGTCGTCCCAGCTGGGGAAGGGCTGCTGGTGGACGCTGTAGCCGTGGCCGGTCCGCTCCCACCACTCTTCCGCAACGTGGGGCGCGATGGGGGCGAGCATGAGCAGGAACTTCTCGATACAGTCGCGCCAGGTGGCGCTGTCCACCGAGCCATCGTTCCACACCCGGCTCAGGTGGTTCACCAACTCCATCAGGAAGGCGATGGTGGTGTTGAACTTGAACTTGTCCAGGTCCTCGTAGCACTTGCGGATGGTCTGGTGCAGGATGCGCTGGGTTTCGCGCACCGTCGCGGCGTCGGTGGCGCTGTCGTCCAACTGCGCGGCGTCGTGTTCCACCAGGCTCCAGGCGCGGTTGAGCCAGCGGACCACGCCGTTGATGCCCTCGTCGCTCCACGGACCGCCCTGGTCCCAGGGGCCGATGAACATGAGGAAGCAGCGCACGGCGTCGGCGCCCACCTGTCCGACCACGTCGTCAGGGTTGACCACGTTGCCGCGGCTCTTGCTCATCTTCTCGTGGTCGCTGCCGAGGATGACGCCCTGGTTGAACAGGCGCAGGAAGGGCTCGTCGATGTTGAGCATTCCCATGTCCCGCAGCGACTTGATGAAGAACCGGCTGTAGAGCAGGTGCATCACCGCGTGTTCGGCGCCGCCGGTGTACTGCCGCACCGGCATCCAGTCGCCGGCGATGTTCGGCTCATACGGCCCGTCGGAATACTGCGGGGTGCAGTAACGAAGCATGTACCACGACGAGTCCATGAAGGTGTCCATGGTGTCGGTTTCCCGGCGACCCGGGCCGCCGCAGTTCGGGCACTCGGTGTTCACGAAGGACTCGTTGATCGCCAGCGGCGATTCGCCGGTGGGCCGGAACTCGGCGTCCTCGGGCAGCAGCACGGGCAAGTCCGCTTCGGGCACCGGCTGCACGCCGCACCGGTCGCAATACACCATGGGAATGGGCGTGCCCCAGTAGCGTTGGCGGGAAATCAGCCAGTCACGCAGGCGGTAGGTGACGGCGCGGCGGCCCCAGCCCCGTCGTTCCACGTCATTCGCGATGGCCTCCATGCCTTCCTCGTTGGTCATGCCCTCGTAGGCGCCGGAATCGGTCATGAACCCGTCGCCGATGAAGGCTTCCTCGGGAGGACTGCCATCCCAGGTTATGGGAGCGATCACGGTGCGGATGGGCAAGCGGTACTTGCGGGCGAAATCGAAGTCGCGGTGGTCGTGGGCGGGCACGCCCATCACCGCGCCGGTGCCGTAGGTGGTGAGGACATAGTCGGCCACGTAGATGGGCACCTTCTCGTTGTTCAGGCGGTTGCGCGCGTAGGCCCCGATGAAAACGCCGGTCTTCTCCCGGTCGGCGGCCAGCCGGTCGATCTCCGAGGAGGCGCGGGCCTGGTCAACGTAGGCTTCAACCTCCGCCCGGCGATTCTCAGCAGTGAGCCTGGACACCAGGGGATGCTCCGGCGCCAGCACGAGGAACGTCACGCCGAATATGGTGTCGATGCGCGTGGTGAAGGTGCGGATCTCCCGTTCTTCGATATTGTAGTCGGAGATGTCGAACCCGATGTCCACGCCCTCGCTGCGGCCGATCCAGTTACGCTGCATGGTGAGGATCTTTTCCGGCCACTCCTCCAGCGTATCGAAGTCCAGCAGTTCGTCGGCGTAGTCGGTGATGCGGAAGAACCACTGCTCGAAGTCGCGGCGGGTGATGGGTGTCTCGCACCGCTCACACTCGCCGTTGAGCACCTGCTCGTTGGCGAGCACGGTCTGGCACGACGGGCACCACACCACGGGCGCTTTGGCGCGGTAGGCCAGGCCCTGTTCGTACAGCTTGATGAAGAACCACTGGTTCCAGCGGTAGTACTCCGGCAGACAGCAGACGACTTCCCGGTCCCAGTCGTAGATTGCGCCGATTGAGCGGAGCTGACGGCGCATGTTCTCCACGTTGGACATGGTCCACTCGTAGGGATGGATGCCCCGGGAGATGGCGGCGTTTTCGGCGGGCAGGCCGAAGGCGTCGAACCCGATGGGGTGCAGGACGTTGTAGCCCTGCATCCGGCGGAACCGGGCGTGGGCGTCCGACGGCGCCATGGCGTACCAGTGGCCGATGTGCAGGTCCCCGGACGGGTACGGGTACATGGTCATTTCAAACCACTTCGGGCGAGGGTCGTTGTCCTCAACCCGGTGGATACCGTCCCGTTCCCACCGCTCCTGCCACTTGCGGTCGATCCCGACCGCGTCGAATCGGAGCTCAACTTGGCGCTGGGCTGTGGTCATAAAAAGGCAACCCTCATATAGTGGGCGCGGGCGGCATAGGCGATGGCGCCCAGCAAAGGTACGTCTGGCGTCCCTCAATATAGCACAGGCCGATTCGGGACACCGCAGCGTCAGACAGTATAACACCCGGCCGGCAGCGCCGGCGGCGCGGCGGTAACTGTTCAGAACTCAGGGGGTTGTCATTGCGCGGCGCTTGCGCCGTGGCAATCTCGACGCCGCCGCCGCAACGTCTGCCCCGAAGAACCTTCACTCGCACCCATTTTGTCATCGTGAGGAGCGACGCGACGTGGCGATCTCGTTCCCGCGGCAGCGTTCCTTACTCCAACGAGATTGCCGCGCGGCGCTCGCAATGACACTTTCCCCCGCAACTCTGAACGGTTGCGCCCGGCGAGATTGCCCCGCTGCGCTCGCAATGACACTTTCCCCCGCAACTCTGAACAGTTACGCCCGGCGAGTTTGCCGCGCTGCGCTCGCAATGACAGGTGGGGATGATCCTTCGACGAGCTCAGGATGATTCGACGGGCTCAGGATGAGCGGGTAGCTTGGGCGTGCTATTCTGGGCGGCGGGATGTGTGCCATGACGCCGATGATGCCGACGATTTCGCCGCGGGAGTTTGTTGATCGCTGGCGGGATGCCGGGTTTGGCGAGCGGCAGGGGGCGCAGTCGTTCTTCAACGACCTGTGCGGGCTGGTGGGCCACGCGACGCCGGCGGGGTACGGCGATCCGGAAGCGTTCACCTTCGAGAAGGCCGTGCCGGGCGGGTTCGCCGACGCCTATTACGAGGAGCATTTCGGCTGGGAGTTCAAGGGCCGCGACGCGCAACTGGACGGGGCCTTCGACCAGCTATTGCGCTACCAGGTGCACCTGAAGACGCCGCCCCTGCTGATCGTGTCGTCCTTCGAGACGATACGCATCCAGACCAACTTCCCGGGGATGGAGACGGCGCGGTACGACGTCGGCATCGGGGAGTTTGTGCGGGCGGAGCGGCTGGAACTGGTGCAGGACGTGTTCTTCGCGCCGCAGCGGTTCCGCGAGCGGCTGCGGTCGGTGGACGCGGTGACGAGGGAGACGGCGGCGGTGTTCCAGTCCATCGTGGTGGACATGGAGCGGGCCAGCGGCGACAACGTCACCCCGCACTCCACAACCAACGTCACCCCGCACTCCGATGCGGGGCCGGAGCGGCTGGCGCGGTATCTGAATCAGCTGGTGTTCTGCCTGTACGCCGAGGACGCCGGGCTGCTGCCCGAGGGGCTGTTCACGCGCATCGTGGCGCAGCACTACCGCAATCCGGCGACTTTCGACCGGGCGGTGCGGAGCCTGTTCGCGCAGATGGCGACGGGCGGGTTCTCGGGGGCCGACGAGATCGCCCACTTCAACGGCGACCTGTTCAACATGGTCGATACTGTCGAGCTGAGCACGACGGCGCTGCAACGCTTGGGGGAGGCGTGCGAGCGGAACTGGCGGGACATCGAGCCGTCGATATTCGGGACGCTGTTCGAGCGGGCATTGGACGCATCCAAGCGGGCGCAGACGGGGGCGCACTACACCGGCGCGGAGGACATCGAGCTGGTGGTGGAGCCGGTGGTGATGACGCCGCTGCGCCGGGAGTGGGCGACGGCGCGGGCGGAGATTGAGGGGCTGCTGTCATCGTCAGAAGCAGGATTTTCGGGATTAGGGGATTATCAGGATTATGGCCGGCAATCCGGGCGATCCGGATCGTCAGAAGCAGGATTTTCGAGATTTGCGGATTTTCAGGATGGCGTCGCCGATGCGTCAATCACCCAATCCCGTCAATCCCGAAATCCGGTAAATCCTGCTTCTGACGATTCCCCGGCCCATGCCCGGCTGGAGGGGTTTCGGGAGCGGCTGGCGTCGGTGCGGGTGCTGGACCCGGCGTGCGGGAGCGGGAACTTTCTGTACATCGCGCTGCGGTCGCTGCTGGACTTGGAGAAAGAGGTCATCGACTACGCGGCGGCGCAGGGGTGGCTGGGACTGACGCCGCGGGTGCAGCCGGACCAGATGCTGGGGCTGGAGATCAACCACTACGCGGCGGAACTGGCGCGGACGGCGCTGTGGATCGGCTACATCCAGTGGCACCAGGCCAACGGGTTCGCGTACACGCAGCGTCCCATCCTGACGCCGCTGGACACGATACGGCAGACCGACGCGATACTGGACCTGACCGACCCGAAGCATCCGGCGGAACCGGAGTGGCCGGCGGCGGAGTTCATCGTGGGGAACCCGCCGTTTTTGGGCGGCAAACTGCTGCGCACCGGCCTCAGCGACGAGTACGTGGATACGCTGTTCAAGCAGTACAACGGCAAAGTGCCGGCCGAGGCTGATCTGGTGTGCTACTGGTTCGACAAGGCTCAGCAGGCGATTGCGGCAGGCACAGTGAAACGGGCGGGCCTGCTGGCAACACAGGGGATACGTGGCGGCGCGAACCGAAGGGTGTTGCAGCGCATCAAGGAGACCGGCGACATATTCATAGCGTGGTCGGATCACCCGTGGGTGCTGGAAGGGGCGGCGGTGCACATCTCGATAGTAGGGTTTGATGATGGCTCCGAGAGTGAGCGGGAGTTGGACGGGCAGCCAGCGCCGGCGATAAACGCCAACCTGACGGTGGGGGTGGACCTGACGGCGGCCAAGCGTCTGGAAGAAAATCTCGGCATAGCGTTTATGGGTGACACCAAGGGCGGGCCGTTTGATATTCCCGGCGATCTGGCACGGGAGATGCTCGGCAGTCCGAATCCGCACGGCAAAGGGAACGAAGATGTGGTCCGGCCGTGGGTCAATGGGCGGGACATAACAGACCGTTCGAGAGGGATGTGGATAGTTGATTTCGGAGATATGTCCATAGACGAAGCTGTGTTATATGAGTCACCATTCGAATACGTAAATGCCCATGTGCGGCCGCAAAGGGAGCGGTCTCGCTCAACAATCGCAAGCTGGTGGCTCCACGAGCGTCCCCGACCAGAGATGAGAAAGGCGCTGCAAAGTATTGACCGCTATATCGTCACGACGCGGGTGTCCAAACATAGACTTTTCGCCTGGATGGGTAATGAAACACTGGCTGACAGTGCAACAATTGCAGTTGCCAGAGATGACGACTACACATTCGGCGTGTTGCACTCGCGTTTTCACGAGCTTTGGGCGCGGGGCATGGGCACTCAGTTGCGGGAAGTGGAGTCCGGATTTCGCTACACGCCGACGACGTGCTTTGAGACGTTCCCGTTTCCGCATCCCACCGAGGAGCAGCGGGAGTCCATCGGCGCAATCGCGGCGGAGTTGAACTCGCTGCGGGAGGGCTGGCTGAATCCGGAGGGGATCAGCGCGGCGGAACTGCGGAGACGGACGCTGACCAACCTGTACAACCAGCGTCCGACGTGGCTGGATAACGTCCACGCCCGCCTCGACGCGGCGGTGTCCGACGCCTACGGCTGGCCGGCAGACCTGGCGGACGGGGAGGTGCTGGAACGGCTGCTGGCGCTGAACCTGGAGCGGGCGGGGGAGTGAGGTTGCAGGGTGCCGGATGTGGTTGATGGTTACATAGAATTGTGCTACACTTTCAACAGAAAATATTGTTCACCAATATCAACATAAGAGGAATATGCAATGAGAGTATGGAGAAGGCCAATCAAGCCAACAACACACTACCAGAGCGTGAAAAGTCGAGCGGCTTTGTATATGACCGTCGCCGGCTGTGTAGCATTTACAGGCACGCTAGCATCTTTGTTTTTCGCCGAGTTGGGAGTAGTCCTGTTTTTGGCTGGAACGAGTCTCGGGTTCTTTCTAGTTGGTTTCCAGCAACAGATTGATGCGCTGGCAGCAAGTCCCGATGATTCGCCAAGGAGGGAGCCGGATGGTGAGCAAGATACGTGAGATTGTCTCGGACAAATACTTTGCAGATTGGGTATGGGCGTTTATCCCAATCGCCGGCATCGTAATCCTGGCAATCGCCTTTGTGACGATTTCGCTGGTCAGGGGCGGCATCGGCCAGTGACGGGCGAGATTGCCCGGGCGATGTACGAGTTTCTTCCTGCCGTTGTGGCGGCTGTTTGCGTGACGAATCTGCACGGCCAGCGGCCGACGTGGCTGGATGACGTGGCTGGATAACGTCCACGCCCGCCTCGACGCGGCGGTGTCCGACGCCTACGGCTGGCCGGCAGACCTGGCGGACGGGGAGATGCTGGAGCAGAATTTGGAGCGAGCGGGGGAGGGCGTAGGTTAGGCGACGGGACTGCCGCTCTGCTGGGCTGGCCATGACGGGTGAGGGCTGTAAGTAGAAATTGGTTGACAGCGGGGAAATCGGTGATAGATTACCGGGCATTCAGCGTCCTGCCAGGGATTGCGGCCGTTAATGAGGAGACCGTATGACAACGCCAAGGATCCCCCAGTGGAGGAATGAACCACAAGAGGTATGGGTCAACTGTAGCAACGTCAAACCGCTGGGGCGGGATAACGAGTTCGTAGTCCACTTCGCGGCTAATGGAGAAGAGTACGTATCGTTCGTTCCTGAACGATACGTGAACGAAGCCGATTGTCGCCTGCAAGCGGTGATAATCGCCGAAGTGGACGGCGGGCTGCTGGTGGACATACCCGCGGAAACGCTGACGTCGGGACCCAGAATCCTGGTCAATGACATCGAAAAGGACACTGTATTGACCTTTTCCGCATGGGATGCCAGTCATGGTGCTTAGCGATCACGAGATCTGGATGGAAATAAATAGCAAAAGGCTTTCTTTCAATCCTCTGATCACACCAGACCAAGTAACCCCTTCGTCAGTAGATCTAAGACTGAGCAATCAGTTCACAGTCTTCAAGCCTCAAACCGTGGGGGTCACAACCCAAGTTGACCTGACCAAGATCGCCAACATCGAAACGGTCATACAACAATACGCGGAAGAGTAAACCATCGGAGATGGCGAAAACTTCACGCTGAAGCCGCAATCCTTTGTATTAGCCTACACCAGAGAATACATCAAGCTCCCAAACTACTTGGCGGCTAGAGTGGAAGGGCGGAGTTCACTAGCCAGGTTGGGGGTTTCGATCCACCAAACCGCGCCAACCGTCCACGCGACTTTTGAAGGGCAATTGAGGCTCGAAATCCTCAACAATGGCACACTGGACATCCTGCTTACTCCCGGGATGAAGTTCTGCCAACTGGTAATCGAAAGGTTGGGCAGCCCCGCAGTATCGACCCTGGGGAGTCCTTTTCAGCGACAGCGGCAACATCAAAGCCGTACGTAACTTCCTTCGTCCATCAACTTGGAGCGGCTGTGATGCAGTGCCCTTGTGCCGCAACTGCGCCTTGCGACGCTCGAAATGAACGGAAAGGAGCGCCATTATGACGGTTATTGAAACCAACCCTGATCCTGAAGCCAAGGCGCGGATAATCGAGTCAATCGTGGCCGAGCACGGCAGCCTGGAGGCTTTTGTCCAGTCGATGCGCGAGTACAAAGAGCTGCGCCGGCGGCTGATACGGGAAACACCATCGTTAATGGAGATGCACCCCGACAAGTGGGTGGGTATGGGTCCCGGCGAAGTGCTGGTAGTTGGCGATTCCCTGGAGGAAGTGTTGGCATTGCTGGACGAGGCCGGCGCCGATCGCGGCGAATCGGTAGTGGAGTTTTTGAACACCAAGCCCAAGAGGATGATATTGTGATTGACGGCGGTTTTGCTGACACCGTGGCGTTGACGGTGGGCGTATCGGGCCGATAGGCTGTAGTAAATCAAGCGAGACGAGAGCCGGTGGACTGACCTGATGGCGGGTCGGGTCCACCGGCTTTTTGCGTGCATGGTGGACTGCCCCGGGGTCGGGTTGAGCCGGCGGGGAGGTTTTGGATGACGATGATGGAGGCGGGAGCGCGGCGTGCGAGTCGCACGGCCGGCTGGCGCGGGCCGCGGGGTCTGCCGGAGGGTCGGGGCGCTTTGCTGGCGGCGTTGGATGCGTACCGGCGGGGCGCCGCCGAGGCGCCGGTGGTGTGCAAGCGGGTCCTTCGACAGGCTCAGGATGAGCGGGTGACGGGAATGGATGCGGCGACGGGATTGCCGCGCTGCGCTCGCAATGACAGTGGATGGGGCGGCAATGACAATCCCTGGGCGGTTCGGCGCGCTCCGGATGCGCGGGTCCTTCGACAGGCCCAGGATGAGCGGTTCTGGGACGGGGATGCCAGCGAGAAGGCCGGGGCCGGCCCGCTGGTTTTCGTGGCGTCCACGGGGGAGGTGGACCGGCACGGCGATACCGTCGCGCCGGAGGGGTGGCGGCTGGATGCCTACCGGGACAACCCGGTGGTGCTGTGGGCCCACGACTACGGCGAGCCGGCCATCGGACGGGCGGAGGCGGTGTGGAGCGACGGACGGGCTCTGCGGGCGCGGCTGGAGTTCGCGCCCACAGAGTTCGCCGGCCAGGTGGAGCGGCTGTACCGCCAGGGCTACCAGAAGGGCGTGTCGGTGGGGTTCCGCCCCCTGCGCTTCGAGGAGCGCCGCGACCCGGTGAACGGCGCGTTCCTGGGCATCCGGTTCCTGGAGCAGGAGCTGCTGGAAATCTCTGCGGTGCCGGTGCCGGCCAACGGCGGGGCGCTGCTGGCCGAAGATGCCATGGCATCGCAACGCGGGCCGGCGGCGGCCGGCCGCTCGCTGGACGAGGTGGTGGGTCTGCTGCGGGGGCTGCGGGCGTAGGAACGAACTTTACATAGATGAACAGGATGGACAGGATTTTTGAGGAGTTTGCAAAGGTATGACGCTTTCGACATGGGAATTGGACACGATCAAGAACGAGGTCGCGGAGGTGCGCGAGTTCTACCGGCAGCGGCTGGACGCCGATTTGCCGCCGCTGCGCGAGGAGATGGAACGGCTGAGCCGGGCCGTCGGCGAGCTGACCGAGAAGCAGCGGGTCGGCGAGAAGCAGGCCATGCTGGCCCGGT
Source organism: Dehalococcoidia bacterium (assembly GCA_034420475.1). Lineage (GTDB taxonomy): Bacteria > Chloroflexota > Dehalococcoidia > Lucifugimonadales > UBA3495 > Bin87. The sequence goes on from DAOULH010000101.1 coordinate 15,336, forward strand.
TCTCTGGCGGTGGTCACGGCGGGGAACGCGGCGGCAACCGGCCCCGGGTGCCCTTCGGCAAGTACCAGGGCATGGACGCGCTGGACCTGGCCTGCGTGCGCAGCGTGCTGGCGGCGCAGCAGCGCGAGCCGGGCGACGTGAACCCGCGGGCGCTGGAGGACTGGCAGGCCAACCTGAAGGCGGCCATGGACAGCACCACCGCCGGCGCCGGCGATGAACTCGTCGCCACCGGCGAGGCCGCCGCCCTGTGGGCGGACATCAACGTGGATACCCTGGTGGCCGGCCTCTTCACCCGCGTGGACATGCCCACCAACCCCTTCGAGATCCCGCTGCAACTTGGCGACGTGTCCTGGTATCCGGGAACGGAGAACACGGCGACCACGGAGACGGCGCTGACCACGAGCCGGCAGACGCTCACGGCCTACGAGTTGGTGGCCGAGGTTCCGTGGTCGCTGACGCTGGAGGAGGACGCGGTGATCGCCATGGCGGCGGAGGTGCGCAGCACGCTGGTCCGCAACGCCGTGGAGGTAATCGACGACGTGCTGCTGAACGCGGACACGACGCTGCAGAACAACATCAACGCCGACGGCGCGACCATTGCGGCGTCCACGGCAGGCAAGGCGCACTGGCTGGTTGGGTTCGACGGGCTGCTGCACCTGCCGCTGGTGGACAACGCGGCGCAGGGCAACAACCATGCGGCTGCGCCCAGCGCGGACATGTTCAACGAGGCGCGGGGTCTGCTGGGCAAGTACGGCGTGCGGCCGTCGGAGCTGGCCTACATCGCCGACGTGGGCACCTACATCAAGTCGCTGGCCATCGGCGAGTTCCGCACGCTGGACAAGCTGGGGCCGCAGGCGACGCTGCTCAACGGGCAGCTGGCGCAGGTGGACGGCATCCCGGTGATCGTATCGGAGCAGCTGGCGCCGTCGGATGCGGACGGCAAGGTGACGGACGGCGCCAGCAACGCCAAGGGCCGGCTGCTGGCGGTGAACCGGACGCAGTGGCGCCTCGGGTTCCGCCGCGAGCTGATGATCGAGACGACGCGGGACATCCAGAAGCGGCAGAACATCATGGTGGTGAGCATGCGCCTGGCCTTCATGGAGCGGACAGGGGCGCGGGCGTCGGCCAAGCACACGGCGTTGCAGTACAACATCACGGTGTAGTCGTCAGAAGCAGGATTACCAGGATTTCGGGATTGACAGGATTGCGGTTGCTCCAGTGACGAAACCATACCAATCCTGCCAATCCTCAAATCCGGTAAATCCTGATTCTGACAATGGGAGGAATTATGCCCAACGCTTACGGTGACCTGACGACGCTGAAATCGGCGGCGTTTCTCAACACGCCGGACGACGGACACGACGAACGGCTGCTGGGGATGCTGGAAACGGCGTCCCGGTGGATTGACGGGTACTGCGACCGCCACTTCTACGTCACTGAAGGCGAGCGCAGGTTCGACGGCACCGGCCGGGTCCTCCTGGCGGTGAGCGACCTGGTGTCCGCCGCCGAGGTGCGGGTGCGCGAGGGCGCGACGGGCCGGTGGGTCGACTGGAACTCCGGCGACTGGCTGGCCTACCCGCTGAACGCCGTGCCCACGGAACCGGGCGGACGGCCCTACACCCGTATCGTGGCCACGGCCGGCGGGCGCCGGTTCCCGTTGAGCCGGGGCGGCGTGATCATCGCCGGCGCGTGGGGCTACGGCGACGTGCGCGAGGACACGGGTTTGCAGGTGTCGGGCGCGGAGGTGGCGACGGGCGACACGGAGGTCACGGTGGCCGCGTCCGGCGATGTTTCCGCGCCGTTGTCGGCCGGCAACACGGTGCGGATCGGCGACGAGCAGATGTACGTGACGGCAGTGTCCGACGACGGGCAGGGCGCGATCACGCTCACCGTGCAGCGCGGCGTCAACGGCACCACGCCGGCGACGCATGGAGTCGGCTCTGGGGTGTCGATGTACCGCTATCCATCGGCGGTGACCGAGGCGTGCCTGCAGCAGGCCGCCGTCTGGTGGCGGGAGAGGCTTGGGGGGCCTTTCTCGCTATCGGAGGGCGATGGTCGGGGAGATGTGGGTGGCATCTCCCCGGCGGTTCGCGCGCTGCTCAAACCGTATCGCCGGCGCGTCGCCGCCCTGGGAGTCTGAACGTGACGGGATATTCCAGCGCGGGGCGCAGCTACGTGGCGATGGAGGACGCCGGCGGCGTGACGCGGGACTTGTCGCCCTGGGTGGAGCGGGTCGGACCCCTGGGCCGGGAGCTGATCCCGCGGGACGCCACCGGCGTGAACGACGGCGCGCCCCGAACGGCGGCGGGCACGGAGATCGCCCAGGAGTTCACCCTGTCGGGCCGATGGGACGACACGCCGGGCATCGGCCCGGACGCCGTGCTGTCGGGGATCGTCGGTCGGACGGTTGCGGTGGAGTACGGGCCGGCGGGCAACGGGCCGGGCCAGCGTCGGGTGTCGGGAGGGTTCGTGTGCCTGTCCTATCGGATCAGCAGCGCGGCCGGCGAGCCGGTGCGATTCGAGGCGAGGTTCCGACAGGATGGGCCGGTGGAGCTGGGGACGTGGTGACACACGTCACTGCGTTTCCCAGCGGAACAAGTTAGACACCCGCTCGCTCAATTCGTTCACCTGCCGGCGCAGAACCTCCAGCTCCGCTTCCTGGTCGGCGACACGCTTCTCGAGATGGGCAATCCGCGTCTCTTGATGGCTGATGCGCTCGGGAAGCCCGCGACCCAGAAGATTGGGATTGACAAAAGCTCGCCAGCACAGCAGACCCAGGATCACGGCTGAAGCGACCAGAACGAAAAAGAGCGCGCCAAAAAGGGCGAATTCTGCGGGAGAAATCATCATCGACTCCGAATGATTGAAAATGGTTGAGAGTTGGCAGGCTGAACCCATTCGGGCCGGCCACACAGTGCGGACTACAAGGCGTTAATGGCCCACTCAGTCGGCGGCGATTTCCTCTGCGGGAACGATGACCACGCGGCCGGCGTCGTCATGGCGGTGGCGCATGAGGAAATCCATTCGCTCGTGCATGGCCAGCACCAAGCCCCGAACCTCGGCCAGTTGTTCGCGAACGGTCCCCAACTGCTCTTCAAGACGTCCAATCCTGTCTTCAAGGCGTCCAATCCTGGGGATCATGCTTTTCAACTCGCCAATGTCACGGGATTGCCGAATCAGCGCGACAACGATGGTCACCTGCAGTAGCCCGATAAAGGCCAGAAAGCCGTAGAGAATGTATAGATCGGAGGCAACCATTGCCGATACTCCGTTGGCGGGCTGATGCGCAGGATTATGGCACAACCGGCTGGTAGCGGCAAAGGACAGCGGAGCTCAATGGCCCACTCAGTCTGCGGCTACTTCTTCGGGGGTTATCACAACGCGGCCGGCGTCATCATGGCGGTGGCGCGTGAGGAGGTCCATCCGATCATGCAACGCCCGCACCATTCCTCTGACTTCGGCAATCTGTTCGCGAAAATCGGCGAGTTGTTCGCGAAAATCGGCAAGCTGTTCGCGGAAGTTCACCATCTCCTGCTCGAGCCTTTCAACCCGGGATGCGAGACCATTAAGTTGGCCTTCAATTCTCCCGATAGAGTGAGACTGCCGTATCAGCGCGACAACGATGGTCACCTGCAGCAGCCCGATGAAAGCGAGAAAACCGTAGAGGATGTATAGCTCGGACGCAACCATTACCGATACTCCGTTGGCGGTCTGATGCGCAGGATTATGGCACAACCGGCTGGTAGCGGCAAAGGACAGCAGAGCTCAATGGCCCACTCAGTCGGCGGCTACTTCTTCGGGGGTTATCACAACGCGGCCGGCGTCGTCATGGCGGTGGCGCGTGAGGAGGTCCATCCGATCATGCAACGCCCGCATCATTCCTCTGATTTCGGCAATCTGTTCTCGAAAATCGGCGAGTTGTTCGCGGAAGTTCACCATCTGCTCTTCAAGGCGCTCGACGCGAGCAGTGAGTGTACGCAATTCACCTACGATCCGACCCATGGTGAACGACTGGCGGATCTGAAATCCTACCAAGGTGACCAGCAACAGGGAGATAAACGCGAGAAAACCGTAGAGGATGTACAACTCGGAAGCAACCATTGCCGATACTCCGTTGGAGGGCTGATGCGCAGGATTATGGCACAACCGGCCGGCGGCGGCAACGAAGGAATGGCGACCCGGTGTCAGTTCTCAAGCATGGAGAAGGTGCGGTGGACGAAGTCCTGGACCAGGGGAAAGCCGCGGATGACGTCGTCCGGTTCCATGAAATCGTGGGTGGCGTTGGCGTGAAACTGCTGGGCGGCGAAGAATCCGGCGATGACGGCGGCGTCTCCGGCGGCGAGGCGGTCGGCGGCTGCTTTCACCGCCTGGTGGCCGTCGCTGGGCCAGCCGTGCTCGCGAGCCACGGCGGTCGCCGCGTGGACGGCAGACTGCCACAGCCGGTCAGAGCCGGCCGCAACCTGACCCGCCGCGAACTCCGCCTCGGCAGACTGCAACAAATCTCGCGCCGCCCCGGCGTGCTCCTGGGGAGACTGGGGAACGACCTGCCCGTAGGCGTCCAGCAGGGCGAGCATACGATCAACGAATTCCCGCATCAGGCGGCAGTAATCGGCCAACTGGTGGCGCTCGACGAAGCCGTAATTGAACTTGGCGCGGAACTGCTGGGCCACGGCGAACTGGTGGCGCAGGTGGTGGTCGCTGGCCTCGGTAGCCAGGCGCTCCGCGGCGGATTTCAGGTCTTGCGGGGCGTCCGTCGGCCAGCCGCGCGCATCCGCCACGGCGGTGAGGGCGTGGGCCGCGGCATTCCAGAGGTTTTCGTAGGCCAGCAACGGCTCCTCGTCCTCGAAGTGCCGGTCGGCAGCGTCGAAGAAAGCCTGAGCGGTCTGGGCGGTGTTCTGGAAAAGCATTGTGAATTGTTCCGGTTCCAGCGTGGGCTGCGGCTCAAGGCCAGCATCGGGAGGAGTTAGCGTGACTTTGTGTACATGCCGCCCGTGAGTTCTGAAATATCTTTCAATGCACCAGTATTGATGAAAAATACGCCAAAGGCGACCGTATCCACCACAACGTCCGACGATTTCAACATCCTGACAGTTGACGCAGCAAGCTCGGAATCACTGGCGATTTCGTCTGACATGAGCACGATACGTTTTTGTCTACAGGCAATCTCATCGCAAACCGGACTGTCGGGCATCATTTGGTAAGCCCGACGGAGGGCTGCAAACATATTGGTTCCTCCGCTATCCGCTTGAAAATACGGAATGGCGGTGTTCCAAGGGGCATCAGCAGGGTCGGTGAAATCAAACAACATTTGATGTGAACTGCCGAACATTATCAGCGCCACCCGGCTGTTGTGAGCCGGTTTGTCGGCCACTGCACGCAACGCTTCATGCAATGACTTTGTTTTGAGCGCCATGCTCCCGGAGTCATCCACCACATAGACCGTCATCGAGTCATCTGTCAACAAATCCGGCAGAACGGTCTGAATGGGATCCGAAGTGGCGATAGCATACCCATACCAACTGCCACATGTGACCGCAGTTAACAGCAGAAGCAGCAGCAACAGCAGCAAGATCCACCAGGGCCACTTGCGCCGTCCGTCACGCCGCCGGCGCCTGTCGTCAAGGTCATAGCTCAGCCAATGTTGCGGTGAGGCCATAGGTATCTCATCTCACGTGAACCCGGAATGCAATTGACGGAGAGGCGCAGCAATGCTACTACAACCGATCGTGAAAAGTGTGTCCGCTGAAACAAAGGCGAGCGGTTCAACGCAGTTCGGCTCATTCCATTTTGGTGAAAGTGCCGCCGGTGCGGGAGGCGATGGTCTGGAGGGCGCCGGTGTCGGCGTTGGAGCCGAGGGCCACGGTATCGATGGGGACGTCGGACCGGACCAGCGCGTCGACCGTCGCCTGGTCGAGGTCGTCTATGGGAATGGCCTTGCCATCGGTCATCAGCACGTAGCGCTGGTCATGGCAGGAGCCGTCGCCCAGGTCCATCAGCTTCGCGTCGTCGTCGAGGCGCAGCGTGGGCCGGTCGGGCACGGAGACCATGGTGATGCCGTCGTCGGCGCGGGTCAGCGCCAGGGCGGAGTCGGCGGGCGGCGCGCTGCCGCCGGGGGTCGTGTCCGCGGCCGGGCCGGGCTGGCTTCCGCCGTTGGTTTGGTCGGCGCTGCCGGACTGCTCCGGGTCGTCAAGGAGGAACCATGCCAGGAGCCCCAGGAACAGCAGGAGCAGCAACAGGAGCAGCAGCCACGGCCAGATGCGACGGCGTTCGCCGTCGTTGAAACGGACGCGCTGGCGGGCGGGCTGGATGCGGACGACATGGGGACGCCCATATCCAGAGCGCCGGCCCCAGTTCCACGGCCATCGCCACTGCCAGCCCCGCCGCCGCCGTCGCGGGTCCCGGTCGACGCTATAGCTGATCCAATGCCTGGCCATGATCTTCGCTCCTTGCGCAGCCCTGATGCTAATCGTTTTCGCGCGTTTACGCCAATCCCACGGCGAAATACCCCAACCACCGTGCAATCAAAAGGACCGACCGCTCTTATGGAGGTCCAGACACAAGCATGACTATGAACGTTGAAGCAATCGCACCGCCGTCGGGTATCCCGGCTTCAATTCCCGCGCTGCGATGGCAGGTATGGGTGAACTGGGCCGGTGATGGGATCTGGGGGACGGAGGACGTGGACATATCGGACGACGTCCTGGGCCTGCGCTGGTGCTGGGGACGCCGGGGTTTGCCGGTGCCCGAGTTCGCCGCGCCGGCCAGCCTGGAGTTGACCCTGAACAACGCGGATCAAAGGTACACCCCCGGCAACGATGACGGGCCGCTGGGGTCGAACGTCAGGCCCGGCCGTGAGATCAGGTTGAAGGTCAGCCGGCTGCACGACGATTTCGCCACCACCGGCGCGGGATCCGAGAACCTGGACCGGCGGCCGGCGACGTTCGGCGACGCGCGCTGGGAGGTGATCGCCACGGCGGGAAACGGCTTTACCGTCCTGGATGGAGAGACTCGGGGCACAGTGGGATCGCTCCCGCCGTCCGACGCGGTGGCGCTGCTGGACACGGGAGACGCCACGGCAACGCTCACGGCGCGCTACCGGAGGGTGACCAATGGACAGGGCGGGTTCGTGCTGCGGTGCGCTGCCGCCAACGACTGCCTGCGGCTGCGGTTCGGCCACGTATCCAGCGTGCTGGAGCGGGTGACCGGCTCCACTGTGACCCGTCTGGCGTCCGGGAGGCCGTTGCCGCGGGCGGCGTGGCACGACCTGGAAATCGAGCAGACGGCGGACAGCGTTCGGGTGCACGCGATCAACCTGGAAACCCGCGACCCCGCCGGCCACACCCTGCTGACGGCGAACGAAATTGCCGATGCGCCGGACTCCGGTCGGCATGGACTGTGGCACAGCTTCCGCAACACGGCGGACCGCTGGGGCGGCTTCGGCGTGGGCCGTGGGTTGTTCCGGGGGCCAGTGACCGCCATCTCTCCCGACTACGCGGGCGGAACCTGCCGGATCGAAGCCGCCGACGTAATGCAGCGGCTGGAGTCGGTGCGGTTGCGCCGCGCGCTGCCGGGCGGGCCGATGCGCTCCGGCGACGTGGCGGCGTCGATCCTGGCATGGTCGGGCCTCGCGCCGGGCGAGTACCGCCTGGACTCGGGTCGGGTCCTGCTTACCGGCGGGGCGAGGTCGGTTTGGGAGGTGTCGGCGGCGCGGGCGCTGCGCCGGTTGCAGCGGGAGGAGAACGGGCTGATCTACACCGACGGGCACGGTCGGGTTCGGCTGGAAGCCTCCGCGCTGCGGTCGAGCGTCCGGGCGCATGACGACCCGGCGTCGCTGGCCAGGGCGACGGTGGGAGATACCGCCGTCGGCGCCGGCGCTTATGCCTCGAATTTGCGCCGGGATGATGGAGCATCGGCAACGGAGGATGCGGTGGTGTTCCGCTACCGGAGGCTGGTTGACGAAGGCTCGCAGAGGGTCTGGAATCTCAACGAGCCGTTGGCGATAGACGCGGGGCAGGAACGCTTGATCCTGGCCGCATCGGAAGCATGGGAGGCGATTGACGGCGTGCAAACGCCGGCGGCGCAAACCGATTACACGGCGACGGACGACGCGGCCGGAACGGGGGCCGACGTCACCGACGACATCACGGTGGCATTGCTGACCGAGGCAGAAGGAGGCGTCGCCGGCCGGGGCCGGATGCTGCGGATCCGCAACGCCGGCGCGGGTCGGGCCTACGTGCAGACCCTGAGCCTCTCGGCCAACCACTGCTGGCGGTCAGAGTCTACAACGGCCCACCGGGCCGGCGATGCGGATGCGTCAGCATCCGGGGCGCTGGTGAACTGCCGGTACGTGGACAACTACGCGGCGGCGCAGGAGGGCGCGGAGGCAAGACTCGGCGAACGTTCGCGGCGGCGCGCGCAGGTTGAGGCGTCGCTGCCACTGTTCGCCAAGTCCAACGCGCCGGCCGTGGTAGAGGGCCGGCTGTCGGACGCGGTGGTGCTGAATGCCGCAGCCCAGGGCATCAGCGGGGCGTGGCTGCTGGAGGGGATGGAGGTGAGCGCTGGGGCCGGCGGTGACGGAAAGGCGCGGTGGTGGCTGACGGAGGCGTAGAGATTGACGCGGCCGCACCGCTATCTTATTTGCGTTTGCGGCCATAAAGTATAATAGAGTCGTCGGTTATTTACCGAAAGTACAATAAGGGTCGTCGCCTCACGCGTACCCGCTTTGCAGAGGAGGAACAATTTGCATGGATGAACAGGATGAATTGGATGGTAGGAGTTGGATGCTGGCAGCCTGTCCGGCTTCGGAAACCATCCCAGATCCGTAAGATGAATGCCCCTTTTCCGTTGCCTTGCCGCCATTGGGGTGTCGTTGCTGCCGGCTTAGACCCGGAACCACGATAGCGCAGGGCATCAATCCAATCTTGTCCATCCTGTGCATCCATGCAAATTGTCCTGTCTCGCCAAACCGGGTACGCGTGAGGGTATCAGCGACGATGCGCACACTGATCGACTTGGGCATCGTGCGGGAAATTACGGGACAACGGCGCAACCGGCTGTTCGCCTACGACGAATACCTGTCCATCCTGAGCGAGGGGACGGAACCGTTGTAGCGCCGACCGGAGCCGGCGGCGTGATAACATCGGAGGCCAACCAAGTTGCAGGAGAAGCGGATGACCGGGAAAATCCAGTGGGGCAATCCCTTTGACGACGCCGGCATCGAGGAGATGGCTGACTGGATGGCTCCCCGGCTGGGGGAATCCCCCATGTACCGTATGGCCATCGACGGGGCCGACCCGGATCTGCTGGCGGTGCTGCTGGAGCGGCTGATGAACGAGTACCTGGAATATCGGGAAATCCCGGCCCATGTCCGCCGGGACCGCAACCTGGTGTACGTTTCCGTGGGCGAGGATGACGAGGACGAGGAATCGGCAGCCAACATCAGCATACCGCTGGTGCGCGCCCTGATGCGCCGCCTCCGCGGCTCCGGCTGGTGAGTTTGACTTGTGACCGTTCGTCGGGGCTACCACTCCGAGCGGGGCGGGCGTTCCATCAGGACGGGTATGCAATCGGCGGCGGGGAGGCCCTCGAACAGCACCTGCGACATGAGGCGGGTGATGGGCATATCGACTTCCAGGCGCTCGGCGATTTCCAGGGCGGCCACGGTGGTGTTGACGCCCTCGGCCACGGCGCCCATGTCGGCCAGGATGTCGGGGAGCTGACGACCCCGGGCCAGTTCCTCGCCGACGCGGCGGTTGCGGCTCAGCGGGCTGCTGCACGTCGCCATCACGTCGCCCAGGCCGGCCAGGCCGGCAAAGGTCATCAGTTGGGCGCCGGCGGCGATGCCCAAGCGTCCGATTTCGTTCAGGCCGCGGGTTACCAGGGCGGCCTTGGCGTTGTCACCCACGTCCATGCCGTCGGCGATGCCGGCGGCCAGAGCGATGATGTTCTTCAGCGATCCGCCCATCTCCACGCCCACCACGTCGTCGCTGGTGTAAACGCGAAAGGCCGGCGACATCAGGGCATCCTGGACGAGACGGCGCGATTCTTCTTCCGAGGCTGCCACCACGGTCACGGCCGGTTTGCCGGCGATGACTTCGCCGGCCAGATTGGGCCCGGACAGGACAGCGAATCGCCCGGGTGGGTGACCGGGCATTTCCTGCGCCAGCACTTCACTCATGCGCAGGCCGGCGGGCAGTTCCAGTCCCTTCGTAGCGCTGAGGACCACGGCGTCCGCGGAGACGTGCGGAGCAACGCGCTGCAGGCTCTGCCGGAAACTGTCGGACGGCACGGCGACAATCGCCAGGCCGGCATCGCCCAGGGCCGACGCGGGATCATGCTCGACGGACAAGGTGTCGGGGAACGGCACACCGGGCAGACGTCGGGCGTGCTCACCGGCGCGTCGCAGCGTTTCCGCCTCGTCGGCAGTGCGGCAGAGAAGACGCACGGGCGAGCCGCCGCGGGCCGCCAGCACGGCGAGGGTGGTGCCCCAGGTAGTGGCGCCGAGGACGGCGGTGGGGGATGGGAGTCTAAAGGGCAAGGGGGTTCTTCGAACGTTCACTACGAGCCAGATAACCAAGGTTGACAGCGAAGTTAGTATAATGATATTCTAACAATGTCGGGTGCTCCTAGTGAGCTTGATATGGTTCGCCCAGCCTGACATCAATGACTTACACGCCCTCCTACTCGGAGGGCTTTTGCTTGCGTTCTTCCCACGCAGCGCGAGACGCTTCAATCAGCGGCGAGTTGTTAGGCCATACCTTGAGGCCGTGAAGAACAGCCCCGTTAGTGCTCTGGTAAAAGCGGGGCAATATTTCCTCAAAGTAGGGATAATCCATGTTGAGGTACTTGAATGCACGATAGACGTTGTAAGCCATTTGGTCGGCAAGCTGTACACCGTTCGATAGCTCGCTGCGCGTGAAGAACGGATATTCAACGATGTTTGGAAATCTCATATTCCAATTGCCCGACCGCAGAAAGTATGCGTGCCGCATTGCAACAGCCCGGTTGAGCTGTGGACTAGTGTCATCCATTATGATCAGGGCCTGATGCCGTGGATGATACTCATACATATAATGCTGAATACGCTCTATCAAAAATTCGTAGGCTCTCTGATGCAGGGCTTCTTCAGTTGTGCCGGCGTACAGGTAGCGTTTGTCAATCACTGACGCTATGATCGCGGTCTTACGTTTTACTACTTGCTCAAGATAGACATCGGTAAGCCTCTGGCGTTCATCCGGCGTTAGCGCATTCAGAAAAGGACTGGCTTTCCTTCGTCCGTCAGGGTTGCGCAGCCAGTTTGACTTGACCTCGCAACCAGCAAGGTCAAATGATCCTGCGCCGTCTCGCGTTATACGGTCGGCGAGTTCGAGTTTTAGACCAGATACTTCCCGCTCAAAGGGTCGCCACTGCCGTTCGTACATACCGACTGCAAGCAGCACGTAAATGTGGTCCTTCGGTTTTTCGGGCGTGCCGACCGAAGGGTCGCGTGAGCCGGATTCGTCCAAGTAGAAGAAATACATCTTGTCGCCTCTTGGGCCGGCTGCGGTTCGCCCGGCGTTACTGTGCTGACACAGCAACATCGATCAGTCGGATTAGTAGGTAGAAAACCGTTGGAGCTCGGTCAGGAACCTTCCTCCGTTTCCCCGGCCAGAAAACGCTCAACATCCGGCGTGCGGGGTAGCGTGAGAACACTCTCCACCTCAACACCAAACCGTTTGTACGCCTCGTCAGTACGCTTGCGCTGTTCTGCGCGCCCTTCTCTTTTCGCCCGGTTCCGCGCTTTGGGAATCAGCAATACCATTCGACCCGTCACCTCCAATACAATCGCCGCCAGCAGCGCGATGCCCGCCGCCGCGCCAAAGATAGCGGCCAGCAGATACACCTGATCTTCACGCAAGCAGTTGGCTCCATTGCAGCCGGGTCCGGTTCAGTCACCATCCCAAGACTGCGATTGCGACATAGAACAGATAGTAGGCAATCCGGTATTCTCCGACTGCTCGCCTGAACAAGGCCATCGTAACATCCTGCCAATTGAATCAGGCAGGGGCAAGCAGCCGGAGATTGCTTTGGGTAGGGAAGCGTCTAGTTGTCCGCGCCCTGCTTGGTGTTGAAGTGGGGCATCACGTCGCTGGCGAACCATTCCAGCTGTTCCATGGACGCCGAGGTGGGCATGCCCATGTTGGTGATGCCGATGTTGACCTCCTCCAGGCCAGGATAGCGTTCCTGGATTTCCATCAACTGCTCGGTGATGCGGTCGGGCGGGCCGACGAGGTACTGGCCGGCGGCGACGGATTCCTCGATGGTGGGCATCTTGAGACCCTGGGGTACCGGGCGGCCGAAGGCGTTGAGGGCATCCAGCTGCTCCTGGGTCAGGCCGGAAATGAAGCCCAGAGGGCCGAACATCTTGACGCGCTCTTCCATCCACAGGCGGGCCTGGTCCATGGCTTCCTTCTCGGAGTTGGCGATCTGCACCGAGTAACCCACGGCGAGGCCCTCGCCCAGTTCCCACTCCTTGCCGTGCTCGGCGTGGATGGCCTGCCAACGGTGGATCACCTCGTCGCTGGCGCCGCCGGTGGCCGCGCCGCCGCCGATGATGCCCTTGATGCCCCAACGGGCCATGAAGTTGATGGCCCGGTCGCTGGCCGACACCACGGGCTGCCACCACTCGACCTCGTACTTGGGCCGGGGAACCAGGGTGATCTCTTCCAGGTCGTAGCCCCGGTAGGGCACGTTGGGCGGAATGTCGTAGTGCTTGCCGTGGTGGGAGAAGCTGCGCTGGTTGAACGCCTTCCACATCACCTCGACCTGCTCCTCGAAGAGCTCGCGGTTGGCGTTCTGGTCCATGATGGGCGAACCGAAGACCTCAACCTCGCGGGTGTGGTAGCCGCGGCCCACGCCGAAGCGCACGCGGCCGTCGGTGAGCCAGTCGGCGGTGGCGTAGTCCTCGGCCAGGCGCAGGGGGTTCCACATGGGGTTGATGTTGAAGCCGCAGCCGAACCGGAGCTTCTCGGTGAGGTGGGCCAGGTGCACCCAGAGCATCAGCAGGTTGGGGATGCACTCGTAGCCCTCGCGCTGGAAGTGGTGCTCGGCGGCCCAGAAGGTGTCGTAGCCGAGGCGGTCCATGGCGATGGCAATCTGTTCGGCCTTCTCGATGGCGCCGCCGGCCAGTTCCTCGTCGGAGAGCCAGCGATCGTTGGCGGGGGTGCCCTGGTAGCCGGGGTTGTCCATATCGACGTTGCCGGCCCAAAGGCTGCCAAATCTGGTAATCATGTAACGGGTTCCTCCTTGGTAGCTGACCGGCAAGCCGGCCTGGGTTCGAGGTTCATTGGCGGATATGGTAGCGGGTTTCGGGAGGGATGTCAGCCTAGTCGCCGTTGCCTTCGCCATTGTTACCGCCGGCAGTTCCTTCTGGAGGGTCGAGAGAGTCGGTCAGCGGGGCTACCGGCAGACCGTCGTCCCCGTGGCGATGGAGAGCAAAACGAGCGATCAACCTACGATTGGCGATGATTTCGGCACGGTTGGCCTGGAAATCGAGCTTCAACTCCGCGCGCAGATCGGCCATTTCCGTTCTGACATTTGCGATGTCGCCTTTCAGCTCCGCGCGCAGATCGGCCATCTCCGTTCTGACATTCGCGATGTCGCCTTTCAGCTCCGTTTTCAACCCGGCGATGTCCCCTTGCAGTTCGAACCTCACCGAGTTCATGGCGGTTTTCAGAACCCAGACTCCAATGCCGCCGAGTCCTATCATCACCAGGACAATGGCCACCGCGGAGCCAATGATGGTCCACTGTATGATTTGCGTATCATCCATGGCTTTTCTCTCTACCGCAGATGCCGGAAGAACTCGCGCATGTCGTTCACCAGTTCGGCGGGCTTCTCCAGGGCAGCGAAGTGGCCGCCGCTGTCCATCTCGGTCCAGCGCTGCACGTTGTAGGTGCGCTCGGCCCAGGAACGCGGCGGCGTGGACAGTTCCTTGGGGAAGACGGCGATGGCGCAGGGAACGCCGATCTGGTCGTCGGGGCCGAAGTACCAGGGGGTGCGGCTGTTCTCGTAGTACAGGCGGGTGCTGGAGTTGATGGTCTGGGTGACCCAGTAGATCATCACGGTGGTGAGCAGGTCGTCCTTGGTGTACACGCTCTCCACGTCGCCGTTGCAGTCGCTCCAGGTGCGGTACTTCTCCACGATCCAGGCGCAGAGGCCGACGGGGGAGTCGTTGAGCCCGTAGGCCAGAGTCTGGGGCTTGGTGCCCTGGATGTGGGCATAGCCGCCCTCGGCCGCCTGCCACGAGACCCGCTGGTCGATCATGGCCAGCTCATCGTCGGACAGAGTGGCGGCGAAGTCGCGGCGGTAGCCTCCCTGGGGCGTGCCGATGACCTGCTCCAGGCGCTCCCGCATACTCAAGCCCTCAAGGCTGGCGCCCTGGTAGGGTATGGCCTGGGTCACGGAGGTAGTGTGGATGCCCAGCACGTGATTGGCGTGGTGGAAGCCCAGGCGCGCGGTCACGCCGGCGCCCCAGTCGCCACCCTGGGCGGCGTAGCGCTGGTAGCCAAGCTCGTCGGCCATGAGGATGTCCCACAGCTCGGCGATGCGGCGGGTGTTCACACCGCGCTCCCGGGTCTGGGCGCTGAAACCGTAGCCGGGCATGGAAGGGACAACAACATCGAAGGAGTCGGCCGGGTCGCCGCCGTGGCTGGCCGGGTCGGTGAGCAACGGGATGATCTTGTGCATCTCGTAGATGGAGCCGGGCCAGCCGTGGGTGACGATGATGGGCATGGGGTTGGGGCCCTTGCCCTTCTCGTGGATGAAGTGGATGCCCTGGCCCTCGATGGTGGTGTAGAAGTTGGCAAAGGCGTTGAGACCGGCCTCGGCCTTGCGCCAGTCGAAGCCGTCTTGCCAGTAGGCCACCAGTTCCTTGATGTAGTCCAGGTTGGAACCGTAGTCCCATTCGGCGCCGGGAATCTCGTCGGGCCAACGCGCGTGGTTCAGCCGGTGCCGGAGGTCTTCCAGCACGTCGTCGGGCACGTTGATGGTGTAGGGCTGTACCGCCATGGTTGAACCTCCGGGGAGTAACTTGGGTTGAATGCAGTAGAGATTGCCGCCACAGGCGACCATCGCCGGCAGTTTAGCATAGGGCGTCGGGGCGGGCCGGATTGCGCGTTTGTTGGCCGGTTTTGCCAGGTGGTAAGATGGGAGGGAGGAGGCAGGAAAATGGCTACGCCCACTACACCACGCGAGGAAATTAGAGTCGTAGGTACACCGTCCGGCGAACCTGCGGTGTCCTACACACCTTCTGATGACTGGCTGGGAACTGCCAGTTTCATCCTTGCCGGCATCGCCGTAACCGGCCTGCTGATAGTTATTTTCGGCGTGTTCTTGACTCCCAGCGCCATGGCTATTCTGATTGGCGCCAGCATCGTGACCCTGACGGGAATCGGCTGGACAATCGTAGCCGCGATAATGCTGATCAGCACAATCAAGCGGTGGCTCAATGATTCCGGTAAAGTGAATACAACAGCACCGCCAACCAGGCCAGAATAACCATAATCGCGACCACTCCAAACACTATCATCTTGATGTCAAGCACGATGGCCAGGGAAGCGGTCACCGCTGTCTCCGGTACGCCTCCCCGCAACCGCCAGGCTATAGGCGCGCATACCATGACGGCCAGAACCACGCTGAGTATCCCGAAAACGCCAACGCGACGCTGACCAACTGGCAGCTCTCTAATCAGCTCAGGAATCAGCCCCACCAATTTTGAGATTGCATCCCACGTGGCGGGTTACTCTGCCAGAAAGCGCGTGAACACCTGGTTCGCCACCAGGTAGGCCTCCTCCGCCAGACGCAGCCGGCTATCCCCGTCCCACACCAGCAGCCCGTCCGCAGTTAGCTCGGCCAGTTCCCGCCGGTAGCGGGCGGACAGGTCGATCCCAACGCGCGCCGATGCGGCGGCGATGTCCATGCCGTCCAGCAGGCGCAGGCCCAGGAACATGGTCTCGGCGGCGGTGGTCGCCGCGTCGGATACCTCCGAGCCGGCAACTGTCGGGACGGCCGCTATCCTGTCAGCCGTCACCGCCGGCCACACGCCAGCCTCAACCGCTCCATCAGCCCACTCCCGGGCCAGGCGCGCGTACTCGCGGGGCGAGCGCACGGTCCAGAACCGGCAGGCGGATCCCGCCTCTCCGACGCGCAGGGACGAGTGGGCGCCCGGGCCGACGCCCACCCACTGCAGGTTGCGCCAGTAGGCCAGGTTGTGCTCCGACTCCAGGCCGGGGAGCGTCCAGTTGCTGATCTCGTAGTGGTGGTATCCGGCGGCGGTCAGGGCGACGCGGGCGTGGTCGTACATATCGGCGGCAAGGTCCGGGTCCGGTTCGGGCAGGCGACCCTGCTGCACCCAGCGCCGCAGGGGAGTGCCCTCTTCCAGCGTCAGCGAGTAGAGGGACAGGTGCTCCGGCGCCAGCGCGACCACCTGCGCCACGGTATCCCGCCACTGGTCCAGTGACTGTTGCGGCAGGCCGTACATCAGGTCCAGGTTGACGTTGTCGAAGCCGGCGCGACGGCAGCGCTCCAACGCCTGAGCAGCCTCGTCGGCGTCGTGGCGGCGGCCCAGCATGGACAGCAGACCGTTGTCCATGCTCTGGACGCCGATGCTCACCCGGTTGACGCCGGCGGCGCGGAGTTCGGCGCATTTCTCGGGAGACAGGTCGTTGGGGTTGCACTCGGCGGTCATCTCCGCGTCGGCGCGGACTCCGTAGTTGCGGGCGATGGCATCCAGGATGCGGGCCACCTCACCGTCGGGCAGGTAGGACGGGGTGCCGCCGCCGAGGAAGACGGTGTTAACGGTTGGCCGGCCGAGGACGACGGACCACGCCGTTATCTCCTGGATGACGGCGGTCAGGAAGTCGTCGAACTGGGACTCGATGCCCTGGTAGGTGTTGAAATCGCAGTACGGGCACTTGCTGAGGCAGAAGGGCACGTGGACGTACAGCGAGATGCCCTCGTCCAGGATGCCCTCGTCCAAGGTGAAAGCGTGATGGTCATGGGATGGCGCGGATTGAAACATAACGCATCCTGAACGCTGGGGAGGCATGACTAAAACGTAGGGGCGAATGATCATTCGCCCCTACCACGGAGTCAATATCGTTGGATCCTGGGGATGGTCAACCGCCGCGCTGGTCGTCCGCGTCGTCGGTGGGGCGGGCCTGCCCATCCACCACGCTGTCGGGGTCACGGTCTTCGGGGCGGGGAGGCGGCGGATCGCCCATGTGCTCGCGCACGACGGCCCGGGGGCACAGGTTCCAGAATAGCCAGACCGCCAGCCCCAGGATGATGAGGTCATCATACCGGCCCAGGCCGTAGGGGATGCGATCCCGCACCAGGTCCACCGGGAAGATGGCGTAAATCACCGCCAGCGGGATCAGCAGCTTGAGCAGCAGGTTGACGCGGGAATCCCGATGCAGGCGGTACAGCGCGCGCACGAACTTGACGATGCGCGGCCCCAGCTGGGGGCCGAACATAAGCAGAATGGGCCAGAGGAAGCGGAGCATAACAACGTCACCTACGTAATGCCATCGTAGCATACAAAAGTAGCCCTGGCGGACTTTACAGCGTGTCGCCGTATCCCAGGCGTCCTCGTTCTGACGGTTCCAGCCTTTCGTTGGTTGGGTCCGCCACCAGCACAAAATCTGCATGGTGGTGGCCCCGATAATTGCGACTGCCCTGCGATGTTAGCACATTAAGCGCCGCCGTCAGTCCTACAGGATGGTGGCTACGGCGGTTGATGGTTAGACAGGCTCGCCATGAGCGGATAGGGAAGACTCGGCAATCGTCTTGGATCGTCCCTGCGGGGATTTTTGGGTGAGTGCCCGGCGAGGCAAGGACTCCCGCTCTTTCCACCGCTTGACACCGCGCACAATCAGGGCGCATATTGACACTGCGACAGACGCGGGATGTTCCCGCACCCGGCGTGGCCGGTTTCAGATGGGGCCTCGTGTCCCTCTTGCCCGGCTTACGCCGTCGGGATGTCCGCGTCTGTCGCAAGCGCCCATCCGAGACGCAAGGGGGACTTCACATTGCACAGCGGGCACAGGATGTCACCAACCGTTGGCCATCCGCTCAACTGCCCGTCAATACTACCTCCGCATATGATCACAACGCCCTGCAGTTGGAACCAGCAGGGCGTTGCGCCTGATTCACCTGACGAAAGCAGGAGAACCCGGGCTGATGAAGCAAGCGGAATTGTAGCCGCTTGAGCCTGTGGGTTTCAACATTACTCCTTTCGCCCGGGTGCATGGCGAAAGGAGTTTTCTGTCATGGCTATGAAGCCGCGCATCGCCCGCATTTGCGCCCGTATCCGGGTTTTCATCGCCGCCGGTACCGTGCCGCTGGCACTGCTGGTTTTCCTGGTCAGTATCCCCTTTGGCTGGGAAACAGCGGCCATCGCCGGCATTGCATCACTCGGTTGTGGAGCAGGCATATCCGCGCTGGGTATTCCCATCTTTGGGTTAGTCGTCAGTTGGGCGTGGCCCGAACGGTTCGGCAACTAAACGATGGTGCGATGCCCTCGCGCGGAGTGGGCGGGCAAGCGACCTCCCTGATAGTGAGGATCGCCGGATGGCGCCGCACGCCGCTCAACGGAGTTTGTCAACACACCCTAGCGGAAACTACAGATACCGATGAACGGCGGCGACGAAAAGACATGGGAAGACTGGACCCCAATGGTGCTGCGGGAACCGCCCAAAGAAACGACCTGACGCTATTGAACCCGGCTGACCCTCAATCGGACCGAGCCTTGCTGTATCGCAGTCAACTGCGAGCGCGATGGTGTAAATGGCCGACAAGACCAGCGTCCAGCCGCATAATCTTGATTCCTATTCATCTCGTGGCGGCGGCGGTGGCGGCGGCGGTGGCGGCGGCGGGTTTGGCCTATCGAGGGGTTGATCCTCACGCAAAGGCTCGGAGGGAGATGGTGGAGCGGGCCGCGTTGGTGCAGGCTCTCTGCCTGGGCGTCTTCGTTCACTGGTTTGGTTCTGGGGCATACTTCCTCTGCAAGAAATCGTCGGCTGCATCTACCGCAGCTTTGTTGATCTTCCGATTAGTGGCTGGCTCGTCCCACGACAATGCCATCAACCAGCGGTCATTGATGGACTTCAACTTGTCCTCAACGGTTGCCTGATCAATGTCTCCGTGCTCGACCGCTCGCCAAAGTGCCTCGTTTTCCCTTTTCAGCCCTTCGCAAATGATCGCTATGATTCTCAGCGTAGCTGCGTTCCGAGCATAATCCGCCAACGCATCCCATACTGCCAAGGCTATTAGAAGGAGGCCAATCGTACCGCTCACCCAAAGAAACCACCATTGCGATTGACCTGCAACAAAAATCGCTCCTTCCGAGACGACCAAAGTAAGCAGGGTGAAACGGAGCCAGAATGACATCCGCTTGTTCTTGTCCGACGCCGACGCGTAATAGCGGACCTGCCATTCCATGTCCGCCAACATATCCCAGACGGCCTTGCGGGTGACGTATGGTGTGGTTGACATGATTATACCTTCCGGGCGCCAGCAGCACGGTGGTTCAATCAGGATAGCACAGCTGCCTGCTAAGCGGTTGGCCGTGGGTTCAAATCGTACCCGAGGTACCGATATCCTAGACGGTGTGCGCCCAAGCCGTCAATACTCAGCGGTCAGTTTTGAGCATGGCGGTCGCACCCCCAAGCCTATCAAGACTGCTCCCGGATGAGCTCCGCGCGCAGCCGCTCGACTTCGGCGCGGAGTTGCTCGTTTTCGGAAAGGGCGACGTCCCGCTGGGTTTCGGCGGCGTCGGCCCGGGCATTGGCTGCATCGCGGGCAGTGAGCGTTTCGTCGTAGCCCGGCAGAAACTCCCCGGTGGCCGGGATGCGGAACCGCAGCTTGCCGGCGTCCCAGCACAGGTCCAGTCCCAGGGCCGGGCTGTGCCCCCACACCAGACCGTCGATGTCCTCGTGGATTTCAAAGGGCTCGTACTGACCGTTGAGCAGATAACCGCCGTACAGCTTCAGGCCGTAGAACTGGCTGTCGGCTGTGGCGTCGTACAGCCAGTATTCGCCGATGCCTATGCTGGCGTACAGCGTCGGTTTACCCCGCACGTCGTGGGCGGCGGTGTTTTCGGAGGCAATCTCCAATGCAAAGTCCGGTGGCTTGCCCATCTCCCACACCCGGTAGGTGTTCCGGTAGAAGATATGGTTCACGTCCACGTCAAAAACGGCGTAACAGTCCGGCGATACGAACCGCCGGGGGTTGCCCTGCTCATAATAGACGAAAGTGTTGCCTGCTACGTGGGCATTGGGCCGGATGCTGGTGATGTAGTGATGCAGGGGCGTTACTACGGCGCGAAAAATGACGCCCTGATACTCGGCGTCAGCCATGGGCATACCGTCCGTTTCGGGGTAGAAAACACCGTTTTCGTCGTAGAGGTGGGCCAGCCTGGGGTCAATGGCCGGCGGCGATTTGGTGGTCATCACTAGCCTCCGGGCGCGTGCCGAACTTGCCGGCCATTGTAGCAAAGCCGGCAGGAATGAAGGCCGGCGCCCGTTGGGAGAGACGGTAAACCGGCATATTTGATTCTACAAATTGCGCACGTTGGGCAGGTTTCCCATCCGGCGATCCAGCGTAAGGGTTTCCAGCCCGGCGCGTGAATAGTCGTCGGCGATGAGCCGGTCGAAAAGCCCTGGTCCTTCGCGCGTTTGGAGCGCCTGGATCACGGCCTGACCATTCAGCGGCGCGACCAGTCCGCTGGTCAGCACATCGATCAGTGCGCCCCGAGCGTCAACATCCGACACTCGGTAGTGGTGCTGGATCGCAACGCAGGCTTCGCCAATCACCTGATTCGACGCGAAGATTTCGCGCCCTTCGTCCTCGACCAGGGCGCGAAGCGCCTCGAGACAGCGCCGGAAATCCCTCTCGGGCTCCCCGACTGCGAGCCTCACCAGGACCGAGGTGTCAATCCCGAAGCGAGGGGTCATAGGGCTGATCACGGAACTTCCGGATGTCGAACGGCGGCGTTCCGGGTGCGATCTTGTCCTGCAGGGTGCCCAGACGCGAGTAGTCGATGCGCCGGGGTCGCAGGATGAAGCCGTCCGGACCTTCGGTAAGTTCCAAATGGTCTCCGGGCTTCACGCCCATGGCGTCCAGGACACGAGCCGGAAACGTAACCTGGCGCTTCGAGGTAATCTTGACAATCATGATGGCTCCTTACCGATATGCCAGTCATCGTAAGGCATGGCGTCAACAAGCTTGGCGGATCGCGTGAGAAAGCCGGCCCGGTTGACACCGCCGGCCTCCGCCCTAGAATGGCGCGTACCCGCCAACCCGCCAATCCGCTGACCCTGGAGGCCCACCGTGCCCGACAACTATTCGGAAGAGGAACTGCTGGAACTGGCGCGGAAGTACAGCTTCCGCAGCCGCATGGACCGCAGCGGCGTCACCGGCCCGATTTTCGTGTGGGGGCGTGGCTCGGTGGTGCGCGACGTCAACGGCAAGGAGTACCTGGACTTCAACTCCGGCCAGATGTGCGCCGCGCTGGGGCACAACCACCCGCGCATCGTGCAGGCCCTCCAGGAAAGCGCCGAGTCGATGATCCACAGCCACATGACCATCCTCAACGACCGGGAGATCATCCTGGCCAGCCGGCTGGCCGAGATCACGCCGGAGGGCATGAACCGCAGCCTGTTCTCGGGCTCCGGCAGCGATTCCAACGAGGCGGCCATGGCCATCGCCAAGCGCTACACCGGCGGCTACGAGGTGGCCAGCCCGGTGGTCAGCTTCCACGGCATGAGCGACGCGGCCCGGGCGGTGACCTTCTCCGGCTGGCACGGCGGCTATGGTCCCTACGCGCCGGGCAACTATCCCATCATGGCGCCGTACCGTTACCGCTGCGCCTTCTGCAAGGACCGGCCCGCGTGCGACTACACCTGCCTGGACACCAGCTTCGAGTTGCTGGACGCCCAGGCCGACGGCCGCATGGCCGCCGTCATCACCGAGCCGCTGTTCAGCGCCGGCGGGGTCATCGAGCCGCCTCCGGGCTGGCTGCAGGAGCTAAAACTGCGCTGCGAACGGCGGGGGATGCTGCTGATCCTGGACGAGGCGCAGACCGGACTGGCCAAGCTGGGCACCATGTGGGCCTCGGAGCACGAGGGGGTGGTGCCGGACATCTTCACCATCTCGAAGCATTTCGGCGGCGGCATCGCCATCAGCGCGACCATCACCACCGACGAGATCGAGGTGAACGCGGTGGACACCGGCCTGGTGGTGGCCCACTCCCACTCCAACGACCCGCTGACCTGCAACGCCGCCATCGCCAGCCTGGACATCATCCTGGAGGAGAACCTGGTGGACGTGGCCGACCGCATCGGCCGGTACTGGCAGGGTCACCTGCTGCGGTTGCAGGAACGGCACGAACTGATCGGCGACGTGCGCGGCCGGGGCCTGCTCCAGGGGATCGAGTTCGTCACCGACCGGGAGACCCGGGAGCCGGCCTACGAGCAGGGCCAGCGCATCGGCCGGATGCTGCTGGAGAACGGCCTGATCGTGAGCATCCGCCGGCAGGGCTCGGTGCTGCGCTTCGTGCCACCCTTCACGACGACGGAGGCGCAGATGGACCTGGCGGCGGAGATATTGGACGCGGCGATTGGGGCGGTTGCGTAGGTAAACGCTTGCGGTGATATGATTTAACACGCACGAGGATCAAACATCTTGACCATTAAACCTCACGGATAGACATAACATGCCAAACGTCAACATTTTCGTAAGTTTCGAGTTCGACAAAGATCTCGATCTAAAAAACGCTTTCTACGCGCAGGCCAAAACGCTTTCACCACACCGGGTCTTGAACAGCTCCCTCAATGAGGCTTACGCGGACCAGCGGTGGCAAGAAAAAGCGCGATCAGCAATCAGCGAATGTGACATTATGGTTATCCTGGTTGGACAGGATACACACAATGCCCCCGGAGTAAAAACCGAAGTCAGAATAGCCAGACGATTGAAAAAGCCGATCCTTCAGGTGATACCCCAAGGTCGTCCCTACACAGGGCTATCGGGAGTTCACGCGACGGTCAAGTGGCGGTGGAAGCGAATTACCCCCAAGATTGATGAGCTGATGGACGGAAATCCGGTTCGATGAAACTACTGCGGACGACAATCCGATCATTCACCCACTGCCGCGACCCAATTCGCCTGCTGGTGTTCATGCTGGCCGTAGGGTTGATCGCCCTGCCGGGGGCGGTACTCGCCTGCAGCCCCACCGCCCCCGCGTCTCCCGGCGCCGGAGAGACGGCCAGGGACTTAGTGGCCAAAGATCAGCCACCACCGGATGGCGCTGAGCTAATCCCCGTCCAGCAGCAATCCGGCGGCAGCGATCCCACGCCACTGCCGACAATCTGCGCGGACACTGTTGACGCTAGCGGCAATCCTATCAAGCATTGCGGCCCTCCCCCTCCGGTGGACGGGGACGACGAGCATACCAAGATAGACGGTGGGTTGCAGTCCTTGTTGGATGCTGCCCAAAGAGAACATGCGAACCGATACGGAGGTCAGTCACACCTTCGCCCGCTGCTACACCGGGTCGAGATTCAGCTCACGGCGGACACCGATGGTGAAGCAATCATCGCGTGGCTGAAAGAACGCGGATTCTCATATGAAGACCACCGCCGCGATAATGGCACGATCTACTCGGGTGTTGATGTTACCGCGATTCCCGACTTGAGTGAGGTTGAGGGGGTATTCCAGCTGCTTGAGCCCATCAAGCCCAACCCAGCCTGATCGATCATCACGACCCATCCCGCGCCAAATTGACAGAGGAGTCCAACAACGCTAGCGGGGTCATTGAACGTGTTTTACGCGTGGCCGGCATTTCACCTTGGATGTGGCGAGTATCTCTAGGATCTGCTCCTCGTCGAGTCCGTTGGCTCGGAAGGCCTCGAGGGCTTCTTCGAAGGGAACGTAATCAGTCGGCGTCAAGGTGATGCTCTCGTCCTGACGCCCTACCACCATGAAGCGTTCGCTCGGGAAGAGGTCCATCATTGAGGTCGGGACGGTGAAGTAACGTGCGCCGTGCGGGTCGTAGGCTCTGACGTTGGAGCAGACCAGCGCCCTTATCAGCTCGTTGGCGCTGATGCCCAAGTCACGGCTCTTGCTGGCGATGTGTTCAGCCGTCCAGTCGGGGATGTCGATTTGGATAGATTGCATGGGAAAGGGTCCGTGAGCTTCGCGGGTGTCGTTGATTATAGCGCGTGATGGCCGTTCACCGGTCCCACATCCGCACCACGCCGGTGATGTGGGACGTGTCGTTGTAGAGGTGCATGACGCAGTTGTCGGGGTAGGTGTAGATGACGGTGAGGGAGCAGTTGTGCATGGCGAATTTCCAGTTGGCCTCCAGGGGAAGGTCCAGCAGGGAGACGATGCCGGCGCGCAGGCTGCCGCCGTGGCCGACCAGCAGCACGTTCTCGTCCATGTGGTCATGCTTGACCCGCTGCACGATGCGAGCCAGGCGGGTGCTGGTATCACGGATGGTCTCGCCGTTGGGCGGCGCGAAGTCCAGGTTGTTCTCCAGGGACGGCTCGTAGAGATCGGGATAGGCTTCGCGGTACTCGGCCTCAGTGAGGCCCTCGAAGACGCCCTTGCTGTACTCGCGCAGCTCCTCGGTGAAGGTGATGGGGATGTCCCGTTCACTCATGGCGACCCGGGCGGTCTCGGCGGCGCGGGCCAGGTCGGAGGAGTAGGCGGCGTCGATCTGTATCGACGAGAGGCGGCGGGCCAGCATCTGCGCCTGCTCGCGGCCCCGCTCGGATAACGGCACGTCGGTATGACCCTGGATGCGGCCTTCGGCGTTCCACTCGGTCTCGCCGTGCCTGGTGATGTAGATGATGCCCATGTTGCTCCCTTATGGCTGCTCGCTGGTACACACTCTGTCATCGCGAGGAGCACAGCGATGTGGCGATCTCGTTCCCAAGGCGGCACTCCTTGTCCCGACGAGATTGCCACGCTGCGCTCGCAATGACATTTCATACAAACCGGGTATGCATCAGCTTATGGCTGTGGGTCCTGGGTCCGGACTTCGGCGATGGCGTCGGCCAGGCGGATGCAGTCATCCACGGGTCGCAGGCCGATGCGGATGCAGTCGGGCAGCCCGAATGACGTGCAATCCCTCACGAACAGGCCGCGCCGGGCGAGGCGGTCACGCAAGTCCGCCGCGTCGTCCACCCGGGCCAGCACGAAGTTGGCCGCGGTGGGATAGCAGCGTATGCCCAGGCCGGTCAATCGTTCCACTACGCAATCGCGGGAGGCCGCAACCGCTGCTCTCGCACGCTCCAGGTACGCCGTGTCCGCGATGGCGACCAGACCCGACGCCTGGGCCAGGCCGTTGACGCTCCAGTCGGGTTGCAGGGCCGCCAACTGCGAGATCACCGCTTCGCTGGCAACGGCATAGCCCAGCCGCAGGGCGGTCAGCGCGTAGTCCTTGGTCATGGAGCGCAGCGCGATTATGGACCCGTGCCGCGCCGCCAGCGCGATCACATCGGCATCGGCGCGGCGTTCGGAGAGGTTGATGTACGCCTCGTCCACCACCAGCAGGCCGCCGACGCTGGCGACGGTGTCGGCAATCTCCGCCAACTGTTCGCGGGCCATCAGCACGCCCGTGGGGTTGTTGGGATTGCAGACGAAGGTCAGCGCCGGCCGTTGGGTTGCGATGGCGCCGGTTACGGCCGCCGTGTCCCAGGCGAACCCGTCGCTGCACCGGGTCGCGGTCAGCGTCGTCACCTTGCCGCCAGAGATACGGACGGCGCCGTCGTACTCGCCGTAGGTGGGCGTCAGCAGCAGGGCGCTGGGAGTGCACCCCGCCGGCGGCGAACCGATCCAGGCGCGGGTCAGCAGGTGGATGATCTCGGTGGAGCCGTTGCCCACGATGACGTTGCCGCTGGTCACGCCGTCGCCGACATGATGCGCGGCGATAGCCTCGGTCAGCGCCAGGCAGTGTGGATCGGGATAGGCAGTGAGGTCAACGGCGGCGATGGCCTCGGCAACGCCCTGCGGCGGGCCCAGCGGGCTCACGCTGGCGGAGAAATCGAGACAGTCTTCCAGGCGCAGGCCCAGCGCTCGCAGCTCAGCCTCCTTGATGCCGCCGTGAACGGGGCGGGCGGGCGGGTCTGGGTTGTCCGGATCCTGAGGCATCTCGATCTTGCTAGCGATTGGTGGGGATCGCGGCGAGAGATGGATGCCCGAAGATCTGCTCCAAAGGAAGTTCAAATCCAGGTATGGTCTGCGTCGTGAGTGTATCGCCGCGCGAAAAGGTGCGTTCAGCGTACTCTGTTCCGTTCCATTCCAGGACGATGATCTCTTCATTGGCCAGATCAATTATCCAGTACTCGGGTATGGCGGCTCCTGCGTACCAGGCCCGCTTCATCACCAAATCGCGTTTCCGGTCGGAGGACAGGATCTCCACAACCAAATCCGGTATTCCCTCAACAAAACTGCCGTTGATAAGACGCAGGTTCCCCTGTCTCAAATAGATGATGTCGGGTGTAGGGGCGTACAAATCGGACAGGGCCAAACCGAGGTTGCTAAACGCCCAACCCGGCGACGGATTTACGGCATCCATCAGGTTATTGATCATTCTCACCAGGAAATCCATCAAAAACTGGTGCTTACCAGTGGCCGGCGGCATCTGATATAACTCTCCATTAATCAACTCCCACACGCCGCCGTCAGCTTCATCCAGCTCGCGGTATTCGGCCAGGGTCATTCTTGTTCCGGGTTGTACGGTGGTCATCTCGGTCACTCCAAGAGCCGGTTGCCATGCCGGCATTTTACACTACCCCAAACTGACCAGCGCAGCCACAGGATAGCGACGGCGACAGCGTAGATGATCGGTCAACTCGATGCGGTGGCGGCCCTTGTCAGGCCCCCGATGGGAGGTCAGCGATTGGCGCGGGTCAGAGCGCGCATGGGGTCGCCGAAAAGCTGCTCCAGTGGCAGCGCGAATCCCGGTATGGTCGACGTGGCAAGGGTGTCATCGCGGTCCAACGTCCGCTCAACATATTCGTTGCCGGACAGTTCCAGAACGGCCAGAACATCGTTGACCGGGTCCAGGATCCAGTATTCGGGTATGCCGGCCCCAGCGTACAAATCCCGCTTCATCACCAAGTCCCGGTTGCGGTCCGACGATAATATCTCGACCACCAGATCAGGAACGCCCTCAACGTAGCCGCGGTTGATCAGACCCAAGTTCTCGGAGCGCAAGTAGATGATGTCCGGTGTTGGCACATAAAGATCGGACAGCGCCAGGCCGGAGTTGCTGAACGCCAGACCGGGCGCCGGATGTACAGCTGTCATCAGATTGTTGATCATCCTTACCAGAAAATCCATGAAAAACTGGTGTTCAAGAGTGGCCGCCGGCATTTGATACAACTCTCCATTGATCAGTTCCCACACCCCCCCGTCCGTTTCGGGCAGGTTGCGGTACTCGGCCAACGTCATGCGGGTTCCGGGTTGTACGGTGGTCATCTCGGTCACTCCAAGAGCCGGTTGCCATGCCGGCATTTTACACTACGGCCAGTAGGTCCACCGCAGCCACAGGATGCCAATGGCGACGGCGGCGGCCAGCGCGGTGGTGGCGTAGAGGGCGCGGGTGGCGCGGCCGATGTGCTGCGCTTCCGGCTCCGGCGCGGGGTCGCCCAGGCGGTAGTGGCCGACCTTTTCCAGCGTGACCCCCAGCCCGCCGGCCATGGCGGCCATGGTCCAGCCGGCGTTGGGCGACTCGGTGCGGCCGCGGTGGGCGAACATGATGCGCCAGGCCCGCCCGCTGGCCATGCCGGGCAGCGCGGCGGTGGACAGCCACAGCAGCAGCGCCGCCAGCCGCGCGGGGATCACGTTTACCAGGTCGTCCAACCGGGCCGACGCCTTGCCCAGGTACTCGTAACGACCGTGATAGCCGACCATGCTGTCCAGCGTGTTGATCGCCCGGTAGGCCACCGCTCCGGGCAGGCCGAACAGGGCAAAGGCCAGCAGCGGCCCCACGATGCTGTCGGTGATGTTCTCGGCAACGGACTCGATGGCGCCGGCGGCCATCTGGCCAGCCGTGAGCTGTGAGGTATCCCGGCTGACCAGGGCTGACATCTGCCGCCGCGCCTCCGCGATGTCGCCGGCGGTCAGGATCCGGCCGATGCCGGCGGCGACGCGGTGCAGCATCCGCACCGAGAAAGTGGTTTTCAGCAGCGCCGCTACCACCAGCAGGTACGCCAACGGATGCAGTTGCAGCAACCCGAAAGTGACCGCCCATGCGGCCGCGCCCCACACCGCCGGTATCAGCAGGGCCATGCCGGCGCCGAAGGCCAGTTGCAGCAGCGGCGCCGCCTGCGGGCCGGGGGCGATGCGTTCGGCAAGGGCGACGGTGTTGCCGATCCACACTGTGGGATGCAGGCGGTTGGGCGGCTCCCCCAGCACCAGGTCCAGCAGCAGGGCCAGCAGCAGGGCCAGCACGTCCAGGGGGAGGGGCAGGGTGATGAGGGTGTGCGCTAGTGCGTCCATTTCACGGGCCGGGGTAAGAAAACCAATCGCCCGGCAGCGCAATCGGCCAGGGAATGTCGGTCAGAATCCCGCCGCCGTAACCGACCACTACCCCTATGCCGTAACCGGACCCAATCCCGATGCCACTCATTTCAGCGCGCCACAACAGAATCAGCAGCAACAACAATGCCAGCGCTTCCATGATTTCATTGGCCGCTCCGTAGCAGTCGCCAGTAAGCCCGCCGCCCAGCCGTCTCGATGCCCACCAACCCAGCGCCAACGACGCTGCCGAAACCGCAGCCAAAACCACGATTCCCACCGGCCCCAACAACAACCACGCGCCGGCGGTCACGGTAAGCAGGGCAAACCCGGTTACCAGCCAGGGACGCCCGCTCGACGCAAACGCGCTGCCGATGCCTTGTTGTCGGCCATAGGGAAAAACGGTCAGCAGCAACGTCATCGTCCACCGTGACACCATGGGGAAAAGCAACAGGGCGCTCAAGCCCGAGACCATGGTCAGCAGCGACAGCAACGCGGAGAATTTGACCAGCAAGACGCTGACACAACCGGCAACGGCAAAGGAACCCACGCGGGAATCGCGCATGATCTCCAACCGCCGCTCCACCGTGTGCCCGCCCCACATTGCATCACAGAAGTCCATCAGGCCGTCCAGGTGCAGGAACCGGTTGGCTACCGCCAGCGCCACCACCAACAAGGCTGCCAGGGCTTGCAGGAAAAGGGGCAGCCCCAACGGCAGCGCCCACAGCAACGCCATGCCCAGCAGAAGCACCCCGTACAGCAGGCCGACGAAAGGATACCAGCCCCGGGAGCGGGAGATTTCGGCGTCGGTGGGGTTCGCCACCCCCACCGGCAGCAGCGTCAGGAAGGAGAGCGCCACCAGCAGCGGGGCGTAGGCGGCCCGAAACACGGTGGCGGACGCGCTGAACTAATCGTCGCGGTCGGAGACGCCGGCCTCGGCGAAGGTTGCCATCTCCGCAAGGCACTTGGCCGCGGCCTCGATGATGGGCATGGCCAGGGCGGCGCCGGTGCCCTCGCCCAGGCGCATCTCCATGTCCAGCAGCGGGGAAAGGCCCATGGCGCTCAAGCCGACGTTGTGGCCTGGCTCCACGGAGCGGTGGGCGGCGATGCAGCGGTGGGAGATGTTTGGGCAGAGTCGCCAGGCGACCAGGGCCGCCGCGCCGCTGATGAACCCATCCACCACGACGGCGCAGTTACGCGCGGCCGCGCCCAGCATGACGCCGGCCAGCACGCCGATCTCGAACCCGCCCACCTTGATGAGCACGTCCAGACCGTCGCTGCCGTCGGGTTGGTTGACCTCCAGAGCGCGGCGGATGGTGGCGATCTTGCCCTCGAGACCGGCGTCGTCCACTCCGGTGCCGCGCCCGGTGACCGTGGCCACGTCGGCGCCGGTGATGGCGGCGGTGATGGCGGCCGACGGCGTGGTGTTGCCGATGCCCATGTCGCCGCCGGCGATAACGTTGGCCCCGGCGTCGGCCTGCTCGTTGGCGGCGTTGATGCCGATCTCCAGGCAGCGGACGGCGTCGTCAGGGCTCATGGCCGGCCCGCGGGCAATGTTGCCAGCGCCGTAGCCGACCTTGGCGATGGTGAGTCCGGGCTGCGGGTCGAGGTCCACGGCGACGCCGGCGTCGATCACGGCGATGCTGGCGCCGGCGTGGCGGGCCAGCGCGTTGATGGCTGCGCCGCCGGCCACGAAGTTGAACACCATCTGCGGCGTGACCTCGGCAGGATACGCCGACACGCCCTCGCTGGCGACTCCGTGGTCGCCGGCCACCACGATGACCGCCTTGCCGGTGATCTGCGGGATGGGCTGGCCGGTTATGCCCGCCAACTGGATGGACAGCGCTTCCAGCCGGCCCAGACTCCCCGGGGGCTTGGTGAGCACGCCCTGGCGGGCCTCGGCGGCGGCAACCGCCTCGGCATCCAGCGGCCCGATGGCGGCAATGGTCTGGTCAACCAGTGGTGAGATAGGCATGAATGCGTTTCTCCTTAACCGTCAAAAGCCGAACTCAGCTTTGAGGACATCGAACAACTGCTTGGCAGCATGTTCGTCAAATTGCATTGTTTGACTAGTTTGGCCTCGCACTTCCCGGTCGGCTGAACCGGAAGTGCTCAACTGGAGCACCTTGCCGCCAGCGTGAGTTCTCACAAAATAACGACACTCCGTCTCGGTCCGATGACGGCGAAACCTGGTGTGCTCGTCGCGCTGCATACTGATTACAACAGCCATCGTGCCTCTTGGTGTATTGGTGTAGGGATTGCAATCTTGCCGCTGGTAGGATCCCTCAGATGGTCAGAACTCGATGCCCGGCTGGGCCTTGATGCCGGCGTCGTAGGGGTGCTTGACGACGTTCATCTCGGTAACCAGGTCGGCGTATTCCACCAGGGCCTCCGGCGCGTGGCGGCCGGTGATGATGACGTGCTGCATCTCCGGGCGGGCCTTGAGCGCGTCGATGACGTCCTCCACGGGTAGCCAGCCGTAGTGCATGGGGTAGGTGAACTCGTCCAGGATCACCAGGTCGTACTCGCCGGCGGCGATGACCTCCTTGGCGTCCTCCCAGAGGTTGCGGGCGAGATCTGCGCTGGCGTCCAGGTCCTGGGAGCGCCAGGTGAAGCCGTCGCCCATGGCGCGGACGGTGACGCCCATCTTCTCGGCGGCGCGTTGCTCGCCGAAGTTGGCCGTGGTGTGCTTGATGAACTGGAGCATCACGACCTTCATGTCGCGTCCCCAGGCCCGCATGAGCACGCCCATGGCGGCGGTGGTCTTGCCCTTGCCGTTGCCGGTGTTGACGATCACCAGGCCCTTGTTGATGCGGGGGCCACGGACGGACTGCGGGCCGTGGCGCGTTTCCTGCGTAGTCATGTGAGCATCACTCCTGTATTGCTTTCCTTACAGTGATCGGTGTCACGGAACGTTGTCGAAAATGCGTTCCCGCACGTTGAAGGCGAACCCGGGCAGCACGTCGCCGCCGTCTAAGGTCTCGGGGTCTTCCTGAACTTCCGGCTCTGCGCCGGGGCGGTGGTAGGTAACGGTACGGTTGGACGGATGGATCACCAATACGAGGCGCGCGCCGCCTTCCAGATAGCGACGCACCTTATCCGCCAGTTCCGGGCCTCGGTTGGAAGGCGAAACGATTTCGACGAGGAAGTCGGGAACCGCCATCCGGAAAGGCCGGCGGGCCTCTTCGGGTATCGAGTTCCAGCGTTCTGCGGACATCCACCAGGCATCGGGGCACAGCCGGGAGCCGTCGGGAAGAATGAACATGGACGTGGGGCCTCCGGCCCGCCCTCCATGTTCTCGTGCCCGGATCACAAGTTCGGTGGTCATCTCGGCTTCGTGCAAATCCCCGGGGTCTCCGGTGGGAGCCATTATTTTCAGTTCTCCTCGCGCCGTGATTTCGACATCTCCCACCGTTTCCTGGTTCCGCTCAGCAAAACCCTCCAGCCAAACGTCCAGATCAGGACTGTCCAGTGACAATCCGAATTCAGCCAGCGGTATCAGCAGGTAGCCCGTGAAGTCGGATGGCGCACGGACAGCCTGGGCGACAACCGCGGCTGCAGGAGGCTGGGGCTTTACGGTGGTCATTTTGCGACCTCGTTCAAAATTGAATCACGGCACGTTGTCGAAGATGCGCTGGCGGACGTTGAAGGCGAAGCCTGGGAGGACATCACCGCCGCCGAGCACATCCGGGTCCTGCAGGATCTCGGGTTCCGCACCGGGTCGGTAGACTGCCACGAGGCGATTGGCGGGATAAATTACCCACACGAGGCGCGCCCCTCCTTCAAGATAGAGGCGCACCTTGTACTGGAGTTCCCGTTCTCGATTGGAAGGCGACACGACTTCTACAATGAACTCGGGAATGACCGCTGCGAAGGGCGGCGTGCGCGCTTCTTCGGGCAGCGCATTCCAGCGCTCATCAGAAATCCAATATGCGTCGGGGCCGATGCGGGCACCGTCCGGCAGGATAAAGCGCCCCGACGATCCGCCGGCACGCCCGCCGTTGGCATGAGACCAAACCAACACTGCCGACGCCATTTCGAGCTCGAACCATTCTCCGGGAAACCCTGTAGGAGGCATTATTTTCAGTTCTCCCTGCGCGGTAATCTCAAAATCGCCAACTTCGTCCTTGTTCCGCTCCGCAAAAGCTTCAAACCAAGTGTCAAGGTCAGGGTTGTCCAGTGACTGCCCGAACTCGGCCAGGGGTATCAGGATGTAGCCGCGGGATCCGTCTGTCGTCTCCATATCGTCAATGACGATCCCGGGTGCTGGCGTCTGTGTAGCAGTCATCTACGACCCCCCGTTTGCCGCCGCGCAGGTATCCACAAACCGCTTGGCCAGCCCCGGCCGGCTGCCCAGGTGGACGTGGATGTATGAAGCCCACACGCTGCCGGCGCGGAAGCCCTCGGGCCGGCCGTCCTGGTTGACCACCTGGTAGGCGGCGCTGGCGGCGTCGGGGGGATCCTGTAGCACCGACCAGTGGAACTCGTGGCCGCGCACCTGCTGGCCGGCAGTCAGCAGCGGGCCGTCGCCGCAGGCCGCCACCTCCCGGTAGCCCAGGTGCAGCCGCCGTCCTTCCATGGACGACACCACGGGAATGGCACCGACCATGGGGAACTGCCGGCCGTCCAGGTCGGACAGGCTGCGCCCCAGGTACATCAGGCCGCCGCATTCCGCATACACTTGGACACCCCGACCGATGGCCTGCCGCATGGACTCCAGCATACCGGCGTTGCGGGACAGATCCGCGGCAAACAGCTCGGGGAAGCCGCCGCCCAAGTACACGCCGCCCACGCCGTCGGGAAGCGATTCATCATCCAGCGGCGAGAAAGGCATGATCTCCGCGCCCCACGCCGCCAGCAGGTCGAGCGAGTCCTGGTAGTAGAAGGAGAAGGCGCGATCCTGGGCCACGGCGATGGCGGCTCGGGAAGCCTGCGGTGTCTCGGGGAAAACACCGGCGTCAGTCTCCCGGGGCCGGCCAGCGGTGGCAGCGATGCGGGCGATGGCGTCCAGGTCGATGGTCTGCTCGATCTGGGCGTTGAGGGCGTCGTACCAGTCGTTGAGCACGGTGCCCTCCGCCGTGGGGATGAGGCCCAGGTGGCGCTCGGGCTGGACCAGGTCGTCGCGGCGGGGGAGCCAGCCCACCACGGGGAGGCCGGTGGTCGCCTCGATCTGCGGTTGGCAGAACTCCAGGTGCCGCTCGCTGCCCACGCCGTTGAGGATCACGCCGGCCACGCGCAGGTCGGGGTCGAACTGCTGGTAGCCCAACACCTCGGCGGCCACGCTGCGGGCCACCTTGCCGGCGTCGGCGATCAGGATCACCGGGGCGTCCAGGAGCTTGGCCAACTCAGCCGTGGAACCGTCCTCGTCCAGCGACGAGTGACCATCGAAAACACCCATGACACCCTCGACCACCGCGATGTCGGCCGCGCCGGCGGCCCGGTGGAACAGCTCGGAGACTACGGGATGGGGCAGCAGCCAGGTGTCCAGGTTGCGCGAGGGCACCCCGCAGGCGATGGTGTGGTACGAAGGGTCAATATAGTCGGGGCCGGCCTTGAAGGGCTGGACGCGCATTCCCCGGCGGGCCAGCGCGCCCATGACGCCGCTGGCGATGGTGGTCTTGCCGACACCGGAGCGGACGCCGGCGATGACTACGGCGGAAGTCATATCAGTGCGATCCAGTCATTGCGAGCGCAGCGTGGCAATCTCGATCCCACGCTACGGGTGTTCCCCGGCCGAACCGTAGGCCTCGGCGGGCAGGTCGATCTTGCTGGGGTACTTATCCAGCAGGGCCATGAAGAAGTTGTGGCGCGGCGGGTTGGTGGCGTCGTCGTCCGACTTGCGCAGGTACACCCGCATGGCCGGGTTGCCGTCGCCGTCGCGCATCCACAGCTGGTACGAGGGCAGGCCCTGATCGTTGGTGGTGTGGACGAACTCGGCCTCGCGGATCTTGGACATGTCCAAGTGCATGTGAGTGCCGCCGGGCACCATGAGGGTCACGATGCGCCCGTCGGGAGTGAACCGCAGGTCGTCGAAGTCCATGTAAACCTCGGCGGAGGCGGCGGTGCTCTCCAGCATCACCACAACCTCGTTGAAACCGATGCCGTCGACCCCGTCGCGGCATTCTTCGAGTATCTCGCGGAGCATGACGTCGCTCATCCAGTCACCTCTCAATTGGCGTAGCGCCCGGGCCGTTCGACGGGCGTTTTTGGTTTTATGGGCCCACGGGTCGATTATCACCCAGCGGAGACGGCAAGGCAAATTGACGAATGCGCGCCCCGACAGGCCGATGGAGGAGGAACCGGCCCGCCGGAGCAGCGCAGGGGAGTAGTCGTTCATTGTTGCAACAAGCATTGGGAAACAAGCATTGCTGCAACAAAAAACCCGACTGCACTCTTGCGGTCGGGTGACGGAGCCTGCGGCTGGGGAACCGGGTCCTGGTAGGGATGTGCCGGCATTCCGCCCACTCGTTCCACGAAGTGCAGCTGGAACACACCCGCTGGCAGGCCTCCTGGCTGATGGCTGATAGCGACGCTCCTCCACCTTCCCACCCGCTCGAGCGCGGACAGTGGCTTGCTGGTCACCTCTGTGAACAGCATCGGAGGGCGTCTCGCCAATTACAGTGGCGGGACCGCACCGGATTTTCACCGGATTTCCTTTTCAGCCCGTCGTGCGCGGACGGATGGGTGCGCGACTAACGGGCCACCGGCAGGCGTTTACGGTTCAGTTGTTAACGGTTTCAGGGTAGCAGGCGGCGCGGGCGGAGTCAAACCGCCCTGACGCGTTGATGCCTGCGTCTTGCGCGCGGGTTGTATAATCTACAGCAGGAAGTTGGAGGCGGTTGAAATGCTACTGTTGGCAAACGGGATTGACCTGCCCGAGTGGGCCTGCGCAGAGGTCACGGCTCGAAGCCAGGACCTTGGCATTGGCCCTGACGAACTGGTCAGGTATCTGGTGTGTGCTCATATCAGGAAGGGACCAGAGGCGTCGGACGCGCAATTTACCGTACCTCGTTCGATGGAATCGAGCCTTGTCGGAGACGACTTCATGGTTGTGCGTCGCAGCGAGGACACGGTGGTGCTGGTCCCAACCGTTTCCATGTCCTTTGACGACGCCTTGGCGCAATTCCAAGCCAACGGATGCACTGAAGCGGACGTTTTACAGGCGCTCTCCGGCCGATGACTCTGCGCGTCGTCTACGACACCAGCGTCATCCTGGCGCAAATGACCCCGGTTCCCCAGGACGGCAGCATCATCTGGCGGTGGATGGTGGACGGCTTGGTCGAACCGGTAGTGTCCGATTATCTGGTTGACGAGTTACGCAGAAACCTGGCGTTGCCTCGCTTTGGGCTGGAGCGGGCAGCGCAAGCGCGAATACTCGCCGAGTACCTCCGGCATGCTTTGGTCGTAGATAACATTCCGCCGTCAGGGGTTGAATGCAGGGATCCCAGGGATGTGCCGGTGCTGGATCTGGCAATTTGGGCCGGCGTGGATGCCCTGGTCACGCTGGACTCTGACCTACTGGCGCTGGACGGGGAGTTCGACTTCCGCATCGTGCGGCCATCCGGTATGCACCAAATGCTGGAGGACGGAGCGTAACTGGCCAAGACGCAGGCGACCAATCGCGTCTAAGATTGCAACCAGCACGTCAGTATTCCAGCATCATCCGTTGCAGTTCCGCCGGATCCCTGGTCTGCGTCAGGCCGAGCATGAGCAGGATGCGCGCCTTCTTGGGGTGCAGGTTGTCGGCGACGATGTAGCCCTCCTCGGTGAAGCGGCGGGTCTGCACGACCCGGCCGGTGCCGACGTGGGTGGACAGGACCACGGGGATGCCAGCAGCCTGGGCGTTTTTCAGGCCGGCCATGAACGTCGACGGCGAGCCGCCGCTGCCCAGGCCGGCGGCCACGATGCCGTCCACGCCGTCCGCGACCAGGGCATCGATGACGGTGCTGCCGGCCCCGGCGTAACCGTAGGCGATGTCCACCCGGGGCAGCTCGTCGATGGCGGACACGTCGAACTCCGAATCGGCGCTGTGCCTCCGTTCAGGCCGGCGGTAGTAGATCACCTGGCCGTCGGCGTCGGCATAGCCCAGGAAGCCCATGTGGCCGGACTGGAAAGTCTCGACCCGGTAGGAGTCGGTCTTGGTCACGTCCCGGGCGGACTGGATCTCGTTGTTCAGCACCACCAGCGCACCGCGGCCGGCGGACTGGGGCGCCGCGGCGATGCGCACGGCGTCCAGCAGGTTGTTGTCGGCGTCGGTGCCCATGGCCGACGGCGGACGCATGGCGCCGGTCACTGCTACCGGCCGGCGGTCGCGCACGGTGAGGTTGAGGAAGTAGGCCGTCTCCTCCAGCGTGGCGGTGCCGTGGGTCACGGCGGCGCCGGCGGCGTCAGGATCGGCGGCGAAACGTTCGTTGATGCGCTGGGCCAGGGTCAGCCAGTGGGGCGGATAGACCTCGGTGCTGCCCACGTTGATCACCTGCTCCGGTATCACCTCGGCCAGTTCGCCGGCCTCCGGGACCCGGGCCAGCATTTCCTGGATGGTTAGCTGTCGCCCTTGGTAGCTGTAGTTGGCGAAATCGGTGCGAGATTCGCCAACGAACGAGATGGTGCCCCCCGTGCCAAACAGATACACTCGGCGGACTGGTACGTATGCCATTTGAAACCCCCTTGTCGACTCGACCGGCAGGATGAGAATACCATTCTACGCCGGCCGCGCTGGTTGCATGATGACGAATCCCGACGGCTGACAACGTAACTGTTCAGAATTGCGGGGAAAGTGTCATTGCGAGCGCAGCGCGGCAATCTCGTTGCCGCCGGGGAGTCCTTTGGGGCAGACGTTGCCGCTACGGCGTCGAGATTGCCACGGCGCCAGCGCCTCGCAATGACAACCCCCTGAATTCTGAACTGTTACCTGACAACGCAAACTTTGCAAATTCGCCCGCGCGCGGGTAGTATGTTAGGTCAGTCTGGATGATTCATTTGCGCCGCAGCGCAGCCGTGCACTCTTCACCGGCAGGAACGAACGGGCAGGAATGTTATGACCAACAACCGCTGGGTCCGCAACAGCCTGATCTATCTCCTCATCATCATTGGCGTGATCGTCATCTTCTACACGCTGCTCCCGAGTTTCGGCAGCAGCGAGCGACTGGCCCTGACCGAGGTGCTGCAACAAGCCCGGGCCGGCCAGATCGAGAGGATCATAGTCGATGGCGAGAAGCTCACCGTCATCCCGACGGTGGGGCGCCAGGGAGAAGAAGCCCAGAAGTACAGCAGCCGCATCGGCAAGAACACCGACCTGGAAACCCTGCTGATCACCACCGGCATCTGGGACCAGGTGAGCGCGCCCGACGTGGAGTACAAAGGCTCCAGCGGGTTCGGCAGCGTCTTCGGCATCCTGCTCAACTTCCTGCCCCTGATCTTCTTCGGCGGCCTGATCCTGCTGATGATGCGGCAGGCCCAGGGCTCCAACAACCAGACCATGAGCTTCGGCCGCAGCCGCGCCCGCATGATGCCCTTCAATCGCCCGTCGGTGACCTTCAGCGACGTGGCCGGCGTGGACGAGGCCAAGGCCGAACTGGAAGAAGTCGTTGACTTCCTCAAGTACCCCGAGCGCTTCCTGCAACTGGGCGCGCGCATTCCCAAGGGCGTCCTGCTGGTGGGTCCTCCCGGAACCGGCAAGACCCTGCTCGCCCGGGCGGTGGCCGGCGAGGCCGGCGTGCCCTTCTTCCACATCTCCGGCAGCGAGTTCGTAGAGATGTTCGTCGGCGTGGGCGCGGCCCGCGTCCGTGACCTCTTCGAGCAGGCCAAGCGCAACGCGCCGTGCATCCTGTTCGTTGACGAAATCGACGCCGTGGGACGCCATCGCGGCGCCGGATTGGGCGGCGGCCACGACGAACGCGAGCAGACCCTCAACCAGATCCTGGTTGAGATGGACGGTTTCGAGACCAACACCAACATCATCGTCATCGCCGCCACCAACCGGCCCGACATCCTGGACCCGGCCCTGCTGCGTCCCGGCCGTTTTGACCGCCGCGTCACCCTGGACCTGCCCGACGTGATGGGCCGCGAGGCCATCCTCAAGGTGCACGTGGCCGGCAAGCCCCTGTCCCGCGAGATCAAGATCGACGTGGTCGCCCGCGAAACCCCCGGCTTCAGCGGCGCCGACTTGTCCAACCTGGTCAACGAAGCGGCCCTGCTGGCGGCCCGCAAGAATCAGTCCAGCATCTTCATGCAGGACTTTGAAGAGGCCATCGAGCGCGTGATCGCCGGCCCGGAGCGCAAGAGCCGGGTCATCAACCAGCGCGAGAAGGAGATGACCGCCTACCACGAAGCGGGCCACGCCCTGGTCGCCTGGCACCTGCCCCACGCCGACCGCGTGCACAAGATCAGCATCGTGTCCCGCGGCAACATGGGCGGGCACACCACCCTGCTGCCCGAGGAAGACCGCTATCTCTGGACCAAGAACCAGTTCCAGGACATGCTCGGGGTCATGATGGGCGGCCGCGTCGCCGAGGAACTGATCTTCGACGAGGTAACTACCGGCGCCAGCAACGACATCGAACGGGCGACCAAGACGGCCCTGGGGATGATCAAGCGCTACGGCATGTCCGCCAGCCTCGGCCCGCGCACCTTCGGCAAGCGCGAGGAGATGGTGTTCCTGGGACGTGAGATCAGCGAGGAGCGTGACTACGGCGACAAAATCGCCGAGGAGATCGACGACGAGGTCCGCCACCTGATCAACAACGCCTACCGCCAGGCGCAGCAGTTGCTCATCGACAACAAGCCCAAGCTGGTGCAGGTGGCCGAGTACCTGATCGAGCACGAGGCCATCTCCGGCGACGCCCTGACCAACCTGTTCAACGACCTCCCTCCGGGCACCGAACCGGAACCGGCCGTGCCGGACGCGCCGACGCCATCGCCCTACGCTCCGCCGGCTCCCCCGGTAACCCAGGGCGGGCCCGTGCCCAGCCCGGCCCCGTCCTTCGGCAGCGCCAGCACCGCAGAGCCGATGCCGGGCGACGACTGACGCGAGGCACGGTTACAAGCTTAAAGGGAGCAAGGTTGCCGCCTGCTCCCTTTCTTTTTGCCAAGATAAGAACCCGTACTGCAGGTCCTGACGCGGCCAATCGGATCCAGATTTGCCCTCTGGCTATATTGCTGCCATCACTACCGGAGTGGTTGGTATATCAAGCGGAAAATACGTCGAACGACTTCAGTTAGTTCCGCGTCTGACATCGTCCCGTAATAGTCCGTGATGCGGCTTTCAGACAGGGTACGAATCTGGTCAGTGAGTACCCAGGATGGCTTGGGCATCGAGACTGAGTT
Organism: Dehalococcoidia bacterium; assembly: GCA_034420475.1. GTDB lineage: Bacteria > Chloroflexota > Dehalococcoidia > Lucifugimonadales > UBA3495 > Bin87. The sequence continues at coordinate 55,227 of DAOULH010000101.1, forward strand.
GATTGGGTACGATAGGCTGCGATTTTGGTTGGCTTCGGATGACCCGATCAATGCTACGATAACCAACCGCGAAACGGCGTTGAATTGATCAGTGCTGAGGATTAGAGCGGGGCGATCTCCGCCTTGTTCGTGTCCCCGGACCGGTGCGGGTTCCAGAATCACATGGCGGATTTCTCCCCTCAGTATTGGGGCCATGTTTTTGCGTCCTCTGCAAGGCCAATCTCTGCCAATTCGGTCCCATATTCAATCTGAGCTTCTTCCAGAGACCACCCGACCGGTGGTTCAAGTTCTGTCTCACGGCGCATGAGTTCGAACGATACAATGCCATTGAGCACTTGTTTTACCTGGGCCATTGCATAGCAGAGGACGTCCAACGGGTTGGGAAACCGTTCGCGGGCAATCAGTCTATGGAGATCGGCAGACGGAATTCCACGGATCCATTCACTCAGGATCCGTTCCATTGCGGCATCGTTGCTGATGTCCCGAAGGTCTTGCAGCTGCTGCGACAAACCCGCAGTGTTGAACCCACTGACCCACTGGTCAACGAAACCGTTGAGCTTCTCAATCTGATCTTCAGTGAACCCGTCTGAGGCTAACTTCGCTTGCCATCCATGGTAGTCGAGCGCCAACAGGTCGAAAATCATGGACCGGATTGCTGCTTCCAGTCCCCAGATTTCCCTGACGTCCGGCGACCCCACGATGTGGTCCATGATGGAACGTTCCATCGTGACCATCATTTTCTCCTTTTCCCAGTTCAGCGATTGGCGTAGTTGCGAGGACGGCTGAAGAGTGCTTTCGCCAGTCCGTTGGGAATTCAGTAGGCCAAGTCTGTGGATGATACCAGATAGTCGATTGCGATCACTTCTGCCAATCCGGCGCCGTCCTTCGGCAGCGCCAGCACCGCAGAGCCGATGCCGGGCGACGACTGACGCTCCACCGGGTACCAAATAGACACGCAGGGGCGGGATTGAGACCCGCCCCTACGTGTTTTCGGCGTCGGCCTCGCCGGCGTCGGCATCCAGGGGCAGGCTGCGGTAGTAGATGCCCCACTGCTGCATCAGGCTTTCCACGCGGGGGTCTTTCAGCGCGATGAGCTCGCGGAAGAAGCCGGCCAGGGCGTGGGCCGGGCGCAGCTCGTCGGTGCACACCCAGCTGCGGTCGCCGGGCACCGCGTAGATGAGGCCGCTCTGGTGGGGGCATGTCACCTGGACCCGCCCCATGTCCGTGCTGATCTTGACGGTCAGCCCCTGGGGCTGCGGAGGGTTCTCCTGGTTGCCTGGCGTTATCTGAACTGGCGTAGTCATGCTGCGATAGTCCTGTCGGGAGCGGGCGAATGGGTCGGTGGCATAGCCGGGATACGTCCAATGGCGAACGCGGTTATGCCCCTGATTGCGGGGCGCCAATTATAAACCCAGGCCACCGATGATGGTGTTATACTGTCTCGGCCAACCGTCTGAAAATCGTACCGGAAATCGCTGATTACGTCGGTCAATCCCGATAGAACGGTTGACGTTGATCAGGGACTGGCCAGCAACCAGGGACCAACGAGCAACTTCATAAAGGACACATTCGTATGTTCACACCCGGGGGAGGTCAACAGCCGCCTCGTCAACCCGAATTCGACCTTGAACAACTCCTCGGTCGCGTGCGCGGCATGTTTGGTGGCTCCGGCGGACGCCTTGGCGGCGGAAACCTGGGCATTTTAATTCTGGCGGTCATCGCCCTGCTGATAATCATCTGGGCCGCCACGGGAGTCTACACGGTAAGCCCCGGTGAAAACGCCGCGCTGCGGTTGTTCGGGGCTGTGCAGGGCGCGCCCGTATCGGAAGAGGGTCTCCACTGGTGGTGGCCGACGCCGGTGGGCAACAAGGACGTCGTGCTCGTCACCGAGACCCGGCGCATGGAGCTGGGCTTCCGCTCCAACGAAGCCGCCGTGAATACTCCGTTCCTTGACGAAGCCCTGATGATTTCCGGCGACTTGAACATCGTTGACGTGCAGATGGTGGTGCAGTACCGCATCAGCAATCTGAACAACTTCCTGTTCAAGGTGGACGATCCCGGCGAGGTCCCCCGCGGCATACCGGAGGGACGCCCTGACGGGCGCACCCTCAAGGACGGCGCGGAGGCCGCCCTGCGCCTGGTGGTGGGGCAGCGTTCCATTGACGACGTGCTGGTCCGCGGCCGTGAGGGCGTGGAGACTGACACTCGCGAGCGGCTCCAGTCCATCCTCGATGATTACGAAGCCGGCATCGAGGTCATCTCGGTGCAGTTGCAGGACGTGAAAGCGCCGGAGGAAGTGCGCGACGCCTTCGACGACGTGCTGAGAGGTCGTCAGGAGCGCGAAACCCGCATCAACCAGGCCCTGGCATACCGCGAGGACGTGCTCCCCCGAGCAGACGGTGACGCGGCGCGCATCGTTGAAGCGGCAGAAGCTTTCCGGCAGGCGCGTATCCAAACCGCCAACGGTGAAGCCCAGCGCTTCGAGTCGGTGCTCAACGAGTACCAGAGCTCACCCCAGGTAACCCGCCAGCGTCTCTACCTGGAAGCCCTGGAAAATGTCTTCCCGGGCGTTACCAAGATCATCGTCGACCCCGACACCGAACCGGTGCTCATTCTGGGACAGGACGGAAACGTCATACCTGCTCCCATCGGCCCCAACCCGTAGCCGCAGGTAATCCAGACTGACCGTCTCTCATCCCCGGAGAACCTCCAATGCGAAATTTGATCATCGTCGCCATCGTCATCATCGTCGGACTGGTCGTGCTGCGCCAGGCCCTCTACGTGGTCGACGTCACCGAGCAGGTCATCATCCTCCGTTTCGGCGAGGTGGTGGACACCCGCACCCAACCCGGCCTCAGCGTCAAGGCGCCCTTCGTGGACACCGTCGTCCGGCTGGACAAGCGGATCCTGAGGATCGACGCGCCGCCGGTGTCCATGCCCGACCGGGAAAAGGAAAACCTGGTCATCGACATCTACGCGCGCTACCGGATCACCGACCCGGTGCAGTTCCGCAAGACCCTGCAAACCGAGAGCAACGCCCGGAGCCGCCTGGGCGACATCGTGACCTCCACCCTCCGCGACCGGGTCGCCCAGCGCGACCGCAACGACATCATTGGCGCCGAGCCGCAGTTTGACGAGAATAACGTCGCCGTGGTCGACGACGACGGCCTGCCCCTGGTGGTGGGACTGGAAACCCGTACCGAGATCCTCGACGAAGTGCTGGTCGCCGTCCGCGAAGCAACTCAGCGTGACAACTTCGGCATCGAGATGATCGACGTGCGCATCAAGCGCGCCGACTTCCCTGAAGCGGTCACTCAATCCATTTTCACCAGGATGCGCGCCGAGCGTAACCGTATCGCCGCCCGTTTCCGCGCCCAGGGTGAGGAGGAGGACCGGATAATCCGCGCCGAAACCGATCGCAGGCGCGACGTCATCCTGGCCGAAGCCGAGCGCGAGTCCAACAAGCGGCGGGGTGAAGGCGAGGCCGAGGCCATCAGCATCCTGGCCGAAGCGCTGAACCGCGACCCGGAACTCTTCGCCTTCCTGCGCAGCCTGGAGGCCTACCAACGCATCATCCGTCAGCAGGATACCATCATCCTGTCCTCAGACGCGCCGCTGTTCGACTACCTGGCCGGCCCCGCCCTGCCTGCGGGCAACTAGGGTAGAAGGCGTAGAACAGTGGACTCTCCTGACTTATCTGGAGGCTGGAGCGTACATCGCGATCATGCTCGCGGTGCTGGGAGTTCCGCAAATGCTGTCCGGTTACTTTGACATTCGCGAACGCCGCAGAGAACGAGCGGAACAAGATGCCAGCGCAGAGCGCCGCCACCAGGAAATGATGGCCATGATTGCGGCCACCATCGCCAACGGACAGGAACTGGTGGCGGCCGCCCTCGCCAATTCCGGCCGGGGCGGCGGCGACGCGATCCGGTCGTTGCAGCAGGAAATCGCCAACCTCAGGGCAGAGATAGCGGAACTCCGCCAGGAACGGTCCAACTGCGCATCCGGCGGGTAGCCATTACCTATCATGACCACCAGGCCGAAAGAGCCGCCGGCAAGGCCGGATACCGGGGACGACGCTGCCATCGGGGAACGTGCCGGTTCCGTCGTGTTGTGCCTGGACGCGCTGGGCCTCGACTTCCGCGCCGCCGATTTCCCCACCCGGTTCATCGAGTTCTGCGAAGCCAACGACAACTATGAGATGGAAATCAACGAGGCCGGGGAGTTGGTGATTCTGCCTATGGTGGGTTTCAGAGGCAATCGACAAGAAACTGAAACAACGATTGACTTGGGCATTTGGCAACGGGCCAACGGTGGCGTCAACGCATCGCAGACCAGCCGGTTCCGCCTAGCCTCCGGCGCCATCCGCGGGCCCGATGCCGCCTGGATCACCCAGGAACGCTACGACGCCGCCACCGAACACGAGCGCGAGACCGTCTTCCCCGGCGCCCCCGACTTCGTCGTCGAGATCAGGTCCCGCACCGACAACCTCGCTCCGCTGCGGCGCAAGATGCAGCTCTGGATGGACGGCGGCACCCGCTTGGGCTGGCTGATCGACCCACCGAACCGCCGGGTCTACGTCTACCGCGCCGGCCAAGCCGAGCCGGAAACGCTGGAAGACCCGGAGACTCTGGACGGCGAGGACGTTCTGACCGGCTTCTCCTTTAGCGTGCGACAGTACATCTTCGACGTGCAATAGGGGCGGGTCAGCAACCCGCCCCACTCTTTCGGATCCGATCGGTTCCGCCAACGGCGTCAGCGGCCGGCGATGCGACGTCCTTCCTCCAGGCCGCCGGCGGTACGAGTGGGCGCGGTGATCAGGATGCTGAACCCCTGCTCCAGCCGCATAGGAACCTCCTCGGCGGTGCAGCCCACCGCGCAGGGCACCCCGGCGTTTTTGCAGGTATCCAGGATGCGCAGCAGCATCTCCTGCACCTCGGGATGGCCGGCGTTGCCCTTGTGCCCCAGCGCGACGGACATATCGCCCGGGCCGGCCCAGACGGCGCCGATGCCCTTGACCTGGCTCAGAATGTCCGGCAGGTTCCGTACCCCGGTGGGTTCCTCGACGATACCCATGAGCAGCATGTTTCCATCGGGGTCCAGCGGCCACAGATCGGCGGCGTCGTAGTACTCGGCAGCGGAGAGGCCCCAATAGCGCGGCGCGATGCGCTGCCACCAGCCCCGCTCGCCGTGGGGCTCGAAGTCGGCCACGCCGGGCACCTGGGGATACCGCGCCGACTGCACCGCAGACATGGCTCCTTCCACGGTGTCCAGGTGGGGCAGGATCAACCCGTACACGCCGGTGTCCAGGGCCTGCTTGATGACCCACTGGTTCTGCTCCCGGGTGTTGGGCGGGATGCGCACCACGGGGGTGGGATCGGCCATGAGGCCGCCGCCCTCGGCGATACGCTTGCGGTTGAGCAGAAACTGGAGCGACGTGCGCAGGTTGTTGAAGGACAACCCCTCGTGCTCCATCTCGATCATCACCATGTCGTAGTCGGAATCGGCAAAGTACATCATCTCGTCCAGGTTGCCATTCCAGATCAACCCGGTGCCGAACACCGGCTTGCCTTCCTCCAGCAGTTGGATCACCTTGCTGTAGCGTGTAGCCATGCCTCTGCCTCCTTGTCTTGCCGAAATACGCTGTTCAGGCTGCCGTTGCGAGCGCGACGGCGCTTCGGCCGGTTGTTGCCATCATCCTGGGTTTGCTGAACCGATCTATTGACTCCCAAGGCCGTGAAGTTCGTTTTCCAATTCCCGAACGCGGGCTTCGGCCTGCAGGCGGGCTGCTCGCTCTCGCTGGACCTGAGCTTCCGCTCGCTCAACTTGGGCTTCCGCACGGTCAGCCCGATCGCGCTCGGTCTCGTAAGTGGGGATGTGCTCCCCGGTGGCCGGATCATACCAGCCGAGCCTTCCGCTCTCCCAGCGCAAGTACAAGTTCAGCACTGAGCTGTATCCCTGCAAAACGCCTCCGCCCAACTCCTCAATGTCTATCGGTTCATACCGTCCTGCCACCAGCCGGTCGCCGGCCAATCGTGTCCCGTGATGTTCTCCCGTCTCGTCGAAACGCCAGTACTCCAGGATGCCAAAAGCGGCGTAGTCATCCCGCTTTTCCCCGACGTCGGTCTCCGCGGTGCTCGGCGATGCCACTTCCAGCACGAAGTCCGGCGGCTTGCCCTGCTCCGCGATGACGTATCCGTTGCGCGCCCGGTAGGCGGCGGGGTCCACGCCAAAGGCGATGAGCAGGTCGGGCACCCGCCGCTCGGTGGCAGGTGAACCAAGTTCCCGGATAATGTAGCGTTCGGCAGTGACCAGAATGGTGTCGGGGTTGCTCAGGTACAGAGTGAGGAAGTGGGAGCTTCCGGGTTGGTGCACGTGGTCGTAGCTGCTCATCTCGTCAGGGTGGCGGGGAGGGGGGTCCGGCAATTGAAATTGGGGCTGCCGGATCAGTAACTTGGAGCTGTAGCGCACGGTCGCCATGCCCTTGCCTCCTTGGATTACCGGTGTTCGAATTACGTTCTACTGAGCCCGGTTGAAGAAAATCACACCGGCGAAAAAATAGTTTCATCGCTCATACGGGCTTCGAGCAACTGCATGATCTGACTCAACTCGACATTGGCCTCTGCTTGCAGACCCAGAGCTGACCTGATACCGTCGACGTTGGTGCTCATCCTACGTCGAAGTTCCAATCGAAATCCAGACTGCAATCGGTTTGCACGGTAGGCGTGGATGTGCATCGGGTCTCCGATGACTGCCTCGTCTGCAACGTGACCAAATCTGAATTCCCTGGTCATATAGTCAAGTAGCTGGTCCTGTACTACCAGAACCAATTTACGGTTGACGTATTGAAACGTTTGTACCTTATGATGCAGTTGCATCAAGATGGTCTTTGCAGTCATTTTCCAGTTCATGCCGAACGGCTTGGTTATGTTTTCCTCTTCATCGTGTCGCGGGACTTGCAGCTCACGTAACGCACGTTGGCGCTCCGGCCACAATGCCCCGGTAGTATCCAGCGTTTGCAATTCAACGCCCACAAAGTCTTGTGCCGTCCCGTCCCTCGCCGACACGATGAAATAATCTACGCTGCCTCCCGGCACGGTTACTTCTGAAATGAGGTGGAGTTCGTTGCCAGGCCGATGGTTGGTCAGCAATTGCAAGCAATCCACGAATATCTGCCGTCGTTCGAGCAGACGAGCAGGGCAAATGACCATCAAGTCGTTGTGCCGTCCGTGATCGACAGCGCACGTTCCGATGGATATTTCCGGGGAACTCTTGCGGACTTTGTAGCAGCGCCGGCCAATGTACGGGCAGGATTGCTCCGACACGATACGTTGCCAATCCGATCGTGCAGAGTTCGTGGGGTGCCCGAAAAGTTCTACGATCTTGCTCATAATAGCCGACGGCACCTGTCGTGTGCGTACTCCAAGTACCGCAAAGAACAATCTATCCCCATTGATTGCCTGCCAAACATGCCCGCGGCAAGCAGAGTCGTTCCCGTGCCACAGAATGGATCCAGTATCATACCGCCAGGCGGGCAGGTGGCAAGAATCGGTATCCTGCAAAGTTCAACCGGGTAAGGAGCAAAATGGATATCCCGATTTTGAGAGTCTTCCGGAATTATATCCCACACATCGGCAGGCTTGCTGCCTTTCGGATGGTACTGGAGTATGTAAAACCCCTTGTCGCGTAATTCCTTGGCCCTCCCGGATACCTTTTCACTGTCGGAGTGTGTCGCTCGTTGATTGCCACGTATAATCATTCGGAAGTCTGCTACAAGGCCATCTCGCATTTCATCCAATATTGTATCCAGAGCCTTACGTGCGGCCGCTTTTTCTGAATCGGTCAGATCTGCGGAACGCTCGATTTGCTTGCGATAGCGAACACCGGACACTCCGGTGGGCGAAACCACCACTCCGTTCTCCACCCGTGCGGCTTGTGGACGCGACCTGATCGCGTCCGTGTTGTAATAGTAGCCTTTGGGCTCCTTGACGAAGTGGAATACATCCTCGTGAATGTTCCCCAATCGGTCTTTCGAATTATCCATGCCACTTTTCACTTTATTCCAGATGACGCTATTGCGCATCACCCAGCCCTGGCAATCGATAAGATGGAACGCCACTCGCCATGGTATCCCGCACAAACCCTTTTCATTGTAAGTATCGCCTATGTTGAGCCAGAACGATCCGGTGGGTTTCAGAATTCGCTTGACTTGCTCAAACACGTCAGCCAAAGCCCGCACGTAATCGTGAGGGTTCTGTTCTTGACCGATGCCTCCGCTATCATACTCACGCTTACCCCAATAGGGAGGCGAAGTCATTACACAGTCGATTGTCTCAGCGGGAACATCGGCGAGCACCGCCGCTGCATCTCCATGCAGCAACAGCGGGGGCAATTTGCTGGATTCCAGATATTCTCCGAAAGCTCTCCCGTATTCATCAGAGACAATAGGAAATTCCCCACCGTCAGTGATTTGCGTGGGCAAAGCATCCGCTCTGGCCTTGTTCAAGACCATAATGCGATCCTGTTCGCCTTCGGTCATCGTGGTCTCGTTACGTCGGGCCGAGAACATTGGCAAGTCTGTCCAATTCTCGTCTAACATTTTTTACCCCTACCATTCAGCGCTGCCTCGAACCCAGCGGCATCCTCGTGCGGTCCCACTATGGCCAGGCGAAACGCGCCGGCATCCACCAGACGCTGGGCGGCGCGCAGGACGTCGTCAGGGCCAACCGCGTCGATGCTGGCGGCGGTTTCGTCGGGCGTGGTGATCTCGTCCATCAGGAGTTCCTGCGAGGCCAGCCACGAGGCCACGGCGCGGGAGTCCTCCATGCGCATCAGCAGACGGCCTTTGATGTATTCCCGCGCCTTGTGCACCTCGGATTTGGGCGGAGCGGTCAGCAAACCTTCCAGCTCTTGCCGCGTCGCGGCCACAGCCTCCGCCGCCCGGGACGGCTCGGTGCCGCAGGACACCACCAGCGCCCCGCAGTCGCGGTAGCTGCTCAGCGAGCTATGGCAGTCGTAGGTCAGCCCCAGGTTCTCCCGCAGGTTCTGGAACAGCCGGCTGCTCATGCCGTCGCCCAGCAGTCCATTGAGCACGGTGGCGGCGTAGCGGTCGGGATCGCCCAGGGAGAAACCCGGCAGGCCCAGGCAGATGCTGGTGTCCTCGGTGACCCGATTGTCCAGCAGGATGGCCGGGGCGTCGCTGGACGGCGCGGACACCGGCTGCCAGGTCAGCGCATCGCCGGGAGTCCAGTCCTTCGTAGCGTCCGCGACGAAGCGCACCGCCTCGTCATGGCCGACGGCGCCGGCGATGCCAATGACGGTGTTGTTGGGCCGGTACTGCTGCTCCATGTACCGGCTCACGTCGTCCAGGCTGATGGCCGCCACCGACTCCGCCGTGCCGCCCACGTCGCGGCCCATGGCCTGGTCGGGCCACAGGGCACGGTCGATGAGCAGATCGCAGACCTGGGCAGGATAGTCGTTGGTCATCCGCAGTTCATCGAGGATGACCTCCCGCTCCTTCTCCATCTCGGCAGGGTCCATGAGCGGGTTCAGGATCAGGTCGAAGATCACCGGAAGCGCCCGGTCGGCGTGGACGCTGGCCACCTTGCACCAGAAGGACGTCATCTCCCGGTCGGTGGCGGCGTTCATCATGCCGCCGACGCCCTCGACCGCTTCGGAAATCGCCAGGGCCGTGGGCCAGCTTCGCGTTCCCTTGAAGGGCAGATGCTCCAGGAAGTGGGACAGGCCGGCCAGTTCGTCCGGCTCGTAGCGTGAGCCGGCGCCTACCGAGACAAACATGGAAACGCTGCGGGTGTGCGGCATCTCCGCCGTCAGCACCCGCAGGCCGTTATCGAGGACCGTTTTGCGGTACATCAAACTCCTAACTTTGCACAGTTGATCCGGCCCATGCCGGAATCCGGGAGTTCAGCCCGTCAGCATCCGGTCCTGCTGGGTTCCCGCTTCCGCGAGAATGACGGTTTCAGTTCGACACTCCTAGGTGTTCAGCCAGTCCACGTCGCCTTGCAGGTCGGCCGGGTGGTCCTTGGACATGAACACGTCGTAGCGGCGCTTGGCCTCGGCGATGGTGGTGTTCTCGGGCCCGTGGCCGGGATACACGTAGGTGTCCTCGGGCAGGGTCAGCAGCTTGGAACTGATACTGCCGAGCAGCTGTTCCAGGGCCTCCGGGCTCCGGGAGCGGCCCGGGCCGCCGGGGAACAGGGTATCGCCGGAGAACAGGAAGCCGCCCACCACGTAGCAGGTGGAGCCGTCGGTGTGACCCGGGGTGTGGATGCACTGGATGGTCCGGTTGCCGAACTGCACCGTGTCGCCGTCGTTGAGCTGACGCTGCACCGGGCCGGGCGGCAGGTGGGCATCCAGCTCGCCGATGGCGGCGGGAGCGCCGATGCTGCCGGTGATCTCGTTGTAGCCGGCCAGGTGGTCGCCGTGGCCGTGGGTCACCAGGATGGCCTGGACGTCGACGCCGGCCTCGCGGACCTCGTTGATCATCTTCTCCGGCTCGTCCGGCGTGTCGATGCACACGGCCTGGTTGGTCTCGGGACAAATGATGATATAGCCGTTGTTGCTCAGGCTCCCCATGTTCTCGATCTTGTGGACGGTGACGTCGCCCGCCCCCTGCGCCTGATGATGAACTGGCATACTGGTGCCCTCCTGTGTAACGTGGAAAATGGTGCCAGCATTGTAACAAACCGGCGGCGTGGTTGGGCCGGTGCCAGCCCATGCGTCCCGGCCAACCGCACGGACGGATGGTATGATGTTGGCGCCGCTTATCCGGACAAACATGGTTCACTAACTGTGAAGATTGCGCCGAACGGAGGAGCGAAACATGGAGGTTCACACGGGCAGATTGAACCAGGACCTGACGCTGACCATCCCCGAGGCATTCGCCGCCGAACTGGGCTTGGAGGCAAACTCGCTGGTGGACATATCGGTCCACGGCTCAGCGATAATCGTCCGCCCCGCCACCCAGACTCCGGCACGATTGGACGACCTGTTGGCGCGGGTCACCGAAGCCAATCGGCATGATGAGATAGACACCGGCAAGGCGGTGGGCCGGGAAATCTGGTGACGTTCCGTTCAGATGTTCCCGATCGAGGCGAAATCGTTTGGATGGATTTCGACCCCCAAAGCGGACACGAACAGGCCGGGCGCCGCCCAGCCATTGTTCTGTCACCCCGCGCTTACAACGACATTGTGGGCTTGGCTGTCGTGTGCCCAATCACGAATCGGAAGAAAGGCTATCCCTTCGAGGTTGACATACCGGATGGCTCACGGGTAACCGGCGTGATTTTGGCCGATCAAGTCAAGAGCCTGGACTGGCGGGCCAGAAGCGCTACGCGGGCCGGCCGACTCCCTGCCCACACCGTGAACGAAACGCTTGAACTGCTGCAAGCCTTGCTGTTCGGCGGGGGTCGGCCGTAACGAGCAACCAGGTGCCAATTTCTGAGAGAACTGGAGTGTATTTTATATGGCCCAGACGCTGATCGAGAAGTGCGTCAATTCCGGCGACGGCGGATCAGCGATTGAACGGCCACCGCCGTGCGCTCATCAACACTCGCCTGCATGAACCCGCGTATGGCCTCTTCGGCGCGGTCGATCCAGGTGTTGGCCAGGTTTGTAGTGAAGGTCTCAGCGTGGTCGTAATCGGCTCTCTGCCTCACTTCCTGCAGCCGGCCAAACGTGTCTCCAAACCGCCTGGTGTCCGGCGAAAACAGGTGCTGGTCCTGTTGCAGCTGGGTCCTGGCGATTCCGTGTTCCAGTCCCCGATAGACGCGGTCCCATGCGTGGCGCGATGTTGGATCGTTAGGGATTCCGACGATGCAATCCGCGTTGCTGGTCGCCAGCGCGTGGAACATGGCGTAGTAGGCCGTGCTGATCGCCCGTCGCAGTGCCTCGTCGGTAGGTTGGCTGGCGGGAGGAACAGGTGCAACGAGAGCCCGGCTGCTGGCTATGAGCGCCTCCCAATTCATACCGAACGAGTCCCATGCGGTATTTCCGGATCAGCGTCGGCATGTTGTTCCGGGTCCATATCGTTCGTGTAGGAGATGGGAACCACGTCGTCCACTCCGATGTCAGTCAGCAATGGCTTGATTTCCTGATCGAACTCGTTGAGCATCCTCGGGCTGAGATTTTTCCTGTCCCCTTCATAGACGACCAGGACATGAATGATTTCATTCTGGATGCCGTCCCAGATCTCGGATTCGACCCGGCGAACACGGATGCTGTCCGGCAGGCGCTTGGGCAGCTCCGTGCGGACGATCTCCGAAACCTTGTCCAGCATCTCGGCTGTTATGGCCATAACTTGCACCTCCTTTGTCGTATGGTCCGGGTGTCGTATGATCCGGGCTTGATCCCCACCGAGAAGGAAGACGGGTACGCGAGAGAGTCGCTACCCGCCCAGTCGCGCGCGCATCCCGTCCGGCACCTGGCGGATGCGGCGGCTGAAGGCGGTGTCCCAGCGCATGGGGACCTGGCGGGCCGCCTCGGTGCACAATGCGGCGCCGTTGAGGTAGTCGTCACGGTGGATGTACTCGGCGGCGATGGAGCCGTCCTCGGCGCCGTTGTGGTAGTTGCCCAGCGGGAAGGCCATGCCGGTGGAGCGGTAGCCCCAGGCGTTGAAGGCGCTGGCCTCGCAGACGCCGCCGCTCATCAACTGGCGCTGGCAACGAAAGTCGGGGTTATCGGCAAGCAGGGTCTCGCGGGCGCGGACCAGGGCCGACTCGGCGTCGGCGTTGAAGGTGCTGCCGGCGTCGCCCACGCGGATCACCGGCCCGCCGCCGATCACCGCGCCCGGCAGAGTCCGCGACGACTCCAGCGACACCACCAGCGTGTCCATGGGCAAGGTGCGGGCCTCGGCCAGCAGGCGCGCGCCCACCAGTCCGACCTCCTCGGCGCGAGTGAACAAGCCGTAGACGTCGCCGGCGGCCGGCTCGCCTTTCAACGCCGACAGGGTCGCCAGGATGCAGCCGCAGCCGGCCAGGTCGTCGGCGGCGCGCATGACGATATGGTCGTCCTCGATGCTGAAATCGGGCAGGTCGAACACCGCAGGCGACGGTATCGGCACGTCGGCGCCGATTGAACCGGTCAGCCGGATCTGCGCCTGGCGTTCGCGTTCGTCGCCGTGGGGTCCCACGGTCTCGGCCGGAATGCGCCGGCCGCCGGGCAGGACGACGTGCAGGGGCACGCCGGGCGAGAATGATCCAGACGGCACGCCGCCCAGGGCCTTGCCGATGAGGTAGTCGCCGTCGCGGCCGATGATCTCGAAGCCGGGGTGGTCCATGTGGGCCATCAGCGCGATGGGTGGGTGTTGGTCGGCATCCGTGCCGGCGATGCGGGCGATGATGTTGCCGAAGTTGTCGGTGCGCCAGGACACGCCGATCTCGGTCAGCGCGTCGCGGACGGCGGTGGCGACGCCTTGCTCGTGGAAGGCCACGGCCGGCTGCGCCCCCAGGCGAGCCAGGAAGTCCAGGGCGCGGGCGTTGTAGTCGTCAAGGTTGGTGGTGCTCAAGATAGTTACCTCTGCCAGCGAAACAGGCTCCATACCGGAGCGGTGAAGTCGGGGAGCAGGTCTCCCCCGTCGATGGTGTCGTCCTCGCCCAGATCGACCGGTTCGGCGTCGGGCCGGTACACGGTGATGGTGGTGGTGTCGGGGTCGGCCACCCAGACCTGCCGGGTGCCGAAGCTGAGCCACATCTCGGCCTTGCGGCGCATCTCCGGACGGGAGTTGCTGGGCGACTTTACTTCGACCGCCAGGTCGGGCGCCAGGTTGGGGTAGCCCCTGGTCCCTACCGGAACTCGTCCCAGCGCAATCCATGACACGTCAGGGGCGCGAACGGTGTCGGGTCCGACTTCCAGCAAGTAGCCGGGCTCACCAGCGCGTACACCCCCGAGATTTCGGGGACCAACAAACAAATTCAAGATTGTGGCAATCATAGCCACGACCAGGGCGTGGGGGTCTCCGGTAGTCACTTTTTCCACCAATACTCCTCGGATAAGTTCGTACCGCCTGCCATCCTGGCGGGGCATCGCCAGCAATTCATCGGCGGTCATCAATTTGGGTTTGGTGGTCATGCTGCTGTCTCCACCCGGTACTGGTTTGGCTTCATTCTGACATCGCAGTATACGCCAGGCAAACGAGGCCCGCCCGCCGGATGCTATACTGCGGCGCGTATATTTTGACCCTGCAAATCCGCCCTCGCGGCGGACCGGAGGTGCGCTGTGCTGCCCAAGTTTCGTGTGAGTCTGGACGAGGCTACGATGGTTCCCGGGGACGATCTGAAGTCCACCGTCGCCGCCGTTTTCGAGAAGATGGGCGTGCCGCCCGAGGACGCTCAGCTGGGCGCCGACGTGCTGGTGCTGGCCGACCTGCGCGGCGTCGACTCCCACGGCGTCTCCAATATGCTGCGCAGCTACGTCAGCGGCTACACCAGCGGGCAGATCAACCCCAACCCCAACATGCAGATTGTCCGCGAGACGCCCAGCACCGCCAGCATCGACTCCGACCGCGGCCTGGGGATCATCACCACCCCCAAGGCCATGGACATCGCCATTCGCAAGGCCGCCGAGGTGGGCGTGGGCATGGTGACCATCGGCAACGCGCGGCACCTGGGCATGGCGTCCTACCACGCCATGATGGCCCTGGAGCACGACATGATCGGCGTGTGCATGACCAGTTGCCCGCCGTCGGTGGTGCCGACCTTCGGCGCCGAGCCGCGCCTGGGCACCAATCCCATCGCCATCGCCGTGCCGTCGCGCAACGAGGCGCCCTTCGTGTTCGACGCCGCCACCAGCACCGTGGCCGGCAACAAGGTGGGCATTGCCCGCCGCCTGGGGGTCAAGCTGGAGCCAGGCTGGCTGGCCGACGCCGAGGGCAACCCCATCATGGAGGAGGCCAACGCGCCGGACAACTACACCCTGCTGACGCTGGGCAGCACCCGCGAGCTGGGCTCACACAAGGGCTACGGCCTGTCCTGCATGGTGGACATCCTGGCCGGCGTGCTCACCGGGTTCGGGTACGGCGCCGTCCCCGGCCGGCCCAACTTCGGACACTACGTCGCCGCCTACAACGTGGCCGGCTTCGACGACCCCGACCACTTCAAGGACCAGATGGACGAGTGGCTGCAGATGATGAAGTCCACCCGCCCGGCTCCCGGCGAGGAGCGGGTCATGGTGGCCGGCCAGCCCGAGGCCGAGATGGAGGAGATCCGCCGCGTCGAGGGCATCCCCCTGCACGAGGAGGTGGTGGACTGGTTCCACGATACCTGCGGCGAACTGGGGATCGACTGCCCGTTCTAATGGGCTGCCCGATTTAGATATTGGTGAACCACAAGCACGTGACCGTGTTGGTCACACCGTTGATGGGGCGGATGCGGTGGCGCATGATCTCGGTGAGATCCTCCACCGTTCCCGCCTCCAGTTCGACCACCATGTCGTAGGGCCCCAGCACCTCGCGAATCGCCGCCCCGCTGATGGTGTTCAGGCGGTCCAGTACCTCCTGCGTTTTTGCGGGCTCCACGTTGACCAGTACGTATGCGTTTGCCGCCATAACAGCACCTCCATTCAGGTATTATCTCTATCGTAACATTGCCTCGCGCCCTGTTCGCGACATCGCTGCCGGTTTCGAGGTTCCCGGTCGGTACCGGAAGTGTGCTCTATACTAGAGATCGGCCCTGGCAAGCCCGGTGAAGGCTGACCACTCATGATTACCGACATAATCCTCCGAAACTTCAAATGCTTTCGTGAGGTCAGCATCTCGCCGAAGTTGGTGACTGTTCTGATCGGCCCGAATGGGACCGGCAAATCCAGTGTGCTCCAGGCGCTTTGCCTGCTCAAGCAATGGGAAACCCAGGGATCAGCACTGCCGTTGGACGGTCATCTGGTTCAATTGTCACCGGACGAATTCGTCAATCAGAGTGTACATCCCGGGTCGGCTCACGTGGAATTAGCGATCTCGGGCGTATGGGGCGTTGAGGATCAAACAGTCGAATCGCCCGTAGAGTTTGAACTCTCCTTTGTATTTGATGGCACAGGAGAAACGATCTCCAAAACGTCCAATGTAGGGTTCGTTCTACGCGGTGAGCCGGTCACAGTCACCATACCTTCAATTCTTGGTCATGGAAGATCCGAAGTCGTCGTCGGTTCCACTGAGGTTGGTTATGTAGGTGCGGTGTCAGGGACGGAGATCGGCGATCTAAGCATTTTGAACCGCTTTAGCGATTACGGATCGAGCCTCCGTAGTACGCTGCGTTGCGTAAGGTCTTTGTTGAAGGAAGTGCGTATAGTTCCTGCGATACGGGGATTGGCGCGACGAACCTACTCTCTGGGCCCGGCACCTCACGATGAAATACTGCCCATGGAAGGCCTGAGTGCTCAGGAGGATGCGCTAGTCACCACTCTGGCCTATGCGCCAGCGGAAGTACTTCGGATCGCTGAGTGGATGAAACGTGTAACTGGCGTAGGATTACAGACAGAATTAGTGCCCGGCCGGAACGTGCAACCATCGTCTACGACGCGGTTTGGCCAACGGAGCCTTCTGTCCGAGGGATTTGGGACCAACGCTTTGGTACTGCTTTTGCTGGAACTATCGAGATCCTCTGACGGAGCGACTGTCCTGATCGAAGAACCGGAAATTCACCTGCATCCAGGCGCCCAGGCAGAATTGGCTTCGGTGATCGCGGGGGAGGCCAAGGCCTCGAACAAACAGGTGATTATGACGACGCATAGCGAACACATCGCCGGCCGTCTGATGATCGAGGTGGCGGAGGGCAATCTGTTGCCGGAGGATATTGCAATCTACTCGTTTGAAAAAGACGACAACGGGGTTTGTACCGCCAGCGAAATCGAGGTGTCCGACAATGGCCAAGTCGCTGGCGGCCTGCGTAGCTTCTTCCAGACCGACCTAGTGTCCTGGAACTGAAGTTAGTAGTAAAAGCGTGAGGAATGGGGTATTCTCCGGGCGAGCAGCCCAGAGGGAGGATGACCATGGCTATCGGACGACCCATGCCG
>DAOULH010000102.1:0-124917 GCA_034420475.1 Dehalococcoidia bacterium
GGCGGCACCATGTCGATTACGGCGGTGACTTTGACGTTGCCGATGGTTGCTTGTTCTGCCATTGGGAAATTCCTCCTGAGTACGCGGCAAATGGCGCTTGCGGCCTATTCGTCGACTTCAAATGTGACCAGCGAGAAAAGGTCATAGTCGGCCAGAGCATCCCGGCCCCCCAGACCAATCAGTTCAATTACAACGCCGATGCCGGCGGTGGAGCCGCCGGCCTTTTCGATCAGCTTCGCCGCGGCGATGAGGCTGCCGCCCGTGGCAACCAGGTCATCTATGATCAGCACGCGGGCTCCCGGCGGCACGTCCTCGGCGTGTACTTCCAACGCGGCCTGACCGTATTCCAGGCTGTACTCGTAGGACAGGGTCGCGCCCGGAAGCTTGCCGGCCTTGCGCAGCAGCACCAGCGGCAGTCCCATCCGCGTTGCCATCGGGGCGGCGAAGATGAAACCGCGGGAATCAATGGCGGCCAGGCAGTCAATGTCCGTTTGACCTGCCAGCTTGACCATCCGGTCGATGGTCTCGTTGAATGCGTCTGGCGAGAGCAGCAGCGAGGTGATGTCCTTGAACTGCACCCCGTGGATCGGGAAGTCGGGCACGTTCCGGATATGTTCGGCGAGATCGATAGACATGGCGGTGACACCAGCACTTGACGCTGCGATTGGAGGTTCCGCAGCGGGGCGGAAATTAGTCTATTAGCAGCGGATGGTACAGTCAACCGCGACCGTGTCCGGCCAGGGTCTTTCCAAAGTCACCGTCAGAATCAGGATTTTCAAGATTCACAGATTATCCGGATTGGAACCATTCCGTGATGGAGAGCTTCCAATCCAGTCGAATCATGATCCCGTAAATCTTTATTCTGACGATTTACGGAACTGGGCACGAGTGAGAACCCAGTAAATGTTCCGAGTCCGTGGGCTCCCTTGTGGGAAACATGCCGTTCCTCGTAAGCAGGCACCTGGAAAGCCGGCGCACCAACGAACGCGAAAACGGCAAGGATTCCTGGATATCGGCGGAAGCCGGTATGACGATCTTGGTGTCGAACGGCCACTCGAGCCTGAACAGTTACTCAGCCTCGGCTCAGGTTGCTGCCAACCAGCCAACCGGAGTCCAGTTCCGCGCTGGGCTTACAGATCTTGATGAAGTCGCCCAGGTCGCCGATGTAGGGCGCCTCACCCTGGCGGCATACGCGCATGTATTCGACAACCGCAACGAGATTCACCGCCCCCGAAGCGTCCATAAAGGGAGAAGCGGCCGCATTCGCGGCGTCGGTCAGCTTCCACCGGCCGGGACCGGTGTCCTGGTTGGTGAACCAGTCCCGCTTGAGCACACCGTCAACGTCAGGGGAGCGGTCACCCATGGCCAGTTCCACCGCCTGCCACAACTGGGCGCGACGGATTGGCTCGCCCCGGGTCACCAGCACGTCGCGGATTATCTTGCTGGCCAACAACGTGATGTTGTCATCGGTTTGGACTGCGTAATCGGAATTTGCGACGCTGTCGGCAGAAGCCGGACTCGTGGGTGTGGTCATGGGATCTCCTGGGTGGATTGGGCGGCAACGATCCGCAGGGTCATTGGGCCAGACATGGCGAATTTGCAGGTCAATTATAGCAAGAGGCCCCGGACCCGGCGCATACCGGGGGTCTCAAATACCCCACGCCGGGTCAGGCCAGTGACCGCCACCGGACCTGATCGACCTGCGGTTTCGTATCGTCCGGTTCAGGCTCCTGCCGAGTGTGAGGTTGACGTTACAATCCGCGAATTTCGAGCGTGCGAACCTCGTCAGCATGGAGGTCCGCTACGCGGATGGCATGGTTATTGGTGTCAGCAATGAACAGCAGCGCTTCCCTGCCGTCGTCGAACGTGGCGAAACTCAATCCGCTGGGCTCGCTGAAGGTGGCCAAGCGGCCGGCCCCGTCGTGCCGGCCCATGGCGCCGGAACCCAGAACCGTCTGCACGGAGCGGGTCAGCGGCAGGACCTTCTTGATCTTGTGGTTGTAGGTGTCAGCGATGAAGAGCTCACCCTGATGCCATTCGATGCCGATGGGGTGCTGCAAGCGGACGTTGTGCTCCACGCCATCCCGGTCTCCGAAGGCGAAAAGGTCGATTCCGACGAGCGTTGCCACGCGGCCGGTCACCGGGTCGATGCCGGCGCTTCTTACGCTGCTGGTCTCGGAGTCGGCGAAGTAGAGGATGGAGTTGTCTCCCCGGTCTTTCCCCACGACGATGCCGCTGGGCTGGGCCAACGTCGCCTGGGCCAATGGGCCGTTGTCGATGTTCTCCCCGCCGGTGCCGGCATGGGGACAGACCAGGCCGTCGGCCAGGGACAGCCGCCACAACTGGTGTATTCCGGCCATGGCGATGTACAGCGTGCCGTCGTGATGCGCCAGGTCCCACGGGCTGCTGAGGGCAACCTGGCGTCCTGGCCCCTGGGCACGCCGGTCGTGTCCCTGCTCGCCGGTGCCGGCGATGGTGTCCACCGTGCGGTTGGCCAGGTCGACCCGGCGAATGGCGTGGTTCTCCGTGTCGGCGACGTACAGCATGTCGCCGAGCAGTTCCATGCCCTGGGGATGGTTGAACGCGGCGGTGGCATAGCCGCCGTCAGCGAAGTCCTCAGCGCCGGAACCGATTACCGCCTCAACCTGTCCGTCCAGGTCGGTCACGACGATGCGATTGTGGTTGGTGTCGGCGATGAAGAGGCGATTGCCGCGTCCGTCGGACAGCACCTTGCCGGGGAAGGCCAACGCCGACTCTGCAACAGCCTCAGGCACCAGGCCCAGATCACGGCGGTCGATCATGCCCTTCTCATCGAACTCGGCGATCATTCGGCCCAGCAGGTCGTCGAAAGCCTCGAAGGGCAGCTCGCCCTCGTGCTTGCCGATGACTTTGCCCTCAGGGTCGACGAACATCAGCGTGGGCCAGGCGCGGCAGGCGTACTGCCGCCAGACCTCAAACTCGGCGTCGTTGACGATGGGGTGCTTCAGTTCGTATCGCTGCGCGGCCAGAAGGACGTTATCGGCGTACTTCTCGTTGGGGAACTTGGCGGAGTGGACCCCGATGACCACCAACTCGCCGGCGTACTTCTCTTCCATTTTCCGCAACTGCGGAAAGACGTGCATGCAGTTCACTCAACAGTAGGTCCAGAAGTCCAGCACCACCAGCTTACCGCGCAGATCTTCCATGCTCAGCGGCCGGTCGGTGTTGATCCATTCAACGTTGGCGGGGAAGTCCGGCGCGTTGACGGTGCCGGCGAAAGAGCGGGTGGCCATGGTGGAGCCTCCAGAGGTGGGTTGATGCCGGGGTTGCGGCTTTAGTCGGTACGGCCTTGCCGCACTTCGCGGGCGCGGTTGATGATGCGCTGAGCGTCGGCGACGGTTCGCTGCCGGTAGTCGGGCTGGTCGGTGAGGAGGAGTTGCCGCCGGGGCAGTCCGTAATCACGGGTCCAGTCATACTCGGTATAGATGTCGGGTGACAAGCTGACGTTGAACTCGCGCATTCCAGGGTCGATTTTGCGGATGCGTTCCAACAAGTACGAGATATCGTAAGTGCTCCGGCATACGACGCTGTGGGCTTCCAGCAGAGCCTTCATAGCGTGTTCCAGCGCATTCTGGGCCTGCTGGCCGATTAGCAGGTCAATGCGGCCCAAGTCAGCCAGGTCCTGAAAAGCGGTCAGGTGCGCTTCGGCGTGACGCAGCCGTTCGTTGTAGGGCGTCCAGTCGTATTCGTACTCGGTTTCTTCGTCCTCGTAGCACGAGGAATCGCCCTGCTTCGGGTCCAGCGGCATGAAGACTCCATCCCTTACCGCGTTGGTTTCCACGCTGTTGACGTAGCGGCGATTATGCCGGAACTGATCCAGAGTGCGCCAGACCAGTTGCACCGGGACTTCCCGACCGTAAGCTGCTTGAGCGATGCCCTCAACCCATTCCTGGACCGGCCATTGGGACTCGCCATCGGGAACCCAATCCCGGAGCAGCATGATGTCAATGTCGGAACGGTATTCGTCATGGTCACCGCGCGCACGGGAACCGAACAAGATAGTAGCATGGGGCCGTTCCCGCTGGTGAACGGCCCGGGCCACGCTCAGCGCGCGCTGGTCGCAGGCGGCGGTCATGACGTCACCCCGGCGACTAACGCGGCGGCTGTGACTCGAAGGCCAGGGTGGCGTAGCGCATGAAGATGGCGCCCACGGGCTCGCCCAGCGGCGCGTTGGCCACCAGCACGGCGATGACGTGCTCCTTGCCCGGCTCACCCGGCTCTTCCAACAGAACGCGCTTGGGTGTGTTGTTGCCCGTCACCGCGCCGATGTTACGGTCGATCTTGCCGTCGATGTACACCTCGCCATAGTTGTCCACGTTGGTCTCGAACCAGACACGGCACGTGGTCACGTCCTGGCCCTTGACCGTTTCCGGCATGGTGAACCGCAGGCGGTACCAGGCGAAGGTGAACCCAACCGAGTAGCGCTTCTGGAAGTCCGCGCCGCTTTCCCAGCCGGAGTCGTCATAGTCGGGCAGCCGTGCGTTGCTGCCCAGCATCTCGGCAACAAGCCCCTGGTTGGGCTCGCCGGGCTCCAAGCCCTGGGCAATCCGCCATCCGTCGGACTTGAGGACTGCCAGGTCTTCTTTTTGCTCTAAATCTAGCGCTACACGGGGCATGGGTAATCTCCTTTGTGACGGTATGGATTGGAATAGAGTCTTAGCCGCGGAACTTATTCGTCAACGGCTTTCATCACTGGTTCCGGATTTGTACCGTACTTCGCTACGATGGCGTCCACGAATGGTTTGAGCACGTGTTCGGCGAATTCGATACGCAGGCCTTCAGCCAGCGTATTGTCTTCCTTGTTGTAAAAGACGACCACGCCCTTTGCGATGGTTTCGCCTTCTCCGAGCTGCTTCCCGCTGTCAATCCACAGTGATTGCGTTTCGGGAAAGTACTTCACGACCGGCTCCGGCTCAAACGCTTTTTGAGGGTCTTTCACTCGTTCCGCCATGGCCTTCCTCCGTGATCAGACGTAGGAGCGAATAATCATTCGCCCCTACGCGGTGCGAGGCTACGACTTGAGGTGCTGGGCGAAGAATTCCAGCGTGCGCGGCCACGAGCGGTCGGCGGCTTCCTTCTGATAGCGCGGGCCGGTGAAGTCCATGAAGGCGTGATCCGCGTCCCGGTACACGTAGAACTGGTGCTCCTTGCCCAGACGGTTCAACTCTTCGTCGAACCTACGCATGTCATCCTGGGAAGGGTTTTCGTCAACCTCGCCGAAGTGGAAGAGCATGGGGCAGTTGATGTTGGACGCGAGCTCGAATGGCGGCGTTTCACCCGCGCCCCAGGTCACCAGCAGGTTGCCGCCATAGTACGGCGCGACGGCGTTGAAGTGGGGGTTGCTGGCCGCCGCCAGCCAGGCGACGCGCCCGCCCATGCAGAAGCCGGTCACGCCGATGCGGTCGTTCACGGCGTCGTGGTTCCTCAGCCAGTCCACCGTGGCGTTGATGTCGGCCACGATGCTGGGGTCGCTGAGCACGTCCCAGGGCCGCGGGGGCGGGTCGGCGTTCATCACCTCGTCCGAGTTGCGGTGGTACAGGTTGGGTGCCACGGCGGCATAACCCTCGGCGGCCAGCCGGTCGCAGATGGTCCGGATGAACTCGTCCACGCCGCCGCCGTGCTGTGCCACTACCACGGCCGGATACGGGGCGGAGAAGCCCGCGCTGCTGCTGGGCACGCTGGCGTACATATCCATCTCGCTGCCGTCAACGGTAAGCTTTTCCCAGAAACTGGCCATAACAGTACCTCCTGATTGCTGTTCGGCTATTCACATCGATGAACAGGATAGACAGGATAATATTTGATTGCCCGAGCAAAATCCTGTTCATCCTGTCCATCGATGTAACAAATAATGGATGAGTATGGAAGGCTATGCCTTGAGATGCTTGGCGAAGAACTCCAGAGTGCGGGGCCAGGATGCCACCGCGGCGTCTTCGTTGTAGCGTCCGCCGGCGGGGTTCATGAAGGCGTGGTCGGCTCCGGAGTAAGTGTAGAACTGGTGCGCCTTGCCCAGACGGTCCAGTTCGGCGTCGAGCTTCCGCATGTCGTCCTGTGACGGGTTGGCGTCGATCTCGCCGAAGTGGAACAGCATGGGGCAGTCGATGTTGTTTGCGAGATCAAAAGGCGGTGTTGCGCCCTCGCCCCAGGTGGTCATCAGGTTGCCGCCGTAATACGGAACCACGGCTTTGAAGTTCGGGTTGGTCGCGGCTGCCAGCCAGGCCACGCGCCCGCCCATGCAGAATCCCGTGACGCCGATCCGGTCGCTCTGAACAGCGTCGTGGCTGAGCAGCCAATCGACGGTGGCGTTGACGTCGGCTACGATGTGGGGGTCGCTGAGCAGCGTCGCCGGACTGGGCCGGGGGCCTCCCGCCGCGGACGCGGCAATCGCTTCTTCGCTATGGCGGTGGTACAGGTTGGGCGCGACCGCAGCGTAGCCATCGGCCGCCAGTCGGTCGCAAATGTCCTGGATGAAGGCGTCCACGCCGGTGGCGTGTTGCGCGACCACGACCGCCGGATAGGGAGCCGAAAAGCCGGCGCTGCTGGACGGCACCGCCGCGTACAGATCCATTTGCTGTCCGCCTACGTTGATTTTTTCCCAGAAACTTGCCATGAATTGCCTCTCCATAACGGTGCGGATTTTAGCCCGATGCATTGCCATTTTGGTCCATCGAATTGACGCGGGTACGCTCTTCCCATGCGATCTTGGCGCGCCAAGTCAACCAGGAAGTGATCACCATAATGACCAGCGCCGCCCCGATAGCCGTGAGCGCAGGCACTCCTGCGATTGCCGCCGCTTCTTTGGCTATCACATCAATCAGGATCAGCGCCCAACCCAGGAAGAACAGTGCCGCCCAGCTTCTGGTTAGCGTTTTCATTTGTCCGCCCTCCAGATCAGCATGATGAAAGTGTAGGTGAAGCCTGCGCCAATCATCCCCGCCACCAACGCCAGCAACAGTCCCTGATAATAGCCGCGTTCCTCGAAGGTGGCGCCGAAGGTCAGTCCCAAAAACGCGATGCCCATGACGATAGCGAAGACAGTTGCGAATGTCTTTAAGAACACGATGGCGCCTCCCTTCGCTACGGCAGCACACTGGATGAGATTGCTACACCAATCCCTCCGCGCGCGCTTCGGCCAGCGTGGCCTCGAAGGCGGCCAACGTGGCGTCGATGTCTGCCTCGGAGTGGGTTGCGGACACCAGGAACGCGTCGCGGCCCATGATGTCGATGCCGTGGTTCTGCAGGCCGCGCTTGATTCCGGTGACCGCCGGCGTGGCGGCGGCGCGCTTGATCTGACGGTCGACTTCCGGCCCGAATTCGTTGTCGAAATCGCCCTCGGCCAGGGTGAAGTGGATCATGGAGGCGATACCGTAGGCGTGTCCGCCCACCTCCATGCGGGTGAACACCTCGTTGAGCCCCGCTTTGAGCCGCGCCGCCATGGCGTCGGCCTGCTCGTTCAACGGCTCGGCGGCGATGAGTTCCAGGCAGGTCGCTCCGGCCACCGCAGACAGGGGATTGCCGTTGAAGGTGCCCGGGTGGTACACGCGCTCGGTATTGTCCCATTCGGGATCGCCGCGCTGGGCGATCATGTCCACGATGTCGGCCTTGCCGCCCACGGCTCCGCCGGGGAGGGCGCCGGCCACGATCTTGGCCATGGTGGTCAGATCGGGGGTGACACCGTAACGGACCTGCGCCCCGCCGGGCGACGCGCGGAATCCGGTGACCACCTCGTCGAAAATCAGGACCACGCCGTGCTGGTCGCATAGCTGGCGCAAGCCCGCCAGGTATTGCGGCACGTTGAACGGCAGCTGACCGTAGTGGGCGCCGGTGGGTTCCAGGATGATGGCGGCGATGTCGGTGTCGCGCTCCATGGCCTGCTGCACCGCGTTCAGGTTCCCGGCCGGCACGATAATCATGCTGCCCCAGGACTCCGCGGGAATCCCCGGCGCCGGACGGTCTGAGCCGGCCATGGCGTAGTCGTGCCAGCCGTGGAAGTGGTCCTGTAGCTTGATGACCTTATTGCGCCCGGTGTAAGCGCGGGCCAGGCGCATGGCCATCAACGTCGCTTCCGTGCCGCTGCTGTGGAAGCGCACCCGTTCCACGGCCGGCATCAGGTTCATTATCGCTCGGGCCCAGCGGAGTTCCTCATCGGTGCAGGCGCCGAGGTGGGTGCCCCGCCGGATCTGCTCCGACACGGCGTCGGCGATGGCAGGATGGGAATGGCCCAGCAATAGCGCGCCGTGGCCGGACACGTAGTCGATGTACTCGTTGCCGTCCACGTCCCACTTGCGTGGCCCCTGTCCGTGGGTGATGTACAGGGGGAAGGGTTCAGCGTAACGGTTATCGTGGGTGACGCCTCCGGGGAAAATGCCCACGGCGTCACGATAACGTTCGGCGGAGCCGGCGTGGTTGGCGATGTACTGTTCCAGGATTGTGGGCATTTTGATACTCCCGTTTGCGGGTGTTGGAGAGGGTTGAGACAAGCTGCGTGGAATGGACGCCGTTTCGACCGCGGTGGCCCAATCAGCCGCCATCAGGAGACGGACCACGATTTGGGACAGTCTTTCTTCGCTGGCCGTTACCGCTTCGCCCCGAAAATACGCTTCGACAATGTCGCGCTCTTCATCGTCAAGACACTGCATCGCTTCCTGCGTGTCTGCGGGCAGTTCCGCGATGAGTTCAGCCAAAGACAAAGGGCGTCGTTGCGGCGGAATCTGCGGATTTTCCTCCGGGGGCAGGCCGAAGTAATTGCGGGCCGCGTTGTACAGCATGGCCGCTTCCCGCGCGTAATCCTCATCGCTCAGGGTAGACCACTCATCCCCATTTAGCGACTCGATGGTTTCCCGTTCCTCGTCATCAAGGTATGGATATTCAAAGTACGCCATCTTTATCGCCCTCTTTCCAATCCGTGCCTGGACATTCGTCTCCCGTCCGGGTAAGCCGTCACGAAATACCTGGTATCAGCGTCAAGTTGATAATACGGGACTGAATAAAGATACCCGCGCACCATCACCAGCAACAAATGTTGCTCAGGATAACGTAGAGGGTTATGGTGACGTTCTATGCCTACAATGTCGCTCTGTATGACTTTTATTGCTACATCCTCGAATGCTATCCCTCGGTGGCGTTTTAACAAGCTGTTTTTATCCTCTGACCAAGTGAATTTCATCGGCGCACCATCGTCGGGCCGATAACGGATAGTCAGCGCCGGCATAGGCCGATTGTAGCATAGCGCGGCGCCGGTTATGCTCTGACGGCTGCGGGCGGTTCTCCAGTCAGCTCCGGCGGCTTCTTGATGAACAGAAAGCACGCGCCGGCCAGGAAGGCGCAGATCGCCCCCGGGATTATCGCGTAGTCGTAGTGCCCGAAACGGTCTGCCACCCAACCGGCGTACACGGGTGACGCCACCAGCGCCCAGGCGTAGGCGAAGGTGATGTACCCCCGCAAGGTGGCAAACCTGGTGCGGCCGTAGTACTCACCCAGCGCGGCCCACACGATCACGCCGGCTCCGTCCATCATGCCCTCGCACACGATGAACGCCACCACCAGGGTTATGCCCACCGCCGTCTGCCAATCGCCCATCCACAGGCAGAGGTATCCGATCCCTTCCACCGTCAGACTCAGGAACATGATGGTTTTCTTGGATACCCGGTCGCCCATGTACCCCATGACCAGCCGTGACACGAAGTTGATGGCGGACATTGCGCCGATCAGGTTCGCCGCCATTTGGGTGCTCATGCCCTTGTCGTCAACCATAATCGGAAAAAGGCTGATCAGGATGCCCAGGGTAGCCATTTGCCGCAGCCCGGCGCCGACGAGCAAGAGCCAGTAGGCCTGGGTTCGCAGGGCCTCACGCACCGTGTAGTCCCGCGTTTCGCGCCGGGCCGCAGCCGAACCGGGACGCGCGGGAGGCGGCCTGGTGGCGCCGTCCGGCAGCAGTCCCATGTCCTCGGGACGATTTCTGAACCAGAAGCACAAGGGCAGCAGGATCACGGCGTAAAACGCCCCCGAAGCGATGAGGCCCCACCGCAGTCCGGCCCGGTCGATCAGCAGGTTCATCGTTGGGATCAGCGCCAGGCCGCCCAGGGATGCCACCGCGGCCAGTATGGATATCGCCAGCGCCCGACGCCGGTGGAACCATTGATTCAGGCCGGCGAAGCAGGCGTGCTGGAAACCCATGCTGTTGCCCAGCGATACCAAGCCCAGATAAATGAGCGCGAAGCCCCAGAACCCGGGCAGCCAGAAGGCCATGATGAAGTAACCGACGACGGTTATTATCAATGACGGAACCAGCACCTTGCGGTTGCCGAATTTGTCGATCAACCACCCGGCCAACGGGCCCTCCAGCCCGCCTTCGGCGCGCGCTATCGAAAAAACCAAGTTCGTTTGTGCCTGGGTAATGCCCAACTGCTCGCGGATGGGCAGCACCAGCACGCCGAACCCGCGGAAGAAAATGCCGCTGGCGAAGAAACTCATCACCGAGGTGACGACGACCATCCACCAGCCGTAATAGATGCGCCCGCCGGAAGACACCCCTCCCGTGGGCGCGGCGCCCGCTCGTTCCTCTGTCCTAGCCACTAGTTCGACGTCAACTCGCATCAAATTCACCCGGCCTATCCGCCATCGGCGGGCAGGCCGGGTGCAAACACAACGCGGGCCAGTGTACCCTCCGGGTTGTGTTAGGGCAACGCGAAAGAGAATGCGACAGGGGTTCCAAAGTAACCCGCAGCGTACCAGCCGTTGCTATAATCGGCCGTAATTCACCCGCATGACTGGAGGCTAACGATGGCTGAGGATTTGTCCGGGCTGCTTGCCGAAACCGAACTCACGCTGCTCGACGGGAACCAGGTCCGCACTGAGGGTCCGCTGTGGCATCCCGGTGGGTATTTGACCTTCGTTGACCTGGAGCGTCAGCAGTTGCTCAAGTGGGATCCGCAAACGCGCGAGACCACGGTGGTCCGCGAGAACACCGGCGAGGGCAACGGCTGCACCCTGGACCGACAAGGGAATCTCTTGATGTGTGAAGGCGCCGATCACCGCTGCGTCACGCGCATGGACGCGGACGGCAACGTCACCTCCATCGCCGACCGTTGGGACGGCAAGCGGTTCAACAAACCCAACGACGTCATCTGCCGCACCGACGGAACGGTTTATTTCACGGATCCCCACCTGCGCTTTCCGGAGGAACTGCGCGAGATTCCTTTCGCCGGCGTGTACCGTATTGACCCGGCCGGGAACGTGCACCTGGCAACTGACGAATGCGAGTACTCAAACGGTCTCGCCCTGTCCCCGGACGAATCGGTGCTGTACGTGGCCATCAGCCGGGCGGAGCCGGCGGATTTCGACCGGGAGGAAAATGGGGAATTTTGTCCCAACCGACGCATCCGAGCCTTCGACGTCGCTGCCGACGGGACATTGAGCGGCAATCGCATCCTCATCGAAATGGGGTCGGACGCCCCAGGCGTGCCCGACGGCATGAAAGTGGACACCGCCGGCCGGGTCTGGTGCACCGGCTCGGGCGGGGTTTGGATCGTTTCGCCCGATGGAGAGCGCCTGGGAGTGCTGGAAACTCCGGAGGTTACGCGGAACATCTGCTTTGGCGGCGACGACATGCGCACGCTGTTTCTGACTTCGGGTCAGTCGCTCTACAGCATCCGCGTGACCACGCCGGGGATTGGGGCTTTCTGACTACTGGGCTCGGCGTTGTGGAAACGGCGGGGCGCTATGGGGAAAGCTACCCTGCCCTGCCGTTTCCAGCTCTTCGGGGGGCAGCAGTTCGTCCAGGTCGATGCCCTGCCGCATAAGACGAGATTTGATAGTGGCGCGCTCAACGGCACGGCCAGTGGCCAGACCGCTCGCTAGGCCGGAAGCGCGGCCGGCTTTCCAAGCGACGATTTCGGCCTCCGTACGCTTCTTGGCGGCGCGGGCCTCCTTAAAGTAGCCCCACAGCAAAAAGAGGGCATCAATGTGTTTGAAAACCCATGGTCCCGTCAAATCGCTGCTCCGCGGAAAACGGGGCGCGTGGTAGGGTTGCCAGGCACCCGGTGGAGACAGAACCTCGTCCGGGTCGTGGCCGTTTTCTATCAGCTTGGCGCGTAATTCAGTCCTACATTCCATTCGCCTATTTTACACTTTTCACAATGCAGCTAATAGATTTGGCCGTTGTAAATCGGGCAGCCACCCACCAGGCCGCGATCTTGCTGGTTGAGGGCTTCGCCGAGCATTGGCCCGACGCCTGGCCTGATCTGGGCGCCGCCGCGCGGCACGTGGGCCAATGTCTCGCCGATGACCGCATCTGCCGCGCCGCGGTTTCAGATGACGGCGAACGGCTCGGCTGGACGGCGGCGGAACCCCTGTACGGCGGGAACGTATGGGAACTCAACGTTATTGTGGTTCAACCGTCTCACCAACGCCAGGGCATTGGTCGTGCGCTGCTGGAGGACATGGAAGGTCAAGTCGCGCAACGGGGCGGCCTCACGATCTGGCTGGGTTCCGACGACGAGGATGGCATGACGTCCCTGGCCGGTGTTGACCTCTACCCCGACCCCCTGTGGCACTTGGCGCGCATCACCAACTTCAAGGGCCATCCATACGAGTTCTGCCGGAAGATGGGTTTTGCCGTCGCTGGAGTTCTTCCGGATGCCAACGGGCGCGGCAAACCGGATATCTTCCTCGCCAAGTCGGTGACGCCGCGCTGATTGACGCCAAATTGTGGTAAAACAAGGCTGACCCCAAGGGATCGCCACACGCAATGACAACGAGGAGGCTCAAATGACCACCGCCACCAATGTCGTCGGCAACGGCGCGCACACTTACGAATTCGACCGCAACTGGGCACAGGTTCCCGATGGCATTCCGATGCCGGCCGCGGCGGTCTTCGGCGACGACGAGGATCGCGTCTATTGCTTCAACCGCAATCCGGACCATCCGATCATGGTGTTCGACCGGGACGGCAAGTTCGTCAAGTCCTGGGGCGCCGGGATGTTCGAGTTCCCCCATGCCATCATCATCGACCAGTGGGGCTACGTGTGGCTCGTGGACCGCAACATGGGCCAGATTTTCAAGCTCACCAAGGACGGCGAGTTGGTGCTGACCCTGGGCGAATACGGCTACCGTTCCGACACCGGAGCGGACAACACCGCGTTCGATTCCAACTCCTGGCACCAGGTGGTGCGCGGCGCCGACCCCTTCAACATGCCGGCCGGAATCGCGCTGAACGACGCTGGCGAGATCTACATCGCCGACGGTTACGCCAACGCCCGGGTGCACAAGTTCACGCCCACCGGCGAGCACATCTTCTCGTGGGGCGAACCGGGCGCGGGCCCCGGACAGTTCAACCTGCCGCACGGCGCCTGGATCAACCGGCAGGGCAATCTCCTGATCGCCGACCGCGAAAACGACCGTGTCCAGGTCTTCAACCAGGACGGCACGCACGTCACCGACTGGCCCAGCAAGCTGATTGGCCCCGCCGTCATCTGCATCGACGACGATGACGTGGCTTACGTGGCGGAGCACAACGGCGGTATGCTCAGCATCCTGGACGCGAATGGAGAGCGGCTGGCCCAATGGGGTGACCTGACCCACCGCAGCTGCCACGGCGTTTGGGTGGACAGCCAGAAAGACCTGTACGTGGTTGAGCCCTATGAGGGAAGCTCCGGCCGCACGGTGGTGAAGTACACCCGTAAGGGTTAGTCGGCACACTGTGCGAATTGTGCAGGGGCGGCAGCATACCCGCCCCTGTTTTTGTGCGAATTCCGTTCAGCGCATTTTTTAGTTTCGCAACGATATTGAGCAATTCGCGCAATATCCGATTATAATGCGCAGCCGAACGCGCTCCTGTTCCCTTGCGGCTTTACGCCGGCTCTATCGCGATCAGGGTTGCTCGCGCGTAAAAATTCCCGCGGACTCTACTCCCCCCACTCACTCAGAGGATGTACAGCAATGGCAACCGTCACGCTCAACATCTCCGGCGACAGTCAGGAGGTGATTTCGGTGATCCGTTCCCTGGCAAGGCAACACGAACGAGCAAACGCTCCGGT
Source organism: Dehalococcoidia bacterium (assembly GCA_034420475.1). Classification (GTDB taxonomy): domain Bacteria; phylum Chloroflexota; class Dehalococcoidia; order Lucifugimonadales; family UBA3495; genus Bin87. The sequence goes on from DAOULH010000102.1 coordinate 14,076, forward strand.
CGAATTGGAAACGCCGACGGTCACAAGCGGCGCTCCCATGGCCAGCGTGGCTCCAGAGCCGCGAGAGCATTCGTGGACTGCCGCCACCGCGCGGGACACTCGCAGCAACGTATCTGCGGACGCGCAGCGGTTGTTGGACGCGCTGGTGCGCGCCCCAGACAATCAGATGCACATTGATGAGATTTACAGCCAGCTCGAGCTGGACCGTTACGGCCTGATCGGCGCGCGGCGTTCCATCTCCGCCGCCCTCAGGCGCAATGCGGCGACGGCCAACGCTACCCTGCTTTCCACCAAGGACCGCCGCGTTACCCTGAGCAGCGAATACGCGGACGCGATTTCAGTGGTGTAGAAAGCCGGCGCCGCGTTGCATCGTGACCCGCAAGGATCAGGGTCGCTGAAGGATCATGCCACCCGCTCCGGCCACACCGGGTCGTGATACCCCAGCGGCACCGTGGGCCTTGCCCAATACGGTTGCGTTTCGGAAAGCTGCACCGTCGGAGCCAGGTGCTTCAATTGGCCCGCCGGCACCTGGCTGGTAGTGCACCACCGGCTGATCTCATCGGCGCTGAAATCCGAGGCCACGTCGCCCAGGTCGGATTCGGGCACCTGTCCCCGGTCGACCAGCCATTTGCCGATTTGCGCCAGGGAAATCCTGACGAGCCAGCTCCCGCCTTCCCGGGAGCGGCGCGCCAGGGCGGTCAGCGCGCCGTAGGCCATCAGGTATCCGGTCAGGTAGTCGATGGCGGACACCGGGTAGAACTGCGGTCCGGGTTCGACACCAGGGAACAACTGCCCCTGCCGGTCCGTGATGCCGCTGACGGTCTGAACGACCGTATCGAAACCGCGGCGGTCAGCCCACGGTCCAACGCGCCCGAAGGCCGACAACGAAACGTAAACGATACCGGGCCGGAGTTTCGCCAGGTCTTCCGGAGCGAGACCGCGTTGCCCCAGCGTCCCCGGGCGGTAGCCTTGTGAGAACACATCGGCCTGGCTGACCAGATGGCGCATGGTAGCGAGGTCCTGCGCGTCCCTGAGATCCAGGCGTGTGGACAGCTTGCCGTGGCCGGTGTCGAATTCCTGGGCCTCGCTGCTGGGCAGGTGCTCGGCGGTAACTTTCATAACGTCCGCGCCGTGCTCTGCCAGGGTGCGGGCGCAAGTAGGGCCGGCCAGGACGCGGGTCAGGTCCAGAACCCGTATCCCCGAAAGTGGGCGGGAACCTTCGGGCAGCGGTTCCGGCGGGCTGTCGGCGATCTTGTCGATTTCAAGCAGGGGCAAAGACGCCACGGCGGCCGATTGGGGATGCTGTGCCCACTCTTCCATGGACCGCACCATGCCGCCGGCCCCGCGGGCGGCGATGATCGCCTCTTCCAATTCCAGGGCGTCCCATTTCGCCACCGCTTGCCGCACGGCTTCCCGATCTTCCGGCACGCCCAGCACGCTCAACGCCGCTTCCCGATGATTCGGGAAGTTGCAGTGCAGGTAGCTCCACCGGCCGTTTTGGGCGGGATAAACGCCCATCACCGAAGGCCGTTCTCCGGCTGCCGGCGCGCCGTTGAGGGTCATGTACCGGCTGCTGCGCAGCGATGCCGCGGCCTGCCGGGCGTCCACCGCGATGTCCTGACGGCGTCCTGTCCGCGTCTCCCACAGATCGGATACGGCCAGTCCGACCGCGGCCAGGCTGGCGGTGGCCGCTTCACCGATGCGGAACGGCGTCGGCAGGATCGGGTCGACGCCTCCGGTGAACGAAACTCGCGAAGCCTGCTCCGGATCGCAGCCCGGAATGGTGAGCAAGGTTGATAGAATCTGGTCAGCCACTATGAAATCCTTTGCTTTGCGCCTTTCTGGAATTTTCACGTGTACTCGGTTTCGTAAATTGTCAGAATCAGGATTTCCAAGATTATCGGATTTTCAGGATGCTGCCGCCAACGCGCTAACCAACCCAATCCTGCTAATCCTGAAATCCGGTAAATCCTGATTCTGACTAACTCCCGAAAGTGGGTACGCATGGTGCTGGAACTTGACGATCATATTACACCAAAAGATCAGGACCCAATCATTTTGAAAAAGCGCGCGTTGTCGGTCTGGGCCTGCCCGTGTATATTGTTTGCATCGTGGGGCGGAGCCAGCCGTATGATCGGTCAGGGGAAGAGCATTGCAAGATAACGCGATCAGCCTGGGCTCCTGGGATATTACATCCGAAGCAGTCCACGAATACCTTTCAGCCGTCGGCGATAATCTGACGCTGTACATGGACACGCAATGCGCTCCTCCGATCATGCTCGCTGCCCGGGTGGTCGCCTTGTTGTTGGAACGCTTGTCGCTGCCCGACGGTGCGATCCATAGCCTGCAGGATCTGGAAACCGTGGATGCGCTGCGCGTTGGTTCCACGGTTTCCGCGGTGGCCCGAGTTGAACCGGTACGCGAGCGTGGCGGGATGCGGTTTCTCACCATCAACTACACGGTCTCCGACGAACCCACGGGATCGGATTTGATGAACGCTCGCACCACCGTGCTGCTTCCCGCGGATGACAGCGACGAATAGACGGAGCGATATGCCGGCTGACGCTTCAACACACGCCCCCTCGCAAACCGACGCAGGTTACGCGATCACTCCGGTGCGCCGGTCCATCGGCCGCGACAATATCGACGCCTATCGTTCGGCCTCCGGCGATCACAACCGTATCCACTACGATGATGAATTCGCGGCGTCCACCCGTTTCGAGGGCGTGATCGCCCACGGTATGCTGACTTTGGCCATGATCTCCGAGATGATGGCGGGCGAGTACGGTTCCTGCTGGCTGCGCTCAGGCAGCCTGCGCGTCCGGTTCCGCGGCGCGGCGTATCCCGGAGACCTTCTGGAAGCCGTCGGCTCGGTGACCAAGAGCGAATCGGTCGCAGATGGGAGACGCTTGGCTTGCAATGTAGAGCTCCGAAACGTTGATAATGGAAACAGGATCATCACCGGGTCGGCGACCGTGGTGGTGGGTCCGGCAGATATGAGGGAAAGGGCGGAATGAGCACGAACGGAAATATGCCGCGGGTACGCGTTGCGGTGGATGCGATGGGTGGGGACTTTGGTCCGCCGGAAACCGTTCCCGGAGTTCTGGCCGCGCTGGACGCCCACCCCGATTTGACCGTCATCCTGGTGGGTGATCACGATGCTGTGCAGGCTGAATTGTCGCGCCACGACGTCGCCGGCCGCGCCGTTTCGGTAGCGCCCTCAGAGGGGAAGGTGGAGGACGATGAGCATCCCGTAGCTGCCCTGCGACGGAAACCCAAATCGTCCATCGCCGTTGCAATGGGCCTGGTTCGGCAGGGAGCCGCCGACATGGTGGTGTCCATGGGCTCGACCGGTGCCACCATGGCCACGGCGGTGATGGCGCTGGGCTTGCTGGAAGGTCTGGAGCGGCCTTGCATCGGCGGCAACTTCCTGGGCGTGGCGCCGAACACCACCGTGGTCGATCTGGGCAGCAACGTGGATTGCCGCCCGTCGCTGCTGTTGAGCTTTGCCGCGCTGGGTGTCGCATTTTCCCGCCGCCGGCTGGGCATCGAGAACCCCCGGGTCGCGCTCCTCAGCGTGGGCGAAGAGGCCGCCAAGGGCAGCCGCCAGGTCCAGGAGAGCCATACCCTTTTTCGGGAGAGTCATCTCAACTTTGTGGGCAACGTGGAGGGGATGGACTTTTTCACCGGCAAGGCGGATGTAATCGTGTGCGACGGTTTCATCGGCAATATCCTGATCAAGTTCGCGGAAGGTCTGGGTTCGGCGCTGGTCCCGTATCTCCATCAGCGCCTGTCGGCCGTTCTGCCGAACGATCAGGTGCAGCAAATCGGTGAAGCGCTGTGGACCACCATGAACCTGCCGCGAACCATGGGCGGACCGCTCTTTGGCGTGGACGGTCTGGTCATGATCGGTCACGGTTCGTCCACGGCCACCGGCGTCGCCGGCGCGATCAACACGGGACTGTTGTGCCATCGGCTGGAGTTGGTGGAAGGATTTCGGCAAGAATTGGCGGAATTGCATCGCGCCGTCGCGCGCGAGACGTGAAGGATTGGGTGTTCAACCATGTACACGATTGATTTGAGCGGTCAGGTCGCCCTCATTACCGGCTCGTCCCGGGGCATCGGCGCCGTGATCGCAGCCAGGCTTGCCGCTGCGGGGGCGTCGGTGGCCATCAACTACCGGAGCAACGCCGATGCCGCCGATGCGACAATCGACCAAATCCGCGCCGCCGGCGGTGAGGCTCTGCGCGTCCCCGGCGACGTGTCCGACGAAAACACCGCAGAGGCCGTGGTGAAAACCACCGCCGACCGGCTGGGCCGTCTGGACATCCTGGTCAACAACGCCGGCGTCAATCGCGACCGGCTCATGCTGCGCATGACCGCCGCGGACTGGGATGACGTGCTCACGGTGAACCTGCGCGGCACGTTCCTGGCCACCCGTTTCGCCATCCCGTTGATGCTTCGCCAACGGTACGGGCGCATCGTCAACATCTCCTCGGTGGTGGGGCTCACGGGCAACCCGGGACAGGCCAACTATGCAGCGTCCAAGGCCGGGCAAATCGGATTCACAAAAGCCATGGCGCGGGAAGTGGCCAGCCGGAGCATCACGGTGAACGCGGTAGCGCCGGGTTTCATCGAGGTCGGCGATGACGGCGGAATGACCGCCGGCATGACCGACGACCAGCGCAGCCAGGTGCTCTCGCGCATCCCGGCCGGGCACTTCGGGGCCGCTGAGGACGTGGCCTCGGCCGTGCTATACTTGGTGAGCCCAGGCGCCGGCTACGTCAACGGCCAGACGCTGACCATCGACGGAGGGCTGACCGCATAAACCCGCCCATGGAAGGGAGGACTCCGTGATGAAAGCCACCACCCGATTCCGACAATTGCTTGCCGAGCCTGGGATCATCACTGCGCCGGGCGCCTATGATTGCCTGACCGCCGCCATCATCGAACGGACCGGCTTTCCCGCCGTGTACATGACCGGAGCCGGAACCTCGGTGGCCCGCATCGGCTACCCCGACCTGGCGCTGGCCACGGCCACGGAGATGCTGGCCAACGCGGCGTCCATCGCCGCCACGGTCGAGGTGCCCGTGATCGCCGACGCCGACACCGGTTACGGCGGAACCATGAACGTGCGCCGCACCATCCGCGAATACGAACGCACCGGCGTCGCGGCGGTCCATATTGAGGACCAGCAGTTCCCCAAACGCTGCGGCCACCTGGAAGACAAGCGAGTGGTGCCCATCGACGAGATGGTGCAAAAAATTCATGCCGCCGTGGACGCGCGCACCGATGACGACTTCACTATCATCGTCCGCACCGATGCGCTGGCCGTGACCGGGTGGGCCGACACCTTGCGCCGCTGCGACGCTTTCACCGCAGCCGGCGCCGACGCGTTGTTCGTGGAGGCCCTCGGCTCGGCGGAAGAGGCGGCGGAAATCGTGGCCCGCACTAGCGTTCCCCTGCTCTACAACTTCGTGGAGACGGGCAAATCCCCTCTGCTCAACGTGGCCGAGCTGGAACGCCTGGGCTTCAAGATGGTCATCTTCCCCGGCAGCGCTTTCATGTCCGTGGCCTACCGGGTCGGCCAGGTGATGGCCGAGCTGAAAGCCACCGGCACCACCGAGCACCTGGTGGACCAAATGACCCCGCTCACCGAGGCTTTCGAGCTGATGGGCCTGTCGGAGATGCTGGAACGGGACGCCGGGTATGCCGTTGCGGACGACGCCGATAGCGAAAAGGCGGCGAGGGAACGCCGCTTCCGGGAGAAAGAAAGCAAAGCGATGGCTATCTATGAAACGCGCATCAAGCCGGGTCTTACGGAAGAACACCTGGGCAAACTGCTGATTATCAATACGGAAACCGGCGAGTACGAACTGTTCCTAGACGAATATACAGGCAATCTCCGTTGGATGGATTACAAATACGGTGACCCGGTGCATATGATACGGATTGGCCATCCGGCGGTTGATTACTGGGGCTGGAAGCCAGTGGAAGAACCGAAGCTGTGACGGCGATGCAAGGTTACGTCAACGCAGAGCCCAAAGAGCCACGCATTATCGTCCCCGTACTTGACGCTGACGGAACTCCCGTGCCGCTGGAAATGGCCATCGACACGGGTTTCACCGGATTTATGACCTTGCGCCCCAGGGTCGCCCTTGCTCTGGGACTGGAGCGAGGGGAGGACAGGAGGATGATGCTGGCGGACGGACAGGTCATTTCCACGCCCACTTGCTGGGCGACGGCAATCTGGCACGGCAATACAACGCGGATCCCGGTGTTGGAAATTGACGCCCGGCCCGTCATCGGCATGTCTCTCCTCTGGAACAGCGACGTAGCCATTGCAGCGCGAGAGAACGGCGGGGTGACGATAGCCGAAGGGGTCGAAAGATAGCCACCGCCTGCTGATGACCGCCGACGGCGCAAGCAGACCACCTTTTCGGGGCGGGGACGATTTCCCCCGCCGCCTCCCGGCCGAGGTGGCGCAATGGCAAGCCGACGGCCTGATTTCCGAGGAGCAAGCCGCCGCCATCCTGGCGCGCTATGGCCTCCCTGCGGAGGACGGGCTTCCCGGCGAACCCACCGCCACGGGTTCCACTGGCTCTGCCGATTCTAGCGGAGACTTGGCGGAACAGGGCTCCCTCGTCAGCCGGGCGGTGTCCATCATCGGGGTGATGGGCGCGTTGCTGGTCGGGCTGGGCATCATCATTTACGTCGCCGCCAACTGGGACGTGATCCCGGTGTGGGCCCGGGTCGCCATGCTGGTGGGGTTGACGGCCATGATCAACGTCGCGGGCTGGTTGCTGCTGGCCAGGTTTGAGTACCCGCGCATCGGCGTGGCCATGCTGGTGGTCGGAGCGCTGGCCTATGGGGCGGCGATCCACCTGATCGCCCAGATTTACCACGTTCCCGTAAATCATCCCAATCTGACCACGGCGTGGTTCCTGGGAACGCTGCCGATGGGGTATATCGCGCGTTCCCGCCTGGTGGTGGCATTGTCTCTCGCGCTCCTCGTCCTGAGCATGGGATTCCGGACGCAGTGGTGGCTGGAATACTACGGCGCGGATACGCTCCTGTATCTGGCGCCGCTGACCATTGTGCTTTCAGCTGCGGTGGTTGCTCTTGGTCTGTTGCAATTGAGATTCGCGTGGACGCGGCCTCTGGCGGCTTATTGCTACTACCCGGGCCTGGCAATTGGTCTGGCGGCCTTTGCCGCGATGACAGTGGCAAGCATCTGGGTCGATGTTGGAAGTCTGACCTGGACGGTGTTGTCCGCCGAGTATTGGGTCACGGCCGGAGTGGGTATCGCGACGGCTGCGGCTGCTACCGGCGTCCTCTGGTGGAACTCCCGCGTCCAGCCGGATGCTCGTCCTGGTGCCGACACCGCGTTGGCGGCCACGATGGTTGTCACTGCGGCGTGCATTTGGGTCTGGTTCGCGTATCCTGCGGCCGCCCTGTGGTGGCTGTTCAACGTCGTCGCGTTCGGCGGCATCGCGGCGGTGGCTTTCCTCAACCGTTCAACTCAGCTGTTGGCAGGCGTTGCCGCCCTGTTCGTGGCGCTGGTGGCGATGCGGTTCGTCAGCCTGGTGGACCTGGAGGGTGAGGCCGCGCCGATATTGCTCGCGGCGGCCGCGCTGACGGCGGCGTCTTGCCTTTTCGCCTGGAGTCTTGCGATGCGAGTCGTGCCCGCGATTGAACAATACAATCGGTATGTGGCCGCTGCGGGTATCGCGCTGGCCGCGGCCAGCCTGCACGTTATGGGGTACGGAACCTTCTGGCGCTGGGAAACCACGCCGGTCTGGTACTCGATTACGGCGGAATACTGGGCCGTCGTGGCGGCAGGGTGGCTCCTTGCAGCAGCGGGGGTTGGCCTGAGCCTATGGAGACGCGATCGCTCCGGCTACGGCGATGCGGTTGGGGAGGCCGGCACGGTGGCGGCCATGGCGGTGCTGACGCTGGCGATGTGGCTGGGACTGATGTATGGGGTGTCGATGTGGCCCGTATTCAACCTCGCCCTGTTGGTGGGTATCGGGGCGTTGCTGTGGCACGGCTATCGGCGTCGAGAATCGCCGGTCGCGTACTTCGCCGGTTCCATTTTGGCCGGTTCGCTGATCATAAGGAGTTTCGCGGCATTGGACATTCTGGCGGAGAATGGGCTACTCCTGTGGCTGGGCCCGGTGGGCCTGGGCATTGGGGCGCTGATCTTCCTGACCGGCCGGCTCCGGGTTCGTTGGACGGGAACCGCCACGGCGGAACTGCGCGTTAGCTCCCGCGCCTGGGACCTGGCCGGCCTCTCGATGGCCATCGCCAGCGTGTACGCCATGAGCTACAGCGACCCCTGGACTCCGGCGACGGGCGGGACGGAGGGCGCTGCGCTGGCCTTCCTGGGGGAATACTGGTTCCTGGCTGGAACGGTTTGGGGAGCGGCGATCATTGCAGCAATTCTGATTTGGGTGGTGGACCGAAGACATTCTTCTCCGTCGCCGGCGTCGCCGGGGCAACTGCAATGGGAAACAGCTGGCGCCGCTGCCATGGGCGTCCTTGCCATCTTTGCGTGGTTGGGTCTTCTCCTGGGTTGGACGTGGACGTGGCTTCCGCTGAACGCCGCCCTGCTGGGCGCGGTGCTGGCCTTGGTGGCCGCCGGATACCGCTGGAACCGCGGCGACCTGATCAACCTGGCGGTAATCGCCTTCGCAATTGCGCTGTTCACCCGCTATTTCGAGTTTGGCTTCGGTTTGCTGGGCCAATCCCTGGCGTTCATCGTCGCCGGGGCGATCATGCTGGGCATGGGCTTCGGGCTGGAATTCCTGCGGCGTCGGATGCTGCGCAGCGTGCGCGTCATTGAGGAGCCGGCATGACTCGAATCGCCAGCATCCTGTTTTTCGTCGTGGTGGCGGCGCAGGTGATTGGGCTGGTCGCGTTCGCCGGCGTGCGGGAGGTCGCCGTGACCGCGGGACGGGAGATAACCCTGCAGACCGCGCCCGTCGACCCGCGCTCCCTGTTCCAGGGCGACTACGCGATTCTGGACTATGAAATAGCGGCCCTGCCGGAGGACTGGCGGGATTTTCCAACCGGCAGCGAGATATTCGTAGGGCTATACGAATGCGGCGATGTGTGGTGCGCTGCCTGGCATGATCCAGTTCGGCCGCCGCCTTCCGACGTTTTTATTCGCGGCGTCGTCAACCAGCGCGGCCGCCTGGATTTCGGAATAGGCACCTATTTCGTGCCAGAGGGGACGGGCCACATCATCGAGCGCGCCGTGGACGTCAAGGTGGTCGTCTCCTTGGACGAACAAGGGCAGGCAGTCATCAAGGACGTTCTGGTGGATGGAGCGCCTTTTGCTCCCGATGGAAACTGACCACCGGAGGCCTGCCGGGTTCCCGGCCCGTCCCTACAGCCGGTTGCCCCAGTCAACGTAGCGAGCGCTTTCCATCGCGCTAATTTGCAGTTCTTGACAGAACCCGGGTCGCTCGGCTCTATAAACCTGGCGCTCTGGTGTTGGACCTGGTGGCCCGTTCTCCAGGGCCTCCAGCAATACCCTGCCGTCCATCGCTGACGCTTCCGAGTCCAATCCCAGCAGATGCAGAATGGTGGGAGCGAAATCGATGTTGCCAGTTGGCGTCTCGATGACGGTTTCCCGCTTGAACGACGGCCCGCCGGCCAGCCCGGTGTTGCGCAGTTCGTGTTGGCTGAGGCTGCCGTGCTGACCTTGACCGACCGCGCCTCCCGTGGCGGGAGCGTAGCCGGCATAACCTGCCGGATTGTCTAGGCTCTGCCAAGGGAAGGACATGAGCAGGTCCGGCGAGCGCGGCCCTTCGCATCCCAGCAGCGCCAGGGGCAACGTGCCGGCCGGTTGCCCAACGCGCTCAGACGCGAAAAGCGGGCCACACCAGGGTTGTGCAGCCAGCCACGCGGTCAGCCGCTCGGCCGTTTTCGGATCGCCGTCGTTGACGTACAGCAGCGCCGACCCGCCGTTGGCCGCCACGGCGACACCGCCCGGCTGGTCAATCGTGGCGAACCCGGCGTCGCGCAGCAGTTGTTCCACGCGCACAACCTGGCTGATGGTGGAGTATCCGTGGTCCGATGCAACGAACACGTCCGTAGTGTCGGCGCGCCCGTTAGCCCGCAGCCAGTCCATCAGCGCGCCGAACTCGGCATCCGCTTCGGCAAGGGCCTGCGGAGCCCGGCCAAGTCCGACGCCGTCTTCGTGCTGCGTCTTATCCGGTTCCGACGACCACAGCAGGGCCACCGCCGGGTCGCGTTCGGGCAGTACGAACTCGGTCAGGATGCGTCGCGCGTGCACCAAACGCGCCGTGTTGGGCAAGTCCTGCGCCGGCCATTCGCGGAACCGTTCCGCCAGTTCAGCGTGGAGCGACCGGGGCAGAGCGAAATCGGGATGAATGGTCGCGCCGCCGGCGGTCGCCGCATTGGGGTTGTGCACGTAGGCGTTGCCGCTGGTGCCGGTGCCGATGGCGAAGTATTCCATGCCGTGCCGGCCCAACAGGTCGGCCAGCGTCGGAACCAACAGCGCATGTCCGGTGGTGTCCACAACCTCCTGCAAAATAGGTTCCAGCGCTGGGATCACGCGGTGTGGATCGAAATCCCGGCAGAGGAAGGTGTTTCCGGCCAGACCGTGTCGCCCGGGCATACAGCCAGTAACCAGGCTCGAGGCGTTGACCCGTGTCACGGTGGGAAACACCGGATGGTGGTTCGCAAAAGTCACGCCGCCGTTGGCGAACTTTGACAGGTTTGGCATCAGTTCCGGCGTAATCTGCGCCGGCTGGAGGCCGTCGAACACCACGATCAATACTCTGCGTTGGACTGCCATCGTGCCTCCTCTCGTGCTCAATTTGCCGCCGGCCGGGACCACCCCAGCAATTCGCGGATCACTCGCAGTGATGCTTGAACGTCAACACCCCCGGATTCGGCCACGCTGATCGGCCCTCCGGTTTCTTCCAGCACCCGGCAGCGGCCCCACAGGGCGCTGTCGTCGGTGGTTGTCGAGTCATCCACCGTCATCGTCACCGAGCGAAACTTGATGGCGTGCGGGGTTATCGCCGTTACCAGCGTCAGCGGGTCGTACATATTGAACCGCTCCCGCGTGGGGCCTTGCCGGAACCAGCCGGCCATCAACTGTTCGGCCATGATGCCGGCCGGGGAGGACGGGCGCGCGCTTTCGACATCCGCCCGAGTCAGGAAGACCTGTCGGCACGGGGCCATGTCGATGAGCGTTAGGGGGATGCCCGATTCCATCACCAGACGAGCGGCCGTGGGATCGCTGTAGAAGTTGAACTCGGCGTGGGGCGTGATATTGCCGGGAGTGTCCACCGCCCCGCCCATGACCAGCAGGCGCTTGGCCAGCGGCAAAACCGTGGGGCGATCCCGGTGCAGCCGGGCCAGGTTGGTCAGGGGGCCAAGAGCGATGACGGTGACGGCGCCCGGATTCGCCCGCAGAGTTTCGGACAGGAACTGCACGGCGTCCGTATCGCATGTGCGCGACGCCGGTGGCGGCAGCGGGTGAGTAAGGCCCTCTGCGGAGTGGACATCACGGGCGTAGGCGTACCGGCCGCGTACCGGCCGAGTAGCGCCGCGGGCGACCGGAATATCGGCGCGGCCGACGGCTTCGAGAATTGCCAGCGCGTTTCGGGTTGCCGGCCCTATCGGGACGTTGCCCGCCGTCGTGGTCAGGCCGACGACATCAATCTGCGGGCACGAGAGCGCCATCAGCAGGGCGATGGCATCATCAACCCCGGGATCGGTATCGATCACTACTTGATCCGGAACTATCGGATCCGGAACTGCCGGGTCCGGAACTATGGTATGCGGTGACGGCATGACTTCAGGCCGGTTCCAGGAGGACAGAATGGCAGTACGCGCGGACGGCGCGCGCGGATGAATACTTGAACCGGAAGCCGGCGGATTGTTTGAATTTGGCGGAGCTCACTATCAGCGGATGCTTCGATAACTGCCTTCCCATCGAGTTGAACGACCGGCCGGGTCCGGCGTGTCGGGGCAGCCCCGGAACCCGGCACCATTCCAGGATGTCCAATGAATCTACCACCCCGTCGCCGGCCACGTTGAACACTCCGTCCAGTCGCTGCCTGATCACCCGTTCTATCGCTCGCGCGAGGTCATGTTGATGCAGGAACTGGAGGGGAAAGCTGCGCTTCCGGTTGGCGGTAACGGCCGGCAGCAACAGCTCTTCAGCCGCGGGGCTCGCGTGATTGGCGCTGACTGACATCGCGGTGCGCAACACGGCGACCTTCATTTCTGCATCGGCGTCGCCGCCCGCGCCCATTGATGTCCCGTCGTCCTCCGCAGCGGGCAAGGTTGGCTCGGATTCGGCGAGGTAACGGTGTTGGCGGTTGGGATTTGTGGAGGTTCGTTCCGTGATGGGTATGGGGTTGTCGGCATTTGCGCCGTACACACGAACGTCCGACAGGTAGATGAACTGGCGCACTCCGGCAATGCGGGCCGCGCGGAGCCACAGTTGCGCGTCGGCGCAGAATTGCTCGGGGTTGGGGCCGTCGTAGTAGCTCCCGACGTGGATCAGCGCATCGACTCCTTCCAGCTGCAACACGTCCGGGATGTCGGCGATGGTCAGCTCGTGCCCCTCCAGGAACATATCCCAAGCCTTCTGCTGCATGAAGTCCGGAATGTCGGACATGGTGAGGATGCCGCCCACGCGATTTTGGGCCAGGCGGTAGGTGGAGATTCGTTCCACGGGCCAGCGCAGGGGCCTCTCTGCGATTGCCACCAGCCAGGAGTCGGGTCGTTCCTTCTCCAGGTATAGCAACAGCTGCGCCCCGAAGCTGGATGCAGCGCCCACCACGCCGATGACGTGGGAAAACTCGCGCGGGGTTCCGGGTTCGGTGGTCATTGGTCAACGCATCCGGATTGGCGGTTTAGCGGTAGTATCGTGCTCTGGATCGCGTTCCCACGGCGACTTCCGGCACGCCGATGAGATTGCCACGCTGCGCTCGCAATGACAAGTTGAAGCAAAGGCGACTTCCGGCACGCCGATGAGATTGCCGCGCTGCGCTCGCAATGACAAGTTGAAGCAAAGCGGTTAACGACCTTCGCGGAACATCTGCATCTCCGTGGCGATGGCGTCTTCGGGCAGGGGCGATGCGGCGCGCGGGCCGAAGTTGCGGGCCAGCACGAAGATCTGCGCCAGCCGCTCCACCAGGTCGCAGACTTCCAAAGCCTCCCAGATGTCCGGCCCGACGCCCACGGCGCCGTGGTTGCGCAGCAGGGCGGCGTTGCGGTCGCCCAGCGCGGCGTAGGCTTGCTCGGCCAGTTCCTGGGTTCCGGGAAAGGCGTACTTGCTGACCTTGATCGGACCGCCGATGGTCATCAGCATTTCGTCGATCAAAGGCGGAATGTCCCGCCCGATGACCGCGGCCACCGACGCGTAAATGGAGTGAGTGTGCGCCACCGCCTGGACGTCCGGCCGCTGACGGTAGATCTCGAGGTGCAGAAGAGTCTCCGACGACGGCGGCATTGGAGCCGGAGACACCGGCTCGCCGTTCAGGTTCACCACCACCAGCTCATCGGGCTGCAGCCGGTAGTAGGGATGATGCGTGGGCGTCACCAGCAGCAGGCTGTCGTCTCCCGATCCCGTCAGGCGCAGGCTGGTGTTCCCGGAATACGCGCCCACCAGACCGCGCCGATACATCTCACGGGTGGCCTCGGTGAGGTTGGCGCGCTGTTCAGACCATTGGTCGGACACTCTGCTCCTCCATGTTGCCTGCGGCGTCAAAACGCGACATAACCGCTGCAGCGGCATTATATCCGCTGATGATTGCGCTCTCCATAGTCGAAGGCCATCCGGTGTCGGTCCATTCCCCGGCCAGAAAGAGATTTGGCGATGCAGTGACCGGGCCGGGTCGGAATTGCTGCGCGCCGGGAGTGCACCGGAAAGTGGAGTTGCGCTGCTTCACCACCGTCGATTTCACGAGCTGAGCCTGGCGGGCTTTGGGGAACGCGGCGCGCATCTCGGCGGCAATGCTGTTCATCAGGTCCGGTCGCGGCAGGTCGATGTGTTCCCAGGCGGCGCTGATGGACACCGTCAACGACTGGCCGTCGGGCGACCGGTCACCGCCTCGGATCAGCGAACCGTTGAACACCCATTGCAAGGGGTTGTCGAGAAAGTAGCAGAAATCCCGCTCCATCACCGGGCGGTCGTACTCAAGATGGACGTTGACGATGGGCGAAGTTTGCAAGCCGGTCAGCGAAGCGAACGGGGCTTTCTCCGCCAGATGGTCCGGGATCAAGCGGGGCAGTACCCAGAAGGGCACCGCACTCACGTAGGCGTCGGCGGCGAAAATACTATCCTTCCCCGCCGCGACGCGCTGCACCGTCCCGTTGGCATCCGCCGCGATGGCATGAACCGGACAGCCGAGCAGCGTGCGCACGCCCAGTTGGTGCAGGTAGGCTTCGCTCGGCGCGCCTACCGCCGGCCCCAGGGGCGCTTTGGGATACCCGATGTTGATCTCGCGCCGCCCCTTCAAAAGACCGTCCTGGGCGATCATCAATCCCATCGCCGCGCTGACGTCGCGAATGTTGTCGTTGAGCGTCCCCTCGATGATCACGTTCCAAAGGTTGTAGATGCAGCGTTCGGACTGGCCGTGGGCCCTCAGCCAGTCGTAAAACGAGGTTGTTTGCATCGCCGGCGCGGTCCGGTCGGCCCGCATGGCGGCGATTACCCCGCGGATGGCGCGCAACTTGTCGCCCAGGCTCAGGTGGCGGTAGGTGATGAAAGCGGCCAGCAGGTGGGCCGGGGCAGGGCCGCCGAGTCCGTAGAGTTTGCCCCCGCGCCCGGCGCGGTCATAGACATCGACGTTCAACCGGGGCTGTAAATGCCACCGGTCGCCGACCCCGATACACTCGAGGAAGTCAATGAGGTTGCGACACGCGCCCACAAAGACGTGCTGCCCGTTGTCCAGCTCGCGCCCGCTTTCCGGATCGACGAACGAAAAGGCTCGACCTCCCAGGGAGTTGCGAGCTTCGAGGAGCGTCACCTGCCAACCGGACTCGGCGAGCCTGGCGGCCGCGGCAATGCCCGACAGTCCGCCGCCAAGCACCAGCGCCGATGGCTGGGCATCGCTGCGGTCGCCGGTCACTTCATCAAAGGGCCGGTGAGCCATGCCCTGGCCATCAACCCCAGCTTGGCGCCTTTACTCAAGCTGATGCGCTCTTGAAACACGTCGTATCCGGCGGCTTCGATCTTGTTGAGCACTCCGCCGTAGATGAGACCCAGAGCGGCCGGACAGGCGCGGGATCTTGGCGAGAGGTAGGGCAGCAACCGCCGACCGCTGGCGAAGTACTCCCGGGCGCGGTCGATCTGGAATTGCATCAGGTTGGCGAAACCGTCGGTCACCGCACGATTTTCCAAGTCGGCTTCGGTTACTCCAAACCGTTCCAGCTCGTCCTGAGGCAAATAGACCCGACCGAACTCCCAGTCCTCAAGCACGTCCCGGCAGATGTTGGTCAGCTGCATGGCCAGCCCCAGGTCAATGGCGTGCCGGCGGGCCTCTTCGCCGCCGCGAAAGCCGAAGATGTGGATGCAAATCAGGCCGACCGCGGAAGCCACCTGGTAGCAATAAGCGCGCAATTCCTCGAAATTGGCGTACCTGGTCTTGACCAGGTCGGATTCTACTCCGCTCAGGACTTCCTGGAAGTATTCCTGGGGGATGTCGTAGGTTGCCGCCACGTCGGCCAGCCCGATGAACAGCGGTTGGCTGGCGGCGCCGGCGTAGGCTTCGGCCAGCATGCCGCGCAGGTACTCGATGCGTTGCGGCTTCTCAGCGTGGGTTCCTTCGGCGTCGACCGAGTCGTCGCAATACCGGCAGAAGGTGTAAGCGACGTAGATGGCCCGCCGCTGCCGGGCCGGCAGCGTCAGGAAGGCGAAATAAAAGTTGCGGGCCTCGCGCCGGGTTACCCGGCGACATTCCTCATAGGCCGCCGCCAAGGCCTCGGGCGACGGTGAGGATGCCGTGGACAACGGGGCAGTCATGGGGCTTGCCTCAGGACTTGGGCAATCCGTACCCGGCGCCCAACTTGCTGCCCAACCAGACGGACGCCAACAACCACGCTTTCTGCCGTTTCGACAATGCGGGCCGGCGGCTCAGGACGTCGTACCCCTGCCGGCGTATGGCGTGGAGGACGGCCGCGCCGCCCCGGGTGAAGAGGGCTACCGGCAGTTGGGCGCGACGGTCCAACGACGCAACCAGAGGCGCGCCCTGTTGGAACATTCGCATGGCGATGTCGCATTCGTACCGCAGCAACGAGCGGAACCCGTCGGTCGCTGTGCCGCTGGCGATGTCGCTCTCGGTGACGCCGAACCGTTTCATGTCGGTTTGAGGGAGGTAGATGCGGCCGCGGTCCTGATAGTCGCGGCTGACGTCCTGCCAGAAATTGGTGAGCTGGAGGGCGGTGCAGGTGTGGTCGGCGAGGATCTGCCGCCAGCGGTCGGCGTACCCGAACAGGTACAGGTACAGGTGTCCGACCGGGTTTGCGGAATGGCGGCAGTATTCCACCAGGTCGTCGAGCGTCTCGAAACGCCCGGATCCTTGATCCATCAAGTTGGCGCGGATCAGGAGTTGGAACGGCTCCCTGGGGATGTTGAACGAGGCGACGGTGTGCTGGACCGCGATGGATATGGGGTGCGTGGGTTGACCGGAATAGATCGCCTCCAGCTCGTCTTCCCACCATGCCAGTTGGCCGCGGCGGTGGGCGGCGATGGCGTGGTCGAGTTTACCGTTATCAACGGCCGTTGCCATCGGTTCCGACGGCAGGGATTCGTCGCCCAGATCGTCCACCATCCGGCACCAGGCGTAGATTGCATAGACGTGCGGCAGTTTTTGCCTGGGCGTGATCCAGCCGCCGACGTTGAAATTCTCGTAGTGGCTGCGGGCCAGCGTTGCGCAGTACCGGTACGCCTCGGCCAGCGTCACCGGCTCTGCGGATGCGACAGCGCCGGCCTCTTCATTGGAGGGGTTTCGCGCTTCAACTGCGGCTGACATATTGCTCGATGTCCGGAGCGCGCCTACTCGCCCACGATCTGGACCATTACCTCGCGTGGCCGCGGGTGGTCCAGTTCGATGAAGAAAATGCTCTGCCACTGACCGAAGGGCATCTTCCCGTCGATGAGCGGAATGGTTTCACTGGACCCCAGCATCAAATGCTGCAGGTGCGCGTGACCGTTGGGAGATTCTTCCTCGGTCATGTTGACGGTGCGCACCGAGAAATCGTTGTGCCGGTATTCCCCGAAACGGGGGCACATCTTCTCCAGGAACCGCGTCATGTCCTCAATCAACAAGGGTTCGTTCTCGTTGATGATCACGGCGGCGGTGGTGTGACGGGAGTACACCACGACGAACCCGTTGCTGACGCAGGCCTTCCCAACGCAACCCTTCACCCAGTCGGTGATATCGATGAATTCGGGCGCGCCGGTGGTGTCGACTTTCAGGGAAAAATGTTCGGTTTTCATGAGCTGCACTCTGTGGGGGAGTGGGATGAACGCAACACTTATGTGGGATGGGCTGAGGTACGATCCTGGGGCTCCGTTGGCCGATGACCATTGCCCCGGGCTTTGTCGCGCAGGTCCGCTTGGGCCCGGCAGGCCCGGTAGCGAGCCAAAGCTATCAGCGGCCAGGTGTTTCGGTAAAGATGATAGTTGATCATGAATCCCGCCGATAGCTCAGCGCCCTGGAATCCGCGTTCGCCGGCCTGCGGGATCCGGTCCACTCGTTCGCCTTTGAGGTATCCGGGAAACCCGGTGCCGGTGAAGTACGGCTCGTCCCAGTTGCCCTCCTCAAGTTGTGTTTCCAGCAAGCAGGCAACGCCGCGGTGGGTGGCCCGGTGGTCGCCGTATCCGGCGGCTACCAGCGCAATGATAGCCCAAGCGGTCTGGGAAGCGGTACTCGGCCCAACTCCTCGTTGCGTCGAATCTATGTAGGACGCGCACGATTCGCCCCAACCTCCGTCCGGGTTCTGATGGTCAATCAGCCACTGCACCGCTCGGCGGACGTAGGGTTGACGCATGTTTTCGCCCGCGGCCTCCAACGCCGGCAGGACGGCTCCCAAGCCGTAGACGTAGTTTACGCCCCACCGGCCGAACCAACTACCATCATCCTCCTGCTCGTGGCGCAAATAGCGATACGCCTGTTGCAGGAAAACCTGATCGGTCTTGTACCCGAGCTTGCCGTACATTTCCAGGACGTGAGCGGTTACGTCCGCGCTGGACGGGTCAAGAACTTCGCCGAAATCGCTGAAGGTCAGGGCGGTGACGTAGCCGTGATTGTTGTCCTTGTCGAAGGACGCCCACCCGCCGTCCTTGTTTTGCATCCCCTTGACCCAGTCCAGGGCACGGGAGATCGCGTCGTGGCGCAGACGGTCCTCGCCTCCGGGCAACTTGCCCAGACGCAGAGCCAGCACCACCTCGGCGGTATCGTCGATGTCCGGATAGCAGTTGTTGTGAAACTCGAAAGCCCACCCGCCGGGTTGCAGCTGGGGTGCCTGCACCTGCCAGTCGCCGCCGACCAGTATTTGCTTGTCCACCAGCCACCGTGTGGCCGACTCCAGCATGGGATCATGGGGAGGCAATCCGCTTTCGGCCAGCCCTTGGACGACCAGGCACGTGTCCCACACCGGCGAAATGCAGCCCTGGATGGTCCAGTGGTCGCCCTTTTGGATGGAGAAGCCGTCCAGCCCTTTGAAGCCGCGTGACATGATGGGGTGCTCGTTGTCGAAGCCGCACACGCTGAGGGCGATCAGGCTGTACACCCAGGGGGGCTGAATGCCGCCCCAGCTTCCATCGTCTTCCTGGTGGTCCCGGATCCAACGAATGGCTTTGCGTTCCGCGATCTTGCTTAGGGGGTTGAAGGGAATGCGACCGTAAATCTTGCCCAGGGCCTGCTCGGCCAGATGCACCAGCCGGGGCAAGTTGAACCCTGGCGGTGACGGTATTGAATAATCGGTGCCCGCTCGACCGCCGGGGAACAGCTCGTCGATGGCATGTTCCGTCGCAACGGGTCGAATCGGATGGCGCGACAGCACGATGGACAAGGGTACGATACATCCTCTGGCCCAACTGGCAAAGCGGTAAATGCTCAGCGGCGCCCAATCGGGCAGCAAGTTCATCTCTATGGGGAGCCTGGGAGTACCGTCCCATTCCCATTGCCCGAAGAGCGCCAGCCAGATGCGGGTGAACATCCGGGCGCGCGGCACTCCACCCTGTTGCAGAATGAACTGCCGGGCCCGGCTCATGTAGTCCGATTGCGCGTCTTCGCCGCACAGCTTCAGCGCGAAGTAGCATTCCACGGTGGTGGACAGGTCGCCGGGAGCGCCGTAGTAGATGGCCCACGACCCGTCGTCCAGTTGCTTGCTGCGGAGATAGTTGACGATGTGCCGCTCGCGCTCCGGATTGTGATGGCCCAGGAACCGGGACAGCATCACGTACTCCGCTTCCATGGTGTTGTTCGATTCCAGCTCGCCCCACCAGAACCCGGCGGGGTCCTGGATCCGTCGGAAGTAGCCCTGGAGCCGCGCGATGGCATCGTCCAGCGCGTCGGACGATGGCGCGTCAACGCGAGCGCGGGCTTCGTTGCGAGCGATTTCCTGGATAACCATGATGCTTACCCTGCAAATCTTGAAGCGTAAGGTCGTGCTGACATTTCATCGTCATTCCCGCGAAAGCGGGAATCCAGTGGTCGAAATCGTAAGCGATTCTTCCCGTATCTTCATATCACAACCTATGGATTCCGGATCAAGGCCAGAATGACGGGAGGGCTTCAAAATGCCAACACGACCTAAATGTAGCCGTGATCCCTGAACCAGCGGACCGATTTTTCCAGGGCCACTTCCACCGGGCTCTGGGGCAAGCCCAGCTCCGACACCGCCTTGCTGCTGCTCACGTACATCGGGTGCCTGGTGATTTTGATGGCTTCTACCGGAACCGCCGGCGGACGGCGCAGGAGGGCGCCTTCGATGAATTCGTCGAAGTAGGCGATCCCCAAAATTGCCCAATGCGGGATGCGAATGTTGGGCGCGCGCCGTCCGGTGATTTTGGAGAGGATGTCGAAAATCTCCTTCAAGGTGAGATTGCGGTACCCGAGGATGTACCGCTCCCCCGGGATGCCGTGTTCCATCGCCAGGATGTGTCCTGCGGCGACGTCCGCCACGTCCACCAGGTTCATGCCCGTTGCGATGTAGCCGGGAGCCTTGCCGCGGGCGAAGGACAAGGGAATTTGCCCGGTGGGTGTCGGTTTCACGTCCCATTCGCCTACCGGAGCGCAGGGGTTGACTACTACCACCTCGATATCGTCGTCATTGGCCGCCAAAGCAATCTGCTCGGTGGCATACTTGGACTGCTTGTAATCGCCGATGAGCAAAGCCGGTCGGGGCGGCATCTCTTCAGTACCCAGGCGCTCCGGCTCCCTCGACCCGCTTTCCGGTATGCCGATGGTGGAGACCGAACTGGTGAAAACCACCCGGCGCACTCCGGCCCGCCGGGCGGCGTCAAGCAGATTTACGGTCCCGGCCACGTTGGAGCGGTACACTTCGCGTGGGCGCGGTGACCAGAAGGAATAAGTAGCCGCGCAGTGATAGACGGTCTCGCAGCCTTGGGCGGCCCGTCGCAGCGATTCGCTGTCCAGCAGGTCGCCGGGTACTTGCGCCACTCCCGTTTCTCGGATGGCCAGGTCGTTGGCGGATGGCCTCACCAGAGCGCGAACATCCTCGCCGCGGGCCCAGAGCGCGCGGGCCAGGTTTCCGCCGATGAAGCCGGTGGCGCCCGTTACCAGCGTGGTCATGGCGCCAACCGAGCCGCGCCGGGTGATGAGGCGGGCAGACCATCCAAAGCGCCGGATACGCAGTCGGCCAACCGAGCCCGGGCGACCTGCGCTTTACGGGCCAGACGGACCAGGCTGGGAAGGCTGCCCGGATTCGTCGCCACCCTGCGCAAAACATCGATAATCCCGTCGCCCGTTTCGCCGAGATAGGCGGGCAGCTCGTCCTCTGCGGTATCCAGAACTGCCCGAACCGAAGCGAAAGGTATGCCGTGGGCGGCGGCGGCGCTGGCGGCCCAATAGTCTTCCATGTTGACCGACACCGCTCCGGTATCCGCGAGCAGAACGGATTTCGCGTTCGTGTCGGCTATGGCCCCTATAGTTGCCGACGGACCGCCCACGACGCGGGCTGCGCTCCGGTCGGCCCAGGACTTCATCCGACCGGCCAGTATTGGGTCGGCTGCGATGGGTTCCGAACGGTTGGCGGAGTGAAATACCTCGGCGACGTGCAGGTCGCCGGTACGCAAACTCGGGTCGGCGGCGCCGCAGAACCCGATCATCGCTATCGCCGTTGGCGATTCGGCGGCCACGGCTGCGATGCCCGCTTGGGCGCGCTGCCGGCCCACGCCGGTAACGCGCAACAGCACGCCGCTTGCGTGCGGGTCGCCGATTGCCCGACGCACGCCGGCGAGTTCCGTGGCCATGGGTGCAACTATGGCAAGCATAGGAGTAACAAAGGCGACCAACCTGAACCGGCCGGTCAACGTTCGTGTTATCGTTTGGAGTGTCCGCCGCCTGCTGTGTCGAACGGATGCAATGCCAGGGTGCGCCTAGCCGACGCTGATCCCTCCTTTATGCGCCGCGCCGGATTTGATGAACGTCACCCATTCCCGGGGTTTGCCGATTGCGTTGAATATCGTTGCTGATTCGAAACCGCAGTGCATCATGCAGTTGTTGCAGCGAGGGTCCCTCCCCACGCCGTATTTTTCTTCCCACAAGTGGGGTTCGTAGAGTTCGTCAATCTCGGTGGTGTGTTCGTCGGCCAGCGGATAACAGGGTTTGCGCCAGCCCATCACCGTGTAAGTGGGATTGGACCAGGCCGTGCACTGGTATTCTCGCTCGCCCCGGAGGAAGTTCAGGTACAGCGGGTTGTTGTAGAACCGCATCCCTTCCATCCGGGTCGGGTCCAGCAGATCGCGGAAGACGTTCCTGGATTCCTGCCGAGTGAGGAAAAGGTCCTGGTCGGGGGCGTCTTCAAAGTCGTAGCCCGGCGAAATCATCGACCCCTCGACGCCCAGATCGCCGACGTAGCGGAACATCTCCCGCAAATCCTCGACGTCGCTGTTGCGGAAGACAGTGGTGTTGGTGCAGACGCGATAGCCTCGCTCCACTGCCATTTGGATGCCGTCCACCGCCCGCTGGAACACGCCGGCGCGCGCCACCGATTCGTCGTGCTTCTCCTCCATGCCGTCCATGTGTATGACCCAGCAGAAATACTTGGACGGCGGAATCTTGTCCAGCATACGCGGCAGCAGCAGCGCGTTGGTGCAGCAATATACGAAGTATTTTTGGTCAACCAGCGTGTTGATGATCTCGTCGATTTTGGGATGGATCGTCGGTTCGCCGCCGGCGATGGACACGATGGGCGCGCCGGACTCACGCACGGCGGCCAGAGCTTCTTCCACGGGCATCATCTGGTCCAGGACGCCGCGGTATTCGCGGATGCGGCCGCACCCGATGCAGGCCAGGTTGCACATCTCCAGCGGCTCCAGCATGGTGACCAGGGGGAAACGCTTGCGGCCACGCAGCCGGTTCTTGAGGATGTACCAGCCCGTGCGAATGCCCAGTTCCAGCGGGCGCTTGGCCGGTTTGACAACGGTTTCTGGATCTCTATTTGTCCGTACCATGCTCAGTATCCCCGTATTTCATCGCCAGGTTGGTCAGAAGAGGCGGTAAGCCATGAAGTCAATCAGGTTTGTCGCGTCCTCGTTGGCCCAGGGCGGCAGCTCCAGCATCGCCAAAGCAGTTCGGCCTTCTGCAGCGGTTGCTTCGGTGAGTTCGTCGGTTTGGCGGTCGGCGCCCAGGTCGCCCAGTATGTCGAGGACGCGATCCACGTCGTTCTCGTCGAGTTCCTCCTGAGAGTAGAGGCGCAGCAACTCGGCGCGATTGGTCCCTGCGGCGTGCTGGAAGGCATACACGATGGGGTAGCTTTTTTTGCGCTGGACGATGTCGCTGTCCGTGGACTTGCCGGTAATTGCTTCATCGCCCCAGATGCCAAGGTAGTCGTCCCTGATCTGGAACAACCGCCCGATGGCCCGGCCGAACCGCGCCACGCTTTCCAGGGTATCGCGGTCATCCGTGGCTATGGTGGCCCCGATGACCATGCTGCTGCGGATCAAAGCGCCCGTCTTCAGGGCAATCATGTCCAGGTATTCGTCCGATGCGATGACTTCGCGCCGCTCGAACTCCAGGTCGCGGCACTGGCCTTCGATCATTTCCAGGTAGCTTTGGGTCAGCAGTTGGGAGACGCGAATAGTGTTGGCGGGGGGGACTTTGCAGCCCATGCTCAGGATGCTCAGGTCGCCGAGAGACTGCATGGCGTCGCCGGCCACCAGCGCCTTTTCAGCGCCCCAGACTGCCCATACCGTGGGTTGATGGCGCCGTTCCATTCCCTGGTCCTGGATGTCGTCGTGGACCAGCGAGAAATTGTGGATGAGCTCCAGCGCGGCTGCCGCCGGGGCGGCATGGCCGGGGTCTCCCTGGAGAGCGTCGCACGCGAACATGCAAAGGGTGGGACGGAGCGCTTTGCCCTGGGAGGCGGGAGTGGCCGCCGGAGCGCCCGTCCGGTCTGACCATCCCAAGTGGTAGCGCAGCAGCGTGTTGACCGCGTGATCTTCCAGAGGCGGTACTGCGGCTGCCAGCGCGTTTTCCAGGTGTTCTCGGTAGCGGTCAAACATGGCGGGCAGGCCTGGCGCGTCTCTTTGCGCTCCGGCGTTGCCCTGGTGACCCAACCGGCTAGCCTCCGTGGAGGCTGTTGGTGTTGTACCCATTGAAGAAGCCTGCCGTGCGGTGAGGATGGCGGGGTAAGCGCGGCGCGCGGTTTCCGGGTAGGGCCCGTTCGTTCCAACGATAACAGAATGTAACGAACGCCGTTTATCATGTCAAGCAAGATGATCCGGGGTAACTGTTCAGAGTTGCGGGGAAAGTGTCATTGCGAGCGAAGCGCGGCAATCCCGTTGGCGCAAGGCAGTTCTTCGAGAAAGGCGTGGCTGTTACGGCGTCGAGATTGCCACGGCGCATGCGCCTCGCAATGACAACCTCCTGAATGCTGGGCGGTTACGATCCGTGCGCTGACGTGAACCCGCTTTCGGGGTTTTGTCAGAATCAGGATTTGCCGGATTTCAGGATTACCGGGATTGGGCCGGTTATCGTGTGAGCGGCGGCATCCTGAATACTCTATAGTCTTGGAAATCCGGGCTGACGATACCGCGCCTCAAAGCAGGTAGGCGTGAGGGTCCGGGGAGACCGCGCGCGCCCAAAAGACGGCGCTCCCGCCGCAGCGGGAGCGTCAGAGCCACGGAGCCGGCAATATGCCAGGTTCTCAGGTCAATCCGCCGGCGACCGCGGGAACGATGCTGATCTCGTCTCCGGACTTGATAGACGTCCGCAGGCCCTGGTCGAACCGGATATCCTCGCCGTTGACATAAATGTTCACGAAGTAGCGCAGTTCGCCCTCTTCGTCCAGCAGCCGTTCTTTGAAACCGGGATAGTCGCTCTCCAGAGTGTCTATCATTTGGGACAGATCGGCCACGTCCAGCTCGACCTTGTCCGCGCCGCCGGTCATCCGTCGCAGTGGGGTGGGAATGCGTACCGTTACGCCCATCGGAATGTCTCCTCCTGCCATGCTGTCATGCCGCGCCACGCTTTGCGCTGCGGCAGATTAGTTTACACGTCCGGCTCGTTGTCCGGCTTACCGTTCAGCCTTCGATCACATCGCCTGCGATGGGGTCGACGCGAACGCCGGTGTTTCCCACCCAGTCGAGGCCGCGCTGGATTTCGTCATCCGATCCTTCCAGCTCAAGGATGACCCACCCCACGTCACGACGGACGTCGGCACGTCGGATGTTGGTGACCACGTCAAAGTCGTGCCCCAGACGGTAGATTATCGGCTCACGCACCATTTCGGCCGAGAACGTGAACCGGACCCGCTGCTTGGCCATGGCCATCTACACCTGCGCCGCCATGCGGTTTTCCAGAGCGGCCTCAAAGGAACCCATCATCGGTTTGACCAGCAACGGGTTCACCACCGCTTCAACCGCTTCCTGGGTCTTCAGGCCGTTGCCGGTGATGTAGGCCACGGCCAGTTCGTCGGGGCCGATGGCGCCGGTCTCCGCCAGGTACTTCAGGGTGGATACGGTGACGCCGCCGGCGGTCTCCGTGAATATGCCTTCGGTTTCGGCCAGGAGCTTGATGCCTTCAACCACCTGGGATTCGGGCACGGCGTACCCGCTGCCGTCAGACTCGCGAATGACGCGCAGCGCGTAGATCCCGTCCGCCGGATTGCCGATGGCCAGAGACTTGGCGATGCTGTCGGGCCGCACGGGACGTATCTGGTTCTGCTGGTTTTCCCAGGCGGATACGATGGGACAACAGCCCGCCGCCTGCGCCATGTGCATCCGCGTCGTGACCGCCGGGTGATGCACCGTGTTCTGGTCGGCGCCGAAGGGCATGGGAGATACGCCGTCAAGCAGGCCCAGGCAGGCCAGTTCGTTGAAGCCCTTCCAGATCTTGGTGAACATCGCGCCGGAGGCCGACGGGACAATGACGTGGTCTGGCACGCGCCAGCCGAGCTGCTCGGCCACCTCGTAACCGAGCGTCTTGCTGCCCTCGGCGTAGTACGGGCGCATATTGATGTTGACGAAGGCCCAGTGGTAGTTGTCGCTGACCTCGCTGCACAGCCGGTTCACTTCGTCGTAGGTGCCTTCCACGGCTACCAGGGTGGGGTTGTAAACCGCGGCGCCGATGACCTTGCCGCGCTCCAGGTCGGCGGGAATGAAGACCACGGCGTCAACGCCGGCCCGGGCGGCGTGGGCGGCCACGCTGCAGGCCAGGTTGCCGGTGCTGGCGCAGGCCAGCGTCTCGTATCCGAATTCAACCGCCTTGGTAGCGGCAACCGACACCACGCGGTCCTTGAAAGAGAACGACGGGTTCACGCTGTCGTTCTTGATGTACAGGTTGTTCAGGCCCAGGCGTTTGCCCAGATTTTTGGCCTTCAGCAGCGGCGTGTATCCGGCCATGATGTCCACCGGATCGTCCGCCTCCGCCGGCAGCAGATCCTGGTAACGCCAGATGCTCAACGGGCCGTCGGTGATGCGCTGGTGCGTGACCACCTCGGAAATGGTCACGTAGTCATAGATGACCTCCAGCGGACCGAAGCAGAAATCGCAAACGTTGAGGGGTTCGCCCGGGTATTCCCGGCCGCATTCCCGGCACTTTAATCCTTTGACAAACGCCACCGGATGTTACCTCCGTGGTTCCTGATGTACCCGTGCGCGGTTTGCAACCCAACCGACGGCATGGATAAAAACACGTACACCGGCCACCCATTGTGCCAGAGGATGCCCGGACTATCAACCGGGCCGGCTCACGGGCGCCCATCTGTCATCGCGAGGAGCGAAGCGACGTGGCGATCTCGTTCCCGCAAGCAACGTTCCTTGCCCCAACGAGATTGCCGCGCTGCGCTCGCAATGACAGTTTAGGCGAAGTGGATACGCGCGAGGGCTGGCATCGCGCGCCGGTTGGGCCTGGGAAAAAGTGGAGCCGATGAAGGGACTCGAACCCTTGACCTGCGGTTTACGAAACCGCTGCTCTTCCGGCTGAGCTACATCGGCGCACGATTCATTGTACCCCCAACCAAACCCCTTTCCAACCGTTGCCGTTTCATTGTTGCGGCCGGCTTGGCATGGTTGACGCTTATCCAGCCGAGGAACGCGCCGGCGAATCCGGATGTTTACGCAGCCCGGAAGACGGGCGCCATCGAAACCTGCCAGTTGATCGAAACCTGCCAGTTGACGGTGGGCATCGCACGCGCATAGCATTCGGCTACCGACGAAGGCTCCAACCGCCTTCCCAGCAGGAGTTGACCACGATGCGCGAAAACACTATGAAAAAGAAGCTGCGGGCCGGCCAGCCGGTGTTCGGCTCGATGATCACTTTCCCTTCTCCGGTGGTGGTCGAGATGCTCGGATACCTCGGGTACGACTGGGTGCTCATCGACAACGAGCACGGCAGCATTACCGTCGATCTGGCCGAGGACATGATCCGCGCCGCCGAGTACTCGGGCACGGCGCCCATCGTCAGGCCCGTGGGCAACCGGCCGGAAATCATCTCGCCCTTCCTGGATCGGGGCGCCTGGGGTGTCCAGGTACCCCACGTGAATACCGCCGAGGAAGCGCGGGCCGCCGTGGCCGCCGTGAAGTATTATCCCGAAGGAGATCGCGGTTTGTTCAGCGGGGGCCGCCCCGCCGAGTACGGATTCAGCGGCGCCACACCCGATTATGTGGCAGACGCGAACCGAAACACGCTGGTGTGCCTCATGCTGGAAGAGGTCGAGGCCATCGAGAACATCCCGGAACTGGTGAAAGTGCCGGGGGTGGACGTGTATTTCATCGGGGCGGGTGACCTGTCCCAGAGCATGGGCTACCCCGGCCAGCAGACGCATCCGGAAGTCCAGGCGCTGGTGGAGAAGGGCGTGCAGCAGATTGCGGCGTCCGGCATCACGGCGGGGTGCAGTTGCCCGGACGCCCTGGTGCCGCACTACCTGGAGTTGGGCGCGCGGTACTTCCACAACACCGTTGGGCGGCTGATCCAGGGCGCCAGCAACGAGTACCTGAACAACATGCGGGCGGCGGCCGACGGGCTATAATGGTTACGGAACGACGCCATGGAACCATGGGGACGAGAGGAAAGCAAAATGCGGATTGACGTCAGCGAACTGCCGGAGGAAATCGCCGAACTGGCCCAGCAGTCCTGGTTCCAGCGGGAGGTGGTCATATGCCGGGACGGCCAACCCTGGGTCAAGCTGGTCCCCCACGACGCGTACCGGCCGACGCCGAAGCCGGGGTTGTTCCCAGACCTGTTCGGAGGGGAGTACGAACTGCCTGATGATTTCTGCAACACGCCGGAAGACATCATCGAGGATTTTTACAAGTAACCATGACCCTATACCTGCTCGACACCCACGTTTTCCTCTGGTTTGTGATGGGAGACCGCCGGCTGGGCTGGGAGGTCAACGAGATAATCAGAAACGCGGCCGGCCAAGCCTACCTCAGTATCGCCAGCATCTGGGAAATCAGCATCAAGCAAGGGCTGGGCAGATTGCCACTGCTTACCACGGATCCCCAAGACGTTATGTTAGCAACTGGCTTGATGCCGCTGATCATATCAATTGAGCACGCCAAGTTGGCCGGCAGGTTGCCGCTGCACCACCGCGATCCCTTTGACCGAATGCTAGTGGCGCAGGCGCAGATTGAAGACCTGATTTTGATTACCAACGACGGTGATATCCCGAAATATGGCGTGACTACCCTACAGCCCTGAACCAAACGAACGGAGGCGAGATTATGACCAGCCCAGTTGACCCGAACCAAGTTGTTTTGACGGGAGAGAACTCGTTCATCCGGCTGTCGCCGGAGGCCGGCGGCGAGCAGACCACCCGCACCAGTCACTGGCGCATCCTCTGGTCGCCCGGCGGCGCGGGACACGTCCTGTTCCTCAAAAGCGCCGATTTGGAGCGCGATCCCGTGCGCGTCTATTCCGACAACATCGCCATGACCCGCTACCTCCAGGACGAAATCGAAAGTATGCTGTTCCCGGAATTCGCCGACCCCAACCTCCCGGTGATCCCGGCGGAGTTCAGCAGGTCCGGCGGCATCGAGAGCGCCTACAACGAGATCGTCGTCGCATCCACCGAGACGGTGGTGCTGAGCTGGCACGACTTCCTGACGCCCTTCGTGCTCAACAACCCCGCCGGCCCCGAATCGAGCCGCACGCACGGCGTGTACAGCTGCTTCTTCCCGGCGCGACAGGCGCAGATCACCGTGGGCGACCGGGCATTGAGCGGCGTGGTGTCGTTGGAAGCGCGGGGCTCGGCCCAGAGCAGCACGGCGTGTTGCGCCTGGTCGGAGACGTGGGTGAAGCCGTAGGTAGCTCACCGTCATTCCCGCGTCGGCGGGAATCCAAGTGTCTTTGTTGACTCAGGGGCGGAGGCGCATTCCAGATCTCGACGGCAGGTAGCAATGGAGACGGGAAATTGAGTGACATATGCCAGACATTTAACTCTCTGATTGAACTTGGCTTCGAGCGTCGGAAGCCTGTGCATGGGGGTGAAACCGTTGCCTACCGATTTCACAACCTGAGCTTGAACGCCACCCATCTAATAGCCCCACCCTCCTTCAGGTACGTGGTTCTGCTGAGCGGCGTTCTCATTACTGATCGCACAGTAGCACAGGTGGAATCTCAAATCCCAACAGACTTGGATAGCGCTGTGGAAGCGGCGGCTTGGGTCAGCTACGCCCTCAAATCCGACAGAGCGGATCTAGAGCCCTTGCCGGATTGGTTTATCGAGGGGGAACAGCGCTGGGAGGTCGTATTTGACAGATTCGTATCCCCTGAGGAAAGAGAACGGCGACAAGCCTACCGGGCTTGTCCAAAGTGCTTTATAGACCGGGAGTATGCCCGATCTCTGCGCCGCAATCTAAGGAATGACATTTCTCGGATTGAGGAGGGAACGGAGATGACGCTCGACTTTGACGGGCGCGTCCTCAGCATCGAAATCTGCGGCAGGCTCCACGAAGTAGTCGCAGCAGGCGACAGTTGGCCCTCTTCTTACCGAGTTGTGGTCACTCCGCAGACCGAACTACCCGCCCGGTTTGCCCGCCCATTGGTTGAAGTGAGCGTGTTCGAAGGTTATGTATGCATAGACAGGCTTCGTTGGGAACCGTGTGAGGAGACCGCGTGAAATTTTACTAATCCAGTGCATCAGATGCAGGTCACGGCAAGACGGCTTGCGGCCTGCGCTTGGGCAACTCTTGCGCCCAATACAGATGCACTCGGTGATTGACTTCGGCCAAGTTGGGCAGGTCGTTCACGCTGTCAACCATCATCTCCCCGGCGTGCGCGATCTGTTGGCGGTAATCGGCCAAGTGGATCCATTGATTGCCCTTGCGCGTGTTGTGATAAGGGCAAAGGGGCGCGCGGTTATAGATTTCGTTGGCCCCGTCCTTTGATTTGGGGTCAACGTGGTCAAGGTGGAAGTTGCGCGTAGTCGGGATTACCGCACCGTCCGGCCTACGATTGGCGAAACCACAACACCACGCTTGCCATCCCGATTGCTCCAGTAAGTATTCCAGCATTTCTTGATTGGTGAAAATGCTGGATGGAACCTTGAACTTCCGTTCCGGCAAGGCGAAAGCGTCGGGTGTGTCCTCGTGGTCCGGGCTGGTGCGTACAGGCAATTCACCGGGGCCGTGCACCGTTGCCACATTGTCCATCAAAACCCCTGTGTCCACCGGCTCCGCACAGTCCAGCAGCGCCAACTTGGGCTTGCTGAACTGCCGCTTGAATACCGTCCATGCTCTGGGGTTGATGTCGCAGGCCACCCACTGCCGTCCCAATCGTTCCGCTGCCACTGCCACGTAAGCGCATCCAGCGAAACAGTCCAGCACCATGTCGCCCTTGTTGCTGCTGGCCTTAATGATTCGCTCCGCAAGGGCTATGGGTTTTTGCGTAGGGTAACCGAGGCGTTCTGTTTTGTCCTTTGGGTCAACAGGTTTGATGTCCCAAACGCTATCCACTGCTTGACCAAGGACTTCATATACGATGTCGTCTGCCATTGGTTCCCGTCCATTTTCTCTCACCCAACGTCTATAAAATCGTGTGAATCGCGTATCTTGCATCGGCATATTTCTGCCGAGAATCTTGCGGCCATCTACGAGGTAATCCTTCCATCTGGTGAAGTCAATTGTATCCTCATTGCTTTCATTAAATTGGCGATTGAACGTCCAATTTCTAGTTTTCCGGTAGAACAGGATAGAGTCGTGTTTGCGTGGGTAGTAAGTTCGTACTTGGCCGTGGAAACTACGGTAGTGCCAAATGATTTCGTTCAGAAAATTTTCCCTCCCAAAAATCCCGTCCAAAAGTTGCCGGAGATAAGCTCCCGCTGTGTGGTCACAATGTAAATATAAACTGCCCGTCGGCTTCAACACCCGGTGAATCTCAAATATCCGCACTGCCATATAACACAGGTAAGCAGCTGTGTCCGGCCCGTGAACGTATTGAGTGGCCTCAATCAGCTCCTTGATGGGCCGGTGGTTTTGCTCGATGCTGGTGAGCCATTCTTCGTGGATGTCGTTTTCCCACGACCAGAAATCCTTGTATCGCGTTTCAGGCCAGTCTATCCCCGCTTCGTTGGCCTCCTGTTCGTTACGGATACCCCACCGCGCCAGCAGATCCAGCTCCACCTGCCGTTCCTGCTGGGTCAGCGGCGGTTTCAATGGGTCGGCGGCCTGTGTGTTCTTGCGGCCAAAGGTCTCGTTCTTGGCGAATGGCGGGTCAATGCAAACCAGGTCAATACACTCGTCATTCAGGGACTTGAGGAAATTGAGGTTGTCGGCGATGTACATACCCCGGTTAACGGCGTTGAGTTCGTAAGGCATGGCGGCGCTCCGTCGGTTGTATGTTCTCATTATACCCGCTCGTCGGGGGCGAATGATTATTCGCCCCTATGTCGTCACTGCTCCGTCCACGTACAGTATCTGCAGGGCTTCGAGCGCGACCGCTTCCACCTGCTGCGACGCGGCGGGTTCCAGGCCCCGGCACAGGTCCGCGATGGCATCGGCGACGGTGGTCTCGCCGTCCAGACTGTGCAGCAGTCGGGCCACCAGCCCGCTGCACGGAAGTCCCTCCGGGTGTCCGTCGGTTACCAATCCGTAACCCCACACGAAATCGCCGTCCGCCAGCACGGGTTGGCGTTGCAGGACGACGCCGTCGGCCAATCGAGGGCGATCAACCGGGGTTAGCGGTTGTTCCCGTCGCCGTCGCCGTTCGGTCTCCACTCCGGTCACGCTGTGGCTGAAGGCAGCCGGCGCCAAGCCATGGGACAGCACGGCCCGCTCGTATCCGCGGGGCGGCTGTCCGGCCACCGCCTGGATGAAGGACTGGCGCGGGGTCAGTGAAGGGTCGTCGTCAAGCAGGCGGCGCGCCTCCCAGAAGTAGGAATCTGCGGTGCGGTTGCTGGAATAGAACAACCGGGCCAGCTCCCGAAAGTGTCCGTACTCCTTGTAGTACAACTGCTGGTACACCTGTCCCACCGGGCCGGCCATGCTGGGATCGGACAGAGACGAAGCAACCGCCGCGGCTGCCAGCGTGGCCGACGTCAGCGCCAGGTGTACGCCGGATGAAAACAGCGGATCTATGAAGCAGCCGGCATCACCCACCAGGATGTACCCCGGCCCGTGGAGTTGCCGGCAACGGTACGACCAGTCCCGGACGATCTGCGGGCCGGAGACGAGGCGGGCGTTTTCCAACATCTGCGCGGTTTGGGGAGCCGCCGCGATCTGCGCTTCCAGGAACCCGCGCGCGCCCAGTCTGCGTATTCCCTCCTGCCCAGTCTCGGAGTCGACCACGGCGCCGATGCTGGACCATCCATCACGCAGCGGTATGTTCCACATCCAGCCATTGGATTGCGACTCGATCAGGATGTTGCCATCGTCCGGGGATTGAAGCCGGTCAGCGCCCTGGAAATACGCGTAAACCGCCAGGTTGCGGAAGAAATCGTCCCACTGTCGCAGGCCCAACTGGCGCGACAACAAACCTCCCTGTCCGCTGGCGTCGACGACGTACCGCGTCGGCAGGGTTTCGTCGCCACAGCGCACCGCGACCGCCGTTCCGGAGTCATCGAAGACTACGCCGGTTGCCGCGCATCCCTCTCGTACGTCAACGCCAGCGCTTCGAGCGTTTTCAAGGAGGATGGCGTCGAACTCGGGCCGCCATACCTGGTACGAATGGGGGTTGGAGGCGTTGGTCTCGCTGAAATACCAGCTCCACGGTTCGCGGTCCACGCCCCAGATCATGGTGGCGCCGCGTTTCACTACGAACCCGGCTTGCCGTACCGTGTCCAGCACGCCGAGATCCTGCAGGATGGGGATGCTGGCGGGAAGCAGCGATTCGCCCACGTGTTCCCGTGGAAAGCGTTCCCGCTCCAGCAGGACGACCGGGTAACCGCGACGGGCCAGCAGGGTGCTGACGCAGGAACCGGCCGGGCCGCCGCCGATGACAACGATGGGTGGGTTTGGCACAGGCGGTATTGACTAGGCCGGCTGGCCGAGATGGGCAAAGGGATTGATGACGCGGATGCCGTCGTAGTCCTGCGTGTCGCTCATATCCTCGGAGTACACGGCATCGCAGCCGAGCAGGCGGGCAGCGGCGAGGATGGCGCAATCCCAATAATTCAGACCGATGCGCTCGCTCAGGGAGAGAGCATCAAGCACCAGGGCAGGCGTAACGTCCTGCACCGGAAAACGCAGCAGCGCCGTATGGATAAACTCGGTTGTCTCCTGATGCGTCAGTTGCCACGACCCATTGGCGCGCGTCGCCTGGACATAGAACTCCTGCATGACCTGAGCAGAAAGAGCCAAGTCGTTCCCCGCCAGCACATCAAGGGCTACCAGGCGCTTGTCGGCATCTTCGGCCGAACGGCTTGCCGCGTACAGCGGGATATTGGTGTCAACGAAGCGCATTGCGGTCGTGCAACTCGTCGCGCGTCAGCTTTTCTCCCGGCTGAAATTCCATACCTTCAGCCTGCCGCCGGGCGTCAATGCGGGCTAGCAGATCGTGCAGCTGTTGACGGACGTCTTCCTGTTCCGCTTCAGAAGCCGGCTTGGGCAGAAAATTGGCCAAGCGCGCGCCGACCCACTCCTCCACTGAGGCTCCCACGGCCTCGGCGTTGCGCTGGTAGTAGCGGTAGGTCTCGTCGTCCACGGATATGGTGATGGTTTTCATAGCGCGGCCTCGCCAGTACAGCATAGCATGGCCGATGCGACGATTAGCGATAATACTGCGAGAAGACCGGCTCTTCGCGGGTGATGATTTCCAGGACGCAGGGCTGGCCGGTGGACGAGATTTCCTTGGCCCTCTCGATGGCCGGTCCGACTTCGTCCGGGTCCGTCACGTGCTCGGAGTACGCGCCCAGGGCTTCGGCCATGCGAGCGTACTCGCCGGTGACGTACTTGGTGCCGTACCGTTCCGTCGCCACCGGAATGTTCTTCTCGTAACCGCCCATGGCGCCGTTGTTCACGATCACGGTGATGATGCCCAGCTTTTCCCGCGCCGACGTCTCGAAGTCCGTGCCGGCCATGCCGACCGCCACGTCGCCCATCAGGTTGACGCAGGTCTTCTCCGGGAAGGCCACTTTCGCGCCCATGGCGTAACCCAGGCCGCTGCCCAACTGGGTCGAGTTGCCCCAACCGATGTATCCTCGGGGAGTGGTGGCCGCGTAGAAAGGCACGATCTGATCGCGCGGGTTGCCGGAGTCGTGGGTGACGATGCTGTTGGCCTTGTCCAGTCGCGCGTTCAGCTCGTAAACCACGCGGTACGGGCTGATGGGAACGTCTTTGCTGGATAGCCGGGGCATCCATTCGGCCAGCCACTCCTGTCGCACCTGCCGGATCTCGGCGGCCACCGATTCGTCGCCGCGCCGGCCGTTCTCGCCCAGCCGGTCCTTGACTTCCTCGACCAGTTGGCCGAGGACCAGTTTGGCATCGCCGACGATGATTTCGTCCAGCGGATACTCGCCGTTCAGGTCCTTTTCGTCGATGGTGGACTGGATGACGGTCTTGCCGGCCGGAACGGGCGCTGACGCCAGGGTTTTCTGGAAGCTGGTTCCAATGCCGAAAACCACGTCGCTCTTCGCCAGGAACTCCCCGACCATTTTGGTGCCGGTGTTGCCGCCGGCGCCCAGGGCCAGGGGGTGGTTTTCCGGGAAGCCGCTTTTGCCCAGCGTGGTGGTCATGGTCGGCGCGTTGAGCAGCTCAGCCAGTTCCACCAATTCCGGGGTGGCCTCGGCGTAGAGCACGCCCTGGCCGGCGTAGATGACAGGCCGGCGGGCGTTCACCAGCAACTCGGCGACCCGGGAAACATCGCGCGGGTCGCCCGCCGAGCGACGCTTCTGTTGCGGAATGTAGTGAAATTGCTCCTCGGAGATCTCCCCGGCCAGCACGTCGTTGGGCATCTCCACCAGGACCGGGTTCGGCCGGCCGGTGCGGAGTTGCGTGTACGCGCGGCGCATCAGCTCGGGGATGCGTTCGGTGTAGTTGGCGGAGTCGGCCCACTTGGTGACGCCCTCATAGTTGCGGGCGGCGTCAAAGTCGGAGGACATCCCGTGACGCCTCGTCCCCGGGTGATTGGGCACCATCAGCAGCGGTGAGGAGTCGGCGTAAGCCTGGGCAACCCCGGAGAAGGCATTTTCGATGCCCGGCCCGCCCTGGACGATGACCACGCCGTTCTTGTTGCCGTTATTCACCCGACTGTAGGCGTCGGCCATGTTGACCGCGGTGCGCTCCATGCGGGAGATGATCGGCCGGATGCCGGCCGCCGCGCAAGCGTCGATCAGGATGTTGTTGGGAAAGCAGAAAACGACGTCGACGCCCTCCCGGGCCAGAATGTTGGCGAACGCGGTCTTGCCGTCCATGCAGTTATCCTCCGTTGGATGTCGATAGCCGGGGCATTATACCCGGCGTCCGATGGTGGTTGGCAGGCGCGGGGCGTGGTCAGTTCGCCTCGGTCAGCGTGCCCGTTCCCATGCTGTTGTCGATGGGGCTGCCGTAGTTGCGGCCGACCAGCAGTCCGATCTGGCGCTTGCCGGTCACGTCGCCGCCGGCCGCGCAGTTGCGGATGTCACCGCCGTTATCTCCAATCAGTCCCCCCACGTACTCGCTGCCCGATACTGCCCCCGAAGCGATGCTGGCATCCGCCACGCCCACCGTGTTCTGGCCGATGAGTCCGCCCACATAATCGGCGCCCGTTGCGCTTCCTTCGGCGGTACTGCCGAGGACTGACCCTTCATCGTTGGATCCGATCAACCCCCCCACGTAATTGTTCCCCGAAGCTGAGCCGCTGGCCTCGCACCGCGTTACATCGCCGCGGTAGTTCTTACCGACCAGCCCACCGACAAAGTCCTGGGCGCCGGTGGCGTCGCCGCTGGCGCTGCAATCACTGATGTCGGCGTCGTTGTACCCCATCAATCCGCCAACGTTCGTCTCGCCGGCAGCGGCGCCCTGGGCAACCCCTTCCTGTACCACGCCGTCGTTGTGGCCGACCAGGCCGCCCACGTTTTCGGAGCCGGCGGCGTCGCCGGTGGCGGAGCTCGCGGTTATGGCGCCGTCGTTGTTGCGGCCCACCAGGCCGCCCACGTTGTCGCTGCCCGTGACGACGCCATCCGCCGAGCTGTTGCTGACATTGCCCTCGCTGTTGCCAACCAAACCGCCGATGTCGTCTTCGCCGGACACTGCGCCGGAGGCGGAGCTATCCTCGATTGCTCCGTCCTTTTGATGGTATCCCACCAGGCCGCCTATGTTCCCGTTGCCCGACACTTCTCCGGTGGCGGAACAAGATGCGACGGTTCCGCCGTTGTTGCGGCCGACCAGGCCCCCCACGTCGTCAATGCCACTGACGACGCCTGAGGCGGCGCAGTCGCTCAGGCTTCCATCGTTGTAACCCACGAAGCCGCCGATTTTGTTGTGCCCGGTCACGGATCCTTCTGCGGTGTTGTCGGCCAACGTGCCTTCTGCGTTGTGGCCAACCAGTCCCCCAACGTTGTCGTGGCCGGTGACGGCGCCGGCGGCGGAGCTGTTGCTGACGGCGCCCCGTCCGTTGTGCCCGGCAAGGCCGCCCACGTTGTCCTGCCCGGTGACGCCGCCGCGGGCGGAACTATCTCTCACGTCACCACCGTTCCGACCGATCAGCCCGCCGACATCGGTTTTGCCGGTGACGTCGCCACTGGCGGAACTGCTGCGGACCGTCCCGCCATTGTCTCTGCCCACCAGCCCGCCGATATGTACGTTTCCGGACACCGCGCCGCTGGCAACGCCAGAGTCGATGACTCCATTATTGAACCCTGCCAGGCCACCGACGAAGACCGTGCCGGTCACGTCGCTGTCCGCTGTGCTGTCGCGAACCGCGCTCCCAAAATTGCTGTCGATGCGCCCGACGAGGCCACCCACGTACCTCATGCCGGTGACGCTGCCGCTGGCCACGCTGTCATTGATCCGGCCCCCCTCTTTGTCGTCTCCCACCAGACCCCCCACGAAATCATTGCCGGTTACGGCGCCGCTGGTCGCGCAATCCAGTATGCGGCCCCCCTCCTCATTGTTTCCGACTAACCCACCCACGTAGTCGTGACCCGTAACGCTGACCTGGACCAAGTTGAGGTTCCTGATCACTCCGCCGCTGTTAAACCCGAACAGTCCCACGTAGTCCTGTTCCGGCCGGTTGATGTATAGATTGCTGATGGTATGGCCGCCGCCTTCAAAGGTTGCTGCGAACAGCAGTTGGTCATTTGAACTCAAGTAGTAGCCCAACGGCTCCCACCCCAATCCTGAATTCCAATATGCGTCATCGCCGTCCGGGACGCCATCGAGATCGCTGTCAAGGTCGATGTCGGTGACCAATTCGTAACCTTCGCATCCGCCCACGCTGCATCCCATGTCATCCGCCGGGTCCGGGAAAGCGTCCCGGTATGGAGCCTGTCCGGCCGCATCGTCGGCTACCCCGTTGCCGTCCATGTCGTATCGAATGGCGTTCAGTTGCGCCAGGTTGTAAATCTCGATCAGACCGTCATCATCCGCGTCATAGTCACCGTCAAAGACCGCCGTCGGGGTTGGGGTCGGCGGTTCATCCTGCCGGACCTCGGGCGTCGGCGTAGGTTCCGGGGTTGCCGTCGGCGGCGCAGCCGCTCGGTCCGACAGTATGGTTACAGGCGTCGGCGACGGAAATGGTCGTTTGGTCGGTTCATTTTGTTCACTGATGGATACCGTAGGGCGCGCGCCTACCACCCGGTCTTGCCCGGAGCCGGCGCTCGCCGGTTCGTCCTGCGGTTCCGGGCCGGAGCACGCCGCCAGAGCGAGCAATGCGACAGCAGTCAATATGATTGATCTGCATGATTGACCGGCGGCGAGCGCCAATCGGCCTTCCGACAAATTCATCACGGTGCACACCTGCCTGGACGCCTCCGGGACGCCGCGTATCCATGTTGCGAAATGCCGGGACAATCCTGTCCCGCCGGAACCGGGCTTTTCCACGAGCGAAGGCATTATACCTACGTTTCACCCCGTGGCATTACTGCGAGTATGTACGGATTCGCGTTATCATAATGCGCACTGTAACCAGCAGGAGGAACTGAGATGCCCGAATACATTCCGTCAACCAGGG
Source organism: Dehalococcoidia bacterium (assembly GCA_034420475.1). Taxonomy (GTDB): domain Bacteria; phylum Chloroflexota; class Dehalococcoidia; order Lucifugimonadales; family UBA3495; genus Bin87. The sequence continues at coordinate 52,352 of DAOULH010000102.1, forward strand.
ACTGGGTGCGCGAGCAGGTGGAACTGTACGAAAGCAGCGGCGGCGCCGAAGGGACCACGCTGCGGGACACGGGTCTGCCCGTAATCATCGTTACCAACCGCGGCAACAAGACCGGGGCGATCCGCAAGACTCCGCTGATGCGCGTGAAGGTCGGCGACGCCTACGTGTTGGTGGGCTCGCAGGGCGGCGCGCCGCGCAATCCCGTTTGGGTGTACAACCTGCGCGCCGATGCCAACGTGGAAATCAGGGATGGGGCGGACGTGTACACCATGCGGGTCCGCGAAGTGTCCGACGCGGATGAACGCGCCCGGCTCTGGGCGGCCTCCGTCGAGGCGTTTCCTCCTTACGAAGAGTACCAGGGTCGCACTTCAAGAATGATACCCGTTTTCGTCGCCGAACCCGTCTGAACAAATCGCGGGTATTTGCCCGCACAAAGGCGTTCGGCGCCGTCGACGGCGCCGAAACTGGCGATTTTCCGATTCAGGCGGTGAAAATCGTTGTTTGCCGCCGTTGATGCAAGTATAGTATTGGCAGCGAAATTGCGCCGGTCCTCCTTCCTTGGGTATTGTAATCGCTGTGCCCGACGAAACAGACCTAGCGTGTGCACCGTGATTACCAACCAGGCCGGAGGATTAACCGTGGCCCTTTCCGACATGACCCTTGAATGCAGCGACTGCGGAGCGGAGTTTCTCTTCACCGTAGGCGAGCAGGAATTCTATGCCTCGCGAGGCTTCACCAACTATCCGAAGCGGTGTGTTTCATGCCGGAACGCTCGGCGCGGCCAGCCTCGTGACAACTTCGGCGGTGGCGGCGGCGGCGGATTTGGCGGCGGCCAGCGCGAGTCCTTCCCCATCGTTTGCAGCAATTGCGGAGTGGACGCAACCGTACCGTTCCGCCCCCGCGGTGACCGACCGGTATATTGCAGCGACTGCTTTAGCCAGATGCGAAATTCCTGAGGCCGGCGTCCTGGCCTCAGTCTCGTTTCAGATCTGAGGCCACCGCGACCGCCATGCCATACCGGGATCTTCGCGAGTTTATCGCCTTTCTCGAAAGCAAAGGCGACCTGCGGCGCATCTCCGCTCCGGTAAGCACGGAGCTGGAGATGACCGAAATCGCCTATCGCTCCCTGCGAGCCGATGGGCCGGCGCTCCTGTTCGAAAACGTGGATGGCCACGACATGCCCGTGGCCATCAACCTGTTCTGCTCCGAACGGCGCATGAACTGGGCGCTGGAGGTTGAGGACGCCGACAGCCTGGCCGCCCGCCTGGAAGCCATGATCGAAATGGTCCAGGGCGGGCCACCCCAGGGTATGCTGAACAAGCTCCGCACCCTGGGACGGCTGGTTCACGTCGGAGCCTACCAGCCCCGGACTGTCAGCAATCCCCCGTGTCAGCAAGTTGTAGCGACTGGGGAAGACGTTGACCTGTACAGCCTGCCGATCATCAAGTGCTGGCCGATGGACGCCGGCCCGTACATAACGCTGCCGTTGGTGATCACCAAGGACCCCGAAACCGGCACGCAGAACTACGGCATTTACCGGATGCAGGTGTTCGACCACAACACCACCGGGATGCACTGGCAGACTCACAAAGTGGGCGCGCGTCATTACCGGGCCAGCGGAGACCGGCTGGAGGTGGCCGTCGCGCTGGGCGGCGATCCCGCCTCGATTTGGACCGGATCGGCGCCACTGCCGCCGGACATCGACGAGATGGTGCTGGCCGGCTTCATCCGCGACGAAGGCGTCGAGTTGGCCCCGGCGGTGTCGGTGGACCTCAAGGTGCCGGCCCACGCCGAGATCGTCCTCGAAGGGTACGTCATCCCCGGTGAAGAGAGGACGGAAGGACCGTTCGGCGATCACACCGGCTACTACTCCCTGGCCGAGCCCTACCCGGTGTTCCACGTCACCACCATCACCCGCCGCCACAATCCCATTTACCCCACAACCTTCGTGGGGCGGCCGCCTACCGAGGACTACTGGATGGGCAAGGTCACCGAGCGCGTTTTCCTGCCGCTGATACGCCTCATCCTGCCGGAGGTGGTCGATGTCAACATGCCGGCGGAGGGTATTTTCCATAACCTGGTCCTGGTGTCGATGAAGAAAGAGTACCCCGGGCACGCCCGCAAGGTGATGTACGGCCTGTGGGGTCTGGGGCTGCTCAGCCTGACCAAGGTCATCGTGGTGGTGGACGACTTTGTGGACGTCCAGAACCCTTCGGAAGTGGCGTGGCGAGTCGCCAACAACATCAACCCGGCCACTGATCTGGTCATGGTTGACGGCCCCATTGACGACCTGGACGTGGCGTCTCCGACGCCGCGCTTCGGCAGCAAAGTCGGCATCGACGCCACCCGGAAGGGGCCGCAGGAAGGCTACCACCGCGAATGGCCGCCGGACATCGAGATGAGCCCGGAGATCCGGGATCGCGTGTCCGCGAGATGGGCCGAGTTGGGCCTGGACGACATAATCCCTTCGGCTCGCCCCAGCAACTGAACTGCGCTGCTCACGCGTACCCGATTTGATCAGAACCGTCATTGCGAGCGCAGCGCGGCAATCTCGTGACGGCAGCAGGGGCTCTTCCAGCCACGAGATCGCCGCGTCGCTGCGCTCCTCACGATGACAAACTAGGCGCGCGTGGCATGAACGGGTGTGTGCTACCATGAGCGGGTATGCATGACGCACCGGCACATCCTGGCCCTTTTCGCGTGGTGGCGGGTAAGGTTCCGCACTACCTGAACGCGATCAACATCTCGGAATCGCTGTTCGCGATGCCGTTCGGCTACATCGGGATGGTGTTGGCGTCGCATTATTCAGGCGGCAGCGGTTGGCCGGGTTGGCACGCCTTCATCTGGATCACCCTGGCGTTCATGGGAGTCCGGACCCTGGGGATGTCGGCCAATCGCATCATCAACGCCCGGGAGGACGCGCGCAACCCGCGCACGGCGGGTCGTCACATCCCCGCCGGCATCCTGAAACCGCTGGAGGTGGGTGGCATGGCCGGCGCGGGCGCGGCGGTTTTTTTCGTCTCCGCCTGGCAGTTGAACCCCCTGGCGCTGATGCTTTCCCCGGTGGCCGCGGCATACGTGGTGCTGTACTCATTCGCCAAGTACTACACCTGGCTGTGCAGCCTGATGCTGGGGCTGGCGCTTTCCATCGCCCCGTCCGGGGCCTGGATCGGGGTTACCGGGCAACTGACTTGGCAGCCGGTTCTGCTCACCTTTGCCGTGATGATGTGGGCGGGGGGGTTCGAAACGATCTACGGCAGCCTGGACTTCAATTTCGACCGGGCGAATCGGATCAATTCCATCGCGGCCCGGTTCGGCGTTCGCAATGCTATCCGCACCACGCGGGTATTGCACAGCCTGGCGGCGGCGGCCCTCCTGGCGCTGGGCATCTGGATGGAGTTGAACGTATTCTACTTCATCGGTTGGGCGGTGGCCGCGATACTGCTGGTGTACGAAAACAACCTGGTGCGGTCCGGCGAGCCGGCCATGGTGGGGAAGGCGTTCGCGTTCAACAAGTACATCTCCACGCAGTTGTTGGCCTTTACGATTCTCGCCGTGGCGCTGCCGTTCGACGGATTTTTCCCGTGGTAATCGCGGTTGTTGACATGACGGCGCGCTGCTCCGCCGGCGCGCGTTAGCCGACCCCAAGCCGCGACCAATGAATGCCGGCATGACTTCCGCCCAGTCTCGTCCGCTAATCGTCGGGATCAGCGGAGCTAGTGGGTCGATAATCGCCCGCGAACTGGTCGACGCGCTGCTGGAATTGGAGAGGCCGGTGGTGGTAGTGGCCTCCAATGCCGCGCGCATGGTGTGGCAGGAAGAGCTCGACGAGTCTTACAACGCGGCCGTAGCGCGATGGAGCGAGTATCCCGACTTCAGCGCCTATGCCATCTCCGACCTGTTTGCCCCCATCGCCAGCGGAACCTTCCCCACGGCCGGCATGATCATCGCACCCGCCAGCATGAACACCGTCGCATCCCTGGCCCACGGACTGACGCCCAATCTCCTGCTGCGCGCCGCTGACGTGACGCTCAAGGAGCGACGCCCGTTGACCTTGATTCCCCGGGAAACGCCGCTGCACGCCATCCACCTGGAGAACCTCTTGACGCTGTCTCGGCTGGGAGCCACCATTCTGCCGCCTGAGCCGCCGTTTTACCTGAAACCGCTGGACATTGACGGCGTGGTTCGCTTCGTGGTCCAGCGGGCGCTGGTCGCATCCGGGGTCGCCGACGGCCTGCCGGACGACATGCAGTACCGCGATCACGAGCGGTAGAGGATCAGTTGCGTCATGGCCAGGATCGTCTATTACGTTGCCGCCAGCCTGGACGGCTTCATCGCGGATTCCGCCGGCGGAGTGGGCTGGCTGCCCGAAAGCGATGCCAACGACTACGGCTACGCAGAATTCTATGCTGGTGTCGATGCGCTGGCGATGGGCCGGCGCACGTATGACCAGGTGCTGGGTTTTGGGGATTGGCCGTATCCGGGCAAGGCGACTTACGTGTTCACCCATTCGCCGTTGCCGGAAGGCCCTGACGGTGTGCGGTTCTTTCTGGGCACTACTCAGGAATTCATCCGTGACGTAGCGACGCAATATGCCGGCATGGTGTGGCTGGTGGGCGGCGGCAACCTGGCTAACCAGTTCCGGCAGGCCGGCCGGCTCGACGAATACCGGGTCTTCGTGATCCCGATAGTCCTCGGGCAAGGCGTCCCGCTGTTCGGGGGGCCGGGATCGCCGACTCTGCTGGATCTGGAATCGGCGCGGCCTCATGCGGACGGAGTGGTGCAGCTCCGGTATCGCCCGCGCGATATTGGTTAGCCGTGGCCCACCTCAGCGGCGACGAAAAGCGGCGTTACGTGGCGGAGATGTTCGCGCGCATCTCGCCGCGCTACGACCTGATGAACTCGCTGATGACCGGCGGCCTGCACCACCGGTGGAAGCGGACAACCGCCAGACTGACCGCGGGGATCGCCGCCGGCCCGGCTTTGGACGTAGCCACCGGCACCGGCGATCTGGCTTTCGCCTTGGCAGACTGCCCCAACGTCACGGAAGTGGTGGGTGTTGACCTTTTGCCCGAGATGCTGACCATCGCCAATCGGCGGCGGGCTGCCGATTCCGCTCACGGGAATGTCGTGCAGTTCGTCCAGGGCGACGCGCTGCGGTTGCCTTTCCCGGCTGGATCGTTCGTGGGCGCCACCGCCGGCTTCAGCCTCCGCAACATGCCGGACGTGCCGGCCGCGATTCGGGAGATGGCGAGGGTCGTTGCGCCCGGCGGGCGGGTAACCACCCTGGAGTTGACGCCGATGGCCCCGGGAATCGCGTCCGGCATGGGCCGTTTCTATTTCCGCCGCCTGGTTCCGCTGATGGGGCAACTCGTCGCCGGTGATCGGGCCGCTTACACTTACCTTCCCGACAGCGTCGATTATTTCCTTACCGCCGAGGGCCTGGCCGACGTGTTCCGCCAGGCCGGACTCGTCAACGTGGGCTATCGTCGCCTGGGGTTCGGAGGCGTGGCGTTGCATTTTGGCGATCAGCCGGCGTGAGGCGCCAGGCTGAACCAGGCTGTTGTATTTACGCCGTCTCAATTCATTGAAATACCATCTCAGTTCCAGCATACTTTTCGTATAGTTGCCATTTGGCGCCGTCAACCGGCGCGCCAGGCACACAGGAGGCGGCTTGGGTTCCGAAATGCAGCAGCCGTTTGGTCAGGCTGAGCGAGAGAAGCCGACCATAGGACGGCGTATCGAAGGTCATTTTCAGGGCAGGATCCTCGCCGGCCTGATGCAGTTGGTGCCAATCCTGGTCACCGTGTTTGTACTGGCATTCATCATTGGCTACGCTAACCGCTTTGTCAGGCCCATGCCTTTTGTAAATGGTCAGCCCTGGGACTTCCCCGGCATCGGATTGATAGCGATCATTGCCATCTTCTACTTGGTTGGACTGCTGGTTTCGGTCACAGTCGGTCAGCGCGTCATGGACGGCATGAATTTTGCGCTCAGCAAGGTGCCGGTGGTCAAGACCATATTCGGCGTTACGGAACAGGCGACTACGCTGCTGGCGTCGGACTACAACTTCAGCCGGGTTGTTTTCCTGGAGTGGCCCCGCGAGGGGATGGTGGCCATCGGATTCGTGACCGGTCGCGCTTTTTCCCAGAGCGGAGACCATTCCCTGGCAATTGTTTACATACCCACCGTACCCAATCCGACCTCCGGCAACATGGCCTTTGTCAACGAAGACGATCTTTTCGAGACCGACCTCACCGTGGAAAACGCTATCAAGCTGATCTTCTCCGGGGGTATAGTATTACCGGATCGGTTGGCGTTGGCGCGTCTGCCGCGTGAGGTTGAGTCCAGGGAGCGCGAGTTTATCGGCCGCTTCGAGACCACTCCCGAATGAGCGTCGGGCCGGGAACGAGAAACGGATACCGGATAATCAGCGGAGACGATAGAGCAGTGGATTACGAAACCGTCATCGGCCTTGAGGTGCACGTCCAGCTGGACACGCGGAGCAAAATGTTCTGTGGGTGTCCTGCTGATTACCAGACGGCCGAACCCAACACCCGCACCTGCCCGGTGTGCCTGGGCCTGCCCGGCGCGCTGCCCGTCATCAATCGACGGGCCGTGGAGTACACCGTGATGACGGGCCTGGCCCTGCACTGCCGGATACCCGAGTTCACCAAGTTTGACCGGAAGAACTACCCCTATCCGGACCTGATGAAGGGATACCAGATTTCCCAGTACGACCTGCCGCTGGCGCTGAACGGCTACCTGGAGATTGACGGCGATCCCGACCTGGAGTACGGGCGGCGGCCCATTGGCGTGGAACGTGTGCACCTCGAAGAGGACGTCGCCAAGATGCAACACTTCCCCGCGTCCCCGGACAATCACGCCGAGGGTTATTCGCTGGTGGACGTGAACCGTTCCGGCGTGCCGCTCATGGAGATTGTCAGCAAACCCGACCTGCGCTCTCCCGAAGAAGCCCGCCAATACCTGACCTCGCTGCACTCGATGGTCCAGTATCTGGGCGTTTCCACGGGGAATATGCAGGATGGCAACTTCCGCTGCGACGCCAATGTCAGCATCCGGCCCGCTGGCAGCGATGCCTTCGGCACCCGCACCGAAGTCAAGAACATGAACAGCTTCCGGTCCGTTTACCTGGCCTTGGAATATGAGGTGGAGCGGCAACGGCGCGTGGTCGAGGACGGCGGAACCGTGGCGCAGGAAACCCGCGGGTGGGTGGATGACCGGGGCGTGACGGTGTCACAGCGCAGCAAGGAATACGCCCACGACTATCGTTACTTTCCCGAGCCTGACCTCCCGCCGCTGAACGTCGGCTCCGAGTGGGTGGACCGGCTGGAGTCGGCTCTGCCCGAATTGGCGCCGCAGCGCAAGGCCCGATTCCAGGAGGAATACGAGCTATCCGAATACGATGCCGACCAGCTGACGGTCTCCCGGCCTATGGCAGACTACTTCGAAGCAACGGCGGCGTTGATGAGCGAGACGACGAACCGACCGGCCGCCGCCAAGGAGATCGCCAACTGGATGACCGGCGATCTATCGTACCTGCTGAATCAGGACCATCGCGATATTGCAGACTGCCCCGTGAATCCGAGCGGATTGTCGGAGCTGTTGGGCCTGATCGCTGACGGCACCCTGTCCACTTCGCTGGCGAAGACAGTGTTGGAGCAGATGTACGCTACCGGCGCTCCCGCGCCGGAGATCGTGCGGGAGCAGGGATTGGCGCAAATCAGCGACACCGGCGCGATTGAGGCGGCGGTTGCTGAGGCGATTGCCGCCAATCCCAAAGCCGTCGCGGACTACCTGGGCGGAAAGGAAACCGCCGCGCGTTTCCTGATGGGACAGGTCATGCGCATCACCAAGGGGCAAGCACAACCGGAACTGGCCCTGCAACTGGTTCAGGCCGGGCTCGAGGCCCAGCGGCCGTAGCGTGGTACGTGGTACAATGGCCACCGGAGAATCGCGATGAGCCTGCTCAACATTGCCCAGATTGTCACGTCGGTTGTGTTGGTCCTGATCATTCTGTCCCAGGTCCGGGAGGCCGGGAGCGGGATGTTCGGCAGCGCCCAGAACACCGTGCGCACGCGAAGAGGACTGGAACGCACCATGTTCCAGTTGACCGTCGCATTGATCGTGGTGTTTCTGCTGGTATCGGTCCTGAGCGCTCGTTTTACCTGATTCCGAATGCGTGATCGCATTGGGCCGGGCCCGAGTGTCTGATCCGCCCATAGTTCTCACCACCGACTTTGGCCTCGCCGATGCCTATGTGGGCATGATGCGCGGGGTCATTTTTTCGATTAATCCGCAGGCGGCCGTCATCGATCTGACCCACGGCATCGGCCCGCAGGACGTGCGCCACGGAGCCGTGGCCCTTGCGGACGCGCATACCTACTTTCCCGACGGCAGCATTTTCGTCGCCGTGGTGGACCCCGGGGTGGGCACCGACCGACCGGCTATCCTCCTGGAAACGCCGCACCACCGCTTCGTTGCGCCGGACAATGGGCTCTTGACCCTGGTGTGCCGGCGATACGATCCCGGCTTCGGCACGGCCGACCTTCCCGGACCAGCTCCGGCGCCCGACGGTTGCCGGGCCTGGCGGTTGACCAACTCCGCGTATTGGCGCCATCCCGTCAGCGCCACGTTCCACGGCCGCGACGTTTTCGCGCCGGCGGCTGCACACCTGTCGATCGGAGTGACACCTGACGCGCTGGGGGATCCGACAACCAGCATCACCGCCCTGTCGTTACCGCCCCCGCGACCGGAAGGCAATGCGGTCCGCGGACAGATCATCTTCGCCGATGCCTTTGGAAACCTGGTCAGCGATATCACCGCCGACATATTGGCCGACCTGGGTGTGCCGGGCCGGGAATACGAAGCGGTGGTCAGCATCGCAGGACAGAGCATTGCCGGCCTGTCCCGGACTTTCCACGACCCGCCCGGGGGCGGTTTGAGGGCGTTGCTGGGCAGCCACGGGAGGCTGGAGGTAGCGCTGGTGGATGGCAACGCTGGGGTGGCTTTGGGGGTTGGGAGCGGCGCAAGGGTGACCGTAACCGTCGGAGAGTTCGGTTCAGGTTAGGTCTGCAAACGGTATCCCCGAAGACAGATAGCGCAGGATCCGCTCCAAAAACCGCTCGGCGCACCGGTGCACGTCCCTTGCATAAACTGCCGAAAATTCCGCTTCCACGTTGTAATCTGCCCTCACTCTCAGGTCATAGAGCCGTCCTACTTCGCTTCCCCAAAATCCTTCGATCAAACCGTTTCCGATTAGTTGCAAGCCGAATTGTTGGATAACGGCGCCGTGGCTTCTTGGGGCTGTTCCACTGAAGTATCCGAGCGCAGCTTTGGCTGCGTGAAACACGGCATAGTAAGCGCGAGAGACCGCGTCGGCGTAGCAGTGACGGTGGAAGCATACCGACGCCGCATGTAAGCTGTGCCTGGCTCGCCGCCACTCCGAAATTGCAAGCGCCCGGTTCATGCCAACCTGACGCTGCTGTGCGTCACCGCCTGGAAAATATCCGACCCGATTCGCTCGCAAAGCGACCATTCGTCACGCGTGTAAACCATGATGACGGGCGCCACGAAGTAGCCCTCCATGTCCACCATGTGGCCCAGCCCTCCCACTGCATCCTTCTGAAACCAGTCACCTTTGCTGATGATGATCAACGTCCAAAGTCTCGTGCCTGGTCTCAAGTCCCCCCTCGCGCGGGGTCCATAAACCGTTACTTCTTCCACCAGATCCGAAAACTTTTCATCCAGCCGGGCGCGGTAGGTATCCAGCCAGACTTGCTCGTTTTCCAGCAGGGCAAGTTTGGCGCCGTTCCGTGGTGTACCCGCATCCATTGGGAACTCATCATCGATATCCCAATAGTCAAAACTGCCGGTCATCTTTCCTCCATCAAGCGCAGGCGCATTGAAACGGTCAGGAGCACAGGGTATCACACGCTCGGGATTTGCGGCCGCGGGCGCCATGCGTCGTCAACCGACCGGACTTATTTTCTGTATAATCCCCAAGTGTCCAAGCTGCGAATCCAACACCCAACGGGCACAAGGAGTGTGTTGCCATGGAACTCGACCGCGACACCTTGCTGAAACTCTACCGAACTATGACCACCATCCGGCATTTCGAGGAACGCGGCGTGCCTGAGACCGGCCAGCGCGGGATGTCGGCGTCGGTCCACTCGTCCGTCGGGCAGGAAGCGGTTCCGACCGGCGTGTGCGCCCACCTGTCCGACGACGACTACATTGGCAGTACCCACCGCGGTCACGGTCACTGCATCGCCAAGGGCGTGGATCCCAAGCTGATGATGGCCGAGCTCTTTGGCCGCAGCCATGGTCCCAACAAGGGCAAGGGCGGTTCCATGCACATTGCCGACATGAGCAAGGGAATGCTGGGAACCAATGGCATCGTGGCCGGCAGCGTTCCTCTGGCCGTGGGAGCGGCGCTGACTTCCAAGATCCAGAAGCTGGGGCGTGTTGCCGTGGCCTTCTTCGGCGACGGCGGCGCCAACCAGGGAGTGCTCCACGAGTGCATGAACCTGGCGTCCGTTTGGAAACTGCCGGTGATCTTCTGCTGTGAGAACAACGGCTACGCCGAATCCACGCCGGTGGAGTACGGCCTATCGGTCGCCAACGTTGCCGACCGGGCCGCGTCCTACGATATGCCCGGCTTCCACGTGGACGGCATGGACGTGCTGGCGGTGTTTGAAGCGGCCGGAGAAGCCGTGTCTCGCGCCCGCTCTGGCGACGGGCCGACGCTGCTTGAGGCCCGCACCTATCGCTACTACGGCCACACCGTTTTCGACAACCCGCTGACCTACCGCACCAAGGAGGAAGAGGATCACTGGCGGTCCCGGGACCCGCTGCTGACCTTCCGCAACCACATGGTCGCCCAGGGCAACGTGATCACCGCCGAGGAGCTGGATCAGATGGACGAAGAGGCGCGGCAGTTGATGGAAGACGCCGTGGCCTTTGCCGACGCCAGCCCTCTGCCCGAGCCCCACGAGATCTACGAGGACGTGTACGCCGATTACCCGGTGGACATGATGCGGCGGGGCGCGAATATGCCGGTGTAGCGTCCACGGACCGGCGCCGGAGGCAAAGCGAATGGTCAGGCCGGATTCCGGTCCCGAGGAACGGGACGCATTTGCCGAAAGCATTTACCGCGAACGGGTAAAGCCAATGCTGACTGACGCTGATGACGGCAAGTTTGTCGTTATCGACCTCAACAGCGGTGACTACGAGGTTGACGACTACGAGATACAGGCTGATATCAGGCTTTTGGAACGCCGGCCTGACGCCGACCTGTACTCGTTCTTTGATGGCAAACCCCACATTATCTACATCGGAGGGAGTTCGTTCGTATTAGAGCCTCCCTTCTGATGCGTGGTACAGCAAGGCAGAAATACAGGAGTACTCAGGATGGCGCACCTTACCCTAACCTCAGCCGAAGTCTCGGCGCTGGGCAAAAAAATCTACCAGGAAAAAATCAGGCCCAGGATGACCGAATCGGACATCGGCAAGTACGTAATCGTAGATGTGGACAGCGGCGATTACGAGATCGACGAAAGGGCCGTTGCGGCCAGCGCGAGGTTGCGGGAAAGGAAGCCGGACGCCTTTGGATACGGTTTGCGCGTGGGTTACTCCGCCGCGTACTTTTTCGGATGGGATGAGGAGCCAAAGCTGTGACCAACGGCGGCGTGACCCGCACTCGCAAACCTCTGGTGTCGATAACGGTACTGGACAGCATCGGCGTTCCGCATACATTGCCCGTTGTTCTCGACACGGCCTTCACCGGCGAGTTGGTATTGCCGGAGCGATATGTTCGCCGGTTGTTCTTAAGGATGAACGAACAGTACGATGGACGACCGGCAACCGGCGATATCATCACGATACCCGCAGGCGAAGCCACAGTTGTGTGGAGAGGCCGACGTCGCAACGTCAAGGTACTTCAACTGGGCGCCGAACCCCTCCTCGGCATGGAATTCCTCTGGAACCACCGCATCACCATTGACGCCGTTGCTGACGGCGCAGTGAGCATCACCCCCCTGGGAGGCTGAAACGATGACTACCCTAACCGAAACCCCCATGCTTCCCCCGCCGGGGGAGACCCGGGAATTGCAGACCCGCGAGGCCATCAACGAGGCCCTGCTTCAGGAGATGCGTCGTGATGAAACCGTCATCATCATGGGCGAGGAAATCGCCGGCGGCGCAGGACGCGAGCACCTGGGAATCGTCGACGCCTGGGGCGGCGCTTTTCGCACCACCCGGGGATTGATCCAGGAGTTTGGAAACGAGCGGGTGCTGGATACGCCGCTCTCGGAAGCGGCCTTCGTTGGCACCGCCATCGGCGCTGCGTCCACCGGGATGCGCGCCGTCGCTGAGCTGATGTTCGTCGACTTCGTGGGCGTGTGCATGGACCAACTGCTGAACAACGCCGCCAAGATGCGTTACATGTTCGGCGGCCAGGTCAAGGTGCCCTTCGTCATGCTGACCCGCATCGGCGCCGGGTTCGGCAGCGCGGCCCAGCACTCGGAATCTTTCTACTCGCTGTTCAGCCACATCCCCGGACTCAAGGGCGTTTGCCCGTCCGATGCCTATACTGCCAAGGGGCTGCTGCTCTCCGCCATCCGCGACGACGACCCGGTGGTCTTCTTTGAGCACAAAGGGCTGTATGGCGAGACCTGTCCGGTGCCGGAGGACATGTACACCTTGCCCTTGGGCAAAGCCCGCACCGTGCGTCCGGGAACCGATCTGACCGTGGTAGGTATCAGCAAGATGACCTGGGTCGCCGTGGAGGCCGCTGAGGAGTTGGCCAAAGAGGGCGTGAACGCTGAGGTCATCGACCTGCTCAGCGTGTCGCCCATCGACTACGACCATGTGCTGGACTCGGTGCGCCGCACCCACCGTTTGCTGGTGGTGGACGAGGACACGCCGGTGTGCAGCATCTCGTCCGACATCTGCGCCCGCGTTGCCGAGGAAGCCTTCGACTACCTGGACGCCCCACCCTCGCGGGTGACGCCGCCGCACACGCCGGTTCCCTACAGCCGCGCCCTGGAAAACATCTACCTGCCCAACGCGGAGCGGGTGGTGAACACCGCTCGCAGATTGATGGCGTAGCCGGAAACCACCGGGGCGGGCCGGAAACCCGCCCCGACTTTTGTGCGACGATCAATTCGACCAATTCTGGAGGCCGAAACTATGACCACCGTTGGAAGCGGAAAGCATACCTACACTCTCACCTCTGACTGGGCCAAGATGCCCGACGCGCATCCCCTGGGAGCGGTGAGCGCGCTGGCCAGCGACTCGGCCGGTGACATCTACGCATTTCACCGGGCCGACCCGCCCATTGCCATCTTCGACCGCAATGACGGCTCGTTCAAGAGCGGCTGGGGCAACGGCGGGTTCGTCTATGCCCACGGGTTTTACATCGAGGACGACATCGTGTACCTGACCGACCGGGACACGTCGACCTGCATCATGTATACGCTGGACGGCAAGCCGATCCAGATGCTGGGCCGCAACGGCGTTCATTCGGATACCGGATGCGAGGTGGCCGGCGCGCTGGTGCCGCGGGCTGCCGGACCCTTCAACTACCCCGCGGAACTGGTACCCTCGCCCAGCGGAGACCTGTACGTGGCGGACGGCTACCGCAACGCCCGCATTCACCGCTTCGACAACGACGGCCGCCTCAAGTATTCCTGGGGCAAGCCGGGCAAGGAGCATCCCTACGAGTTCCACCTGCCGCACAGCCTGCTGGTGACCCGGGACGACCGGGTGTACGTCTGCGACCGGGAGAACAGCCGCATCCAGGTGTTCAACACCTCGGGCGACTTCCTGACGATGTGGACCGACACCTGCCGCCCCACGGACATCGCTGAGACTCCCGAAGGCGATTTCGTCGTCAGCCAGCTGGCGCCGCTGGACGAGTCGCACCCACCGCGGGTGGCGATATTTGACCGGGACGGCAACGTGCTGGCACGCTGGGACAGCCGCTCTGCCCACGGCATCTGGTGCGATGCCCATGGAGACATTTTCCTGGCGCTGACCGGCGACCGTGCGGTGGACAAGTACGGCCGCAGCTGACCATCCCGCGATTGCAGCCAAACTGCCGGAGGGGCGGGCCATGACCGCCCCCTCTTTGGTTGGGCATTGGTCTGCTGTTTGAGCTCCGGTCTGCTACAATCGGCCGGACCGTCGTTGCCGGCGGATGCCTCTAGGAGAATAGCGTCATGGATCTTGGCCTTTTTTACCAAATTCAGGTGCCCAAGCCCTGGGACGGCGGGAGTGAAGCCCGCAAGTTCCAGGAAATGATGGACCAGGTGTGCTTCGCCGAAGAGATCGGCATGACCTCCGTGTGGTTCGTGGAGCACCATTTTCGCTCCGAGTGGTCCCACTCCAGCGCTCCCGACATAACGCTGGCAGCGCTGAGTCAGCGAACCACCAATATGCGCTTGGGTATCGCCGTGGTGCTGGCGCCGCTGCATCATCCGTTGAACGTGGCGTCACGCATGGCAACGCTGGACGTGATCTCCGGCGGCCGGGTGGACCTGGGCATCGGCCGTTCCGGGTACCCTTATCAGATGCTGCCCTATGGTTCCGACCTGGCCGATGTGTCGGAGATGGTGGAAGAGTACCTGCAAATCATCCCCGGCGCGTGGACGGAAGAGATGTTCTCCTTCGAGGGCAAGCATTACAACATCCCGCCCCGTGAGGTCATCCCCAAGCCCGTACAGAAGCCCCATCCTCCGATTTGGCAGGCCGTAAGCCAGGAGTTCACGGCGGAAAAGGTGGGTCGCCAGGGCCTGGGATGTCTGGCGCAAACCAGCGTCGGGCTGGAACGGGCTGAGGGGTTGATCCAGATTTATCGCGATGCCATTGCCAATCCGGAGCCGGCCACCAAGCTGGTCTATCCGCGCGTCGCCGGCAACACCGTGGGCCTGTGCATGGAGAACCGGCAGAAGGCGTTCGAGCGGGCCGAGACCATCATCGACTGGTATCGGGAGCAGCAGCGCATTCGCGATTCATACGTTTGGCAGGGTTACGATCCCGCCAGGGTTCCCGAAGATTACCAGTGGCATTACCAGCGTGCGGTCAACGCCGATACGGCGCGCGCCGACGCGGTCAGCTCACGCCAATTGATTGAGGACGGCGGCCGCTTCTGCATCGGCGATCCCGACGATTGCATCAAGTATATCGAAGACTACGAGCGGATGGGCGTGGATGAAATCATGCCGCTGTTTCAGGTCGGGCCGGTGACCCATGCCGAAGTGATGGAGACCCTGCGCCTGTTCGGCGAATACATCATTCCGCACTTCAAGGAAAAAGCGCGTCGGGATGCGTTGGCGGCCGACGACTGACCTGCCACCCGACAATTCGAACTCGATTGCGAGGGCGAGTTGCCAATACGGACAGACTTGAAGGGCGGGTCATCGACCCGCCCCTCTTTTGCGTCTGACGTTTGGCGACTGGACTAGCGGCCGTACTCGTTGCCGACGCCGTTGCCGTAGCCGTTCCCATATCCATAGGGCTGGCGTTCTTCGGTGGTGGCCATGCGGCTGCGCTCCCGTTCGAGCCGGACCTGCTGGCCCCGCGACACGTATCCGTACTGGGATTCGGTCTCGTGGCCGTTGGACGGCGGCATGAAGTGACGGGAGCCGAAACCGGCGTACTCCAACGTACCGGCCAACTGCATCGGCGTGTTGTCCTCGCCCATGATGTCGCTGATGGTCGGAATGTTGTCGTTTTGCATCGGGAAGAACAGCGACACGTGCATGTGCCGGTCGTCCGGCGACTGCTGGAAGTTCGACGACGCGAAGGACCACATGAGGTTCGGGTAGGCCACGTCGAAGTCTTCGCGGTGCATCTGGTCCTGGACGTCCGCGGCGATTTCCGCCAACCCGGACGCTTCAATCGGCAGGGTGATGACCATGCGCATCACGGTGTCGCCTTCGGGGAACGGATGCTTTGCCAATTGCAGGTCCGTGCGCTTGGGATCCATGATGTCCCACATGGCGGACTTGATCGAGAAAGGCAACTGCTTGGCGTTGTCGTTGACGACCACGATCTCGCGGCCCCGGAACGGCCCGAACAGACGGGAACCGTTGCGGGTGTCGGCGATGTCAACCCGCCGGTTCAGCACGCGAACTCCAAACCAGCCGTTGGAATAATCGCCGAAGCTGGTGACCGTTTCCGCCATCGAGCCGGCGTCAACCTGATACCTCATGCCGGCTTCCATTGAGGCGAGGGCGATGGCGAGCTTGTCGTCCAACCGCTCGAAGTTGGGGGACAGGCTGTTGTCGGTGATCAGCGCCGGGTGACGCTGCAATTCCTGGACGCCCTGGGTATTGCGGACTACACGGGTGCCGATGGTTTCCTCGTATGCGCCCCACGTCTCGCGGCGCATATTCTCCTTGAGCACCGCTTCGCTGGGCACCAGGACGATGGGAAGGAACGTGGCCTCGGGGAAACGCTCGCGCATCATGCCGTGCAGGACGCCGCCCAGCTTGGCGTGACCGCCGAAGCCGAGCCATTCCAGGATCAATTGCGGAGGGGAGCCCACCTCCTCGGACCGGCGCGCTACGGTGTCCACCATGCGCTCCATATCCCGGTGGATCAGGCCGTAGAAGTCCTTGTACGCATTAGGGTCGCGCAGGAAACCGTCAACTTTGGGAAGGAAGCCGGGAATTATGACCGGCAGTTGCCCGCCGCGGACGCGGCGCATGGCGCGGGTTTCGTTGTCAATGGAGTCGATGGTGCCCTGGTTGCAGTCATACATCATGAGGCTCTGCACGCGGTCCAGGACCCCGGCCTCACCCATGCGCCTGGCCCACCTCCAGCTGCGCTTGTAGCCGGCAGTGCCGACGGCTACGGATACAATCGGGGGCGGAGTGCCGTCGCGGGTAAGGTCGCTCTGGGAGCCCAGCCTATGGGGGGCATTGCGGCGAATGTGGAAAGTGCGATTTTGATTCTTCGGTGGCATAGTTATGTTTACCCCCTTTTTGACTTGGGAGGAACTGGCCCAGCAGTGGACAAAATAGATTCTAGCCTACACTAACTGCCGTTCACGTTGCCGCCGTGCGGCTTGTCACGATCCTCATGTCCTGATAAGTTACACCTGACCGCACAACTGTACACGTTGACAATAACACGTGCGACTATACCAGATGAAAACAAATACGTCAAACGGAATGCGTTGCGCACGATTCATAAAAAACGCTAGAATTGCTAGATATATCGGACATGCTGCTGCCCGTCGTCCTCGAATTCCGCAACGTCGTCCGCTGGCGGCAAAACCGGATTGGACGCCAGATCACGCATGTGGAAGTATGATCCGAAACCAGTCTCCGCCATTGCGGTGGTGGCATAGGGTAGCGTCGTTCCCTCGCCACGCAGTATCTCGGTGACGCTCGGTAATTCGCCGTTCACGGGGTAGAGCCTGGTTACGTGCATATACGGCTCGGGTTCGATGCCGTCGGTGAAGCGCGCGGTATTAAACGCGATGTCCAAGTTGGTGAACCGGTCGAATATGCTGGTGTGGTCCAGCGCTTCCGCCGCCTGGGACGCCACGTGTTCCAGCTCGTCGCCGTGCAAAGGCAGTGAAACGACGATCTCCTGCGGGGCGTTGGGTGGTTGGTTGATCCCCTCCGCAAGCTGGGCGGCCGGGTCCAGGGTGGACCAAATCGCATTCCCCAGAAGTAAGGACAGATCATCGTTCGGTCCTACGGCCGCGTACTGACGCCACCAGGGCGGGAAGTTCAACCACTCGAACTTCTTCGTGACCGGCATCTTGCGCTTTACGGCGGCCATGCCAAGCCATCCACCCGAGGCGGGCATCAGACGCCCCAGGGTTACCCCCAGTTGGCTGATGGAAGGATCGTCTTCGTCTCCAAATTCGGCCACTTCAAACCCGGCGAGTCCGGTGGCCAGTCGGGAGTCGTCTTCACGGGCGTTGACATCCGACTGGGTGGTTACCAGGCAGCTGGAGCCGGACAGCAGGCTCTCGTATTGTTCCCAGATGTATCGCCTGGTCCACTCCTCGGAAACGTGGTCCTTGGGCAGCATCATGATCGGCAGGATCGTTGAGCTGGGGAATGCGTTCTGCATCTTTTGATGCAGGAGACCGCCGAGAACTGCATGCCCGGAAAACCCCATGAACTCGATGATGGTCTCGGGCACACGACCACAGCGCTCCGAGTGGAGCATCACCTGGCTGACGATATTGTCCATGTCCCGTTCCAGCGGCCCACGAAAGTCGCGAAATCGAGTTGGGTCACGCATGAAGCCGTTGGGCACGGGAATGTAGTTGGGAAACAGAACCTGTGTCCCGGCGCCGGTGCGCGCTGTGCCGAAAGACTTTTGCAGCGTCTTTTGCACGTTGGCTACCGTGACCTCGTTGCAATCGTAGTAAACCGAGGTCTGGATGCGGCCGGCGGCGGAAAGCTCGGACATCCGCTCGGAAAACAGTATGGCGCGGCGCACGCCGGCAGTGCCGGCGCCGACGACAACCAGCGTCGGCGGGATGCTCTCGACAGCGCCGCGCTTGGCGGTGTGGAGAAGGCGATGGTTGCGACTGCGCGCTCGGACGTAAGTTGACGGCATGACGACAGGAAAACCGAAATGACTGGCCGACGGCAGACCAGCTAATTGACTGCCGTCGGCTCCATTTTAACGCGGATGCTTTCGCAACGCCAAGCCGAGGCGATACCGGCTTGGCGAGGTTTCCGAGTCATGTTCCGGGCTTGAGGAACGCCAGCACCGCGTCGACGAACCCCTCCGGGTCTTCGATTTGCGGTATATGCCCGACGCCCGGCATGATGTGCTTGCGGGCGCGGACGATGTTGTTGTGCAGCAGTTCCTCGCCGTCGCGCAGCCGGTCCACTTCGCCGTACAGCACGAGGGTTTCGCGGGCGTTGACCCGGGGCAGCCGGTTCATGATGTCGTACCAGGCCAGCGACTCGTGCAGCTTCTTGACCCAGGCCCCGGCCTGAGCCCTGGTGCCGTTGTTGGCATCGACCCATTCCTGCCGGGGCTCGGCGAAGGTCGTGGACTCCTTGGCCTGTTCCATGGTCCGGGGCACGGGCATCCCGTCGGCGTCGTAGCCGGCGGACGCCTCAGCGATACGCTCCGGCGCCGTTCGGGCGTCCCACACCGGGGAGCCGACCAGGACGAGCTTGTCCAGCCGGTCCGGGAACGAAGCGGCCATCTCAGTCGCCAGAACCGCGCCGACCGAATTGCCCACGTAGTGGCCGCGGTGGATGTTGAGTATCTGGCAGGCATCGTCCAGCGCCTGGGCGTAGTCCGGGATGTTGAAATGGCGGGTGGGTTTGTCGGATTCGCCGTGCCCGAGCATGTCGAAGGCGTAGCAGGTGTAGTGTTGGCTGAAGGCATCTATCACTGAGCTCCAGGCCCAGGTGGACGTGCCCAGGGGATGCAGCATCACCAGCGGATAGCCGGCGCCTTGTTTGACAAAGTGCATGTTGCCTTCGCGGGTGGGGACGGTGTCGGTAAGGTCGCGCCGCACGAACATGATCGTGGCCTCCTGAGAGTCTGTGGCCGAAATGAACTGGAAGTTGCGCCCTGGAACTTGCTCCAGGGTGGCCGGACGGTTGCCGCAATGCTAGCGACGGCCCCGGTCAAAGTCAATCGGGCGAGGAACCGCGGATAGGTCGGCGTTGCAGCGGAACCGGGTTGGTTTTCGGGACCGCAAAAAGCCGGGGCTGATGACCCCGGCCCGTTTGCCTGGTAATTGTGCGACGGTCTGCGGCGACTAGTCGGCTGCCTGCGGGGCGAAGTCTTCGCTGACCATGGGGGTCGCAGTCTGAGCGCTCTTCTCGTGCCGGCGCAGGATGAAGCGGGGCACGATGACCCAAAGGGCGAAAAGTCCTACAAAAGCGGCTCCGGCGGCGATGGCGATCATTTTGTCTGTCTCCAAGATTGGGTTGAGGGGCGCTGCCCGTTTCGTTGGACACAGTATCGCGGTCGGTTGTTACGCGAATTTTGCGCTAATGTAACGACTGTGTTACCGATTGGCGCGGTTGTCGGGGACCTCCGGCAGCTTTGCTCAATCCTGGGGGGCGGTCACGCCCAGCCACCAGTGTTTGCCCTTGCCGCGGCGCTTGCGCTGGTATCCGCGCGCCCTGAGCTCGAGGCCGAACTTGCGCTGACTGTGGGCCAGGTAACCCTGATCCAGACACCAACGAGCGTATGACGTATAGAGATCACCCGCCAGCGACATCGCTTCGGCGCCCGTCGAGCACACATCGGCGACGAAATCGTCTATCGGGCCGCACTCGCTGGCTTGCGACGCGACGGTTATCGCCGGTTCCGGCGGTTCATCCGGAGCGATCCAGCCGGATCCTGGATCCGGCCCGGACGCGGCCGGCCCAGTCGAGCGAAGACGGCCCGACCCGCTGCCGTATCCGGGGACAATTGGGTCCGCAGCGTGCGAACCTGCCGGGTCCACTTTCCGGAGAGACGTGTAATCGCCTTTGGCGATGCTGGCAGCGTCCGCAACCGCCATGCCGTCCACGCAATAGGATGCGAACAGGACCAGGTCAAGATAGACCGGCAGCCCGCCAAGGTGTTCCCATCGCATCTCCCGACCATTCCAGGTGGAAGCGTCCAGGGTGAGGTCCATCGCCGGGCATTCGAAGCGTTGGCGGTATTCTGTCGGCACGACCCAGGTCGGGTTCAGCAGTTCCCGGTCGAGGCTGTGCCCGATGACAAAACAGACTGCCCGGACCGCTTTCATGCTGGGGTCGGTTTCCTGCAACGGCTCTTCTGCGGAGACTCCGTCCAGTTCGCGTTGGGTCTGGAGGGCGCACAGGGCAAAGGCGGCGCGGACCTGGTTGCCGGCGCACCGGAGCAGGCCGCGCTGGTCGGACATCTCCAACGGGACGCTGGCGTCCACCGGCTGGCCGTCCGGGGGGTAGACTTCGGCGCTGGCCGGCACGAACGCCGGCGTGATCAGCCCCCGGTGCGAAGCCGCGTAAAACGCCATGGCGACGCACAGATTCTCCCGGGCCAGCCGTATTCGCTGGCCGGGAGACAGGGCGGATGTTGACCGAGCGTTGGTCAATGGGTCAATTGCGTAAGGGGCGGATATTCATCCGCCCCTGAACGCCGGGCGAGTTGCCCAAGACAGGTTTCGCCTACGAGTTGATGTCCATGACCACCTTGATGATGCCATCCTCGCGCTGCTCATACATGTCGTAGGCGTTCTGGATGTCCGAAAAGCCGACGCGATGAGTGATCAATTCGGCCGGGTCCGCCCATCCCCGGGCGCGGAGGTCCACCATATCCTGGATCTGGCTGATGGGGTCGCCGCTGCGGGCGCCGGTGGTCGGGATGATGCGCGGCTGCTTGTCCATCCACAGGTTGTGCTCGATGGGCACCATGTGGTCGGTCTGGATGCCGAAGATGATGACCTGTCCGAACTGGCGCACGTGACGGAAGCACTCGTTCAGCGGTTCCGGGTAACCCGCGGCTTCAACGCACACGTCCGGGCCGCGGCCCTTGGTGATCTCCATGACGGCTTCCGCCACGTCCTGCTTGTCGGGATTGATGCGGTGGGTGGAACCCATCTGCTTGGATTTTTCGAGACGGTAGTCCAGCGGATCGACGACGATGACGTGGCGGGCGCCCATCCGGGACAGGATCATGGTGAAGCTGAGGCCGATACTGCCCTGGCCAAAGATCAGGATGCTCTGCTGCAGTGGGCTGCCCAGCTGCCGGCAGGAATACAGCACCGTGCCCGGCGGCTGGCACATGACCCATTCGTCCAGACCGCCTTCGTTGGGGAGCAGGGCGAGCCGCCCCGGTTCTGACAGGATGTACTCGCAGAGCCCGCCGGTGCCGGGATAGGGTATCGCGATTACCCGCTGGCCTTCCTGGAACTCATCGGTCTTGCTTTCAACTATGACGCCGGCGAGTTCGTGAGCGCCCTTGCACGGCGCCATGGGATACTCGGACTCGTCGAGCACCGGGCCGTAGGTGTGACGGATATCCGAGCCACAGACGCTGACGCTTTCCATCTTGACCAGGACCTGGCCGTCGGCGGGAGCGGGGGTTTCGACATCGGTGAACTCCCACCGCTTGGGGGCTACCAGTTGGGCTGCTTTCATTTGGGGTTGCTCCTTATAAAGTAAGGCGAAAGGTCGCGCGACGAACGCGCTACCCGCCAATCATAGTACGCGGATATGAAGGTTGACAACCGACATGGATGCCGGTAAGCTGATACATGACCCCCCCACCCCTCTTCGTCGGGTGGGCAGCGAACCGCCCGCGAATGGGCGGTTACGCATTTAAGGATTTTCCATGCCGGAAGCGGTTGCATACATTGACGGCTGGAATTTTTACTACGGAGCCGTCAGGAACCGACCGAGATTGAAATGGCTTACCCCGCGAGAAACGCTATACGGGCAATTCGGAGCCTACTAACTTAGAAACGGATTGAGCAACTCCACATCGAATTGTTCGAAATCGCGCACGTTCCTGGTGGCAACTATGAGTTCATTTACGATAGCCGTGGCTGCGATCATGGCATCCGTCGCCAGCGTGTTAGACCGACGGTGTTGCAGACGGGCCCATTCCCGGAAAATAGGCCCGTCCATCGGCAAAATGTTGTAAGAATCCATCAGTTCGACGAGCCAGGTTTCGATTTCGATGGCTTTCTCCGAATCCTGCTCACGAGTTATCTCTATGCCGGCCTGTATTTCTCCGATGGTCACCGCTGACAGAAACAGTTGATCGTGTGGAATACGCTCAATCCACCTCAAAACTGCCCGGTCGGGACGGCTGCGGCGAAGCTCCGAGACGACATTCGTGTCGAGCAAGTGCATCAGGCTAATCCAGCGCGGGCCGCTCTCGGAACAACATCTCCGAGCGGGGAGGCGTCAGATTTTCGGTTCGGGCTTCCGGCGCAAGCAGCAGTTCTTTGATATTGCGCTTGGTTCGTTTTTCCATGCTGCGCCACTGGGCAATGGGGACGAGCACGGCAGTTTCCACTCCACACCTGGTGACTATTTGTGGGCCGTCGCGTTCCGCCGCCGCCATAAACTCGTTGAATCTCGCTTTCGCTTCTTCAACTTGCCATACTTCGCTCATGTCGCCTCCTGTGCAACCTTCCGGTAGGAACGCCGCTCCGCTCAGTGATTTTCGAAGTCGTTGAAGCCGCCTTGCTCCTGTGTCGTTCCGAAATCCAATCAAAAATCCATAGACATTTGCGCAATGTAGGGGCGAATAATCATTCGCCCCTACGCCGTTGTGGTTGTATCGGCCAAGCTACCCAATCGGCCGGTTGGTGACCTCGCGGTCTATCTTGCGGGAAATCCACTGGCCGTGACCCGCCGGGGCGCTCAGCTGTCCGTTTTCGACGGCAACCGTGCCGCGCATGATGGTCATCACCGGCCAGCCTTCGATCTCAAAATCCTCCCAGATGCTGTAATCGCTGATGTGCAGGTCATCCATGGTCAGGCGCTTCTTGATCGAGGGGTCGATGAGGGTGATGTCGGCGTCGCTGCCGGGGGCCAGCGCTCCCTTGCGCGGGTAGAGCCCGAAGATGCGGGCGGCGTTGGCGGAGGTGACATCTACAAACCGTTGGAGCGACATGCCGCGCTTGGAGACGCCTTCGCTGTAGGTTATGCCGACGCGGGTCTCGGCGCCGTTGTGGCCTCCGGTGACGTCCCGTACCGATTTCCCCTGGATCTTGAGGTTCCAGTTGGTGCAGTACTCGTCGGTGGCCATGGTGTGCAGGCCGCCCCAGGCGATGCCCTTCCACAGCATGGCGGCGTCTTCCGGTGACTTGAGAGACGGGTACGTGTGGTACTTCATCCCGTTCTCTTCCTTGTAGTTGTTGGCGTTGAAGCAGGCGTAGTTGTGGAGCGTTTCGCCGTAGATCGCCATGCCCTTGTTGCGGGCCTCGCCGATAGCGTTGATGCCCTCGCGGGCGCTCACGTGGACGAAGTACACGGGCGATCCGGTCCACTCGGCGACGCGGAGCACCCGGCGGAAGGAAACGTCCTCCGACTCGTTGCTGTGCACGAGGGGCATGTTCCACCACTCGTTGCGCTCCTCGCGCTGGAGCTTCTCGTACATATACTGCACCATGTCGTCGTCCTCGGAGTGGACGAGGAGCATGGCGTCGTTGCGCTGGATGACCTCCATGAGATCGTGGAGGTGTCCCATGCCGACCTTGCGGGGCTCGCCGGACATTTCCGGCGGGCGGATGTTGGTGGTGAAGATCTTGACGCTGGACCAGCCGCCCTCGATGTACTCGTGGAGCGATTCCAGGGTGCGCTGGGGGATTTCGCCAAGGAGCATCAGGTGGTGGGCGTAGTCAGCGTAGGAGTTGCCGCGCCAGGAGTTGGTCCGCTCCTGGATGGCGTCTTCGATGGTGTTGCCCGGGTGATGGATGGCGAAGTCCAGCAGGGTGGTGGTGCCGCCGAACAGGGCGGCCCGGCTGACCTGCTCCGGCGGCGCGGTGCGCAGGTTGCCGGGGCCCATGATGGGCGCGTCGATGTGGGCGTGGGGTTCGATGCCGCCCGGCACCACGATCTTGCCGGTGGCGTCGATGACCCGGCCGACGTCATCGGTCATAGTGTTGGGCGCGGTGATGGCGACGATCTTCTCGCCCTGGATGCACACGTCCCAGTCGCCCACGCCCCAGGGCGTGACGACCTGGCCGCCGCGGATGATCAAGTCCAGCATAATGTCCCTCCGTGGAAGCCGTCAGCCGGCATAAGTGTCGAGTCGATCCGGCCGGGCGGCGCCAGTATATCGCAAAACTCGTCGGGTTATGTTTCGCGCGGATACGCAGGATGGGCGGGATGCGGGCGGCAAGGTGAATTGCCCGCTTTTCATCGTGACGACACGGCAGGATTATTGGAATTGCCCTGAAGCGTCTGGAGCCGGCGCGCCGGCATTATTGACAAACGTGCTACTTTGTATTATTATTTGTGATAAGAACAGCGTAAGGAACGAGCCGTGACCCATATCCAACCAACTTTTCGGAAACGATACAAGGACAGGAGGAAAACATGATGAACAAGAATGCGAAGCGCAACACCGCCCTGATTCTGACCGGCCTGGCCGTTGGCGCCGCCGCGGGGATCCTGCTGGCGCCCAAGAGCGGCCGGGAAACCCGCTCCGACATCCGGCGCGGGATGAAGTCCGGCTACCGGCGCGGAGGCTCCCTCTGGCGACGGATGCGCGGGCGCCGGGCGGAGGCCCCCGCCGAGCTCGTGCTGCAGGACACCGGCATCCTCGCCGGCCGATGCTAACCGACGCCCGGCGGGAAACGCCAACCTGACGGAAAGGGTCGCCAATTTTGGCGGCCCTTATCTAATGCCGTTATAATGGCGGCGCTCCCGCGGTACGACGGCAATTCTTTTCCCCGACGGCAAGGATGGAAACATGGTCACTACTTACTCGTGCATCAACACTGAAACCGTGACGCGCCCCACGATGATGGGCCGCAGCGAAGTTGAAACCCATATCGGCGTGGTCACGCTGAACCGCCCCGAGGTTCTGAACGCCCTGAATCTCCAACTGGTGCGCGAGCTGGACCAGGCCATTACCGATTACGAAGATGACGACAGCGTGGGCGCCGTCATCATCACCGGCGCCGGCGAACGCGCTTTTTCCGCGGGCGCCGATATCCACGAGAACCGGGAGCTTTCCTCGGAGGAGCGCGAAGCCGGGCAGGCCGAGCGGGCCGCATACACCTGGCACCTGCATACCAGCAGCAAGCCGATCATCGGGGCGGTGAACGGGCTTTGCTACGGCGGCGGCACGGTGCTTGCCACTAGTCTGGACTTCCTGGTGGGCTGCGAAAAGAGCAGCTTCCGGTTCCTTGCGGTGAATTACGGCCAGATGAACGCGACCTGGAGCCTGCCGCAGCTGGTGGGCATCCACCGGGCCAAGGAACTGCTGCTCAGCGGCCGGGAAGTTTTCGCCGAAGAGGCGTACCACATGGGCCTGATCAACCACCTGGTTCCCTCGGAAGAGCTCATGGACCGGACGCTGGACATCGCGGCCGGCATCGCCCGCAACCGGGTCGAAGGGCTGGCGAACATCAAGCAGTTGCTGCTGGAACATTCCGGGCTGCCCATTGAACAGCAGTACCGCAACGAGATCGAGGGCCGCACCGGTCGTTTCAAGGGACTCACGGTGGAGGAGGGGTTCTCGGACTTTCTGGCCCGGAAGGGACGGAAGCCCCGTTCCGCCTGATCTTGAGCCTGGCCTCCCCGGTAACGTCAACTTGTCTGGAAACGCCCGACCAGAGTCGGCGCCCCCGGCGGGCCGAGCTTCGGGCGATACTATCGTCGCCCCGGATGGCTCCGAAGTTCGGCTCCTGCTGACGGACGCCCACGGGGCAACCCGTTGCAGCATGGTGGAGGTTACCATCGGCGCCGGTGAAACCAGCCGCCCGGTGCGTCACCGCACCGTTGAGGAAGCGTGGTACGTGCTTTCCGGAGCCGGGGAGGTGTGGCGATGTCCCCCGGGAGAGCCGGACACGGAGGTTCCGCCGGTAAGGGTTGTGGCCGGAGATGCGCTGGTCATTCCGAGGGGCTGGGGATTTCAGTTTCGGGCAGAAGCCGACTCAGATATGCGGTTCGTCTGTGTCACCATGCCGGCGTGGCCGGGCATGGACGAGGCGGTGGAAGTACCGGAAGGGGGGTTGGGCGAGCCTACCCTGGCTCCTCCCACGGTTAGCCCTGGCGGCGAACCTCGATAGTCTCGCCGTCCGCCAAGGCGACGCGGCGGTATTGGATCCCCATTTTCAACATCCAGTATCCGAGCGTAGCGGGACTGACCCCCAGATGGGCGGCGGCGCGGCTCATTCCCATTTCGTTGACCAGGTCGGGCACCAGGCTCTCCAGCTGACGCCCGTGCTTTTCTTCCACGCTGCGCATTAACTTGGTCTTTCTGATTCGCTGTGTTGCCATATCCTCTCTTCCCGATGTTATTCGCCAGCGTCGTTGCGAGGCGAGGCTGGCGGGTGATGCGATGGCGCAATCATACACGAATGTCATATGAGCGCACACTGAACACGTGCCACATCTTGCCCAATTTTTATGAATAGTCATAAAAGTTCCCGCAAATTTGCGGTCGTGCGCTCTGCCGGACCGGTCCGGAACGGGATACCAGAGACGCTCGGCGTCGAGCGCTCGCCAGTGCGGGCCGGATCCCCGGTTGAGCCGGTCGGTGGCGGCCGGGCGGTTCGTTTCGGTTCCCTGACCCGTCGGTTCCCTGACCCGGCGAGTTGGCGCATAGGGTAAAATCGCGCCATGTCTACAGGGGTGGGCGGCGGACGCCTGACGCCGGTACGTCGGCAGTACCTGACCATTAAGCACTCGTACCCGGACGCCGTGGTGCTGTTCCGGATGGGCGATTTTTACGAGTGCTTCGACGATGACGCTCATACGCTCTCTTCGGCGCTGGAAATCGCGCTGACTTCCCGAACAATGGGCAAGGATACCCGGGTGCCCATGGCCGGGGTGCCCGCGGTATCCCTGGAAACCAACCTGGCGAGGCTCATCAAGCAGGGGCACAAGGTCGCGATCTGCGAGCAACTGAGCGACCCGGCGACCTCCAAAGGGTTGGTCGAGCGCGGAGTCGTCCGCGTAGTGACTCCGGGCACCGTCATCGAGGCGGCGCTGCTGGACAACCAGGCCAACAACTACCTGGCCGCAGTGTGCCTCGGCGACGACCGGGCCGGGCTGGCCTACGTTGACGTCACCACCGGCGAGTTCGCCCTGTGCCAGATGACGGGAGACCTGTTGGCCCTGGAGTTGGCCCGGTTGCAGCCGTCGGAGATCCTGGTCCCCGACCGGGAAGAGTTTCAGGACTCCGTCGCCGGCCAGGGCGGAATTGGCGAAATCACATCAATCAACCAGCTGTCAAACGCGGCTTTCAGCCCCGAATCGGCCCGGCGAACCCTGCTGGAATACTACGAGGTACTGTCGCTGGAGGCCTACGGGCTGGAATCCAACGGAGCGCTGACCGAGCCGCTGGCAGTGCGTGCCGCCGGGGCAATCCTGGAATATCTGCAATACACCTGGCAGGGCGAACGGCCGGGTTTGTCGGCGCCCTCCCTCTATAGCACGGCTTCGTACATGACCCTGGACCCGCAAACCCGGCGGAACCTGGAACTGTTCGCCGCCGGGCGATGGGACAGCAGCGACATGTCACTGCTGAAAGCGTTGGACGGCACCCGGACTCCCATGGGCGCGCGCCTGCTGCGCAGGTGGCTGGGACAGCCGTTGCTGGACCTGGAACGGCTGGAACGGCGGCTGGATGCGGTGCAGTTCTTCCACGACGACGCGTTTCGGCGCGATGACGCGGCGTCCGCCCTGGCGCAAATCTCGGACCTGGAGCGCATTCTCAGCCGCGTGCAGATGAATACGGCGACGCCCCGGGACCTTTTGGCGTTGCAGCGCAGCGTGGCGGCGGCGGCGGAGTTGGGCGCCATCTTCGCGCGGGATCAGGTCGAGCGGGTCGCGTGGATCGGGGAAAGGCTGCGGCCCATCCCCGACTTGCAGGCCCTGATCGAACAGGCCATCGAGCCGGAACCGTCCGGTTCCGTGGGCGAGGGCGGAGTGATCCGGCCTGGGTTTTCGCCGGAACTGGACCGCACTCGCAGTTTGTCCCGGGACGCCCGGGGATTCATCGCCGGCCTGGAATCCGAGGAACGGGAGCGCACCGGAATACGCAACCTGAAGGTCGGCTTCAACCAGGTTTTCGGCTATTACATTGAGGTCAGCAAGTCGAACCTCGATGCGGTGCCCGACCACTACCAACGACGCCAGACCCTCACGGGCGCGGAGCGATACATCACTCCGGAGCTCAAGGAATTCGAAAGCCAGGCCCTGGAGGCGCACGCAAACCTCGAAGAAATGGAGCGCAGCCTGTACCGCCAGGTCTGTCGGCAGGTCGCCGACCACGGCCCGGCGATATCCCGGCTGGCGTTGGCGATTGCCCGTGTTGACGTGTTCGTTGGGCTCGCCGACGTGGCGGTGAGGCATGGGTACGTGCGGCCCGAGTTGAACGACGGCGTGGCAATTCGCATCGCGGACGGCCGGCATCCGGTGGTAGAGCGAGCGCTGGGCGCCGGGGCATTTGTCCCCAATGATGCCGGGCTGGACTCCGATGACGCCCAGATCATGCTCATCACCGGGCCCAACATGGCCGGCAAGTCCACCTACATCCGGCAGGTTGCCATCATCGTGCTCATGGCCCAGGTGGGCAGTTTCGTGCCGGCGTCCTCGGCGACCATCGGCCTGGTGGACCGCATCTTCACCCGAGTTGGCCTGCAGGACGACCTGGCGACCGGGCAGTCAACCTTCATGGTGGAGATGGTGGAAACCGCCGCCATTCTCAACCAGGCTTCCTGGCGTTCCCTGGTCATTCTTGACGAGATCGGCCGGGGAACCAGCACCTACGACGGGTTGTCCATCGCCCGGGCGGTGGTGGAGCATCTGCACAACAATCCGCGTCTGGGATGCAAGACGCTGTTCGCCACCCATTACCACGAACTGACCGAACTGGCGTCCACGCTGCCCGGCGTCCGCAACTACAGCGTTGCCGTGTCCGAGGAGGACGGTCGCGTGGCGTTCTTGCGGCGGATCGTGCCGGGCGGGGCAGACCGTTCGTATGGGGTTCACGTGGCGATGCTGGCGGGAATGCCGACTTCAGTGGTGAGCCGGGCCCAGGAGTTGCTCACTCACCTGGAGCAGGACCATGGCTCCAGCGTCGCTTCGGGCCGGGGTGAAAGACGAAAATCGAACTCATCACCGCAGTTGCCATTGCCCCTGTTCCCTTCCGGGCATGAGCGCCTTGCCGAGGATCTGTTAGGGATGGACGTGTCGAACCTCACGCCGCTGGAAGCGATCAACAAGCTGTACGAACTTCAGGAGCGGGCGCGCCGTCCCGAGGAATAACCGACCGAGCGGTTGCGCGGTACGTATTCCGGCTTGACCATGGTCAGGCCGGGACCATAATTCCGGCCAGCGCGGCCAGATCCGGCACGGTAAGGTCTGGTTTCGCGTCGATTGGCCGGGTTCCGCCACCCCGATCCGGGCGATTGACCCAAACCGACCTGATGCCCAAGCGGTTGCCCGGCTCGATGTCGTGGTACAGGCTCTCTCCAACGTGAAGCCACCGCTCCTTGTCGACGCCCATTACAGTTTCGGCGAGTTCAAAGCCGCGCGGGTTCGGCTTGTACGCTTTGGCCTGCTGGGAGGTGATTACGGCGTCAAATTCAACGCCCAGGGCGCGAGCCGAGCCGGCAAACAGGTCGTCGTCCACGTTGGAGATGATTGCCAGTTTGTATCGCTGCTTGAGGGTGTGCAGGGCCGGCCCGGCGTCGGGAAAAACCGGCCAATCGGGCAGGGAAGCGGACAAGCAGTCAACGTCGTCCTCGGCAACCCGGATGCCGAGCCGGTCGCCGATCAGCGTCATGACTTCGCGCAGGACGACGCGGTACTCCTTGAACGCTGCCGAACTTTGAACCACCGGCTCCACGTCGGCGAACAATTCCAGTATTTCCGCGTTCGTCTTTCGGGTCCCGTAGAATTCCAGGGAACTCGACACGGCGGAGGAAATTCCGGTTTCCCAGTCGACCAGCGTTCCGTAGCAGTCGAAACTCACCCATTCGATATCATTGAAATCTGCCACCGAAATCACCTGCAATCTGGTAAAGCGTTGGGGCCTGTTTACAAAGTGCCATAGATTCGTTCCAAAATCCACCCTGATTTGTACTGTGATGATTCCTAAACTCTTGCGGCCCCCACTCGGAGGCCGCAAACCGTAGGATTGGTGCGGTTTAGCCCGTCTTCATCCGCCGTCTTGCCGTAGGGATTGGTCGGGAAACTGACCGTTCTCGCCCGGACCGACCGAGACGATGGCCTGCGGTTTCAAGCCCGTCAGGGTGATGACGTTGGCAGCTTCCACGGCGTTGACGATGTTATCGTCGCCCGCCGGGAGGTCCAGGTCAATCAGCAGTGATGGCTTCAGCCCCACCGTGAATGGTGTGGGGCGGCGGCGTCAAAAGTCAGGCCGTCGGGCAGCTGCGGTCCCATCCCATTCATCCATGCAAATTGCTCCTCCCCTGCAAACTGGGGTACGCGCGAGCAATTCGCCTGATTGACAGCGACCGGGCCGGCCGTGTAATATCCTCAGTTCTCTAATTGATACCTCATGTCAATAAGATCCAAAGGAGGAGTTTATATGAACACGCTTCACAAAGTCCCGGTCACCATCCTCACCGGCTTCCTCGGCTCCGGCAAGACGACCCTGCTCAACCGGATCCTGACCGAGGAGCACGGCAAGCGCATTGCCGTGATCGAAAACGAGTACGGGGAGGTCGGCATCGATCAGGCGCTCGTCATCAACGCTGACGAGGAGGTCTTCGAGATGTCGAACGGCTGCATCTGCTGCACGGTGCGCGGAGACCTGATTCGGGTACTCGGCAATCTGATGAAACGCCGCGACAAGTTCGACTACGTGTTGGTGGAAACCACCGGGCTTGCCGATCCCGGTCCGGTCGCGCAGACGTTCTTCATGGATGACGAGCTTCGCGAGGAGTTCGCGCTGGACGGGATCGTCACGCTGGTCGATGCCGCCCACATTGAGCAGCAGCTTGGCCGCAGCGACGAAAGCACGGAGCAAATCGCGTTCGCCGATGTCCTCGTGCTCAACAAGACGGACCTGGTCAATGGCGAGGTGATTGACCGGCTCGAAGCTCGGCTCCGGGACATGAACCGGATGGCGCGGGTCGTGCGCAGCGAGCGGGCGAACGTCTCCGTCGATACTGTGCTCAACCTCGGCGCCTTCGACCTGGACCAGGCCCTCGAGCGTCGTCCCACCTTCCTCGAGCCGGAGTATCCCTTCGAATGGACCGGAGTCTATTCGCTTGATACTGGCCGCTACGAACTCAACCTCGCCGAAGGTCCTGATCCGGCGATGTCACTCGTCGTCGTGTCCGACCAGGGCACCGATGACGCTGCCCTCCGTGAGAGCGCGGAGTGGTGTGTGCGGCGGTACGCCGAACCCGCGGAGATCATTAACCCGGGGGAAGAGATTCCTGTCGGAAAGCATGTGAGCCTCCGACTCGATTCCCCGGGGCGCAAATCGTTCTTCCTGGAGGTCGATGCGCCGGCGCGGGTTGGCCTCTACGCCCAGCACCTCGCGGAAGAGTTCGATCTCCAACTGAGGAACGCGGATGGAGAGGCTTTCAAACTGGCGGGCAGCTTTTGCTCCGAGCCTGCCTGCACAGAGACCGGCGCCCAGCGCATCAAGGGAGCGGTGGTTCCCGTCGAGGCCGAGCGAACCTGGGTAGCACAACACGAGCACGACGACGAGGTGGGCTCGATCGCGATTGAGAAGGACGGTGACGTTGATCCCGATAGGCTCAACGCCTGGCTCAGCAAACTGCTCAGCGAGCGTGGGGTGGACATCTTCCGAATGAAAGGCTTCATCAGCCTCGCGGGGGAGTCGCGCCGCTTCGTCTTCCAGGGGGTTCACATGATCGTTGACGGCCAGCCGGATCGCGAATGGGGGGACGCGCCCCGACGCAATCAGCTCGTCTTCATCGGCCGCAACCTTGATGAGCAGAATATGCGGCAGGAGTTCGAAGCATGTCTGATCTAAATGTCAGCGGCCCGAAGGGTGTTCTTCGTCGGGGTTGGTCTGCGGCGGTCGGTGACTACGCTATTGCCGGGGGTTGGAGCCTGGCCGGTGAGGCGCTGATAGTCGGTGACGCTGAAGGAGGCGTCTACGCATTCGACGGCAAGTCCGGCGCGACCACCTGGGCGCGGCCCGGGGTTCATGAAGGCGGTGTGCTCGCCGTGGCGGTCCATCCCAGCGGAACCGCGTTCGCTACGGCCGGCCAGGACAGCCGAGTCTTGATCTGGAGCGCCGCCGAAGGTCAGGTAAGCCGGGCTATCGACGTCGGAGGCGGTTGGGTAGAAAACGTGGCGTGGTCGCCGGACGGGCAATGGTTGGCGCTCTCCTGCTCCCGGCAGGTTCGCGCGTATAGCGCGGACGGCGTGGAGGTTTGGCGATCTGATGATCATCCCAGCACCGTAAGCGCGATTGCCTGGTCGAGCGCAGAGGAGCTGGCGACGGCCTGTTACGGCCGAGCGACATTCTTCGACGCTTCCACTGGCGAGCTTAGCCAGATGCTGGAGTGGCAGGGATCCCTGGTGTCGATGGTGCTGAGCTCAGACGGGGATATCGTGGCCTGCGGCAGCCAGGACAACACGGTGCACTTCTGGCGCCGCTCCACGGAGCAGGACTCCATGATGTCAGGATATCCGGCCAAGCCGTCGGCCCTGGCTTTCGACGACACCGGCGCCCTTCTGGCCACCGGCGGGGGCGAGGCGGTGACGGTTTGGAGCTTCCAGGGAAGAGGTCCCGAAGGCACGGAGCCCGGCGTTCTGGAGTTGCATGTTCAACCGGTTACGACGCTTGCCTTCGCTCCCGGCGCGATGCTCCTGGCATCGGGAGGCCGGGATGACGCCGTGGCTGTGTGGTCGCTTCAAAAAGATGGAACCGGAGATCCGATAGGGGCCGCGGTTGTGGCGGGCGCAGTGGCCGAATTGTACTGGCGGCCTGACGGGCGCGCCCTTGCCGCGCTCGACGCGCGGGGCGGCGTGACGGTTTGGAGAGTAGGACGAACCAAGGACCGAATTGACCGCGCACGCGCCGGATTTCGCCACACCTGGCTGCGCCAGTTGACAGGGTTGAGCAATTGACCGCGCCCGCGCCGGGTTTCGCCGCAGTGCGGTCATCATGCAGTATTTCCGCAGCCCGGTTGATTTGGCGGGTTTCACTGCCACCCTCAGCGAGTTGATGGATGGGTGGGGACTGAGCATCGGATTGGACCGGGGCAATCCCCGCACGCTGTCGCTCATCCGGACGCCGCGGCCGGTCAGCGTGCTCCGCGAAACCGCCCGGAGCGTGCGACGGCTGGCCATCGCCAACACCGGCCTGCGCGCCCCGGACGGCGAGGGGTTCAGCGATTGGCTGGCGACGGTGGACGACCTCACTCCGGACCCCGCGCCGGCCTGTACATGGCCATGGGCGCGGTCGGGAAGCGAGGCCGGTGGGGTGGCGGCGCTCCCTCAGTCGAGCTGCCGAACCCGACCCAGGGCGACGCAGCAGACCAGCGCCAGTCCCAGGCCCAGTACGCCGATGATGGCCATGGCCGTTGACGGAGAGGTGAGGTCGGAGAGCAGCCCGACGCCCAGGCTGGCCACGACCAGGAAGCCCCGGTCGATGCTTTGCAGGCTGGTGAGGCGGCCCCGCAGACTGTCCGGCGCCAGCGTCTGGATCAACGTGCCGCGAGTGGTCCGGAAGAGGGACTGACTTGATGCCATGGCGGCGATGACCACGAAGGCCAGCGCCATCCACTTGGAGAATGCGAAAAGGACCAGCATCAGCGAGCTGGCAATGGCCGCGCCCAGCACCACCTTGCCCTTGGGGAAGACGAACCCGAAGGACGCCACGAACAGGGCCGCCAGCAGCCCGCCCACGCCGGTGATGGAAAGCAGGTACCCGCCCACGTCGGCATCGCGCTGCAGCACCTCGGTGGTGAACACCGGGAAAAGGAACCAGGCCGGATGGAGGATGATGTTGGGAATCACCGACAACACCATCAACTGGAAGAAGGCCCGCTCGCCGGTCCACACGTAGCGCAAACCCTCCACCATGTTGGCCAGAGCGGACCCGCGCTGGCGAGCATCGCCGGGACGGTGAAAGGGAGTCCGCAGCGGGAAAATCATCGCCACGTTTGCCACGTACAGCGCCGATTCGATGACGAAGTTCCAGAAGAACCCCAGGGTGAAAATCAGGATGCCGCCGACGAACGGCCCGACGATTCGGGTGCCGGTGATGGTCAGGACGTTGGTGGCCATGGCGTTCCCCAGCATCTCCCGGGGCACGGTGCCGGCGATGAGCGACTGGCGCATGGGCTGGGTCATGGAACGACAGGCGCCGGCCAGGATCACGTACAGGTAAGCGTGCCAAACTGCCACACGTCCGGACAGCACCAGCAGCGCGAAGCACAAGGCCAGGGCGGCCATCATCAGTTGCAGCGCGATGACCAGCTTGCGGCGGTCGAAGCGGTCGCTGAGCACGCCGCCCCAGGGCCCCACCACGAGGCCGGGCAGGGTGTTGATGCCGCCCACGGTCACCACCAGCAATCCGGCGACGGTGGAGCCTTCTGACAACTCCCGGACCAACCACCCCACGCTCACAGCTGTATCCACTGGGCGTTGTTGGCGAAGAAATTGCCGCACCACAACAGCCGGTAGTTGCGGTAGGCCAGCCACGCGTCCAGCGTATGCAATCGGGGCATTGTTCCGATTCGGAAGATCTTTCCTCCGGGAAAATAAAGCGACGGGGATCGTTGCGGTAGCGTCGTCAGCCCGCCATTTTGAAATTCCCAATCAATGTTGTCAATGCTGACATAGTGATAATATTCGGAAAACACGTTGCCGCGATCCGCCCGGCAGCCTGGCCGGCGGCGATAACGACATCAAGTGGATAACTGTTCAGACTAGTGAGGAAGGTGTCATTGCAAGCGCAGCGCGGCAATCTCGTTGGTGTTGGGAGTCCTTCGGGCAGGCGTTGCTGCGATGGCGTCGAGATTGCCACGGCGCAAGCGCCTAGCAATGACAACCCCCCTGGATTCTGAACATTCGCTAAGTCGGAGATCCGGCTGAGTTTTCGGCCGTGTCCGATATACAATGCACTCCCCGACGAACCACGCCGGGAATTCAAGCCAAACCTGGAGGTTTCAATGCCCGCTGAGAAAGGCGTCATCCAGACCGTATTGGGAAACGGATCCGAGGGTTGGGATGGCGACGGCGGCCCGGCCCTTGATGCCGCGTGCCAAACTCCCTACGCCTGCGAGTTTGATCCCCAGGGCAACATGATCGTCTGCATGGGGCGCCACCACCGGATCCGCCGCGTGGATGCGCGTACCGGCGTCATCACGCTGATCTGCGGCACCGGCGAACCGGGCTACGCCGGCGATGGCGGCCCTGCCGCCGCTGCGGTCATCAACCAGCCCTACGGGTTGGCCATCGACGCCAACGGAGACGTGTACTTTGCCCAGAGGTTTGACCCGGCAGTGCGCAAGATCGACGGGCGCACGGGCATCATCTCCACGGTCGCCGGCACCGGAGAATTCGGGTACAGCGGGGACGGTGGCCCCGGCAACCAGGCCATGCTGCGGGAACCCAACGATCTGTGCCTGGACCGACGGGGCGGCCTGCTGATCGCCGACGTGCAGGACCAGCGCATCCGGCGTGTGGACCTCCAGACCGGCATCATCGCCACCTTCGCCGGAACCGGAGAGAAGTCCCGCGCCGGAGACGGCAACGCGGCGAGCGAGGCCAGTCTTATGGGACCTCGGGCGGTTTGCGCGGACAGCCTGGGCAACGTGTACGTGTGCGAGCGGGAAGGAAACGGCGTCCGCAAAATATCGCCGGACGGTGTCTTGACCACCATCGCCGGAGCCGAGGGAGTGTACGGTTATTCGGGTGACGACGGCCCGGCGCTGGCGGCCACGTGGGGGTCGCCCAAGGCGATGCGCTGCGACCTGAATGACAACATCATCGTGCTCGACTCCGACAACAGCGCCGTGAGGCGCATCGACGCCCGCACCGGCATTGTCACCACCATCGCCGGGGGACGCGAGGGCGGCGACGGTGACGGCGGCCCCGCCGTGGAGGCCGGGTTGTTTCACCCTCACGGCTGCGGCATCAACGACGAGGGCGACCTCTTCATCGCCGACACCCACAACCACCGGGTGCGGGTGGTAGGCTTGTGAACCACCTCCGGCGGACAAAGGAAATACGCGGGTCGCTGTCAAGATATCCCGAGGCTGATGCGGACCCACTTGCGCCAATCGTCAGAATCAGGATTTACGGGATTTTATGATTTGACAGGATTGGGAAGCTTCATCACAGAACGGTCCCAATCCTGGTAATCCCCAAATCTTGAAAATCCTGATTCTGACGTTCCCTCGCCGCAAACTGGGTACGCGCGAGATCCCGAGGACGGAGAAATCATGGCCCTACTGGAAACCGGCATCCAATTCCATCTGCCCACCTACGCCCACGTGCCATTGCCCCACCTGGTGGAGCTGGCCTCCCGGGCAGAGGCCAGAGGTGTGGACCAGCTTTGGGTCACCGACAACCTGAGGAGCCGCCAGTCCTTTGTGGTCCTGGCGGCCATGGCTTCCCGTCTCAAAATCAAGCTGGGCACTGCGGTCACCGTGCAGTATTTCCGCAACCCGGTTGATTTGGCGGATTCCATTGCCACCCTCAGCGAGTTGATGGAGGGGCGGGAATTGAGCATCGGCCTGGGCCGGGGCAATCCCCGCACGCCGTCGCTGATCCGGACGCCGCGGCCGGTCAGCGTGCTCCGCGAAACCGCGCAAAGCCTGCGCCGGCTGCTGGCTGGCGAGGCCGTCTGCTTTGCCGACTATCCCAATCTGCTGGACTACTACCACTTCAACCCTTGCGCCGCCTTCCGGCTGAATTTCCGGCCGGCCACGCCGGTGCGCCTCTACTGCGGCTCCAACGGCCCTCTTGGTATGGCCGTGGGCGGTGAAACCATGGACGGCCTGATCTTCGGCGGCCACTACATGGCGGCCCTCCGCACCGGCCGGGTTCCCGAACTGCTGGATGCTTTTGACGCCGCGCTTCCCCCGAACCGGGAGAGCAAGGCAGTTCCCAAGGTAGCCGAGATCAAGATTTCCCTGTCTCGCGACGCCGCGGCCGCCCGGGAGTTCGTCAAGGAGAGCGCCGGCAACCGGGTCCTGAACATGTACCGCCAGGGCTATACCCGGGAAGACATCGAGCGGTTGGGGGTGGCCCTGCCGGACGTGGAGCGGCTGGATTGGGCCGACCGGAATGGCGCAACCGAGGAGGAGTTTGACGACCTGGTGACCGATTCCATGATCGACGCCATCTTCATCGCCGGGACGCCGGGGGATTGCCTCGAAAGGATGCTTGAGGTTAGAGACACGGCGCGGCAGCAGGGCTTCGGACAGCTGTTGTTCTCGGAGCTGGGCCCGGACGTGGATGAAGCGCTGGGACTGCTGTGCGACGAGGTGATACCGGCCCTTTGATCTGTGTCTATGATTTCGATGGCGTGAGAACGGTTGGCGCTTCGTTTGACAGGGAAGATGGCCCACCTTAGAGTTGAACCGTCGGCAAAAATCTGCACGCATCTTCCGCGACCATCAGGCAAGTTTTGAGTCGCGAGACGATTGATTTACAAAAAGGAACCTGTTGATGGCATTGCAGTTTGGGGTATTCGACCACATTGAGCCCATTCCCGGCGTAGCGCTGGACCAGATTTATCGGGAGCGGCTGGACCAGATCGAGATACTGGAGTCCGCCGGCTTTTACTCTTACCACCTGGCGGAGCATCACACGCCGGCGGTACACAGTCTGGCGCCCTCGCAGAACGTGTTCCTGGCGGCCGCCGCTGAGCGGACCAGCACCATGCGGTTGGGGCCATGCGTTTACGTGCTGCCGCTGCACCACCCGGTGCGCCTGATCGAGGAAATCTGCATGCTGGACAACCTCAGCGGCGGACGGATGGACATCGGGGTGGGTCGCGGCGGTGTGATCGAAGCCTACTTCTGGGGTCAGGACTCGGACGTGGAGATCAACTACGCTCGCTATCTGGAGACCCTGGCGGTGGTACGGGAAGGCCTGAGCAACGATTCGCTGACCTTTGAGGGCGAGTTCTACAACTTTGACGACCTGCCCATGCGACTGCGGCCCAAGCAGGACCCCCACCCGCCCCTGTGGTACATGCGGAACGTGGAGACCGCCGCCGTCAGCGGGATGCACACCATCATCGTGGGCAACCTGGATTCCTTCGGCGCCAACGTGGAGCGCTATTTCCAGCTCTGGGACGAGCACC
This sequence comes from Dehalococcoidia bacterium, assembly GCA_034420475.1. Classification (GTDB taxonomy): domain Bacteria; phylum Chloroflexota; class Dehalococcoidia; order Lucifugimonadales; family UBA3495; genus Bin87. The sequence continues at coordinate 91,316 of DAOULH010000102.1, forward strand.
AGGGGCCGGGCGCGCTCAACGCCCAGGGCGAGGCTCCCAAGATCGGCTTGGTCAACCACCTCTACCTGGCGGAAACTGACGCGGAAGCGGCGACCATAGCCCAGCCGGCGTGGGACCAGTACAAGTGGAACCTGGCCGCGCCGCGTCGTCTCGAAGCGGAGAGGCGCGGCCTCACCCAATTCCTCGGCAGCGAGGCCAATCCCCGGCCGTCCAACCTGCCGGCCCGCGAGGCGCAGGCGAATTCGACCGCTGCGGCGCGCCGGTCCGGCTCGGCCGGGCTTGAAGAGCACGCCGCCCCGGGCGGGGGCGGGTTCAACGTGGTCGCCGGCTCACCGGATTCCATCCGCAACTACATGGACGAATATCTCGAAACCGGCGCCAACTACTTCGTGGCCGCCTTCCAGTGGGGCCACCTGTCGCACGATGAAACCATGCGCTCATTGGACCTGTTTGTGACGGAGGTCATGCCTCATTACGTCTAATCTGTCCAACTGAGCTACCGGGGCCGGCGCGTGCGGGGCAGGATGACACCGGGCCGGCCCGGGAGCGCAATGTCCTCACGCGTACCCAGTTTCGCTCGAGTTGTCATTGCGAGCGCAGCGCGGCAATCTCGTCAGGGCAACGGACGCCGGCTGCGGCAACAAGATCGCCGCGTCGCTGCGCTCCTCGCGATGACCAATTGGGTACGCGTGAGGGGTAAATCCGGCTAGAGAGTTTCCAGGACGCGCGCTATGCGCTCCACCCCTTCCACAACTCGGTCAGCGGGAGACCTCATCAGGGCAATGCGGAAGTGTCCCTCCCCGCTTGCGCCGAAGCCGATGCCGGGGGTTACCACCACTCCTTCCCGCTCCACCAACAGCTCGGCCAACTCCGTGGATGACACATCCGCCGAGTAGCGGGGGAACAGGAAAGTGGCCCCCTCGGGCAGCGGACAGTGCACGCCGGGAACCTGGGACAACCGGCCGGCGCAGCGCACGCGCAGTTCATCGCAGTCCTCTCGCCACCGGGGCAGGTGATCTTGGGGGCCCTGGAGAGCGGCTACCCCGGCCATCTGCACAAATGGAGATACAAAGCTGGCCGTTTGTTCCTGTATCTTCAATAGCGGCTCCAGCAGGTTTGACTGAGCGACGATACAGCCCAACCGCCAGCCGGACATCGAATAGGCCTTGGTGAAGGTGTAGCTGGTCAACGTTCGTTCCGCCATACCCTCCAAATTCGCGATGGTAACGTGCCGGTTGGCATCGTAGAGGAAATACTCGTAGGTCTCATCGCAAATGACCAGCAGGTCCTGCTCCCGGGCCAAACGCGCTACGGCTGCCAATTCTTCCTCGGTATAAACCCGGCCGGTGGGATTGTTGGGGTTGTTAACGACGATCATCTTGGTGCGCGAGGTGACGTACTCCTGCAACTGCTCGTAACTGATGTGGTACTCCTCCTCCTCGCTGAGCGGCACGGCTACGGGCACACCCTCCGCCATCTCCACCTGCTGGCTGAAGCTGACCCACGTGGGCTCAAGCACCAGCGCTTCATCCCCCGCCTCGATGTAGGCGTTGATGGCCTCATACAGCCCCATCTTGCTGCCGGGAGTAACCAGGATATCGCCGTCGGGATCAACCGCGCGGCCGTTGTGGGCGGCCAGCTTGGCGGCCATGGCCTGGCGCAGCTCGGGCAGCCCGCGGGACGAGCTGATGTTGGTGAGCCCTGCGTTCAGGGCCTGGATCCCGGCGTCGATGATGTGCTGCGGAGTCACGTGGTGCGGACTTGACTGACCCAGGTCAATCACGTCATGACCCTGCCGGGCCAGTTGTCGGGCTTTTTCGCCGGCGGCCAGGGTGGCCGGGGGCTGTACTCGCTGGATGCGCGTCGCGGGAGCTCTGGTCATGGTTCACCTCTTTCCTGTTCGGGCAGCGTAGTGTAGCAACCCTGTTGCCAACGAACCACACGCCCGGCGATACCGGAATGTTTCCCTTGCCGGATTACACGCGCAGCTGACGCAGCGTCGGCCGCCAGACCCCCAGCACGAACGCCACCGTCAGGTAGATGGCCGCCCCGCCGGCGAAGGCGGCGGTCCAGCTGATGTACTCCGCAACCAGGGTCATGGGATAGGAACCGATGAACATCAGCGCGGCGGAAACGTACCAGACGCTCATCACCCGGCCCTGGTACTCGGCCGGGACGGAGAGCTGCAGCACGGTGGTTCCCATCGGCACTATGCTGCCCATCCCAACCAGGAACAGTATCGCCCACGATAGCCAGAACCAGTGTGACCAGGCCAGGCAGAACAGGGCTATCCCGAACAGGAAGATGCAGCCCAGCAGCAGCCGGTTCTTGTGCGGCGAGTTGCCCATCGACGCCATGATGAAGGTTCCGGACAGGGAGCCGATGCCCGCGCCCGTCATCAGCAGACCGGCCCCGCCGGCGCCCGTGTCCAGCACCAGCTTGGCGAAGGCGGGCAGCAGTTGGGCATAGGGCATGGCGAAGAAACCGAAGGCGAACCCAATGCCTATGACAGTGAAGGTGACGGGGTTGCTCCAGCAGTACCGCAGCCCGCCCCACAGTTCGGAAAAGATGCCGGAACGCTGGTCCCGGGCGACCGTCGGCACCCGCCGTACCATGAGCAGCGTCACCGTGCCCACGCAGAAACAGCCGGTCGCCAGATACAGCGCCGGAGCCAGTCCGGTCAACTCGATCACCGCCCCGGCCACGGCCGGCCCCAGGATGCGCCCTGAGTTCATCACCGCCGAGTTCAAGACGACGGCGTTCATCAGGTCATCGCGGTCCACCAGGTCGCGGACTATGGCCAACCGCGCGGGGGTGTTGATAGCCTGCAGGGTGCCGAGGACGAAAGCCGCCGCGTAAACGTGCCACAGCGCGACGAGTCCGCCGGTTTCCAACACTGCGATCCCCAACATCAGGAGGGCTACCAGCGCCTGGGTCAGCATCAGCAGCCCGCGCCGGTCGAACCGGTCGGCAAAGGTGCCGCCGAACAGCACGAACCCCAGCGTGGGCGTGCCGTAGAGGAAAATCATGAAGCCCATGCGGGAGGCGGACTCGGTCAGTTCCAGCACCAGCCAGCCCAGGATGAGGAACTGCATCCCCCGGCCCAACGCCTGGGCATTGGCGCCGATCCAGAACCAGCGGTAATCCCGGTGCCGCAGCGCCCGAAAGGTCTGAAGCCGGCGTCCGATGGCGAGTATCTGGGCCAACTAATTCACCGGATTTCCCGTGTCAAGTCCAAGTCGGTGGGGCTTCCTGGTCATCAATCCGGCGAGATTCGCGGGAATCCTGCTGCCGTGAGGGCGTAGAGGTCTGACCAATATCAGGTTGATGTTGGCCCGTCAATGCCCGAGCGCTCCGCACGCGTACCCGCATTAAACGGCGACCGGGGTAATTTTACATCGATGCACAGGATGGACAGGATTTGATCGATTATCGCCAGCATCCTATTCATCCTGTCCATCGATGTAAAAGACAAAATGGGTACGGGTGAACCGAGCGCTCCGCAGCAAACGAGGACGGTGGTAGAGTCAGACAGATGCGTACACCATCGATCCCCAGTTGCGGAACAACCGGTCGTACTGCGTCAATGCCGCAGATCGCGTTGAGCCGCACCGCTTTTCTGCCGAGGAGGGAACATCATGCCGGAAGCCCGGTTGACCGTTGGCAACGTTGAAATCCTGTCCCTGAATGACCAGGAGGCTACGCTACCCCTGAGCGATGTCTTTCCCGAGGTTCCCGCCGCGGCCTGGGTTCCCTACCAGGAGCGCTACCCCAGCGGCTTCCGCGGCGACCACCTGCTGGCCCACTTCGAGTGCTACCTCATCCGCTCCGAAGGACAAACCATCCTGGTGGACACGGGCCTCGGCGGCACAGCCAGCAATCCGCACTCAATCGAGGCCATGGTCGGCGGCGCCGAGGGACGGCTGCTCGCGGAACTGGAAGCGGCCGGCGTAAGTCCGGCCGACATCGACACCGTGTTCTTCAGCCACCTGCACTTCGACCACGTAGGTTGGAACCTGACCCACGAGCCGGATGCGCCAGCCCGGCCCACCTTCCCCAACGCGCGCTACGTGGCCCACCGCGCCGACTGGGAAGTCTTCCAACGCCCCGAGGTGATGGAGCTGTTCCCTCCCCACTGGGACCAGACCCTCGGCCCTCTGCAAGACCTGGGCGTGCTGGACCTGCTGGATGGGGAGCGCGCGCTGACCGGCGAGATTACCGCTATCCCAACGCCGGGGCATACCCCGGGTTCCATGAGCCTCGCCATTGTGTCCGGCGGGCAGCGGGCGTACATTCTGGGCGACGTGTTTCACGGCCCGGCGCAGGTCACCGAAACCGGCTGGAAGTTCAGCTTCGACATGGACGGAGATCAAGGCGTTGCCACCCGCACCACCATGGTCGAGCGCGCGGAGTCCGAGGACGCCATCATGGCCATCTGCCACCACGGCGGGTTTGGTCGGGTGATTCGCGCCGAAGGTCGCCGCTACTGGCAACTGGTCTCCTGAACATCAGCAGGAACGCAGTTGCCAGCCGCAGCGAACCGTCACGCATGCCCGGTTTGACTCGGACTGTCATTGCGAGCGAAGCGCGGCAATCTGGTGATGACGAGCGGGCATCGTTCAGCAACGAGATCGCCACGTCGCTGCGCTTCTCGCGATGACAAACTGGGTAAGCGCGACGCGGTCAGCCGTCGTCGCGCCGCCAGGTGAATGCGGCCGTCAACACCGGGCCACGGCCGCGTCTCCCAGCAGTTATGCAGCGCCCAGGTCGGACGCCACCTGCCCGATCACGCCGTCCATGGTGGACACGATCTGCTCGATCTCGCCGGGGGTGACGCACAGGGGCGGCATGATGTTCATGAGGTCGCCGCCGCGCAGGAACAGGCCATCCTCGGCGAAACCCTGGGTCAGCCGGGGACCCAGACCGGAGTCAGCGGGGAAGTGTTCCCGGGTCTCCCGATCCTTCACCAGTTCCATGCCGCACATGAGACCCAGACCGCGCACGTTGCCGATGATGGAGTGCTTTGCCTTGAGCTCTTCCAGGCCGTCCAGCAGATACTTCCCCATCCGGGCGGAATTCTCCACCATCCCCTCACGCTCCATGATTTCCAGGTTCTTCAGGGAGGCCGCTGCCGCCACCGGATGACCGCCGAAGGTGATGACGTGCCGGAAGGCGGCCCGGGGGCTGCCCACGAATGCGTCGGCGATGGGCTTGCGCAGAATGGTCCCTCCCATGGGGATGTACCCGCTGGTGATGCCCTTGGCCACCGTCATCATGTCGGGCACGACGTCCCAGTGGTTGCAGCCGAACCATTTGCCGGTGCGGCCAAAACCGGTGATGACCTCGTCGGCAATCAACAGGCAGCCGTACTTGTCGCAAACCTCACGCAACAGGGGCCAATAGTTGTCCGGCGGCACCACCGCTCCCATGGGGCTGGAAATGGGTTCGGCGATAACCGCGGCGACGGTGTCCGGTCCCTGGAACTGGATGATGCTCTCGATGGCATCGACGCACCGTTGTCCGCACTCCTCCGGCGTTTCGCTGTTGAACTCACAGCGGTAGAAGTTGGGCTGAGGAGCGTGGAACGTGTTCGGCATCAGCGGCTCGTAATCCTCCCTGGGGTAGAGATAGTTGCCCCCGAGAGCCATCGCGCCCATGGTTGCGCCGTGGTACGAGTCCTTGCGGCTGATGAACTTGGTGCGCTGGGGTTCGCCCATGCGCTTGAAATAAGCGCGGGACAGCTTCAACGCCGTTTCCACCGACTCGGAGCCGCCGCTGGTGAAGAAGCAGCGGGAGAGATCTCCCGGCATCATTGACGCTATCTTGTCCGACAGCATGACCGTGGGTTCCGTGGTGGTGCCCATGGGCATATAGGTGATCTTGAGCATCTGCTCGTAGGCCGCGTCCGCGATCTCCTTCTGGCCGTACCCGACGTTCTTCAGCCAGAGGCCGGACATGGCGTCGATGTAGGTGTTGCCCAGGGCGTCGGTGACCTGGCAGCCCTTGCCTTCGACGAAAATCTGGGGCTCACCCTTCTCGGCCATGTCGCTGGGTTCCCTCAGGTACACCCAGAGGTTTTCCAGTGCGGTCCTTTGCAGGTCGTTGACTGCCGATTCAGTGTGGGTGGCCATGTTTTCCTCCGGATGCTGTTCCAGGCGCAAAATTTGGGAATGCCCGTCGCCGTATCAGTTTAACATCGGGCGAGGGTTGCCACAAACCGCCCACGTAGCAGACAACTGTTCAGAGTTGCGGGGAAAGCGTCATTGCGCCCCGGTGCTTGATACGGGGGCAGCAATCCCGTTAGCGCCGGGGAGTCCTTTCGGGGTAGACGTCGCTGCCACGGCGTCGAGATTGCCGCGGCGCAAGCGCCTCGCAATGACAGCTTCCCGGATTTTGAACAGTCACCGTTGCGATGCGCGTCAATCGGTGATGTACGTGTGGGTGATGACCTCCCAGACGTGGCCGTTCTCGCACTCGAAGTAGAACCCGCGACCCTGGTGCAGGTGGTTGATCTGGCCGTCCGTGCGCGAGCGCGGCCCGCTCCCGAACACGACGCCCTCGTCCTTGATGCGCTGCAAGATGGCGTCGAACTCCTCGTCCGATGCCAGGAAGGCGTAGTGATTGGAGCGTGGGTTGTCGGAGTCGTCGAAGTCCAGCGTCAGGATGTCGTTGACCTTGACGGGCGCGAAATGCCCCCACGGCCCCTCGTACTTCAGACCGAATAACCGGGCGATGAACTCCGCCGACTTCACCTTGTCATAAGCGGGAACAATGGTGTGGTCCAATTGCAAAGGCATGGATTGCCTCCTTCAAGCGAAGCGTAAACAAAACCGTCAGCGCGTTCGCGCTCGGGCTTGTGTCCGGGGAGCGCCGGCGTGCTCCGGGCCACATCAGCATTGCCTGTCATCTCCCGCCCAGTAGTCGTACTTCCGACCCGCCAGGTCCACCACCTCGGCCATGTCTTCCTCCAGCAGGTAGCCCTCGTCCACCAGGTCCGTCGCGGCGCGGTTCACCTTCTCGAGATAGTCCTCGCGGTCGGAGTAGCGTTCTTCGATTGATGCTCGGGGGTCGCCCGATGCCTCCCGCTCGGCCCGCGTGGCCGGCAGCGGCAGGGTCCAGCCGGCCAGTCCGCCGGTGATGCCGATGAACAGGTTGGGGTTGCCGATGCTTTCGTCCCGCAGGTTCCAGCCGGTGTAGGTGGCCACCGGGACGGTCAGGTCGGGCAGGCAGATGCCCCGCCGTTCGTTGAACGACTCGTCGATGTCGGCCACCAGCGCCGGAAACTCCTCGCCCTCGTCAGCCGGCAGCTTGATGGTGCGGCCCAGGTGCGACTCCGGCCCGTAGTCCAGCCGGATCGCCCGGGTAGTCTCGGTGGGCACTTGAACGCCGGGCAGCCTGGCAAACCGCTCCAGGAGCGTGTGCGACTCCACCGCCGTGCCGTCGTCCAGGCTGGGATGGCGGCTGGCGGGAGGTTCCTCGCCCGTGGTGACCCAGCGGTCCAGGTTGTCCAGGGCGGCCCGCAGCAGGGGCGCGTAGTCCACACTGTTGAAAGGAAGCTGTCCCTTGATGCCGTCGTTGGCCCGGATCTCGATGGGCGGGAAGTCACCCGACCCGTGCTGGCAGCCGGCAAAGTGGTAGCGGCGAACCGATGCCGACTCCGGAGCGTCGGTCAGCGTCTCCAGGTCGGTGTGGATCAGGGCGGCGTCTCCGCGCCAGTACTCGGCGGAGGTGTTGGTGAACATGATCTTGGGCACGCTGCCCCGACGCTCCAGGGTCTCCAGCAGGGAACCCTGCGCGCCCGTCACCGGGTCAGTCTGCGTGGTGTCGGTGAAGGGGAACATCTCCGGGATGATGTAGCAGACGTCCTTCGAGGGTTGGCCGAAGCGCAGGTTGAACTCGCCGCGCATCGCCCCGGCCACGTGGGGGATGATCCCGTCCAGCGCCGGCCGGTCTTCCTCGTCCTCGTTGATGCCCACGTGGATGTACTGGCGCAGGAAGCGCCCGCTCTGGGAGCGGCCCATGGCGTAGGCGTAGTCGATGGCCCCGGCGCACGGATTTCCGGCGGATGCCGGCGCGTGCTTCAGGAAGGAGACCGCATCCCGCATCGCCGCGAACCCCAGGCCCACGATGCGGCTGCCGGTGGTGGTGTACACCAACTGGTAGATCCTTCCCGGCTCGAACCCCGAAGGCATGTAGATGTGGTTGTGCTGCGGCTCCAGGTCGGCGTCCTCTACTCGGACAAAGGACCACTGGTCACGGTCAACGGGTGTGGCCGGGCTGTTGGGCAGGTCCCGCACCGTCAGCGTGGCCTCCGCCTCTTCCGGGTCGGCGGCGGGATTGGGCAGGTGCTGGCGATCCGCCAGCAGGAACACCTGCGTGGGCTCGTTGCACTGGAACTGGCACATGATCCTGCCGGTCAGCGGCCCCTGCGGACCGACGGCTTCCGGCGCGTGGAGCCCGATGAGCCCGGGAGTGGGCGGCACGTCGGCCTGCCAGCCGCCCCAGACCACGGTGTAACCCCGGCGCATCAGGTAGCCGTTTCCGGCCTCCAGCGGAGACGTGGGATCGTTGGCGGTGGGGACGCTGTTCAGGCTCAGGGCCGTTTTCCGTCCCCGGTTCACCACGTCGAACAGGATGCGCCGGTTGCCCCGGTCCACGTTCGCCGGCTGGAGCATGGCGAAGTCCGCCGAGAACTCCACCAGGCCGGCGGCGTTGCGCGGCGCCAGGTCGAGGTCCGTGATCCCCTGGTTGCGCGGATGCGACGGGTCCACCGCGTAGTGGGCGGTGCCTTCCAGGAGTTCATACGCGCCCACGTCGCTGAAGTTCTGGCCGGACGCGAAACTCGTGCGGTTGGTGATTTCCAGATCTGTGATAGCCAAGATGCCTCCGGTGGCCGACGGCCGAGGGTGGGTTAACCTCACGCGTACCCACTTCGTCTGAACTGTCATTGCGAGCGAAGCGCGGCAATCCCGACGGGATCAGGCCGGCTCTTCCGGCAACGAGATCGCCACGTTGCTACGCTCCTCGCGATGACAAACTGGGTAAGCATGAGGCGGATTAACCATGTGATCGTTTACTTGCCGGTTTCTGTGGAGATATTAGCACCCCGCAACGGCGCGGGGCGCGACGGGCTGCCGGTGTTCAGTAGCGCGCGTTGTACGCGGTGAAGGGCGTTTGATCCTGCGGAACCGAGCCGCTGTAGAACCGTCGCAGGTGCGGCCCCACCAGCGATGCCAGTTCGCGCCGTTCCTCCTCCTGTGCGGTCAGCGGGCGATCCAGGGCCGATTTGAGCTCGCGGAACAACTCATCCTTGTCCACTCGGGTCAGTTGACCATCCCGCAGCACCACCTCGCCGTCCACCAGCACCGTGTCCACGTCGATGCCTCGCGCCCGGTGCACCAGCGCATCCACCACCGACACCCGCGGGTCCAGGAAGGGCTCCTCGATGTTCCGCATGTCCACCAGCGTCAGGTCCGCCCGCTTGCCCGGCTCCAGGGCGCCGATGCGGTCGCCGAACCAGCTGGCGTAGGCCCCGTTGGCCGTCGCCATTTCCATCACCTGGTGGGACGTGGGCGGTTCCAGGTCGATGCCGGGCACCCGGTGGAGCTTGAGCACCAGTCGCATCTCTTGGAACAGGTCTTTGTCGTCGTTCAGGCCGGCCTCGTCGCTGCCGATGGCCACCTTGATACCGGCCTCCAGGATGCGGCCCATGGGGGCGATCCCGCTCTGCAAGCGCAGGTTGGAGCTGGCGTTGTGGCAGATGTTGGCGCCGGTGGCCGCCATGACGCGCAGGTCTTCTTCGGTGGCCCAGACGCTGTGCCCGCAGACCACTTCCGGGCCCAGGAACCCGATCTCGTGGAGGTGCTGCAGCGGCGTCTTGCCGTAAGCGGTGTGGCCGTACAGCTTCTGGTAAACGGTTTCCTGCAGGTGGATGTGGATGCCGGTGTTGTACCGCCCCGCCAGGTCCTTGATGGCCGTGAGCAGTTCATCGGAGCAGCGATGCACGTTGCTGGGAGCCATGGTGACCCGCACGCGCTCGTACTGATCGTTACCGTACTTTTGGCTGATCTCTTCAAGCACGGGCATGATTTCGTCGACCGGCCGGTAACCGGGCGCCATGAAGGAGCGGTAGCGTTCCGCCAGGTCCGCCGGCATCCGGGCGGCGAAATCGGCCCGCCGCCGCCAGGACCGGCTACCATCGAGTTCTGGTCCACGACCGAGGGTGCGTAGGAGACCCGCATCCCGGAGGCCTGGTACGCGCCGACGACCTTATCGGCGATCTCCATGCTCACCGGCCCGGAGCCCCGGGGCGTTGAGTGGATGGCCTGCACCGTGGTGGTGCCGGTTTCGATCATCTGGACGGCTCCGTAGAGTTGGTCCAGGTACGGGTCGATGGCCCGAACGCCGATGCGGTGCAGGCTCCACATTTCCAGCGGCAGGTCCGGCGCGCCCATCTGGAAGGGCGTGAGCCCTACGTGGAAATGGTCATTGACCAGCCCGGGCATGACGATGTGGTTGCCGTTGCCGATAACCTCGGCGTCAGGATATTGGGCGCGCAACTCCCGGTAGTCGCCCACCGCCTCGATCACCCCGTCCCGCTGGGCCACCGCCCCATCAGCGACAACCTCTGCCGAGTTGGGGCCGGTGACCTTGCAAACGACGTGTTTACCCCGTATCAGAGATAGCGTCATGACCGCCTCCCCAAGCGACTGCCTCGCGTCATTTCGGCCGGATTCAGAGTGTCCCGGCTCGCATTTTACACACTCTTGCCCACGGCATGGACGACAATGCAGGTACGTGCAAAAATGCCATTGCGAGCACAGCGTGGCAACCCTGCTGGCCCCTGCGATTGTCATTGCGAGCGCAGCGTGGCAATCTCGCCGGCGTGGCAAGGACGTTTGCGCATAATCATCAATACCGGAACGAGATTGCCACGAACTCCCGGCGGCGTTCTCGCAACGACCGGCTCACCGTAGGATGGAGAAAGAATGCCGATCCTCGATTTGAACGGCGATGAGTTTCACTATCACCTGGACGATTTTTCGGACCCCTGGCGTCAGGACGCGCCGATAATGCTCCACCATGCCGCCGGCGGGAACCTGCACCGCTGGCGACCCTGGGTGCCGATGCTGGCGCGGCATCGCCCGGTGGTCCGGTTCGACATGCGAGGCCACGCCGGCACACGCAAGAGTCTGGGAGATCCGTTTGGGTTGGCTGATCTGGCATCCGACATCGCCCGCGTCCTGGACGGCTTGGGGATCGACAAGACCCACCTGGTCGGCGCATCGGCCGGCGGCATCGTCAGTCTGCGCTTCGCCCATGATTATCCTGACCATCTGCTGAGCCTGACTCTGGTGGCATCCACGCCAAAGTTGGCCCAGATGGGCGCCAACATGGACGCGGCGCCCTGGCGCGGCATCCTGGAACAGCAGGGCACCCGCGCCTGGCTACTGGCAGACACCGATAAGAGATTCGGCCCGGACACTCCCGACCAGGTTGTCCAGTGGTACGCGGATGAAGGCAGCAAGACCGCCGCCGCGGAGGTGATCGCACTCCAGGGCTGCCTGCTGGCGGCAGACCTCACGCCGTTGCTGCCGGATATAGCCGTTCCAACGCTGATCCTGGGCGCGTCACACGACGACATCACGCCGGTGGAGATCCAGCATTTGATGGCCGAGCAGATGCCGGATGCGCGGCTCGAATTATTCGACGGTGTGGGTCACAACATGAAGGTCGAGATACCCGACCGGCTGGCGAGCCGGACCCTGGAGTTTGTGCGCAGCGTCGAGGGCAATGCGTAGGTTGGCCGCGTGACGCTGGGGTGGCGTCGCCTACCTCGTCAGGGAACGGCGCCCTCCCTGCGGAACACGTCGGCCAGCTTTTCCACGCCCTCCCAGATCTCAGGCTCAGACGGCAGGGCGAAGCACAGCCGGATGTAACGGGCAGCGGCGTCCGGATCGGCCGACCAGTCCGGTCCCGGGTTAAACGCGATGCCTTCCCGGAGCGCCGGGCCCTCCAGCGCGCGCGAGTCGACGCCCTCGGGCATCTTGACCCACAGGTACATGCCGCCTCGGGGCACTTCAAACTCGACGCTGGGACCGAAAGACTCGCGGAGAGCGCTGCTCAGCACGTCGCACTTGCGCTGCAATGCCGACCGCATTTCAAGGATGTGATCCTCGTAGTGGTGGGTGAAGTAGTCGCCCACGATCATCTGGTCCATGACGCCGGTGCCGGCGTCGTTCTTCCGCGAAAGCAGCCGGCTCATCACGTCCCACGACGCAACCACGTAACCCAGGCGCGTTCCCGGCCCCAGGGTCTTGGAGAAGGAGCCGATGTGCAGCACCCGGTTCGAGTCGTCCAACGAGCGGATCGCGTTCTCGTACTCACCCTCGAAGATCAGGTCGGCGTAGCACTCGTCCTCGAATATCGGCACCCCGTACTCCTCGCTCAGTTCCAGCATTCGGTAACGGCGTTCCATGGTCAGCACCGTACCGGTGGGGTTCTGCAGGGTCGGGATCGTGTAGATGTATTTCGGACGCACGCCCCGGCTCCGCAGGTCTTCCAGGGCCTGCTCCAGGTGGTCCATGCGCATCCCCTCTTCGTCCACGTCAATGCCAACTATGTTGACCTTGCGCCGCCTCAGGTTGCCCAGGGCGCCGGAGAAACTGAACGCCTCGACGATTGCGGTGTCACCCTCTTCCAGCAGGATTTCGTTGATCAGCTCTATCCCCTGGCCGGAACCCGACGTGATCAGAACGTCGTCGATGGTGGTATTGATGCCGCGATGCTGCCCCAGCTTTTCAACCAGGAACTCCCGCAGCGGCAGAATCCCCTGCGGCCCGCCGGAGAAGTTGTACATGGAGATGTTCCGGGGATCGCCGCGAAACACCCGCTCCGCCGACTCGATGAACCCCTCGGTGGGGACCATATCGGGGTCGCTGTGCCCGCCGATGAAGTTGTACTTCGGGTGGCCCTGCCACTGGCCGGCAGGCGGCGGCAGGCTTCGGTTGAATAGCGCGGAATAGTCCAGTCCTGTTCCCGGCATGAGATGATCCTCCGGAAGTTCGACGCGCCCGCTCTAAGGGTGGCGCAGCAGTGGCAAGCATCCTAACACCGCCGCCCCGGTGCGTCGATGTCGTCAGCCGCCGTCTCCGGTGTCGCCTTCGGGGCCCAGTTCCAGCAGGCGCATCCCCCGGTCAACTTGCTGGCCCGGCTCCACGGCCACGCGCCGCACGACGCCGGCCCGGGGCGCCGTGATTACCAGCTCCATTTTCATGGACTCCATCAAGACCACGGTCTGGTTGCGTTCCACCTGGTCTCCTTCGGAGACCAGCACTTCCAGCACCGCGCCCGGCATGGGAGCCAGGATGTCCCCCGCCTCGTCAGCGACGCTCCGGCCGCCCCGGCGCCGGGTCTCTGCCCGCTGGAACACGAACAGCGAGCCGTCAAGCCACAGGTGCAACTCCGCGCCCACCCAGGCCCAGGCAAATGGCACGGTTCGCCCCGATTCCGTCCGGCACAAACCATCACCCGTCGCCGCGGGACCGATTTCCAGGGTGACGGTAGCGCCCGGAGCGGTCGGATCTTCGCCCTCCAGGCTGAAGGTGAACCAGCCATCCTGTTCTTCAGCACGGTAGCGATAGACTTCGCCCGGTACCGGGTACGTTTCGCGCATCTGGCCCTGGCTCTTGGTCACGGCAGCCTCCGCGCCCCGGAGGTTTGCCAGGGGTTGGCGCTGACCCGCGTATCAGCCGGGGCAGTTGGAGACGCTGGGCCAACCGGCCGGCTGGACGCCCACGCCGCCAGCGCACGGGACATATCGCGGATTTCGTCGGTCAGCGTTGGCATGGTGACCGCCGGGTTCCACTCCAGAAAGCCGGTATCGTATTCGCCGCGCCGGAATTGGGAATGTCCCAGCACCGCCCGCAACAGCGGGATGTTGGTGATCACTCCCAGCACCAGGAACCGCGCTAAAGCGACATCCATCCGCCGCAGACTGAGATCCCGGTCCGGCGCCCAGGCTATCAGCTTTGCCAGCATGGGGTCGTAGTAGATCGACACCGCCTGCCCTTCGTCCACTCCGCTGTCCAGTCGGAGCCCTGGCCCGCTGGGAGGACGCCAGCGCAGCAGCGGCCCGGTGGATGGAACGAAGTCGTGGTAGGGGTCTTCAGCGTAAATGCGGCACTCGATGGCGTGGCCCCGGGGCTGGATGTCCTCCTGTTGCAGCGTCAGGGGCTCGCCGCTGGCGATGCGTACCTGCCATTCCACCATGTCCAGTCCGAGCACGGCCTCGGTGACCGGGTGCTCCACCTGCAAGCGGGCGTTCATTTCGAGAAAGTAGAACTCGCCGGTGCGGGGGTCCAGCAGGAACTCTACCGTTCCGGCGTTGACGTATCCGGCCTCGCGCGCCACGGCGACGGCGGCCTCGCCCATGCGCCGGCGCAGTTCAGGGGTGAGGGCCGGTGAGGGTGTCTCCTCGATGATTTTCTGGTGGCGACGCTGGATGCTGCATTCCCGCTCGCCCAGGTGGATGGTGTGGCCCGTTCCGTCGGCCAGCACCTGGATTTCCACGTGGCGCGGGTTGGCAACGTATCTTTCCAGGAACACCCGGCCATCTCCGAAGGCGGCCTGGGCCTCCCGGCTGGCCAACTCCATGTCGGAGTCCAAACCCTGCCGTCCGCTGACGATACGCATACCGCGCCCGCCCCCGCCGGCGGCAGCCTTGACCAGCAGGGGGAACCCCCAGCGCTCCGCGAACTCGGCGGCCGCAGTGTCGCCCGGCAGGCATTCCGGAGAGCCGGGAACCACGGGCACGCCGGCGCGCTGGGCAATTTCCTTGGAGCGCAGCTTGTCTCCCAGGAGCGCCATGCTGTCCGCAGTCGGGCCAATGAAGGCAATCTGCGCTTCGCGGCACGCGCGGGCGAACGCCGGATTTTCCGACAGGAAGCCGTAGCCCGGGTGTATGGCGTCGGCGCCGCAGTCCCGGGCAGCCTGCACTATCCTGCCGACGTCCAGGTAGGTTTCCTCGGCGGTGTTGCCGGGCAGGGATATGGCCTGCTCCGCTGTGGTCACGTGGGGAGCGCCGGCGTCGGGATCCGAATACACGGCCACGGGAGCAATCCCCATGGCGCGGAGGGTCTGGTTGATCCGGACCGCGATTTCGCCGCGATTAGCTACCAACACCTTGGAGAACATCAGCGAGCATCCCACATGGGCTGGCACGTGTTCGGAATGTGAATGCTAACCGCGCCGTAGCGTCCTTTTCCCGGCTGAGCCCGGGAGATGGATACTCCGCGCGTGTCAGGTATCCTGCCCGCCGAGCTGATCTTCCAGTTCGCGGATGCGGGCTTCGGCGGCGGCGCGGGCTTCCCTTTCGGAGTCGGCCCGGGCCTCGGCGACGGCGCGGGCCTCCCTTTCGGAGTCGGCCCGGGCCTCGGCGACGATGCGGGCCGCCTGCTCGGCCTGGGCCTGGGCTTCCGCGGCCGCTCGCTTGTCTATCGTCCGTCCGGTGACCGGATCCAGCACGTCAAAGGACGCCGCGCCATCCCAGTAGAACGTCACTCCCAGCAGCCGGCTGCGGCTGCTCACCGAGCCGTCCGCGCCATGCTCCGTCGGATATTCTTCGTACTGGCCGTTCACCAAATCTCTCCGATCATCGGCCGGCCGTACAAATCGCCCCCGGTAGGGTCAAATCGCCAGTATTCCTGTATCTGCAACTGCTGGTACAACTCCCGCTTCCAGCCCATATCGCTCTCCGCCGTACTCGGCGATGCCACTTCCATCGCAAAGTCCGGCGCCTTCCCGATTTCCCAGATCCAGTAATTCGGCAAGTTCTCCCGGATGCCCCGGCTGTCCACGTCAAAGGCGATGAACAGGTCCGGGCCGACCCGCCGGTGGCCGTTGGTGATGTCGTAGGATACGAACACCCTCCCCGAAAGGAATGCGTCCGGGAGGTCCTCGTAACGCTCGTCGAGCAGGCGGATGATGCGGCGGAGGGGCAGGTCTTGCAGCATACCGTCCTCAACGAGTTCCTTCTCCTCGTAAAAGATGTCCGGGAGGGTTCTGACTTGCCAGGCGTTGGTGATGATTCTGGTGGCGGCCATGGGAGAGCCTCTGCGACGGATGGGTAGCGTATATTCCTTGCCGGCATTTAATATCGAACGCCCTGCTGTGGTCAACCGGAAGCGGGCCGGGCTCACATTCGGAACACGCCGCGCTTCTGCTCCGGGAAAGGCGCGTTGATGGCGGCGGCGATACCCAGGCCTACCACGTCGCGCGTGTCCACCGGGTCGATGATGCCGTCGTCCCACAGGCGGGCGGTGCTGTAGTACGGATCGCCCTCCTCCTCGTACTTCTGCAAGATGGGGCGTTGCAATTCGTCCCGTTCCTCCGGCTCCAGCGTCCTGCCCTGACGCTCCAGTTGCTGCAGCCGGATGGTGGCCAGCACCTCCGCCGCCTGCTGCCCGCCCATGACCGAAATGCGGGAGTTGGGCCACGTCCACAGGAAGCGGGGCTGGTAGGCTCGGCCGCACATCCCGTAGTTGCCGGCGCCGAAAGAACTGCCGATGATGACGGTGAACTTGGGGACGGCAGCGTTGGACACCGCCATGACCATCTTGGCGCCGTCCTTGGCGATGCCCCCGGCCTCATACTGGCTCCCCACCATGAACCCGGTGATGTTTTGCAGGAAGAGCAATGGGATGCCGCGCTGGCTGCACAACTCGATGAAGTGGGTGCCCTTCAGCGCGCTTTCGGAGAAGAGGACGCCGTTGTTGGCCACCACCCCCACCGGATACCCCCAGATGCGCGAAAAGCCGCACACCAGCGTCTGCCCGTACTCGGCCTTGAACTCGTGGAACCGGCTGCCGTCCACGATCCGAGCGATGATCTCGCGGACGTCGTACTGGCGGCGGTTGTCCGGGGAAACGATGCCGTAGAGTTCCGCGGGGTCGTGGGCCGGCGGCTCCGGGGCAGCGACTTCAAAGGGAGGGTCGCGCCGACGCACGAAATTCTCGACGATGTCCCGGGTGATGGCCAGGGCATCCTCGTCATCGGCCGCCTGGTGGTCGGCCACGCCGGATATGCGAGTGTGCACGTCGGCGCCGCCCAGGGTCTCCGGGTCCACCTCCTCGCCCGTGGCCGCACGGACCAGCGGCGGGCCGCCGAGAAAAATGGTGCCCTGTTGCCGCACCATCACCACCTCGTCGCTCATGGCCGGAATGTACGCCCCGCCGGCGGTGCACGACCCCATAACCACCGCCACTTGCGGAATGCCCAGGGCCGACATCTGGGCCTGGTTGTAGAAGATCCGCCCGAAGTGGTCGCGGTCGGGAAACACCTCGGCCTGCAACGGCAGGAACGCGCCGCCGGAGTCCACCAGGTAGATGCAGGGCAGGTGGTTTTCTAGGGCGATCTCCTGGGCGCGCAGGTGCTTTTTGACGGTGATCGGGTAGTAGGCGCCGCCCTTGACCGTGGCGTCGTTGGCCAGGATCACCACCTCTTTGCCCTGCACCACGCCGACGCCGGTGACGATGCCGGCGGACGATTCTTCGCCGTCGTACATTTCCCAGGCCGCCAGCGGGCTGAGCTCCAAAAAGGGAGTGTTGGCGTCCACCAGGCCGTCGATTCTCTCGCGGGCCAGCAGCTTGCCCCGGCTGCGGTGGAGCTCCACCGCCCGTTGGCCGCCGCCGGCGCGCACCTGGGTCAGCCGCTCTTTCAGGTCGCGGACCAGGGCTTCCATGCGGGCCTGGTTGTCCCCGAAATCCCGGTCGCCGGTGCGGATGTTGGAGCCGATTACTTCCATGTTTTCTTCACGCTAGCGTCGCCTGGGGCCGGATCGCCGAATCGATACCCTATTATATGCGGGCGCATACTCCCTGTCAGAACCGTAACTGTTCAGAATGCAGGGGGTTGTCATTGCGAGGCGCTTGCGCCGTGGCAATCTCGACGCCGTAGCAGCAACGCCTAGCCCAAAGGACTCCCCTACGCCAACGAGATTGCCGCGCTGCGCTCGCAATGACGGTTCGAGTGAAACTGGGTACGCGTGAGCAACGGACGTACCGTGAAGGCACCGATCTCGCAGTGGTTCGTCAGATGCCCAGCGGCCATACCCACATGATCGCGGGGATGCAGACGGCAACAATTACGACCACCAGAGGAAGGCCCATTATCAGGTAATCCGCGAAGCGGTATCCGCCGGGCCCCATGACGATGGTGTTGGACTGGTGACCGATGGGCGACAGGAACGCCGCCGACCCGCCAATGGCCACCGCCATCAGGAACGGATCTATCGACGCCCCCATGTTCTCCGCCACCTTGATCCCGATAGGCGCCATCAGGATCACGGCGGCGGCGTTGTTGATCACGGCGGACAGCAGCATTGTCGTCACCAGTATGATCCCCAGCATTGCCCAGGGAGGCAGGAAGCCGCCCCAGTCGGCAAAGGTGGCCGCGATCCGCGCCGCGCCTCCCGTGGTTTCCAGGGCCTCGCCCACGGGTATCATAGCCCCCAGCAGGATTATCACCGGCCAGTCTATGGCCTCGTAGGCTTCCTCCAGTGTCACGATCCTGGTCACCAGGAGGACTACCACCGCGGCCACAAAGGAGACCTGCACCGACAGGACCCCGAAGGAGGTCAGCAGCAGCGCCGTCGTAAACACGGCGATGGGAAACAGCAGACGCCGCCGCTGTCCGATGCGCAATTCGCGCTCCGCCAGCGGCAGCAGGCCCAGCCGGGGCAGGCCAGTCCGCACGACCTCCGCCGGCCCTTGCAGCAGCAGCACATCGCCGATCCTGAAGTTGATATGGCTCAGCCGGCGGATGAAACGCTGCCCGCGCCGGGACACTCCCAGCAGGTTCAATCCAAATTCCGAGTGCAGTCGCAGTTCCCGCGCGCTCCGGTCCTGGGCCTGGCTGCCCGGCGTCACGATGGCCTCCACTACCGTCACGTCCGCCGATCCCAGCGTCTGGCTGATGTCGGATGCCACATCGCCCGACCCTTCCAGTTCAAACCCCGTGGCATCCATGAAAGCGCGGATTTCCTCCGGGTCGCCCTCGATGATCAGCACGTCGTTGCCGTCAACAATCTGATAGCTGGAGGGCGCGCCGTACACGATGCCCCGGTGCAGGAGCCCAACAATCGCCACGTCTTCATCCGAAGCGTCTTCGATGTCATGCAAGCGCATACCCACGTACCTGGAGTCTTCCGGCACCCGCACTTCGGTCATGTAGCTCTCGATATCCAGCGTATCGCCCAGGGTCAGCGGCGTCTGCCGCGATGGGATCAGCCGCCATCCCACCAGCACGATGAACACCACGCCGGCCGCGGTGATGGCCAGCCCGACCAGCGTGAAATCGAACATGTTGAACGGAACGCCGGCCTGTTCCGCGCGGAAGTTGGAAATGATCACGTTGGGCGGCGTGCCAATGAGAGTCGTCATTCCGCCCAGCAGCGACGCAAAGGCCAGGGGCATGAGGTACCGCGATGGAGGATGGCCGCTGCGGCCCGACACGCGCACGGCCACCGGCAGCAACAGGCTCACTGCCCCCACGTTGTTCATAAAGGCCGATAGAAACGCCGTCAGGCCCGACAGCGCGGCGATGCGCAGGGTCAGATACTCGGGTATGCGCGAATACCAACCGGCGATCACGTCCACCACGCCGGAATTGTAGAGAGCCCGGCTCAGGACCAACACCGCGGCCACGGTGATCACCGCCGGGTGTCCGAACCCCTTATAAGCCTCCGCCGCGGGCACGATCCCCGTGATCGCCAGCACCAGCAAGGCCAGGACGGCGACGATGTCGTAACGCCACTTGCCGACTACGAACAGCACGAGGGAAAGCGCGAGAACTGCAAATACAATTGCCTCATTCATCTGGCGCTCTCCCTCGGTACATGGCCACGCTGGGCGGGAGCGGATTGACCACGTTTTGGCCTGGTGGGACCCGCCGCCGCTCGGCGGCACAGAAGGTTATCGGGTCAATCCTGAGACGACTTCACCATCCCATCTGCTGGCTGCAAAATACGCGGTTGCGTCGCGGATTATATAGCAACGCGCCCGCGAAACCCTGACGCGGATACCTCCCGCGGCCGGCAATTGCCCAATCGCATACCGCAGAACTTCGTTGGCGGTATAGTGTGAGCAAACCCGCACGTGCCCAGTTTGTCATTGCGAGCGCAGCGCGGCAATCCCGTTGGCGCAGCGACGATCCCGGTGCCAACGGGATTGCCACGTCGCTTCGCTCCTCGCAATGACAAGTTTACGGAAATTGGGTACGCACGAGTGTGAGCAACGCTTGCATTTGCCGACGGCGCGCCCGCCTCTACGGCGCCGCGGCCCCCACTTTACAATCACACCACTAACGGAGCTCAGCATGAATGCCCCGGCTAACCGCATCGATCTGCTGGAACACGAAGCACAGATGCTTCTCGATTTCCTCGGAGACCTTTCCCCAGTCTCCTGGGCGGCCGACAGCGCCTGCGCCGGCTGGACCGTCGCCGACGTAATCGGACACCTCACCAGCGTTGACCTGTCCACCCGCCTGCTTCGGGGCCTGGACGGCGATCATTCTCCGCCGGAAGGCTCGCCCTCTCCCGAGCAGCACGATGAAGACGCCTTTGCCCGGAGCATCTACCAACGGGCCGTCGACGCCAGCCAGCGGTTGGGCGACGGGCTGCTCGAAGACTTCACGGAGCGCATCAACGAGACCGTCACCCTCTTCCGCCAGGTACAGCCTGACCAGTGGAACAACCTGGTCTATTGGCCGGCCGGGCCCATGCTCATGGAAACCCTGCTGACCCAGCGCATCGCCGAGCTGACCATGCACGGGTGGGACATTCGCTCGCGGTTGGAAGACGACTTCCACCTTTCAGACGGCAGCGTGACGGCCCTGCTGGACACGGTGGACCGGGCCACCCGGCGGGCCTTCCGTCCTGATCCGCTGCTGGCGGGGCGACCGCTCCGGTACCGGTTCAGCATCGACCGCCCCGAGCATCGGGTGATTGACCTGGTGCTCAGCGACGGAGCCGCCGAGATTATTGAAGACGCGGCCGGGGGAGAGCCCATGGAGCAGCCGCACGTGACCTTTGAATGCGACGGCGAGGCCTGCGTCCTCATCCTCTACGGGCGGCTGACCCCGCACGACGCCGTAGCGGCGCGGCGTCTTGCGGTAGCCGAGGGAGATGCGTTTGTCGCCTCGACCTTCGGGGACCGGTTCGTGGGCGGCTAAAGCCGCTTCAGGCGCGGACCTTCCCGCCGTCCCGGCGGCGGCGCTTGCGGTCCAGCGCGGAGAGTTCCATCTTCCTGACGCGGAGGTTCTGCGGCGTGACCTCCACCAGTTCGTCGTCGACAATGAACTCCAGGGTCTCCTCCAGGCTCATCCGCACCGTGGCGTTGAGCCGCTCCGCCACGTCGGCCGTGGACGAGCGCATGTTGGTCAGCTTCTTTTCCTTGCAGACGTTGATCTCGATGTCCCCTTCCTGACGGCGACATCCCACCACCATGCCCTCGTACACCGGGGTGCCGGGATCGATGAAGGTGTCACCCCGGCGCTGGGCGTTGAGCAACCCATAGGTCACCGCCGGCCCGCCTTCGGAGGCCACCAGCGCGCCGCCCCGCTGGGATTTGATCTCGCCCTGCATCAATTCGTAGGACTCGAAGGTGCTGTTCTTCACGCCGTCGCCGCGGGTGGTGCGGAGGAAGAAGGCGTTGAAACCGATCAGGCCGCGGGTGGGGATTTTGTACTCCAGGTGCACGTAACCGTCGTCACCGTAGCGCATGTCCTGCATCTGTCCCAGGTGGGCGGCGAGGTACTCGGTGAGCACGCCGACGTAATCCTCGCGGGTGCTGATGGTCAGGATTTCGTAGGGTTCGTGGGTCTTGCCGTCAACGGTTTTGGTCACCGGCACGGGCCGAGAAACCTGGAACTCGAACTGCTCGCGGCGCATGGTCTCGACCAGGATGGACAGGTGCAACTCGCCGCGGCCGGCCACCACGAAGACGTCGGGGCTGGAGGTGGTCTCAACCCGCAGGCTCACGTTGGTGCGCAGTTCCCGCAGCAGCCGCTCATAGAGGGTGCGCGAGGTGCAGCGGCCACCCTCACGCCCCACGAACGGGGAGGTGCTGACGCCGAAGGTCATGCGCACCGTGGGTTCCTGGATGTCGATGCTCGGCATCGCCTGCGGGTCCTCGGCGCTGGCGATGGTGTCGCCGATGGCCACGCCCTCCGGCCCGGTCACCGCCACGATGTCGCCGGCGTGGGCCTCGGATACCTCGACGCGCTCCATGCCGTGGAACACGAAAATGCGCTCGAGAGTGTGGGTTGCAACTTCGCCGTACCTATCGATCAGGGCGACGTTCTCCCGCAGTCGCAGCGTGCCGTTGGTGACGCGGCCCACGGCCACCTGCCCCAGGTAGTTGTCGTAGTCCAGCGCGGCCACGAGCATCTGCAACGGGGCGTCGGGATCACCCGTAGGGGATGGCACCGAGTCCAGGATGGCATTGAACAAGGGCTGCATATCAGTGCCCGGCTGGTCCGGGTCAACGGTGGCGTAACCCTGTTTCGCGGAGGTGTACAGCACCGGGAAATCCAGCTGCTCCGCGTCGGTGGCCAGCTCGAGGAACAGGTCCTGGACCAGGCTCAGCACCTCTTCAACCCGGGCCTCGGGCCGGTCGATCTTGTTGATCACCACCATGGGCCTGACGTTCTGTTGCAGAGCCTGGCGGAGCACGTAGGTGGTCTGGGGCATGGGGCCATCCACGGCGTCAACCAGCAGCAGGCAGCCGTCGGCCATGTTCATGACCCGTTCCACCTCGCCGCTGAAGTCCGCGTGGCCCGGCGTGTCGATGATGTTGATCCTGACGCCGCCGTAGGAAACCGACGCGTTCTTGGCCAGGATGGTGATGCCGCGCTCGCGTTCCAGCGGGTTGGTGTCCATGATCAGTTCGCCCACGTCCTGGTGGGCGCGGAACACCTGGCCCTGTTTCAGCAGCGCGTCGACCAGGGTGGTCTTGCCGTGGTCAACGTGGGCGATGATGGCCAGGTTGCGTATGTCGTTGTTGGGGCAGTCGTTCAAGCGTATTCACCTCGCGCGGAATCAAGCATATCATCCATACCGTGAAACTCGCAGGCCGGGCGGCTCATTCCGCCTCAATCAGCAAACAGGAGGGACAGAACCATGACCAACCGAAACGCGGAATCCAAAGACGCTCTCGCCGCCAGCTCCAACTCGACCATCGAAGCGTCGAAACAGGAACTTTTCGACCTTTCGAGGGACGTTCACGCCCATCCGGAACTGAACTACCAGGAATACTATTCCTCCAACGCCCTGGCCGGTTTCCTGGAGAAGCACAATCTCAACGTGGAGCGCGGCATCGGCGGGGTTGAAACGGCGTTCAAGGCCACCATCCCGGGCGGCGGCGGCGAAGGGCCGACCATCGCGGTGCTGGCGGAGTACGACGCCTTGCCCGAGATCGGCCATGGCTGCGGCCACAATCTCATCGCCATGGCGGCTATGGGCGCAGCATTGGGGCTGAAGGCCAATGCGGCCGACCTGCCCGGCCGCATCGAGATCATCGGCACGCCAGCCGAGGAGGGCGGCGGCGGCAAGATCCGTCTGCTGGAGGCCGGCGTCTTCGACGGCGTCGACGCCACGCTCTCGTCCCATCCCTTCTCCAACCGCACCGTGATCCCCGCGGCATCGCCTAAGGGCGAGAGTTGGAGCCTGGCCATGGTGGGCTACCGCTACATGTTCCATGGCCGGGCCGCCCACGCCGCCGCCGCGCCCGAGGCCGGCATCAACGCCCTCAACGCGGTGATCCACCTGTTCACCGGCATCGACGCCCTCCGCCAGCACCTGCGGGACGACGTGCGCATGCACGGCGTGATCACCGACGGCGGCCTCGCCCCCAACGTGGTGCCGGAGTTTGCCGCCGCCAACTTCATGCTGCGCTCGCGGGACGGCCAGTACCTCAGCAACGAGGTGGTGGGGAAGGTGTCCTCAATCGCCGAGGGAGCGGCGGCAATGACCGGCGCGCGCCTGGAAGTCGAGGAGTTCTACCCCTTCTACGAAAACGTGCAGCCCAACGTGGTCCTGGCCCAGGCGGTTGCCGCCAACATCCAGGCGCAGGGCATCCGGCTGGACGAGCCAGTGTCCGGTCGTCCGGGCAGCGGCGCGTCCACCGATTTCGGCAACGTCAGCCAGGCGATGCCGGCCTTTGAACTGCGCTATGCCGTCAGCGAGACCCCGGTGGCGTCCCACACCCGCGACATGTGCGAGACGGCCATCACCGACCTGGCGCTGTCCAACGCGCTGTCCGTGGCCAAGGCCCTGAGCCTCACCGCCAGCGACCTGCTGCGCGACGCCACCCTGGTGGAGGCCGCCAAGAGCGAGTTCGCCCAGCGCAGCAGCTAGAGACGGTACAAGCGCGCCGGCTCGCAGGACGAACCGCGAGCCGGCGCGTCATTCATCGCGGCATACTTGGCACCCGCATACCCAGTTGCACGCGAACTGTCATTGCGAGCGCAGCGTGGCAATCTCGTTAGGGCAAGGAACCCCGCCATGGGAACGAGATCGCCACGTCGCTGCGCTCCTCGCGATGACAAAACACGTCGCCGCTCCTCGCGATGACAAAATGGGTACGTGTGGGAGTGCCTATGGGTACGCGTGAGCGTGCCTAGTCGTTAACCTCGACGATCATCTCGATCTCGATGGGCATCCCGCCGGGCAGCGTGGCCATACCCACGGCGGAACGGGCGTGCCGTCCCCGGTCGCCGTAGAGACTGATCAGCAAGTCCGAGGCCCCGTTGGCCACCCGCGGCGTGTCGCCGAAGTCCGGCGTGGAGTTGACCATGGCCAGCAGCTTGACGATGTGGCTGACGTTGTCCAGGTCGCCGATGGCGCCTTTCAGATTGGTGAGCAGGTTCAGCATGGTCTGCCGGGCGCAGTCGTAGCCCTGCTCGACGGTCACCTCGCCGCCCAGCTTGCCCGTGTGCAGCAATCCGCCGCCGGGCAGCCCCGGCCCGGTTCCCGACAGGAATACCAGGTTGCCGGTTCGCACGTAAGGGATGATGTTGCCGGCTCCCGGCGCGCGCGGCGGAGGCAGCTCGTAGCCCAGTTCTTTCAGCTTGTTTTCAATCTCCGGCATAGACCGCTCCTTTCATGTTCTGTCTTGTCGTATCTGGCCGACCGCCATGCGACGCGAAATCGGCCGGCGTCCGGCGCGTGCGCCCGATAGTACCACGCGGAACCAGTTTGTCATCGCCAAGAGCGCAGCGCCGTGGCGATCTCGTCGCCGCAGCAACCACTACACCAGCGACGAGATTGCCGCGCTTCGCTCGCAATGACAACTCAGCCGAAACCGGGTATGCGTGATCGGGGCGGTGACGAACGGCAACCGAACCATGGGACCAACTGCTGACGTCACTCAACACCGCCAACGCCGACAAGTGTAGTACATTACGCTCAGGAACCGACCGGACCCATCCCACCGGGAGCAACGCCATGACCACTGTAGAGCCCCTGCCCCGCGGCGAAATCGTCCAGCAGATGGACGGCACCTACGAACTCTTCCCCGTGTCCGTCGACCAGGACACCCTGTACGGCATCCTCACCGACTGCCTGGCCGAGTGGGAGCGCATCCGCATCGGCCTGCTGATCCCCGGCGCCGTGTGGGAGATCAAGCCGCCGCGCCCGCCCCGCACCGGCTTCCTGGATGGCTACCTCACCGTCGATTTCGAGGAGTGGCACCTGCACCTGTGTATAGGCGAACATACGTCGGCGCCGCCCGAGGTGGCCCGCCTGCGCCGCACCGCCCGCGCCGAGCTCTACCGCCGCCTCAACCCCGACCACCAGCCCACGTCCTGGGGGTTCCGCCTCTTCAACGGCGGCGGCCAGCAGCAGATAACCGTCCTCCTCCCCAACCCCCACCTCGACGAGCGCCAGCAATACGAAAAGCAGCCCGACTGGTCCCGCCTCTACCTGTGGGACCGGCTACGCGAGAAGTACCTGGGGCGGGGAGAGGACGCGACGGACCGGACGGCAGCGGGGTTTTGGCATGGGTGATTTGCCAAACTCGGCTATCCTGCGGGTGATTTCGCAACTATGCGCCAGGTCGCAACGCACGCTCCCCATGATCGGGCGGTTCGTTTGCCAGGTCTGCAGCAGAGTGCTAGGATGCACGCTACCCTGCGACCTCCGCGATAAGTTCACGTGTACGTACGCGCGCATAAACCACTACCGGATTTGACGAGATGAAGCCGCTGCTGCGGTGGGCCGGTGGCAAGCAATGGGTATCGGAGCGCCTATGTCTAATGGTCCCGGATGACATAGGTACCTATTATGAGCCGTTTATCGGCGGCGGCTCGTTGTTCTTTCGGCTGCTACCCGACCGGGCGGTCTTGTCCGACCTGAACGTCCGGTTGATGGAGGCTTACCGGGTCATGCGAGACTACCCAAATGGATTGGCGGTTGTTTTAGGCCAGTGGCCTAACAACGAAGCCACTTACTATCGGGTGCGTAGTGCCAACTACAGCGATCGGATTCATCGAGCGGCCCAACTGATTTACCTTAATCGAACTTGTTGGAACGGCCTGTACCGGGTCAATCGTAGCGGCAAGTTCAACGTTCCGTTCGGCCGAAATGGCCGTCGTGTATTCGACACAGGTCATTTGCTCGACGTGTCGCGATCCTTACAAAAGGTTAAGCTTTGCTGCGGAGATTTTGAGACAGTTGTACATACGGCAACGACGGGGGATTTCGTCTACCTCGATCCTCCCTACTCCACGCACCGCAAGCGTAACGGGTTCATACAATACAATGAGAAGATTTTCAGCTGGAATGATCAGTGCCGTCTTGGCAATATCGCCGTACAACTGGTGGAACGCGGTTGCCATGTGGTTGTGACTAACGTCGGATACAGACCGATTTTAGAATTTTATCCAGGCTTTGAGCACAAGGAAATGTCCAGGAGCAGTGTGCTAGCGGCAGACCCAAGCTTCCGCCAATCGACCACAGAATTTCTGATCTACTCTAGGAGCCTGCATTCGTCGTGCCGGGCGAAAGGGTGAGGGTTATCAAATGAAGATGAAGCAAATCTCGGCCAAGGGGTTCTTACTCCAAGAGCAGCCGGCTATTATCTGTGCAACCTTGCCTGGCCGTTGGCTATTGGAGCACACCACCCCGTCTTGGCGCTATGATGATCCTGAGGAAGGATTCCAACGCATGGTCAATACTAAGCGTGCAATGGAAATAGCCCTCGCGGTTTTAGACCAACACCGCACTTTCCCCAACGCTATCGTGTTGGCTACCGATACGGATGCAATCTCGGTAGATGCGGGGGTCGTCAAAATCCCCGAAAGAGTGCGGTTCTTGGTAGTGGATGGACAACACAGGCTTTGGGCGCAAAAACATTCTGAATACGAGGCTCCATATGCCTGTATAGTCCACGCGGGGTTGTCCTTGGAAGGTATGGCCAACCTATTTTTGGAGATCAATGACAATCAAAAACGAGTCCCCGCATCGCTCCGCTGGGATCTGATCCGACTGATCCGGCCTGAAGACGATCAACAGAGATTGGCCGCGGCTGAAATGGTATTTCTTTTGGCTACCGAAGACGACAGCCCGTTTTATCAACGGATTGACTTGACAGGTGAACAATCAGAAATGCAAATAAAGCAAGCTTCCCTAGCTCCCGAATTCAGTACATTGATGAGCAGCCGGTCACCGTTGGCCAAGCTTTCGTTTATGGAACAACATCAAGTGATATTGCAATATTCGGTTGCCATCCAGCAAATTGACGCTGACCGATGGGGCAAGCGAGATTCCCCGTTTTTCAAGGCTCGAGTTTTGCGGTCCCTATTTCGACTGTTAGCCGATTTGGCGCGCGATATGGATCATACACAGTTGACCGACACCACATCGGACGACTACGTGCCGTATTTGCAGCGAGTTGATGAAAAGACCTTAGATCCTGAATATATCCGTTCGATGCAAGGATCGGCGGGGATCAGGCAGATATATCTTCAAATTAAATCCCAAGTCTTTGCTGGCGGATAAGTACCATGCGAGTGTTTTCTGTAGCTGGAGCACAACATTACTGCCACAATTTTCAAGCTGGCGCAGCACCTCCTAATATTTCTCTTGACGATTTCGTTCACGGGCCTGCTGCTAGGCTAAGGACTTTCGCGGAAGGTTCCACTGAGTTCGATGAATACCGAACTTTGGCACTCCGCAACGCCGAGCGTGACCTATTCTTGGCAGCTAGCCATTTTCGTCGCTCCCTCGACCTCATGATTCAAAGCTCCTGCCACTGGGCGCATGTAACCCTGTACTATGGCGGGATGTTTGCGGCTCGATCTTTACTAGGCATGTTCGGATGCAGAGTATTACCAAACAATATCGTGGAGGTTGACCGCTCGCAACCGGGGTCTCAGAGATTGGTGAAGCGGTCCACCAAAGGGGGCGCCAATGTCTATCCGTTGAGCCGGAAAGGATCCCACGAGCGATTCTGGGAAGCTTTCTACAATGCAGCCCGCAGTATCAGGAGATTGACAAACGCACCATCAGCAACGGTGTTAACACCCATTTCCAACGACGCGGCATGGTTGACAAAGCAAAGAAACAGAACCAATTACACTGCTGAGGCAAGTATTAGTATGGCTCAGGCGTTCGGTGGTGCTACATTCGATGTCAACAATCTCCCGCATGGCTTACCAGGAGTGACCAACACTCAATTCAGAGTGTGCCAGGGGCTGTTAAGCGTCGCGTTGGACTTCACTGATCGGTTTGGCCTGTCGACTGACGGCTTAGATGTCTACGGCAATCAAAATACACTTCGTGAAAAAATTATACGTTTCGTATATGACGTACCCTCACCTAAATTTGTTGAACAAACCGACGCTTATACATTGTTTGGACTGCAGCATCGGCCACCATTGATGTTATAAGATATTATCGAATGGCTTCATTGCAATGGTATGTATTGCAATAAGATATGTTTGGGTTACCTATCGTAACATGCTTCCGCGATTTGCTTTTTCCAACGTTAGGCGCGTTAATGCCCGCCACATCAATGAGATTGGGAACTCGGTTGAAAGATGCGTAGACACGCTACCCTTTGAGCGTTTGGTGCGAGCGCTTGCTTCCGCCTCCTCGCTACATCATCCACGCCGACCTGGACGCCTTTTACGCTGCCGTGGAGCAGCTGGACAACCCCGAGCTGCGCGGGCTGCCTGTGCTTGTGGGTGGGCGGCCGGATGGTCGGGGTGTGGTGGCCACGGGGTCTTACGAGGCGCGGCGGTTTGGGGTTCATTCCGCCATGCCCATGGCCACCGCCGTGCGGCATTGTCCTGAGGGCATCATCGTCCGGCCGCGCTTCGACCGTTACCGCGAGATGTCAGCCCAGGTCATGGACGTTTTCCGCGGCGTCACCCCGACCATCGAGCCGGTATCCCTGGACGAGGCCTACCTGGACATCACCGATGCCGCCGCCGGCCGCTCGCCCATCGCCATTGCCATTGACGTCAAGGAGCGTGTTGCCGCCGAGACCGGCCTCACCGTCTCCGTGGGCCTGGGCTCCGGCAAGGCCGTCGCCAAGATCGCGTCGGACCTGCAAAAGCCCGACGGCCTGGTGGTCGTGCCCATCGGCGGCGAGGCCGACTTCCTGGCTCCCCTGGCCGTGGGCAAGCTGGTAGGGGTTGGCCCCAAGTCCGCCGCCCGCCTGCACGACGAGGGCGTGGACACCATCGGCCAACTGGCCGCCATGCCCGACGGCTGGTTCACCCGCCGCTTCGGCAAGCGCGGCGCCGGCATCCGCGACCGCGCCCGGGGCATCGACCACGACCCCGTGCAGACCTCCCGCGAGACCAAGTCCATCAGCGCCGAGACCACTTTCGCCGCCGACCTCCCCGGCAACTCGACCGACGACAGCGCGGAACTGCTGGCCGTCGTAGAGCGGCTGTCCGGGCGGGTGGCCGCCTCGTTGGCCAGCAAGGGCCTGGCCGGCCGCACCGTCACCGTCAAGTTGCGCCTCTCCGACTACACCACCTTCACCCGCCAGACCACGCTGCCCGACGTCACCGACGACGAGCCCACCATCGCGGCCACCGCCTGGACCCTCCTGGAGCGCGAGCTTGCCCCGGGTCGGGCCTTCCGACTCCTGGGCGTGGGCGTCTCCGGCTTTTCGCCAAAAGAAGGCCCCGACGACGCATCGCCGGAGCCCGTGGCCGCGCAGCGGCGGCTGATTCTCTAGAAACCTCCGTCCAATCTGTCATTGCGAGCGCAGCGCGGCAATTTCGCCGGCGCGACAGTCAGCCACGCCACAACGAGATCGCCGCGTCGCCCCGCTCCTCGCGATGACAAGCCGGAAAGTAACTGTTCAGAATCTAGGAGGATGTCATTGCGAGGCGCTTGCGCCGTGGCAATCTCGACGCCATAGCCGCAACATCTGCCCCAAAGGACTCCCCTCCGCCAACGAGATTGCCGCGCTTCGCTCGCAATGACATCCCCGCAAGTCTGAACAGTTACGCTGGAAACGCCCTAGTCGCTACCCCCGGAACGTCCCCGTCACCGGCTGGTGGCCCGCGTTCTCCGCGTAGGGTTCCTCGCGGTAGAGGGCCATCTGCTTCATGATGGGGATGTCCTGGATTGAGAAGAGGATGGCCTCGTCGTCGGTGTCGTTGGCGTGCTCGTGCCACACCCACGGCGGCACCACGAAGAAGTCGCCCTCGGTCCAGTCGAACCGCGTGCCGTCGATGACGCTGTGGCCCTGGCCCTTGTACACCTGGTACACGGCGCAACTGGTCTGCCGGTGCGCGCGGGTGGCGACGCCGGGCCGGATCAGCTGCGCCCAGCAGGTCATGGTCTTGAGGACTGGGCCGCCGGTCATGGGGTCGCTGAACTCCATGGCCACATCGTCGAAGGGGCTGGCGTCAACCTTGGCCAGCTCGCGCAGCGCCTCGTGGGTCTTGTCCCACTTGTAGTGCCACAGCGCCGAGTAGGGAGCGCCCGGTTCCTCCCACGCCGGCCGCAGCGCGCCGGAGGCGAACTTGCGCTCCGACTCGGCGACGCCGACGATGGGCTGCTGGTCCTCGGGATAGGCCTCGTAGAAATTGGCCCGCAGGTAGCGCACCAGGGGCACGTCCAGCCCGTCCAGCCAGACCATGGGCTCGTCGCCCTCGTTGTTGTGGTCGTGCCACGTCCATGACGGCGTCAGCACCAGGTCGCCCGGCTCCATGTAGCACTTGTCGCCCTCAACGGTGGTGTAGGCGCCCCTGCCCTTCAGCACCCAGCGGATGGCCGTGGGCGTGTGGCGATGCGCCGGCGCGTTCTCGCCGGGCAGCAGCAGTTGCAGCGCGGCCGTGATGGTGTGGGTGGTGCCGCGATCCAGGCCGGGCGTCGCCAGGCGCAGGGTGCGCCGCTCCACGTCGCGGTCGGGCGTCACCAGTTCGCCGCTCTTCATCACCAGCGGCTCCACCTCGGCCCAGCGCCAGAGGTAGGGCTCCATCTCCGGCAGGGGTTGGCCCTCGCCCTGCAGCCAGCCCGGCTTGACCTGGACCCGACCGGCGGTCTCGTAATACTGCTGCTCCTCCTGCGTGTTCAACCGTTCCGTTGTCGCCATGCTGCTACCTCCCAGGTTCGGTTCCGCGTATCTGTTGGCGCGATTGTAATCGCGTTCCGGCCGCCTGTCATTCACCGTCGGCAGGCTGCGCCAGGTATGCGTTGAGCCTCCTGATGAGCCGCTTGGTGATTCGCCGGACGTGCTTCAAGTCTTTGTCCGTCAGCTGGCCCTGGTAAAAGTGAATGTGGAGCCGGTTTGCGGCGTTGTAGTCTGACACATCGAAAGGTTCCGTGCTGAGTTGCTCGACTCGCCGCGCGGCCTGGCGATACGAGTCGTGTCCCGTGAACTCCAGCGTTGCGTCGGTGTCGATGACGGTGCGGAGGAGCTGGGCCGCCGCGCCCCAGAGCAGTTCGGCAGCGATGTGGGTGTTCCCTCCGCTGTCGAATTCGTCGTCAGAGCGTTGCAGGAGCGTTTGGGACAGTTGGCTTCGGGCCTGGGGAGTCAAGGAACGGGTTCTCCGGTCCGGGAAACCAGCCCGAAGGCGTGGCGGGCCATCTCGGTCGCTCGTTCCGGCGTGTAGCCGAAAGCGTGGAAATAGCCGTGGCGCGCTGAGTCCAGGACCGCGGCAGTGGCGCTGTAGGCGCTGTTGAGGTCCAGTTGGTGGTCCGGCATGGCGTCGATGATTGCGTTGAATTCCGTAATGCTGGTTGGCAACTGCCCGGACGCCAACCCCACGATGGTGTTGATGTCGGCGTCGGCGTCGGCGTGGGGCCAGCCGCGTATCGCGGCCTGCCCGATGATCGCGCAGTTGACCGCCCGGAACAGGTTCATGGCGCCGGAGGTAATGTCCTGAACGTCGAAGTCCTGCTGCGCGGCGGCGAAGTAAGTCTCGCCGGCGCCATCGACGGCTTCGAGCAGGGGAGCTTTCCAGCTGTCGGGCAGCGCCTCCGGTGTAGTGTCCGTCAGGTAGTTGAAGAACGCCTGTGAGACTTCGCCATCCGGCGACTCCGGTTGACTGGCGGCATATACCAATCCGGTTGCAATTGCGTTGACCGGATAGGAGTCCCACCCTTTGGCGTCGCAGTCGGAGAGCGCGTCGATCAGTTCGGCGACCTGTCTCCGCGAGAAGGGTCGGGTCAGTTCGGGGAAGATGGAGATGATTGCGTTGGCTTCCGGGCGTATTTCCATCGGGTGCGTTCTCCGGTGATTCTGCCGTTCCCGGCGTTCACGGGTGGCCGTAGAGGACAATGTTGGTGATCGTTCGTTTGTCGGTTGGGTTCATGGCGTCCAGGTTGTGCAGGGCCGCTATCGCCCGGTTCAGCCAATGACTGGCCAATGCCAGGTTGAAAACGGTGTCTGGGTTGTAGTCGGCCGTTTCCCGCGCGGCTTTCAAGTTTATGAAATCCTCGCTGAACTCGCGGCCGTTTCGGTCCAGCGTGAACATATACCGCTGGAGTTGGCCCGCCGCATAGCTGTGACGCATCCTGCGATAGGTGCCGATCCAGTCCAACGCTATTGCTGGGTTCGTCGGAGTGCCGATGATGTTGTCGGCGTTATTTCGCGCCAGCGCGTGGAATACCGCGTAGTAGGCCGTGCTCACGGCGCGGTGGAAAATCTCGCGCGACACGGCCGTACCATGGGCCGCCCGATTGAGTGTATCGCGCACCGAGTCAATGAGCGCCCAAGGGTCCAAGGGCGCCGGCCGCTGAAAAGGAGTACCCGGTTGGGGCGCCGTCACGTAACATCGTCCTCCCGGTCGATATAGGCGACCGCGGGTTTGTCGAGGATCTGTTGGCCCAGAAGCCTTTCGCGCAGTCCGAGTTCGAACTCCATGATGGCGGCGTCATCAAAAGGCGGATGACCCGGTTCAAAGTACACCGTCATGTAGTTCACGTCCCGCTTTTTTCGTCGCATGAAAGTGCTTTCGATGTGACTGATGCGGAATCCTTCCCCGAGGTGTCCGGGCAGGTCCTTGCGGATTATCTCTTCCGTTACTTGGAGGGCGCGGTTTGTTCTGGGCATGGTAACGCTCCGTTGCCAACCGCT
>DAOULH010000103.1:0-95937 GCA_034420475.1 Dehalococcoidia bacterium
CTACACTCCGCATCGTCCATCTCACCGACATCAGGCCACCGCCAGCACGTTCCCTGACCCCTAATCCCTCATCTGACCACTGCTGCAGTATCCCTTCGGTGGATTCGGGCTAAACCCCAATCCTCCTTCCAGTTCAGCCATAGCGTCGAATAGACTGCGGGCAGCATCATCAACAAAATAGTTGTGTTGTTCAGCAGAAGGCCAGCGAGTGATTTTACCTAGTCTACCACGGCTTTGTAGCTTTCCGATGATGCGGACAATATCATCGTCAGTCAGACGACCGTACCAATGATATTCAGACGAATCGAGGTATTGGAAACCTATTCGGTCCTCAATCATAGAATGTCTAGCCGAACGATCTGCACCTATCAGCAACATTCTGACCTGGGCTTCTCTACATCGTTCAGCAAGAATCTGTAATGTGCTAGAGTGATCCGCAAAATCATCGAAGAACAATACTGTGCCTGATACAGTTTGCAGCCACTCGATAGTTGAATCCATATCAATATACTCATCCCCTCGAAATAAAAAGGGGAACATTCCCTCGCTTCGCAAGTCTGCGGCGACGCGCAGAAGAGCGGTAGATTTGCCGCTCCCGGGGCCACCTGTGAGAAATACTAATTTCTGATAAACTTCGCTGCTGAAGGCTAGCTTTTTTACTTCGACTGAGATCTGGGAAGTTTTATCCAAAATGGCATCATTTTCAGCCAATATGGTGTTCCATGTAGGTTGGTAACCGCTATAGAAGAGCCCAAGATTAGTATCATTCGGTTTGTATGTTCGCAAGTCGATGAACTGTTGCAAAAACTTCCTTGTTCCCGGTGTGCCAGGGCCATAGACATTGCCGAGTTCACTTATCACTGTCCGGTAACGTTCAAGTAGATCAGCGATAAAATCTTGCCCATCACTTTCAACGATTACAAAACCGCTGTTTTCCAACTGCTCTCTGCGAATGGAGTTTATATTGGGAACGACCACTACTGAGGGGAATCCTGTGGTGCTATTCGATGTATTACCTCGGTCCAATGCTTCGACAAGGTCAATTTCTTCCGTAAGTCGTGCCCCTATGATTAGGAACGGATTCCCCGCGAATTCATCGAAAAAGACTTTGTGCCAAGTCTGCGGGTTAGCAACTTCACGCGCATAGTCCAACAATGAAAATACCAAGGTGTCTGTGTTGGTGTTTTGATTGTTCAATCGTTCTGCTAAACCGTGTAGATGAATGATTTGTTGCCCGGACGCTGAATTTCGGTCAGAGAACCGTTCGTTCCATGTCAGTGTCTCAACAGAGCGGCCTGTTTCCCGGAATGCTGTCTCGATGACGTTGTCAATATTCAAGGTCCATATTCGTTTCCAACTGAATTCAGCAATCAAGTGTTGCCAATTCGGCCGACAATTGCCAAACCAATCCCGCAGAAACGCATTGGCTCGTTCACCATCATGCCGCTGTAGGTGGCCGTAAACTTGCGCCAGCGAAAGTATTTCGCCTTCGCTATCTATCCCGAATTCACTGATCAGGGCGTCGCGTAAACCTGTTCCTGTGGGTAGAGGTCGGCCATTGCCGCCGATTGCCCCAACGCTCGCTCCAGCCCCTAACAGAAGTGAGTATTCTCCAGCAGCCAAACCGCGCGCTACTTGGTCGATCATATTTTGCTCTGTCATGGCAAGCCACCTCTGTACGGCATATAAACTGTTCGTAGGGTAACACATGACTAGGTGTGACGGAACAGCCTACGGCGGCGACGTCCGCCCATCCTCATTACACTCTCAGCAAACCACCCACTCGCCCGTCCGCACTCCGCATGTATGATAGCTGCCGAAGCTAACCGACTGGCCAGTGCCTTCTCGCGGTGCGCTTTGTCCGTCCCAGCCGGCGCTTGGTCATACTTCCTTGCATCCTTGCAATCATGCCGGCTTGCATTGTTGGCAGTGCGGCATCATTATGCGTACCCGTGGCCACTCTCTACGTCATCGGCACCCCCATCGGCAACCTGGAGGACATTACCCTCCGCGCTAGCCGCATCCTGTCCTCCGTCCCCCTGGTCGCCGCTGAGGACACCCGGGTCACCCGCCGCCTGCTGGCCCACCTCGACGCGCACCCGCGGCTGCTCAGCTGCCACGAGCACAACTGGAAACGGCAACTGCCCCGCCTGCTGCAAGCCCTCGCCCAGGGAGACGTCGCCCTGACTACCGACGCCGGCTCGCCGGCGGTCAGTGACCCGGGCGCCGGCCTGGTCGCCGCCATCGCCCAGGCTGGTCATTCGGTGGTCAGCATACCCGGCGTGTCTGCGGTGACCGCCGCGCTGTCCGTCGCCGGCTTTCCCGCCGACCGGTTCGTGTTCCTCGGCTTCCTGCCCCGCCGCCGCTCCGACCGCTCCGCGATGCTGACCCGGCACGCCCGGCACGATCAGACCATCGTCCTGTTCGAATCGCCCCACCGCCTGCGGGCCACGCTGGCCGACATCGCCGACGCCCTGAACGACCCGCTGATCGCCGTCTGCCGCGAGCTCACCAAGCTCCACGAGGAGGTCTGGCGCGGGACGGCCTCCGCTGCCCTGGACCACTTCACCGAACCCCGCGGCGAATTCACCATCGTCATCGGCCCGGTGTCCCTGGCCCAGCCGGATCAGTCCGCCAGCGAGGAGGAACTGTTGGACGCGGCGCGCCAGGCCCTCGCCGGCCACCGCGCCGCCGGCAAACGCGGACGCGACGCGGTGGCCGAGGTCGTCGCCTCCACCGGCCTGCCGCGCCGCGCCGTCTATGCCCTGTGGGTTGAGACCGGAGCATCAACCCCTGATCAGCGTGACCAAGTCTAGGCGCAGACGACCACCGCCTCGCCCAGGCCCTCGATGGAAATGCGGCCTTCGGACGCGAAGCCCAGCGCCGTCGGCGGGATCAGGCTGCCCGTGATCACCGTGTCGCCGGCCTTGAGCGGGTGGTTCCGCGCCGACAACTCGTTGGCCAGCCACACCAGCGGCTCAAAGGGATGGCCCATCACGTCCCGGCCGTAGCCCTCGCCCACCTGCTCGTGGTTGATGCTCATCACGCCCTTGCAGCCCACCAGGTCCACGTCCCGCCAGTTGGTCACCGGATCGCCCAGCACCACGCCGGAGTTCAGGATGTTGACCGCCACGCTCATCAGCGTGCGCTCCTCGGTGGTCAGGTCCGCCGGCGTCCGCATGTCCACGATCTCAAAGGCCGTGGCGATCTCGGCCACCGCGTCCTCAATCGCCTCCCGCGTGTACGGCGCGCCCGACGCCGGCAGGTCCTTGCCCAGCGTGACGCCCACCTCCAGCTCGATGCCCAGGTTCACGTACTCGGTGAAGTTCAGCACCACCGGCGACCGCAGGATCGTCTTTTCGAACACGCCGCCCAATACCGGATGGTCCAGTCCGGCCCGCTCCTGCATCACCGGCGTGGTGTACGCCAGCTTGTAGCCCGCCAACGGCCCCCACAGGCTGGACAACATGCAGTGGAGCTCCAACTGTATGGCATAGGCTTCGTCGAGGTTCTTGGGGAACAGGCCGGCCGGCAGGCGCTCGAAAGGCTGCACCGTCTTGTAGCTCTCGAAAATGAACTCGGCGGCCGCGCGGGCCGGTGTCGTGGTTACCATGGTGCGCCTCCTGGAGCGTTAGCCTTGGGTGAGTGTCAAGAAGAGAGTTTCGGGAAACGTTGGGTGTGGTTGGCTCGTCGTTCAGACCGGCAAGTTGGTGCCCCATGATAACAAAAG
The DNA here is from genome assembly GCA_034420475.1 of Dehalococcoidia bacterium. Lineage (GTDB taxonomy): Bacteria > Chloroflexota > Dehalococcoidia > Lucifugimonadales > UBA3495 > Bin87. The sequence goes on from DAOULH010000103.1 coordinate 3,731, forward strand.
CCGCCAGCCGCCGGAGTACACAACCGGCGGCTGGCGACGATGGGATCTGGTGTGAACGGCGAGCGGACTACCGCGCCTCGCTGGCAGCCTCGAACCCGCAGTCGCGGTGCGTGCCGTCGCAGAAGGGCTTGTTGTCCGACTGTCCGCAGCGGCAGAAGGAAACCCACTGCCCCTCGGGGATGGTGTAGTTGTTGCCGCTCTGGTCAACAATCTCAATCTCGCCGATGACCCGCAGCGGGCCGTTGCCCCGAATTTCTACCTTGACATCCGCCATTGTGTTTCCTCCTCATGGTGGCTGACGATTTAGCGACCGACTAGCGGCCCGCCGTGTGCCCAAGTTAGCGGCAAGGACAACCGGCGGCATGATTATTCACCAAATCGCAACCACGGTCAATTGCATGATTGCTCTCATGCTCGCCCGCTTTCGCAAATCGTCAGAATCAGGATTTTCAAGATTTGGGGATTATCGGGATTGGAACCATTCTGCGATGGCTCTCTCCCAATCCTGTCAAATCATAAAATCCCGCAAATCCTGATTCTGACGTTCCCCCGCCGCAAACCGGGTACGCGTCAGCATCGTCGCCGCACCCATGCCAAAAACGCGGGGGCGAATGACCATCCGCCCCCGTCAGGTCGCAATGGCGCGCGTCCTACAGGTTCACCACCAGGTTGTCCGGCGCCCGGCAGAGGATGCCTTCCTGCTCCTCGTCGTAGGGGTTCTCCTCGATATGCGGCGTGTTGGCCGGCACGAAGATGAAGTCCCCAGGCCCGGCCTCGATCCACTCCTCGAAGTTCTCCCCGAAATAGACGCGCACGTGACCCTTGAGCACGTAGGCGGCGGTCTCCGCTTCCAGATGCGTGTGCGGCGGCCCCTTCTCGCGGGGCGCGGCCGTCACCTTGCCCATCCAGATCTTGGTGGTGTCGCCCTTGCCCGGCACGATGGCCGGCTGGCGCACCATCCCCGGCGTCTGGATCGTCTCCGAGGCATCGCCCACCGTGTGCACCACGTAGGGCTTGAGGTCAGTCTGCTGTTCCGTCGTTGTCATCGCTGGTGCTCCTTGCTTCGTCGCGCTTCATCCACCAGGGCGGGCCGGGATAGTCGTCCCGCATCCCGGTGTCGCCGTACTGGATGTAGAAATCCCGCCGGTCATGATACAGCCGCGCCCGGTTCAGCACCACCTCCCGGTCGTCATCCTCGTTATCCAGCACAGCCTTGATGGTGTCACCGTCAGCCATGAACCAGTACTTGTAGTCGCCAATGAACAGGTAGATGGTAGGCCGGCTGAAGAAATAGCCGTTGAACGCCTCGCCGTCACGCATCCGCTCACACACCGCCTGCATCAACTCCCGCTCGCCGTCCTTCTTCAGCAGCACGTATTCGTGCGGCCACGTCTCCGCGTAGGTGCTCGCCCACCGCCAAGTCGCGGCGGAGATCATTTCGGTCAGTTTCATCACATCTTCCTCCACTCCTTCGCTGGCACTGCGTGAATTCTCACACTTGTGCCCACCAACTCAGGGAACGATAACCGGGACGAAGTTCACAGCTGCTCTCGAGGCGCCAATTCTGATGGTATTGACTTCTACGCCGTAAATTTTGATTGTGCCGCCGGTTGCGTTGTTCAGCCATTCGATGGCGGAGCGATGCACATCGTTGAATTTTGGAGAAACCCAGATCAATGTCCGCGCGTCAAAATGCGCGGCATAAGTCAGCACTTGTCCCAAATGGCTATTGTCGCTCCACTCCAATTGATTTTCGATGGCGACCTTTGCCCCGCTTCCGTCGCACGCAAGTATGTCCAGGGAGAAGTTGCCCGTGGACGCCTCCCTTCCGACGAATCTCAGGTCCATTTCCAGGGCTGCGCCTAACGACGCAAGGTTTCGGGAGAGCCAGGGTGTGAAATTGATGGCCTCGTTAGGCCAGACACAGCGAGGTCTCACGCGTTCTATGTTTCCCAGTTCGGGTCTTGCCATGACTACCCCTCCTCTTGGTATTCGCCGGCGGGCTGTTCCTCGCTTTCAGGTGCGGATCCAATCTGAATCTCAGACGCAAATGGTGCGGACATTGGTGCTTCCAGAGTAAGCTCGTCTCCCTCAGCACTTCGTGATTCCGCATCCGCAGCTTCCTCGGCCTGTAACATTTGCATGACCTCTTCCAAACAAGGTTGGAAGGCCGTCTTGAGGGCAATGAGATTTTGGAACATCCAACTCTGGATTTCATCGAGTTCCTCGTCCCGCGAGTTTAGTGAGCCGGATCGAGACACTCCGGCGCTAACTCGATGCCCACCACCGAGATCACCTATCAGATCAAATCTGAGGTCTTCCAACTTAGTTTTCAGATCCGCCTCATGGTCCAATAGAGCTTCGTATATCCGAGTGCTTTTGATCTGATCTCCAGTCGATATCCAAATGTGAACCAAAGCCTTGCCCCAACCAAATGCGGCGTTATATGACACACCGGAAAACCCCGACGGAAATGACTGGCCACCGCCAGCCCGCGCTGTAGTGCGGTTGGTGAAGCCTTCTCTCCAGAGATCCGCGACCAACGGTTGATAGAAATTCAATCGCCGATAGGCAATCGGCGTCAACCCGCTTGCTGCTGCGCGGGCACGTTTGGCCAGCGCATCGCCGAAAGCCACGGGTCGGAACTCGTGCCCAGGCGGCGAGTTGTCAATTTTGATGGCACGTACCTCTACTCCATATACCTCGATGTCGTCAGCAGTCAATTGGTTGAGCCACTCCAAGGTTTCTCGGTGTTCCGCGCGAAATTCCGGCGTCACCCAAACTAAGGTCTTAGCATCGTGTTGCGCCGCATACGCCACCAGCGAACCGAGTAGGTCGTGCCGGCTGTGATCGCGCTGGAGCGCGATTGCAACTGTATTGTTGCTACCGACTTCTTTGGCCAGAATGTTCAGCCAAAACCAGCCCACTGGCGGTTCCAGTCGTATCAATTCCAAGTCCATGTGCAGCGGAGCGCCCAACAGTTGCAGATTCTCCGAGAGCCAGCGAGCGAATTCCACTCCCTCACCTTGCCATAGTCGACCTATGTCCACGGGCTCTATCTGTCCCAATTCTACTGTGCTCATTTGTTTTCTCCTGTGGATTATCAGACCTATGCCGGCATCACAGCGAAAGCGCATAGTGATCGGTCGGGTTCATTCTGCCATCACCAGCAGGTCGACTATGAACGAGCGCACCACCGGCTCGTAGAACACCACGTCATCCAGGTCCATCCGTTGCCCATCGCCGTTGGACCGGATTTCGAGGGTGACTAGGTAGGCTGCCATCAGCCCTACCCCGGGGTCAAGCCGCTGGTCCAGGCTGTCAATGAACGGCTCCACATCGTCGTACTCGGATGACGCCAGCTTGTGCCCATGCGCCAGTGCCGCCTGCTTTATCGCCGCCTCGGTAGCCTGCCAGAAGAAAGTTGACGCCTCGCCGTGCTTGCCCCGCAACAGGCTCAAGTCGGCTTGGTCCAGCAGCGTTTGGATGTTTTCGGGGATGATGCCTTTGGTGGTCATAGCCATCTAATCCTCCGGCTCGGCCACCACAATGACGGCAACGCCGGCCCCCGTCGCTCGCTCGCGTTCCGCGTCCGGGATTTCGCTGCCGACAACTACGGCAGTACATTCAGTGCCGACCGCTCCGGTCAGGGTACGGGCGCGGCGGGCGGCGCGGTTCACGTCGGTGCTGCCTACCGTGACACTAATTTCAATGACTGCGTAGGCGTTTTGCCCCGCAGCGTTCTGGCCGGCCAGGATGATGTCAGAAGCGAGCAGGTCTTCGTATTCATCATCGGTGATAGTGTCAGCATCGCTCAACAGGTCCAGGAAAGCGGCGTCCGTTTCGCCCCAATCAGTATGCAACATTTGTGGCTGCGACAACCCGATGGTGCGGCTGGGCCGGCGGAGGATTATCCTGGCAACCCGGCGCTCGTAGCGTGTTCCAGTGAGGTTGCCCACCCGACTGTTGGTTTCGTTAAGGGTTCTTGACATGGCGTCAGTGCGGTCCACCAGTACCGACAGCGTTTCTTTGATAGTGGAGATTTCGCCGTTGATGCCGGCGATTTCGCGGTCAGTGTTGGCTTGCGCCGCAGTCTGAACGTCCAGCCTCTCGTTAACGGCCCGCAACTCCTGGGCTATGTTGTCGCGGGTTGCAGTCAACTCGGCAACGATGTTTTCCAGGAGCGCGCGCGTGGACTCCTCGGACTCGAGCATCCGCTGCTTGATGCGCTCCAAATCTTCGTCATGGCGCGCCAGCGTCGCCTGCATCGCGGCGATTTCGTCCTGGGGTGATTGCGTAGTAGACATCAGGTTTCACTCGTTCGGTGCTGATAGAAACGAACGCCGGGGCATATTATTATACGCCCCGGCGTTCTAACGGCTGTCGAGTTGATCGCCTAGCCGCCGTTCTGTTCCCACAGCGCTTCCAGCACCGCCCCGGGGTTCATGGGCAGGTTGGTCATGCGCACGCCCGTGGCGTTGTGGATGGCGTTGGCGATGGCGGCCATGGGCGGCACGATGGGAACCTCGCCCACGCCGCGCACGCCGTAGGGATGCCCGGGGTTGGGCACCTCCACCACTACGGCGTCGATCATCGGCAGGTCCAGCGCCGTGGGCATCCGGTAGTCCAGGAAGCTGGAGTTCTGCATCTGGGCGTCGTCGTTGAAGTAGTACTCCTCGTTCAGCGCCCAGCCGATGCCCTGCACCGCGCCGCCCTGGATCTGACCCTCCACGTAGGACGGATGGATGGCGGTGCCCGCGTCCTGGATCGCCGTGTAGCGCAGGATGTCCACCTTGCCGGTCTCCTCGTCCACCGCCACGTCGGCGATGTGCAGCGCGTAGGCACCGCCCACGCCGGTGGGCGACACGTTAGCCCGCCCCACGATGGGGCCGCCGGTGCCGTTCAGCCGCGACGCCAGTTCGCGGAAGGTGAAGCGCAGCTCCGGCTCCGACTTGTGCTGGATGACGCCGTTGTCGTACTCCACGTTCTCGGGGTCGATGTCCCAGATGCGCGCGGCGCGATTGATCATCTGCTGCTTCACGTCCTGGGCCGCCTCGTAGGAGGCCCAGCCCGTCTTGAAGGCCACGCCGCTGCCGCCGGTCATGGACGTCCACCCGATGGAGTTGGTGTCGCCCACCGCCGGCGCCACGTCCTCGGCCGCCAGGCCCAGCACCTCGGCCACGTGCATCGCCGCCACCGCGCGGGAGCCGCCGATGTCGGGCGAGCCTTCCACCAGGGTCACCGTGCCGTCCGTCAGCACGCTCACGATGGCGCTGGCCGGGCCCGTGCCGTTGAACCAGAACCCGCCGGCCACGCCGCGGCCGACCTTCTTGCCCTCGGCTTCCGGCGTGCGGTCGATGGGCGCGTTCCAGTGGTCGTGCTCGCGCCCGGCCTGGACGGTTTCCAGCCAGCCGATGCTGCCAAATTGCGGGCCGGTCACCCGGCGGTCGCCCTGTTTGGCGCCATTCAGCGTGCGGAAGTCCATCTTGTCCATGCCGATCTTTTCGCAGATCTCGTCCACCACCGTTTCCACGGCGAACGCCGCCGCCGGAGACCCGGGAGCGCGGTAGGCCGCCGTCTTGGGGTGGTTCAGTACCACGTCGGCCGCCTCGATCCGGCCGTTCTCGATGTTGTAGCAGGACAATGCGCACTGCGCGCCCGGGTTCACCGGCGAGCCGGGATACGCGCCGGCCTCGTAAAACAGCGTGACGTCGGCGGCGGTGATCTTGCCGTCGTTGGTGACGCCCATCTTGACGCGCATGTACCCGCCCGACGTGGGACCCGTCCCCTCGAACACCTCGGTGCGGGACATCTGGATCTTCACCGGCCGGCCCGTCTTGCGCGACAGCGCGGCGGCCACCGGCTCCAGGTACACCAGCGTCTTGCCGCCGAACCCGCCGCCGATTTCAAGCTGCGTCACCAGCACCTTGGACACCGGGATGCCCATGATCGTCGCCGTCTGGTCGCGCACGTTGAAGTGCCCCTGGCTGCTGCACCAGATGTGCAGGGAGTCGTCGGCGTTCCACAGCGCGGTCGCCGCGTGGGGCTCGATGTAGCCCTGGTGCACCGCCTTGGTGCGGAACTCCCGCTCCACTACCAGGTCGGCGGCAGCGAAGCCGGCCTCGATGTCGCCCAGCTCGTAGAAGTAGCGGTTGGGCACGTTGCCCACCTTGCCGGCATCCCCCTCGCCCAGCAGGCCGCCCGGGCGTACGTTGGGGTCGTTCAGGTTGGCCAGCCGCTCGTGGACCAGCGGCGCGTCGTCGCGCATGGCCTCCAGCACGTCGGTAACCGGTTCCAAGACCTCGTAATCGACCTCAATGAGCGCCAGGGCCAGCTCGGCCTCGTGGGCGCTGTCGGCGGCCACTGCGGCGATGGCATGGCCCTTGTACAGGGCCTTCTCCGCCGCCAGGCAGTTGTTGCTCAGGAACTTGGGGTTGATCATCGCCCCTTCGCCTAGGTCCAACACCCGTCCGCCGGCCTGTGGCAGGTCGGCAGAGGTCACCACGGCATGGACGCCGGGCATGGCTTCCGCCTTGCTGGTGTCGATGCCCTTGATGCGAGCGTGGGCGTGCGGGCTCCGCAGCACCTTTCCGTAGAGCATCCCCGGCAGCGACAGGTCCGCGCCGTACTGCGCCCGGCCGGTAACCTTGTCGGTCCCGTCGTGTCGGATGGGTCGGCTTCCGATTACGCTGTAGCCGTTGGTAGCGGCGGATTGCTGAGTAGTGGTCATGGTTACTCCTCCCAAGGTGCGGTGGCATCGTGCAATGGCTGCATAGTACCACGCGGCGTGTCTTATAAAAGAGGTTGAATGATGACGCTGATTACGGTCACGACAATGCCGGCGATGATGATGGCGCCAATCCAGCGACTTTCGCGGCGGACGCCGGCGATATTGGCGTTCATTTCGGCGCGGAGGGCGGCGTTGTTGGCGTTCATTTCCTCGCGAAGGCCCTGCACCTCTCCGCGCACGCTTTGGATCTCTCCGCGCACGCTTTGGATCTCCCTTTGGACTTCCCCGCGCAAGCTCTGTATCTCCCCTTGGACTTCCCCGCGTAAGCTCTGTATCTCCCCTTGGACTTCCCCTCGCAAGCTCTGTATCTCCTCGCGCACGCCTTGTATCTCCTCGCGTACGCCTCGTATTTCCTCATGCAGTCTGTCGAGCCTTCGGGAAATGTCGGCGAAGCGTTCGATGTGGTCGGCCAATCGCTCATTGACCTGTTCGTAGGCGCCTTCGAGACGGCTGAGACGGCTTTCGGTGGTCATAGTTCGTTCTCCTCAGTGACGATTATATCGGCTGAACACCTCACCGGGTAGCGAGAGTTCTTTTTGTCATCGCGAGGAGCGCAGCGACATGGCGATCTCGTTACCGCGGCGGCGTCCGTTGCTCTGACGAGATTGCCGCGCTTCGCTTGCAATGACAGTTCCAGCGAAACTGGGTACACCTGAAAGTCGACGGCGCGTTGCATTGCCTTATGGAAACCTGCGCTATAATATGCCGCCAAACCGCACCGTCGGACATCTTTGCCCGTGTGGAGCGACTGTGAGGATGACTTGCAATGAGACCCCTGGAAGGCATCAAGGTACTGGACCTGACCCGCGCCCTGGCCGGGCCGTTCTGCGCCACCATGCTCGGCGACTACGGGGCCGACGTTATCAAGATCGAGCGGCCCGGCGCCGGTGACGACACCCGCGGCTGGGGGCCTCCTTTCATCGGCGAGGAATCCGCCTATTTCCTGTCGGTCAACCGCAACAAGCGTAGCCTGACCCTGAACCTGCGCGACGAGATGGCCCAGCAGATCTTCCTCAAGCTGGCCGCCGACGCCGATGTTATCGTCGAAAACTTCACGCCCGACGTCATGACCAACTTCAATCTCGGCTACGAGGACGTGAAGAAGATCAATCCCGGCATCGTCTATTGCTCCATCTCCGGCTTCGGCGCCAACGGCCCGTACCGTGACCGCCCCGCCTACGACCAGATCATGCAGGGTGTCAGCGGCCTGATGAGCATCACCGGCGACCTCGGCGGCGACCCCCAGAAGGTCGGCATCGCCGTCACCGACATCGGCGCCGGCATGTGGGCCGCCTTCGCCGTCATGGCCGCCCTTTTCCATCGCAACTCTCCCGTCGGCAACGGCGCCGGCCAGTACATCGACCTCTCCATGCTCGACGCCCAGGTCGCTTGGATGACCTACCAGGCCGGCTATTACTTCGCCACCGGCGACGCTCCCCAGCGGCTGGGCGCGGCCCATCCTACCCTGGTTCCCTACCAGGGTTTCAAGGGCGGGGACGGCAAGTTCTTCAACGTCGCCGTCGGCTCCGAGCGCCTCTGGGATCGGTTCTGCCAGGGCATCGACCGCATGGACCTGAAAGATCACCCCGACTACGCCACCAACGGCGACCGGGTCAACCACCGCTCCGAGTTGGTCTCGCTTCTGGTGGAACACTTCCAGGGCAAAGACGGCGACGACTGGGTCGCCGACCTCCAGGCCGTCAGCGTTCCTGCCGGTCCCATCAACGACCTGAAGGACGTCTTCAACGATCCCCAGGTGCAGCATCGGGAAATGCTCCGGGAAATGCCTCATCCTACCTTGGGAACCATCCAGCAGACCGGCTTGCCTATCAAGTTCTCCGACACGCCGGGCGAGCTGGAAAAGCATCCCCCGCTGCTGGGCGAACACAACCGGCAGATCCTCAGCGACCTGGGCTATTCCGAATCCGACATCGACCAGATGGCAGCCACCGGCGTCATTTAGACGCGGGCGATCAGTGAGGGTAGTGAGGTAGTCACATGGACTTCGGACTCCAGGATACGGTCGCCTTGGTGGTGGACTCGCACCTTGCCATCGCCACGGCCACCGCAACCGCATTGGCCAAAGAGGGGGCCATCCTTTCGCTGACCGCGCCCGACAGCTACCGTATGCGGCACGTCGAGATGGAAATCGCCCGAAAACACGTCCACCAGGATCGCTTCCGCGCCGTCATCGCCGACCTTGAACGCGAGCAGGATATCCATCGCCTCGTCCGCGAAACCCTGCACCGCCAGGGCAATATCGGCGTCATGGTCACCACCATACAGGACCAGGGCAACTCGCCGGCCAGCCAGCTGGAGGACGAGCAGATCGAGCCCGCCCTGGCCCGCAATTTCATGTCCGCCGTCCACCTGACCCGGGAAGTCCTGCCACACATGAAGCGCTACGGAATGGGCCGGATCATCAACCTGGTCCCGTTCTCCGCCATGGAAGTGTCTCCGCACAACACGCTCTCATCCCTGAGCCTCGCTCCCGTGCTCGCGTATTTCAAGGGCCTTGCATCTGAGCTGGCCCCGAACAATATCACGGTAAACAACGTGATCTACGCCGGTGTCCACTGCGAGGAAATCGAGGATCCAGCGGACATCCATGACCATGAAGCGACGGACGGCCATTCGCACGAACATGCCAGCGGCAGCGCAACACTCCAGGAAATCGTCGCCGAAGCACCCATGAAGCGCATGGGCACCCCCAAGGAGATCGGCGATATCGTCTGCATGATCGCCTCGTCCCAGGCGTCCTATCTCACCGGCGCCAACATCATCCTCGACGGCGGTATCCACCACAACTACGCCTGATACCGCGCGATACCGAGCCAGCCCGATCCCCGCCGCAGGAGGCCCTTCCCATGGCCAACGCCAGGATGCTTGATGACGCCCGAGAGTACCTGCAAGCCGAAGACCTGCCGGGTTGGCTGATCTACGACTACCTCGGCTGCAACCCGGTCCTGGCCCAGGTTGCCCAGCCTTCCGGCCACGTCACCCGCCCTGTCTTTCTGTTCGTGCCCGTCGCCGGCCCTCCCCGTCTGCTCACCCACCACGTGGACGCCGGCAAGTTCGCGGATGCCGGGGAAGGAACCGACCTGGAACAGGTGGTGTATAGCAGCCGCGTCACGCTGGAAAGCGCGCTGCAAGACGCCCTGTCCGGTTGCAGCCGCGTCGCCATGGAGTATTCGCCGCGCAACGGGCTGCCCCGCGTCTCGCGGGTTGACGCCGGAACCGTTGAGCTGGTCCGGAGCATGGGCGCCGCAGTCGTATCCTCCGCTGACCTGATGCAGTACGCTACCCAGCGCTGGTCACCCGATCAGCTGGCCGGGCACAAGCGGGCGGCTGAGAAGCTGGGCCGTATCGTCAACGAAGCCTTCGCTCGCATCGGCCAGCGCCTGGCCGACGGGCCCACCGAGTTCGAGATCGCCGAGTTCATCCGCCAGCGGTTCCGCGAGGAAGGTCTGGTCACCGCCGACGGCCCCATCGTCTCCGCCAACGCCCACTGCTCCGACCCTCACTACGAACCTGAGCCGGAAGGCAGCAGCGTCATCGCCCCCGGCGACTGGATCCTCATCGACCTGTGGGCCCGCGAGGACACCCCCGGCAGCGTCTACGCCGACATCACCTGGACCGCCTACGTGGGCGACAATCCGTCAGACCGCCACCGCCAGGTCTTCGACATCGTCCTCGGCGCCCGCGACGCCGCCCTGTCCTTCCTGCAGGACTCCTTCTCCCGGGGCGAGCCCATCCAGGGCTGGCAGGCCGACGACGTCGCCCGCAGCTACATCGCCGACCACGGCTTCGGCGACTACTTCACCCACCGCCTGGGCCACAGCATCTACCACACCGTCCACGGCGAGGGCGTCAACTTGGACAACTTTGAGACCCACGACACCCGACGCGTCATCCCCGGCATCGGCTTCTCCATCGAGCCGGGCATCTACCTGCCCGAGTTTGGCGTTCGCTCCGAGATCGACGCCTACATGAGCGAGGACGGCCCCTACGCCTCGTCGCCCGTGCAGCGCGACATCGTGCTCATTACGGCCCCGTGATCGTCCCGATGAAGTCCAATTCCAGCAGGATTTCGTCCTCCACGCTCACCACAATCGCCACCCGCGGCTTGTCCATCCCGAAGTCCTCGAAGGTGAACATCACGCTGGCCATCCCGCTGGCCGTGCCATCCCCGGCGAACTCGGCCATGGCGTCCCACGTAACCTCCCTTGTCTGATCACGCACCGTAAGGTCACCGGTGATGGTGAACTCCACCGGCCCGCTGGCATCCGCAATCGACGCCGGCAGTCCGTCGATTGCCGTCGGCTGGAACACCACCTCCGGATAGGTGTCGGTCAGCAGCGTGCGGTTGCGCACGTAGCCGTCCCGCCGGTTGCTGTCCGTCTCCAGCGTGGCCGCCTGCACCGCGATCCGGCTCTCGTCCGCCACCACATTGCCGTCAGCATCAAAGGCGATGCTCCCTGCCACGTCCAACGTTTCGCCGGTGGCAATCTTGAACCCGGTGTTGGCCAGCACTTCCTCCACTTTGTAACGGGCGACCGTGCCCTCACCCAGCGTGAAAACGATGGCGCCGTCCATCATCGCCGGCGCTTCCGTCGGGGCCGCTGCCGGCGCTTGGGTGGCCGGCAGCGCCTCGGTGGGAGCCGTGGTCGCTGCCGCCGCGGGAGTCTCCGTCGCCGCGGCCGGAGCCGCCGGAGCAGCGGGCGCAGCTGGAGCTACAGGAGCCGCCGGGGCTGCGGGCGCGGCCGGAGCCGCTGGGGCCGCCGGAGCCGCAGGAGCCGCTGGGGCTGCGGACGGTTCCGGAGCCGGGCCGCCGCAGGCAACCGTTAGCAACACTGCGGTGAGAACCAGCGCGAGAAGTGAGGCGAAAGAGGGTAAAAAGCGCATCAAGATGATCTCCTGAAGTTATGCGTGTCAGGGCGTTCCATTGATTCTAACATTGCCCGCTTCAGGGGGCGGCGGTACAATCTCGCCAACATCCTTTGAACCGGGAGTAACCCACCATGAAATTCGGTCTGGCCTACGAAATGCAGCGTCCCGAACTGGACGACCACGCCGTCATCGAGGAAACCATCGAGCAGGTCTGCCTGGCCGACGAGATGGGCTTCGACTATGTCTGGTTCGTGGAGCATCATTTCCTCACCACCTTCAGCATGTCGCCCTGCCCGGAGGTCATCTTCGGCGCCCTCAGCCGCCTGACCAAGAACATCCGCCTGGGCTTCGGCGTCGTCATCCTGCCCTACCACCACCCCGTGCGCGTAGCCGAGCGCGTGGCAATGGTCGACCACCTGACCAACGGCCGCGTGGACATGGGCACCGGCCGCAGCGCCGCCTACGAGCAGACCGGCATGGGTATTGACCCCCGCGATACCCGCGAGATGTGGGAAGAGTCCCTCAAGATGATCCCCCAGATCTGGGACTCCGACTACTTCGAGTGGGAAGGCAAATACTGGAACGTGCCGCCCCGCCAGGTGCTGCCCAAGCCCTACCAGCAGCCCCACCCGCCCATCTGGGTGGCAGCCCTGCAGCCGGCCACCTACGAACTGGCCGCCGAACGGGGCATCGGCGTCATGGCCCTGGGCGTCAGCGCCCCGTCCGTCCTTGAGCCCCACATCGCCGCCTACCGCGAGAACATCAAGAACGCCCAGCCCGTGGGTCAGTTCGTCAACAACCAGTGGCTCAGCTCAGTGTTCGGCCTCTGCGGACCCGACAACAGCGCTACCCGACAGCTCTGCACCGACTCCCTGAAGACCTTCTTCGGCCCCGGCCGTCCCTACGTCCAGGACCAGAAGGACGTCTACGCCCGCCTGCTGGACCAGTGGGGCGGCATCCCCGAACATCTGGAGCAGAACTTCTCGCGTTACATCGACGTTCCCGCCGAAGGCGCGGAAGCCGATGGCTCCGTGGACTTGTCCGGCGGCACCGCCCTGGCCCAGAAGATCTGGGAGGAATTCGACGCCGACACCCTGGCGGAGCGCGGCGTCATCGTCGCCGGCGACCCCGACAGCTGCATCAGGGCCGCCAAGATGCACGAGGCCACCGGCGTCGACCAACTCCAGTTCCTGATGGCCACCGAGACCGTGGCCCACGACAAGGTCATGGAATCCATAGAGATGTTCGGCAAGCACGTCTTTCCGGCGTTCCGGTGATGCCATCCGGAAACGCCGGCATATGTGCTACGCTGTAATGACCGGCAGCTCCAGCCGATTCGCGTCAGAGACGGCACAGAATGACCACAATTGCCCCTGAACTCAACCTGCCCCCGGATCACCCGCTGCGGCAGATCCTCGATACCATCGCCGCGCATCCTGAGGTGCGTGAGCCGGTGCTGCGCGTTCTGCTCACCGAGGACTTTCTGGCCCTGCCGGCGCGGATGGATGCGCTAACGGAGCAGGTACAGGGGCTGCGAGAAGAGTTTGACGGCTTCCGCGAGGAAACCCGCGAGCAATTCCGCGCCGTCCACGAGCGCATCGACGAGACCAACCGCTCACTGGGCGAGCGCATCGACGAGACTAACCGGCAGCTGAGGGAAAATACCAGAGTTACCAGAAGATTGGAGGGCCACATGGGCCGATTGAGGGGCAGTTCCTACGAAGATGCGTGCCGCTACGAAATCGTGGGCGTTATGGACGGGTGGCTTGAAGACCCGGTGATCGCCGACCGTGAGCCCATCAATAAACGGCTCAGGGACGCTCGCCACGCTGGCCGGATTACCCGTAACGAATACCTGGACGGTCTGCGCCCTGACATCATCGCCCGGGCCGGCGACGATGAAAACCATACCGGACTGCTCGCCGTCGCCGAAGCGTCCGTCACCTGCAACCGGCGAGACCTGGAAACTGCCGCCCGCCGGGCCGAACTGATTGCCCGTGTTGCCGGCGTCACAACCGGAGCCTTCGTCGTTACCAACCACCAATGGCCTGATGCGCTGAACCGGGCAGCCCAGGATCTGGGCGTAACCCTCATCCTGCATGAAGTCCCCGAGTTCATAGAAACCTGGTGACGAGTCCCTATCCCGCTCCTGTCGCTTCAGCGCGGGGCGCTCCAGTCTCCCATGGCCCGGTCACGGCGATACACTATGGCAATCCAGGACAGCAAAACCAGGCCGAAGAATATGCTGTGCTCCAACAGCTCGGCCCGGTCCCCCACAATCACGTCAAAGAGAGCAAAGGCGACGAAAGTCAGGGCGCTCATGAACAGTCCCAGCAAAATTGCGTTCCAGTTTCGATGGTATTGCCTCGCTCCCCTCGCTCCGCCGTACACGTAATACAGTCCCGTCGCGAGAAAGAGCATGCCGATAAGCAATTCCCACGCTCCTGCGAAGTAGATCACCCCGCTGACAAACTCCTCCGGCAGGTCAGCCTTGTCGAAGTACCCGCCAAATTGTTCCGAGCGATCCCTGCCGTGCCAGCGAAAAACCATCAAGTTCATCCCGTTGACAAACTTGTCCAGTCCATTGCTAATCCAAAAGACAAACCAGTACAGAATGACAATTCCCTCAATGGATGCCAGTCTGCTCAATGCCTTGCCCGTCAGGAAATTCACCTTTACCTCTCTGAGATAGCTTCTGAGTGCGGGCCGGCATTATCTCCGCCGGCCCTCCGGTTTATTCCCCCGTTAGATCGCTCACCCGCGGCGCCACCTCCTCGGCGATCAAGCGCAGGCAGTCCATCTCCCACTGGCGGTCGTCCGGGTCCTGGGTGATGCACAGCATGTGGCCGAAACCGCCCACCTCGTCATACAGCGCCCGGATCCGTTGGGCGCACTCGTCAGGGTCGCCCACGATCCAGATGTTGTCCATCATGTAATCGACGGTCAGGTCGTCGTCGCTCATGTTGGGATCGATCTTGGTGGCCTGAATCAGCCCTGAGCCCAAGCGGTTCGGCAACTGGTGTTGTAGGTAGTTGCGTCCCAGCACCGCGTAGGCCCGTTCGCGCGCTTCCTCACTGGTCTCACCGACGAACACATCCCGCCCGATGCGCCAGTCCGCACGGCGCGCCTCCCGGCCGGCCTCGGCGGCGGCGTCCTCCACCGTCGTCCAGTGGTCCGCCAGATACTTGGGAGCCAGATTGCTGCTGCTCATGGGGATGTAGCCCTCGCGCCCGGCCACCCGGATGCTGCTGCTCCCGATGGACGTGGCGGCCACGCCGATGGGCGGGTGCGGCTGCTGCAGCGGCTTCATGTGCAGCCCGCGCTCCAGAACCGGGTCAAGCTCCGGCGCCTCGATGTCAAAGAACTCGCCGTGATAGGAGAACTGCCCCTCCGACGCCCACAGGCTCAGCACCACGTCCAGCACCTCGGCGGCCCGACGCCGCACGTCGTCGCCCTGGCTCGGGTCCATGCCGAACAGTTGCAGGTCGGTGGGGATGGCACGGTGTCCGATGCCCCAATACAGCCGGCCCCGCGTCAGGTGGTCCAGCATGGCGATGCGGTGCGCCAGCTCGATGGGATTGTGGATGGGCAGCAGCGTCACCCCCGTGGCCAGCCGGATGTTCTCCGTCAGCGCCGACGCCTTGGCGATCAGCAGGTCAGGGAACGGCGCGTTCTCCCAGCGCTCGGTAAGGTGCTCGCCGATCCACGCCTCGTGGAACCCCAGCCGGTCCGCCTCCTGCAAGAGGTCAAGGTCCCGGTCGT
Source organism: Dehalococcoidia bacterium (assembly GCA_034420475.1). Lineage (GTDB taxonomy): Bacteria > Chloroflexota > Dehalococcoidia > Lucifugimonadales > UBA3495 > Bin87. The sequence goes on from DAOULH010000103.1 coordinate 19,173, forward strand.
AAGAATCGGCGTAGGAACGGTGCGGCGGATGCAGCGGCATCATGAACAGGCCGAATTGCATATCTTGGCTCCTTGTCGCGATTGATAGCCGCCAGAATAACCCACACCGCCACCGGCGGCAACGCAGGCTATGGCAGACGGGTGACGGGGTAGTCGGGAAAGTTCCGGTTCCAAGCGTCGATGTTGAACACGCCGCAGCCGCTCACCATCGGTCTGGTCCAAGTCACCGAACTCGGCAACTGCAACGGCAGAATGCGCTCCAGAGCATTAGTCCGGCGCAGCATATCCCCGGGGCTTAAATCGTGCTGAGCAATCAGTACCAGATAGTAAATCGCTTTGTCCGCCCGGCCCGATGCCCATTCGTACAGAAACGAATCACGGTACTTGTACTTTAACTCTTCGTCACGCTGGCCCTCTTCAAAGCTTCTCAAAAACTCGGCGCGAGCTTGACGCGGTATATAGGGGGCATCTGGGTCTTTGAACTCGATGAACAAGTAGTGATCAGGAAATTCGAGGATGAAATCCACCGCTTTCATACAATGACTGAGCCCGTGGCCGTCATCGTCGAACTTGCGAGCGTTCACCGCGCCCTGAATGGAAATTTGTAGATTGCCCTCCGTAAGCGCGATCATCGCTTCAGTCCGCCCAGGCTCCGCTGGATCTGACGGTCGTAAAGGTCGTCAAAAGCCTCGTCAATCGCGTTAGGGTGGATATCCAAGTATCTCCCGGTGGTACGGCACGCGATCTCGCCATCGTCTTCCCGATACAGCGAATGGAACGCCACCGCGTCCTCTTCCGTCATCTGCAAGTCCAGCTCCTTCAGAATCACGTAGTCGTGCGTCGCAAAGAAAACCTGCACCCCCGCACGCTGCAACTCCAGCAACACCTCGATCACGACCTTGAACATCTTGGGGTTCAGATTGGCCTCCGGCTCGTCCCAGAAGAGCACCGACCCATCCCGCAGCGTCCCATTCCGTATCAACAACCACAGCAAACCCAACTTGCGCCACCCCTCGGCCAGCAGTGTGAATTCCAGGTCCCCCTGCTCGTTGCTCAGAAAAAACTCCTCGCCCTTGACCGTCACCTTGCCCCCGATGACGCTCTCCAAGCTTTCGAGCATCTGGCGGTGACCATCGTCAACAGGTTCTCGCAGCGCAGGAAGGTAAGCCTGGTGCAGTATGTCCCGATAAACCTCTTCAAAGTGAACCTCCCGGGCCGCGTAGAGGGACAAAAAGCCCGGGGCGTTGGCCAGCATCTCCTTTGGCGGGATATAGACGCTCGCGATTGGCGAGCCGGCCCAAGGGTCAACATCGCCGATCTTTACTGAACCCACGAAATTCTCCGTGTTGGAAAACGTAGCGCTCAAGCTTCTTTCGCCGCTATGTACTTTCGCCGTCCCCTGCGTTTCTATCTGTGCTTGTTTGGTCAGTCGAGTGGAGCGGTGGCCTGAAGGAAGGAATACCCGAAGCAGCTTTTCCTCAAAGCTGCCACCCGTTTTGGAAACATCGCAGGCCGCATAGCAAACCTTCATCAGGTGCGTCTTCCCCGTCCCGTTCTCGCCAACGAAGGCGTTGATGCCGGGCGAAAACTCCGCCTCCAAATCCTCGAACGCGGTGAATCGCTCCAGTTTTACCCTAGTTAGCGTCATGATGCCTCACACAGCGAGTTGCTGGCGCACTTTGATGCTAGACCGCCTGGCCGGCACTGTCAAACCGGGTGCTATACTCTCTTTTGGGAGGGAATCAGCATGAGTTCGGATAGTATCGCTGAGGGGCTGAGCGCTGCAACGCTGGAATCGAAGTGGAAAATCAACCCCGATTCAGAGCAACGGCAAAACCCGTTTAACCTCCGGATGCGCCGCGCCACCAGCTGGCTGGCACGAGCTGAGCAGGAACGGGATGACCCGGATGCTGCATTCATCTTCTACTGGATTGCCTTCAACGCGATCTACGCTGACGACAGCCCCGAAACGTACGACTTGAGGGAAGGCGAAAAATTCACGGATTATTTCTCCAGGATTGCCGATCTGGACACCAACTGGGGCGTCTTCAATGCCATTTGGAAAGAACACAACCAGTCAATCCGGGATCTGTTGGATAATCAATTCGTGTACAAGCCCTTTTGGATGGGCGCACGTGACTGGCAAACTCGCTTTGAGAACGACGCGAACCGGATAAAAGACGACATTACAAGCAAGCGAACCGACGCTGTACTAGGCCGGCTCTTCGAGCGCCTCTACGTGCTACGCAACCAGCTACTGCACGGAGGTGCAACTTGGCAGAGTTGGGTGAATCGTGATCAGGTAGAAGACGGCGCGGCTATAATGGCCTTCCTGGTTCCCCACTTCATCAACCTGATGCTGGACAACCCTAATACAGATTGGGGTCAGCCTCCATACTCACCGGAATGGGCTTGGCGACAGCTCGGGATACAGTAGAACACCAAAGTAGAGTTTCACAACCATGCCCCTTTTCAAACGCCGCACCGGCATCGCCGTCGTCGAAATGCACGGCGTCATTGGCGCCGCCATCAAGGAACCCGACTACTCCCGCATCTTCGAGCGCGTGGCCAGCAACCGCAAGATCGGCGCCCTGGTGCTGGACATCGACTCCCCCGGCGGCTCCGCCACCGCCAGCGACCTGCTCTACGAGAGCGTCCGCCGCGTCGCCCAGCGCAAGCCCGTCGTCGCCTACATTCGCGGCCTGGGCGCGTCGGGCGGATACTACATCGCCTGCGGAGCCGGCACCATCATGGCCTCTCGCGCCGCTCTGGTGGGTTCCATCGGCGTGATCTACATGCGGCCCATCGTAGAACAGTTGCTCAGCAAGGTGGGCGTGGAGATCTCCATCTTCAAGGGCGGGCGCTTGAAAGACATGTCCGGTTTCTGGCGGCACCCCACCGATGAAGAGGCCGGCAAGTTCCAGGACCTGATTGCCCAGATGTATGCGCTGTTCGTGTCCGTCGTCGCCGACAGCCGCAGGATGACCCCCGAAGAAGCCATTGAACTCGCCACCGGCGAGCTTTACACCGCCCTGTCCGCCCAGGATCGCCGGCTCATCGACCGCATGGGCAATTTCGACGACGCCGTGGCCGAGGCCATGCGACTCAGCGGCGCCCGCCGCCGGATCCGCAGGTTCCGACCCAAGCGTCCGTTCATGGAACGGCTGAGCCCCTTCCGCGGGTCCTCCGCGCAGTGGCGCGCCCTGTCCGGCCTGGCCGCCATGGCCGCCATGGCCGCCGGCGGCATCTACATGCTGGAACCCGGGTTCCTCGGTCACGCCCTGGGCGACGCCGGCGACGACTGACCCGCGCCTACCCCTCGGCCGCCTTGGCCTCTTGCCACAGCGCTTCCTTGTCGTCCAGCGGCAGCGCGGCAAAGTCCTGTTCCCGCTCCGACGCCAGCCGTTCCATGGCTTGGTAGCGACTGCGGAACTTGCCGTTGGCCTGTCGCAGTGCGTCCTCCGCGTGGATGCCCGACCACCGTGCCAGGTTCACCAGCGCGAACAGGACGTCGCCGAACTCATCGGCCCGCTCCTCCGGCGTCCCGGCCGCCCGGAACTCGCCGATCTCTTCCACCAACTTATCCAGAACCCCGTCCACCTCATCCCAGTCGAATCCGAAGCGCGCCGCCCGGTCCTGCATCAGCTGGGCGGCGGTCAGGGCCGGCAGCGCTGCCGGCACGCCGTCCATCGCCGACGGCTCTGGCTTGCCCGCTTCCCGCCTTTCTTCCGCCTTCAGCTGCTCCCAGTTGCGCTCCACCTGCCTTGCGTCCGACGCGCTGCCGTCGGCAAACACGTGGGGATGCCGCCGGATCAGCTTGCGATTGATCGCCGCCAGCACGTCGGCGATGTCAAACTGACCCGCCTGCCGCGCAATATCGGCGTGAAACGCCACCTGCACCAGGATGTCGCCCAGCTCCTCGGCCAACTCCAGCGGCTCGCCGGCGTCGATGGCCTCCAGCGTTTCGTAGCATTCTTCCAGCAGGTTGCGCTTCAGCGACTCGTGGGTCTGCTCGGCATCCCACGGGCAGCCGCCAGGGCCGCGCAGCCGGGCCACGACGTCAATCAGGGACTGGAACTCCCCCATGCGCTCTTCGGGTATCGGCGAATTTGTCGGAGACGTAACATCGTTCTGCATAATGACGCCAGTATATCCCAGCCTCCAACGCCGCGCGTCGCCGCACGTTTGATAATCAAACCATCCTTCAGGTAACCTGTAACCGGTCGCAGCCTGTTAACCTGTTAGTCGGAAGCCCGCCACCGGAGCCTTGCCATGGCAACGAAACCCATCGTCACCGGAACCCGCATGTCCATCACCGAGTTCCTCGACCTTCCCGACACGGAAGAACGAAACAAAATGGAACTGGACGACGGAGAACTTTACATCATGCCCAGACCGCGATCCGCCCACCAGTTCATTGTACTGCGGTTGTGCCTGTACATCGCTAACTATATCGACAGTTTCGCGGAGCCGCCGGCTGCTGTCCATCTGGACCAGGTGACTATACTGTCCCGCGACCCCCGACACGTCTTGGTCCCTGATGTGGCGGTCATACTGACCGGACAGCCCGGTCAAATAGTGGGTGGATATTTTGAGGGCGTTCCCGACATCGCGGTGGAAGTCCTCTCTTCCGACCGCAACCGCGACCTTGTTCGCAAGCGTCAAATATATGCCGGCGTCGGCGTTTCCGAGTACTGGATCTTCGACCCTCGCAACGATACCGCCCTGCTGCTGGAACTCCGCGACGGCGACTATGTTTCCCGTGGCCTGCTGACCCCATCCGACACCCTGACCACAGCCCTGCTGCCCGGCCTGGCCATTCCCCTGGCCGACGTGTTCCACCATCGCCAGCGCCCCACCGATGCCTAACCAACGCGGACACGGATCCCAAGAAGCCCACCACCGGAGCCTTGTCATGGCAACGAAGCCCATCGTCACCGGAACCCGCATGTCCGTCGCCGAGTTCCTCGACCTTCCCGACACGGAAGAACGAAACAGAATGGAACTGGACGACGGAGAACTTTACATCATGCCCAGACCGCGATCTGTCCACCAGTTCATCGCCTTTTGGCTTGGCTGGCATATTGCAAACTATATCAACAGTTTTAACGACCCCCCGGCCGCAGTCCATCTGGACCAGGTGACCATACTGTCCCGCGCCCCCCGACACGTCCTGGTCCCTGATTTGGCCATCATCTTGACGGGACAGCCCGGCCGGATAGTGGGCGGCTATTTTGAGGGCGTTCCCGACATCGCGGTGGAAGTCCTCTCTTCCGACCGCAACCGCGACCTCATCCGCAAACGGCAACTCTATGCCGAAGCCGGCGTTTCCGAGTACTGGATCTTCGACCCTCGCAACGATACCGCCCTGCTGCTGGAACTCCACGACGGTGACTATGTTTCCCGTGGCCTGCTAACCCCTTCCGATACCCTGACCACGCCCCTGCTGCCCGGCCTCGCCATTCCCCTGGCCGACATATTCCACCATCGCCAGCGCCCGGCCAATGACTGACCTGAGGCCCGTCTCCATCTCCCTGGCGGCCGCGCAAGCCCTCGCCGTTCCCGCCGTGCTCCTCTTCCTCGTCGCCGGCTCGGTGACCTGGGCGGTCAACGACCCGGGGCTCTACCGCAACGGCTTCCAGCGTTATCACACCGCCCAGCGGTCCGGCATCTCCGACCCGGACCTGGTAGCCATCGGCGCCGAGCTTCGCCGCTACTTCAATAGCTCGGTCGAACCCCTGGCGGTGCGCGCGCCCATCTACGGCGTCGAGCAGGAGGTGTTTAACCAGCGCGAAGTGGCCCACATGTACGACGTCAAGCGCCTGGTGCGCGGCACCTACTGGGTGGCCCTGGGATCGGCGCTGTGGATATTGCTCACGATAGCGTTCACCATCGCCGTCTCCCGAGAGGCACGGATCCCGGTATCAACCCGCCTGGCAGTCTGGGGAGGCTCCGTAACTCTGATCGCGGTCTTCCTGGTCGGTCTGGCGGCGGTCGCCAGCTTCGAGCAGCTTTTCCTGCTCTTCCACCGTCTCAGCTTCGCCAACGACCTGTGGATGCTGGACCCACGCACCGACTACCTGCTCATCCTCTTCCCCGCCGGTTTCTGGTTCGACGCCACCATGCGCGTGGCCCTTACCTCGGTGCTAGGAGCGGTGCTCCTCCTGTCCGCCGGCGTGGCGAGCCTCGGCTACCGCCATTGGAGCGCAAATCGGCGACGCGGTCCGGATCCGCCGCCCGATCAACCGGCTGTCGTCTCAGAATGACTGTGCCGGCGTTTCCGGCAGCCGCTCCAGCAACGACTCCAACCCCAGGGACCCGCACAGTTTTTCCAGGTCCGGTAGGCGCACGCCGGTCCATCGCACCTGTTCCGGCTCGGTTTCATCCAGCGGTACATCCAGCCTGAGCGTGGCCAGGTCGCGATAGAGCAAGGCGTCGTCCCATTGCTCGGTCAGCGCCGCCATCAGGTTGCCGGCCCCGCGCACCTTGACGTCCCAGTCCGCCATGTCGGCGGGAATATCCTCAATGTGCCCGTATCGTGTCAGAACCGTGGCGGTCGAGCGCGCCCCCCAGCGCGGTATGCCCGGGATCCCGTCCGCCGAGTCGCCCACCAGCGCCAGGTAGTCGGCGATGGCCGACGGCGGCACTCCGAACTTGTCCACCACGCCGGCCTCGTCGATGATCTCCCCTTTGCGCCGGTCCAGCATCACCACCCGCTTGCCCGACACCACCTGCGACATATCCTTGTCCGGCGAGCACATCACCACTTGTTCCACGCCGGGGATTGCCGCAAAGCGCACCGCTGCGGTGGCGATGGCGTCGTCCGCCTCGAACTCTGCCATGGGCCAGACGGTAATGCCCAAGGCGGCCGTGATCTGCTCTGCCAGTGGAAATTGCGCCAGCAGGTCCGGCTCCACCCCGTCGCCGGTCTTGTAGCCGTCGAACATATCGTTGCGAAAGGACCGGATCACGCTGTCGAACGCCGCCGCGATGTGCGTCACGTCAGGCTGGCCCAGCAGCGCGATCAGGGATTGCGCCAACCCGTGCGTCGCCTTGACATCCCGCCCGTCGGGAGCCGTACGCCCCGGCCGCGGCGAATAGTGCGCCCGAAACAGCTCGAAAGTGCCGTCAACCAGGTGGATCTTCATCTTTGTTTGACACTCTACTCTGCGGCTGTTTCGTGCAGCGCGAAGATGCGCTGCCTCACTTCGAAAACAAAGCCAGGCATCACCGGATCTGCGCTAACCGATGCCGGGTCTTCCAATATCTCCGTATCGGTGTCGGGTCTGTAGACATGCACCCGCCGCCGATACGGGTCGATCAGCCACCCCAGCAGCGCCCCGTTGGCAATGTACCGCTCCATCTTGCGCTGCAACGGCGGCAGCCGGTCGGTTTCAGACATTATCTCGCCTACAAAAGCCGGGCAGACGGTAACGGTGCGTGGTAAAACGGGCCCGAGTTCCGTCACCTGTTCCGGCGACAGCCACGACAGATCCGGCTCGGCGCGCGTGCCGTCGGGAAGGCGGATAATCGTGCGCGAACTGAGTGTAAGCCCACCGCGTTCCCGTGACCAAATCATCAAGTCAGCGATGCCCTCCGCTTCGGCAATGCCGCTGTGCAAGTTCACCATGGGGTTGATTACCAACTCTCCTTCTGCGGTCAGCTCCAGGTAGAATCCGCGCCCCTCGTTGGCCTGTGCGAATCCCACGAACCACTGGTCAATCTCTTCGTCGGTGAGCTTCCCCGCCACCGATTCCAGGATGGGACGAATGTTGATCGACAGCGGATGCGGCAGGTCGATGTAGCAGGACTCGTCACCATCGGTAACGGCTGCTATATCTTTGAGCGCAACATCGGTAACCATGTGTCTATCCCCCAGCGGTCTCGTGCAGCGCGAAGATCCGCCGCCTCACCTCGAATGCAAACCCCTCCAGTACCGGATCACCGCTGATGGTCTCCGGGTCTTCCAGCATCTCCATGTCCACACCGGGACGATACACGTACACCCGCCGACGGTACGGGTCAATCAGCCACCCCAACTGCGCCCCGTTGGCGATGTACCGCTCCATCTTGCGGTGCAGGGGCGGCAATCTGTCAGTACCCGACACTATCTCGGCGACAAATGCTGGACAAACTGTGATGGCCCCATCGTCGGACACGGGTGGAAGCGCGGCCACCTGTTCCGGGGATAGCCACAAGGCATCAGGCCGTATCCGCGAGCCGTCGGGCAACCGCATATTAGCGTCCGGGCCGTAGGCTTCGCCTCCGTGTTCATCTTCCCAAATTCCCAATGCGGTTGCCAATCGAAATTCGGCTCTGCCTCCACCTCGGTTTACCATAGGGCTTATCACCAACTCCCCTTCTGCGGTCAGTTCCAGCGTAAAACCGCGCCCTTCGTTGAGCTCGTGGAACCCGACGAACCATTGGTCAATTTCTTCGTCGGTAAGCTTCCCAGCCACCGATTCCAGTATGGGTCGGATGTTCACCCACACCGGATGGGGCAGGTCGCAATAAAGTTCGTCATCGTCTGTCGGAAGTGCAGCGCCTTTGACGGAGGCAGCGGAGGCCATGGCGGTCACCCTCGTCTAGTCCAGGTAGCGATAACCGGGCAGCGTCAGGAACTCCACGAAGTCATCCGACAGCACGATTTCGTCCAGCAACTCCACCGCCTTGTCCAGGGCGCCGGGATTTTCCTGGCCCCGCTGCTCCACCAGGGCGGCCGCTTCTTGGGCCCGCACCTGGCGATACAACTCGGCCGTGATGGGCCGGCCGTCGTCCAGCGCGGAGCCGTATTGCAGCCACTGCCACAGCTGCGACCGCGAGATCTCCGCGGTGGCGGCATCTTCCATCAGCCCGTAGATAGCCACCGCGCCGTTGCCGCGCGTCCAGGCGTCGATGTACTGCAACGCCACGCTGACGTTGTTCCGCAGTCCCGCCTCGGTGATCTGCCCTTCCGGCACCGCCAGCAAATCGTCCGGCGCGATGCGCACTTCGGGAATTACCGACAGCTGGTTGTCCGTCGAAAACGCTGCCTGGAACACGTCCAGCACCGGCTCCACCAGTCCCGGGTGGGCGATCCAGGCGCCGTCAAAACCCTGGTCGGCCTCCCGCTGCTTATCTGACCGCACCTGCGCGAAAGCCGCCTCGTTGGCCGCCGCGTCATCCCGACGCGGAATGAACGCCGACATGCCGCCCAGCGCGTGGGCTCCGCGGCGGTGACAGGTGTTCACCAGCAATTGCGCCGCCGAGGTCAGGAAGTGCGTCGCCATCGTCACCTGCGCCCGGTCCGGGAACACCATGTCCGAGCGCCTGTTGAACACCTTGATCACGCTGAAGATGTAGTCCCAGCGGCCCAGGTTGAGGCCCGCCGGACGCTCCCGCAACTCGTACAGGATCTCCTCCATCTCGAACGCCGCCAGGATGTGCTCGATCAGTACGGTGGGGCTGATGGTTCCCTGAGGGATCCCCAGCCGTTCCTCGGCGTATTTGAAAACGTCGTTCCAGAGCCGCGCCTCCAAGTGCGACTGCAACTTGGGCAGATAGTAGTAAGGACCCGTCCCATGACTCTGCTGCGCAATATGGTTGTGAAAGACCGTCAGGCCGAAATCGAAGAAGCTGCCGGCCACGGGCTCGCCGTCCACCAGCACGTGCCGCTCCATCAAGTGCAGCCCGCGCGGCCGCACGCACAGCGTCGCCAGGTCCTCGTTGAGCCGGTACTGCCGTCCGTCCGCCGCCTCGTCGCTGATGGTGCGCCGGTAGGCGTCGCGCACGTTGGCCTGGCCGTCCAGCGTGGGCAGCCACGCCGGAGAGTGGGCGTCCTCGAAATCGGTCATGTAGACCTGCGCCCCGCAGTTCAGCGCGTTGATCACCATGCGCCGGTTGGACGACGGCCCGGTGATTTCCACCCGCCGGTTGGTCAGGTCTGTCGGAGCCGGCTGCACCCGCCAGTCTCCCTCGCGCACGCCCCGCGTCTCCGTCAGGAAGTCGGGCGTTGCTCCCGCGTCGATCTCCGCCTGCCGGCGGACGCGGGCCTGCATCAACCGCCGCCGCGCGGTCTCAAAGTTCCGGTGCAACTCGGCAACGAATTCCAGCGCGTCGGCGCTCAGCACGTCAGCGTGCTGGGACGGTACGGCGCCAATGACCTGAATGCTGTTGTCTGCCATCCTTAAAACTCACCCCGTTTGAACTGTCTTGTGCATCTACTCGCCGTCTGCCGCAGGATCAACCGGATCCGGGTCCGTCGCCGCTGACACCGGATACCGGCCGTCGCCGTGGTGGCGGAACTCCAGCCGGATCAGCAACTCCCGGTGGTTCCGCTGCATCTGCGCGGACAACTCCGCCGTCTTGGTGTCAATCTTCGTGTCCAGCGCCTCAACCTTGGATTCCAACACCGTAACACGCTGGTTGAGGCTTTCGATGTTCGCGCTCAATTTGCTGATGGCCGCGTTGAACTCTGCCCTAAACTCAGCCAGTTGGCCGTTGAAATCAGACTTCAACTCAGCCAAGTCATTCTTGAACTCCTGGCGGTTCGCCCTCGCGTCCGCCCTCAGATACAGCACGGCGCCGATGACGGTGGCGACGAAAACCACCAGCGTTACGATTTGTCCGATATCCACGGTTACGGCCTTTTCTCGCGGGCGCTACGGTAAGGTCGCTTTGTTTTATCCGGCTCGCAGCCCCAGCTCGGCCAGGCTCCTCTTTCCGGCCGCATCCAACGACAGCCCGCCGGACTGGCCGGCATCGAACTTCCGCTGCAACTCCCGCAACTGGTAGGCTACCGGTCGCATTCCCTCGGAACGGTGTGACGCCGTGTCCACCAGCGTCTCGTACGCCTGGTCCAGCGACCAGTAGAACGACAGCAGCCACGACAATTCGCGCTCGTTGGCCGGAGCCGGAGCGTCGGTGATGTCCAGGATGGTATTGACCACCTTGGTGTAGCGCAGTATCCCCGCCTTGTCCTGCTGGTCGCGGCCGTAGTAGCGCCGTCGCATCAGCTCGACCACCCGGCCGGCATAGTCCTCTTCCCCGTAGATGTTGACCGGCAGCCAGTCCTGGCGCAGGTCCACCACCTCGTTGCCGTCGGCGTCCAGAATCGCCACCGCCACTTCCGAGCGCAGCATCCCGTCGTACTCGAACTTGACCGCGTTCCGCAGCAGCGCCTCCTGCAACATCATCGTCAGCTCGCGCGGTATCTTGCGGTAGCGCGAACCCGACGCCTCCTCGTTGCTGTCGGCGCCCACTCCGCCGGTGTTGAAGGCGTAATACTCCTGCGGCATTCCCCCCCAGGCCAATTGCTGCAGCACGTGGTAGAGCAGGTTGGCGTTCTCGTCCTCCAGCCCGATGATGAACGGGTCGGAGAAGTACTCCACGTAGGGCCGGCCGATAGCGCCGATAGCCGCTCCCATCTGCACCGCTTCGCCGTACATCAGCACCCTGATGTACTGCTCCAGGCTCAAACGACGCAGGGGCGGTATCACCGTGTTCTGCCGCATCACCTCCTGCCAGAAGACCCGGTCCGTGTTCTCCATGGGCACGTGGACCGAATCGTTCAACCGCCCGCCCGTGATTTTGGAAATCAGTCCTGCCGCTCCCTTGCGCTGCAAAAGCCCGCGCCGCGACAGGATCATCCGCATGTTGCGCACCGGGTTTTCCAGGTAGTTGGGTTCCTGGCTGTCCACGTGCACCGGAACGTTTTCCAGCGTCTCGTCGGGCGACGTGACGCCCGGCGCGCCCCGCAGCACGTCGTAGGTGATCGGGTCGTCGTCCCGCGTCAGGCCAAAGGGCACGGCGTAGAAATTGTTCTCCGTGCCGTCGATAGCGTGGGAGATCATCGCCCGCCGCCCGCTCCGGTTGCTCGGGATGGGATCGTCCAGCGGTTGCAGCAGCACGATGTCGTCGTTCATCGGGTAGACCCCTTCCTCGGGGTCGGTGTCCAGATTCAGCACTCCGGCCAGTTCGCTGTTGGCCAGCTCCACCATGATGGTCAGCGTGCTCTTGCCGTGCAGCGACGGGCCCACAGTGACCAGTGCCGTGTTGGCCAGTTCTCCCGGACCGGCCGGGCCGTCCAGCTTGCGCACCCGCGCCATGCTCAGGGCTGCCTGGACCGCCAGGCCGTTCTTCTGCTTCACCTGGTGCATGGCGATGGACAGCGGCCCCATCTTGTGCTCGCCCACGTAGTCGAACCCGAAGTGCAGTGAGAGACCCCGCGTGGGCGCCTTGAACACCAGCTGCGTGATTCCGGCCTCGCGCAACCGAGCCTTGAGCCCCTCGTCCAGATCCAGGTCGTCCATCCAGTGGGGGACCGAAACCTCCAGGATGTCCGGCGGCTCCTGCCATTGCTCCTGGGGCAGGTCGAAGGTCAGCCGTCGCCACATGTAGGGCGCCTGCATGTAGCGCGTGCCGAACAGCAGTTGGCGCGCATGAAAAGACCGACCTGGCGCGTCGCAAATCTGCCGGTCGGTCTGCACGATGCCTTTCTCCATGTCAGGGTTCGGGCTGGCGAAGTGGGTCTCCATCTTCTCGCAAACTCGGTGAAATACCTCGGTGAACAGTCGCTGGTTGTCCTCCGAAAACGCCAGGGCGTCCCGGTTACGGGTGAACCCTTCCACGAAATACTGCGTCAGGTCCGGCCGGCGCACCACTCCCAACTGGCTGAAGAACGCCAACCCACCGTTGTCCAGCCGGAACACCGTCTCCGGCCAAACCTTGCTGGACGCTCGGCCCGCCGCATTGGCCTCTGCCGCCTCGGTTTCCAAAGCCTGCGCCTCGGCCAGCAGTTCCGCCCGATCCTGCTCCGGGAGGTCCTGGAAGATGCGCATCCTCTCCACAATCCACTCTTCCGAGGGGTTGTACAAGGGACTGTCAACGCGCTGGCCCCGCCGTGCTATCGCGCATAGCCGCGTCAGCGCCTCCTCAAATTCGGGGACGATTGCCGGTCCGGACAGCGGCGACTTGGCATCGGGCCGGTCGGCGGTATTCGCGGTAGGGCTAGTCAAGGCATCTCTCCCAGAAAACGGGGCAAAAGGACGTGCCGGCAACGTCCGCCGACCGCCCCGCAACGCGTCAGATCAGTAACATTCCGTCCGGCGACAATCAGTTCGAGCGAGGGCAGTTGAGTTGCACAATCACGAGCCGCCGGCGTCAGTTTACCAGTAGAAATCTTGACTGAATATGCTACCCCCAACCGCCCACACTGTCAAAAACCCGCCGCGCGATTTGCCGCCGTTTTGGCGTTTCAGCCCCGCGGCGATGTTAGACTCGCCCACCGCATCAGTATCTGCCTTGGGAGGCGGGCTTGCGCATATCACCAAACCGATTCCGTCCGTATCGTCGCCTTACACTGGACCTGTTGTTGGTCGCCGCCGTCGCGGTGGCAGTGGTCGGCACCGTCGTACTGCTTAACCGCTGGCTTGTCGAGGCCGCGGATGCCGGCCGCTTTAGCGACGTTATCAGCTCTGCGCAGTTGTTTGCCACTGCCGTGATCATCATCGCTGGCGCCGTATTCGCCTACCGGAAGCTCCAACTGTTCCGCGACTTCGAGCCGCATCTCACAGTCGCCCAATCAGCCACCCACCGTGCCGTTGGCACTCAGTACGTGCATATCGCGGTGAACGCGACTTTGCACAATAGCTCGAAGGTTAGGGTCGAAATACGCGAAAGCTTCTTCAGGCTGCACCAAGTCCAACCGTTGGACGATGAGGACATTGAATCTCTGTATGATGCGGCGTTCAATTCCGAACAGCACACCGATATCGGCTGGCCGGTCATTGACGAAGCGTTTCGCCGCTTGGGCCCGAATGAACTGGTCATCGAGCCGGGCGAATCCCATCACGAATATTGCGAGTTTATTGTCTCCAACGGCGTCGACACAGTGTTAATCTATTCGTACTTTTACAATTTGGAATATTCACAACACTCACGTTCTGCTCAAGGCTGGTCTGCCACGACCGTCCATGATATGGTTACTGTAGAATACAGTGCCGATGTTGGAGCAGCGTAGAATCATGCCAACCGACAATAAACAACCTGAAATTCGTGGGCGTCGCGTCCGCCTGATCGAAGGTACGGCCCCGCGTGTGGCGACCCCCAAAGCCTGGCCTCCCGGCAAACCCCCAGGCGGCAAGCTCCCGCCCGAAGCCAGGCCGTCCGCCCAAAACCGGCCCACCGAAACCTGACGCCTTGCAAACCCCTCCGCGATGCCGGGCAGCGCGTTCCGCCGTGCTGCCCTTTTTCATGGGTTGCGCTGAACGGCAGCGCCATTGCGTGCGCGAGCCGCAAAAACGATACAATTGTCCCAATCGAGACGTCATACGGACTCACGCTGATCACCCGCCAACGGAATTGGCCTGACCACAACCCTTCCCAGGAGGCGCTGCCGTGGCTACCAGCATCGATACCCGCCTGCCCATCGGCGATATCCTCGACCAGCAGACCGACCGCTACCCCGACCGCGAAGCCCTCGTCCATACCGCCACCGGCGACCGTTTCACCTACCGCCGGTTCCATGCCGAGGTCGAGCGGGTTGCCCGCGGTTTCATGTCCATCGGCATCGAGAAGGGCCAACACGTCGGCATCTGGGCCACCAACTACACCGAGTGGGTCCTGACCCAGTTTGCCACCGCCAAGATCGGCGCCGTCCTGGTCAACGTCAACCCCGCCTACCGCACGCACGAACTCGCCTACCTGCTGGAACAGTCCCAGCTCACCGCCCTGGTCCTCATCGGCCGCTTCCGCACCTCCGACTACGTGGCCATGGTCAACGAACTGGTCCCCGAGTTGCTCGAAACGACACCCGGCGAGTTGCGATCCAGTGCATTCCCCTACCTGCGTCACCTAGTGTTCATCCCGCCCCACGACGAACCCGACGCGCCCACACCCGCCGGCATGTGGCGCTGGGACGACCTGCTGACCCGCTGCAAGCAGGTGAGCCCAGCGTATCTCCAGGCTCGCCAGGCTCAGTGCGCCCCCGACGACCCAATCAACATCCAGTACACCTCCGGCACCACCGGCAACCCCAAGGGCGCGACCCTCACCCACCACAACATCCTCTCCAACGCCCTCCACGTCGGCGACTGCATGGAGATGGACGAGCATGATCGCCTCTGCATCCCCGTGCCCTTCTACCACTGCTTCGGCTGCGTCATGGGCACCCTGAACTGCGTCGTCCACGGTTCCACCATGGTCATTCCCGCCGAGCACTTCGACCCCCTCCAGACCCTGCGCGCCATCTCCGACGAGCGCTGCACCGCCGTCCACGGCGTGCCCACCATGTTCATCGCCCAGCTCAGCCATCCCGACTTCGCCCAGTTCGATCTCGGCTCCCTGCGCACCGGCATCATGGCCGGCTCGCCCTGTCCCATCGAGGTGATGCGCGAGGTCATCGACCGCATGGGCGCCCAGCGCATCACCATCGCCTACGGCCTCACCGAAGCCTCGCCCGTCATCACCCAGACCCTCGCCGACGACAGCATCGAGCGCCGCGTCTCCACCGTGGGCAAGGTCTTGCCCAACGTGGAGGTCCGCCTGGTCGATCCCGACACCGACCTCGAAGTGAGTGCCGGCGAGCAGGGCGAGCTCCAGACCCGCAGCAGCATGGTCATGCTGGGCTACTACAACATGCCCGACGCCACCGCCGATTCCATCGACGCCGACGGCTGGCTCCATACCGGCGACCTGGCCACCGTGGACGAGGACGGCTACTACAAGATCACCGGCCGCCTCAAGGACATGATCATCCGCGGCGGCGAGAACGTTTACCCCCGTGAGATCGAGGAGTTCCTCTACACCCACCCGCAGATCGACGACGTGCAGGTCATCGGCGTGCCCGATCAGCGCTTCGGCGAGGAGGTCATGGCCTGGGTCCGCCTCAAGCCCGACGCCGACGCCACCGAGGACTCCATCCGCGACTTCTGCCGCGGCAGGATCGCCCACTACAAGGTCCCCCGCTACGTCAAGTTCACCGACGAGTTCCCCATGACCGTCACCGGCAAAATCCAAAAATTCATCATGCGCGAGCAGTCCATCGAAGAACTCGGCCTGCAAACCGCGGCCAGCGTCCAAACGGCGTAACGCTATCCCCACGCATCGCCTCGTGAGTCATTGCGAGCGCAGCGCGGCAATCTCGCCGGAGTCGGGACGCTGCTTGCATTCTCGCCCCAGGATGTTGAGGGCACTCCGCGAGAACCGATAGCGGACTACCAATCTCCTGACGGCCTGCTCAGACGAGCGACCAACGCCTCCGCCTCGGCCGGACTCCCCAGCTCAATCACCCGCAGGTGCGGAAAATCCCCGCTGTCCAGTATCCGCCGGTACTCCCGCCGCACCCGCCGGTGGCTGGTGATCGCCCACAGGATGATCGAATCCCGGCTGAGGAACGATTGCTGGAAGCCTTCCCGGTTGCCGGAGAACAACTCTTCCCGGGTGATCACCCGCCTGGTGGTCCGAGACAGGGCGCGCCACAGCACCACCCGAAAGGGGTAGTTGAGCCAGACGACAGCAGTGGCCCGTCCCCAGACAATGTCCCGCACGGCGCTGTAGTTGCCGTCCATCACCCACCGTTCCGCCGCCGCGTCCGCGCTCACCATCCGCCGCACCTCATCCACCGGCCGCTCCCGCCAGCCGGACATCCAGTGGATACCATCCAGCTCAACGTGTGGCGCTCCCAACACTCCGGCCAGCTGCCGCGCCAGGGTTGTCTTCCCGGAGCAACTCGTCCCAACCACCACCACCCGCTCCATCGCCCGGCCCACGCTCTCGCCCGCCATGCCCATTTCAAGGTACTGCTGCATCGAATCTCTGCCTTCTCCAACTCCGGATCCTGCGGCAACGCCATCCTCCTCGCAGTATCTGTGTTGGGTGTCAAGGTCTTTTCAGGCTATGGGTTGGAAATCCGGTTGCCATAGGGCGCCGCGGCGGGCTGCGGCGTTGAGTTGCATCGGCTCATCTGTCGCCTCCGCCTGTCTTGTGTGATAATGGCGGCGCTGCGGTTCTCCACACTTGCCATGGGGGTCTCATGCCCGTCTATCCGTTCGGAGCGGCCCGGCGCCTTCTGGGAAGGGTGTCCTGCTGCGAGATGGTGCCGACCAGCCACAGAGACCGGCTCACCCAATGACAGACGACCCGCCCCTGCCTCTCCCTACGGATTGGCCTGCCCGCAGGGCCCTGTAAACGTACAAATGACATTAGCATTAATGAGGAGATGAAGAGATGCCCGCAGAACGGCGCTTCGGGATGGACCACCCGCACTATGACTGGTCGCCTCTCAACAAGCGGGGCATCCTGCGCTGGCCCGACAACGCGCGGGTTGCCCTGTGCGTCATTGTCAACCTCGAGCACCCCGAGTGGGACCCGCCGGAAGACAGCTTCACCACGCCCTTCGCTGGTGGCCTGGGCGCCCGGGGCTTCCCCGACTACGCCCGGTTGTCCCACCGGGAGTACGGCCACCGGGTGGGCATCTTCCGCGTGCTGGACACCCTGCGGCGGCACGGCATCCCGGCCACCGTGGCCATGGACGCCATGACCGCCGAGAACTACCCTTACCTGGTACGCCACTGCCAGGAGGCCGGGGCGGAGATCATCGGCCACGGCGTATCGCTGTCGCAAATGATATCCAGCAATATGTCCGAGGATGCCGAGCGGGAGTACATCAGCCAGTCGGTGGCTGCCCTGTCCCGCGCCACCGGCAGCGCGCCCGCCGGCTGGCTGGGGCCGGAATACGGCGAGTCCAACCGCACCCCCCAGTTGTTGTCCGAGGCCGGCCTGCGCTACGTCTGCGACTGGGTCAACGATGAGCAGCCCTATCCGCTCCACAGCCCCCACGGGGAGATGTTCACCCTGCCCGTGATGTGGGAACTGGACGACATATCCGCCATGTGGGAACGCCGGGTAGTCGTCGGCCGGTACCAGCAGCTTCTGGAAGAGAGCTTTGAGACCCTGTACGAGGACGGGCAGCACAATGGGCGCCTGATGGCGCTGAACCTGCATCCCTGGCTCATCGGCCAGCCCTTCCGCATCGGCTACCTCGACCGGGCCTTGGGCCGCATGATGCGACGGGGCGGCGTGTGGGCGGCCACCGGCTCGCAGATCGTGGACTGGTACCGGGACAACCCGCCGACGGCGTAGGCATTGCCCGCACGCATACCCACTTTCGTAAATTGTCAGAATCAGGATTTTCAAGATTTGGGGATTATCAGGATTGACCCGTTCTGTGATGGAGATCTCCCAATCCTGCCAAATCATAAAATCCCGTAAATCCTGATTCTGACGTTCCCCCGCCGCAAACCGGGTTGAGCATGAGAAGCATCGCGCGGCTGCCCCACGGCTCACCGCGTAATCGCGTAGAGAAACTGGTCGATGACCTGTCCATTCTTGGTGACGCTCTTTTTCAGGCGGCCCTCGCACTGGTAGCCAACCTTCTCCAGCACCCGGGCCGAAGCGGGGTTCCACTCGTACACGTAGCCGTACACGCGCACCAGGTTGAACTCTTCAAACGCGTACTCGGTGAACGCCCGCAGTGCTGCGGTGGCAATCCCGCGGCCCCAGAACGGCTCCCCCAGCCAGTAGCCGATCTCTCCCGACCGGCGATGTACGTCCCGCTGCGTCTGGAGCCCGATTCCCCCGATCAGCTCGGACTCCGAGGCTATGGCAAAGTCGGTTTCCTTAGCCTGCTGCGCCACCAAATCGATCCAGGTCTCCGCGTGGGCCAGGGTGTACGGGTACGGAAAGGCGTCGCGCAGGTTCCGCGACACATTCCGGTTGTTGGCGTACCGAGACAGCGCCTCGGCGTCCTCCCTGCGGAAGCTCCGGATCTGCCATTCACCCACATCTATACGCATCGTTCACGACCTGGTCCATTCGGCATGCACAATAGGATACGCCTCTACTCGGGCAATTTGCCAAAAATATCCCGTGCATCCCATCCATCCCGTTCATCCCGGTAAAATAGTCCACCCGGCATCTGGAGCCGGGTACGCCTCGGAAACCAACTCACGCCGACTACGGGAGATCGCCATGCCGCCTGTGTCCAACCCGAAACTAGACCCGCAACCGGTCACCCTGACCGGCAATCTGGTCCGCCTGGAACCCTTGGGTACTCAGCACGCCGACGATCTTTACGCCGTAGGCGCCGACGACTCCATCTGGCGCTATCTGCCCCGTCCGGCGTTCGTCGGCCTCGACGACGCGCGGCAATGGGTCGAGCAGAGCATGGCCCAGACCGGCCGGGGCGAGCGGGTTGCATTCGCCGTGGTCCACTTGGAGACCGGTCAAGCCATTGGTTCCACGGCGTACCTGGACATCGACCGGCCCAACCGCGCCCTGGAAATCGGGATGACCTGGTATGCCACGGCGTGGCAGCGCACCGGCGTCAACACCGAGTGCAAGTACCTGCTGATGAGCCATGCCTTCGAGGACCAGGCGGCTCGGCGGGTCAGCCTCAAGACCGACCACCGGAACGAACGGTCTCGCCGTGCCATCCTGAGGCTGGGCGCCGTGGAAGAGGGCACCTGGCGCAACCACCGCATCGCCTGGGACGGCGCCGACCGCCATTCGGTGTACTTCAGCGTCATCGACTCCGAGTGGCCCAAGGTGAAACAGCGCCTGGAAAGCCTGATGCGGCGGTGAGTTCCCGTACGGGAAGATCAGGCTCCGGTCGAGCCGCGACGATGCCTGGCGTCAGCCACCCGGTCCGTAATCCCGTGAGGACAGGGCTTCGCCAACCGCCGCCACAAACGTCCGGACCTCTTCGCGACGTTTGGATCGGCGGCCGGAGTACCAGGAACCGCCGCCGTGGAAGTAGAGGGTCGCGAAGTACGTGCGCCCGAAAATGCGAGAACGAAATATGATGATGGGCGCAGCCAGGAGACCGCCGAGAATAAGGAAGAACGGGCCGGCGTCAAAGTTGCCCAAGGCCAAAGCAAATGCTCCAAGGATCCCGGACGCTGCGCCGAGAACCAAGGCAACAATCGCAAAAAACGTTTTCCAGCCGGAGCCTTCGCTGCTCAACTGCACAGACGCAATCTCCCGGGTCACGAACGTGCGTTCCTCGCCTCGCCACTTTTGTCCATTGACCTGGTACAACGGCATGCTGATGCGCGTTTGCGACACATAAACGTCCTCACCTTCTAGATAGACGATCTCAGTCCGTTGTGTCATGCCCAAACCTCATTCGAACGACGATCCGCTGGCCACAATGAGTACGTGCGTGAAAGGGCTAAGGTGTGCGGGTATTCTTGCACATGAACCGAACTTGGACAAGGCGCTCGCGCGGTCCGTTCCCGGTGCCACTCACACGAAACGGTTATACTGACATCGCAAATCGCCTCTTCGCAGGACACATTGCGCCTGCAATGACAAGGCGAACCTTACGGAGGAACACACCAAATGCACTGTGGAGTGATGGTCACCGGCTACAATCAGGGTGATTGGCCTCGGCTGATGGCGGAGGACTACGACCGGCCTCCAGACAGACCCGACGCCAGCAACATGGACGACACTCTCTACATGGGGGAACTGGTCGAGCCGCTGGGGTTCGATTCCATCTGGGCCACGGAGCACTACGGTTCCGCCTACTCCATGCAGCCCAACCCGTTGCAATACCTGGCGTACTGGGCCGGCCGCACCAGCCGGGTTGACGTGGGCACGGCGGTGGTAGTGGCCCCCTGGTGGAACCCGGTCCGGCTGGCCTCCGAGCTCTCCATGCTGGACATTCTGCTGAAGGGACGGCGCCTGCACCTGGGCATCGGCCGCGGCATCGCTCCTCACGAGTACGCTTCCCTGGGCTACCCCATCGGCGAGTCGCACAAGTATTTCTACGACGTGATCAACGCCATCAAGGCCGCCGACGGCGCGGAGCGGTTCGAGTTCCAGGGGGAGGTGTACGACATCCCGCCGACCACCATCCGGCCCCAGGCGCGGCACAAGGGCGAACTGACCCGTGACATCAAGGTGGCTTTCACCACCGAGGCGTCGGCGCGAATGGCCGCCGAAAACGGCCTGGGCCAGATGTTCGTCGCCGGCGACGACGTGGACGAGATGGTCGCCAAGGTGCGCCGGTTCAACCGGATCCGCAAGGAACTCGGCCTGCCGCCGGACCAGCCCACCACCCTGCTGTGGATGTACTGTGCCGAGTCCCACGAGGAAGCCGAGGAGGGGTGGATCTACTTCCACAACCAGCTCATGGCGGCGCAGCACCACTACTTCGAGTGGAACAACCCGGGCTACGAGGGCATCCACGGCTACGAGGAATACCTGACTCGCCATCAGGCCGACGTGGGCACCGCCGACGCCAGCTTCAACGCCCGCCGCGCCACCCAGCCCATCGGCACGCCCGACGAGATCATCGAGAAGATCCGCACATTGCAGTGGACCATCAGCCTGGAGAAAGTCGTGATCCACATGTTCTACGGCGGGATGCCTCGGGACAAGGCGGAAAAGAGCCTCCGCCTCTTTGCCGAAAAGGTCCTCCCGGCAGTGCAGGCCATGCCCACCCCAATCAACCCCGACTCGCTGGAGTAAGGCCGTCTTACGCTTACCCGCGTTCGGAGAAATTGTCAGCATCAGGATTATCTGGATTAGGCTGGTTGGCGCTTTCGCGGCGGCATCCTGAAAATCCGATAATCTTGAAAATCCTGATGCTGACGATACCATTCAGGAGCCCGCATCATGACAGACAAAATTCGCCTCGGTTTTGTGGGGGCCAACGTCAACTCGACCTGGGCGGGGCAGTCCCACTTCCCCGCGCTGCTGGCCAGCCCCGACGTGGAATTCACCGCAGTCTGCACCACCAGGCCGGAGAGCGCCGAAGAGGCTCGACAGGCCTTTGGCGCCAAACTGGCCTTCCATGACTTCCGCGAGATGGCAGCGTCGCCGGAAATCGACGCCGTGGCCGTGGTGGTGCGTGTGCCATCCCACTACGAACCCACCAAAGCCGCCATCGAAGCCGGCAAGCACGTCCTCACCGAGTGGCCCCTGGGTCGTACCACCGCCGAAGCCGAAGAGTTGACGGAACTGGCCCGCGCGAAGGGCGTGCAGACGGCCGTGGGCCTGCAATCCCGCGTCAGCCCGGCGTTGCTGTACGTCAAAGACCTGATCGACACCGGCTACGTGGGCGAGGTGATGACCTGTACCGTAACCACGTTCCGCGACGGCCCCGTAAATCGGCAGTCCGGCGGCACCTGGCAGCGCGACCCCGCCATGGGCGCGAACACCCTGACCATCGCCACCGGCCACGTGATCGACGCCCTGCGCTTCGTGCTCGGCGACTTCAAGCGGGTGGCCTGCATGGTGACCAACCAGGTCGGTCAATGGTACGAGACCGACACCCAGCAGTTTGTGGACGTGCACTCGCCCGATAACGTGCGCGTGTCGGGTGAGCTGGAGCGCGGCGCCGCAGCCTCGGTACACGTCGGGGCCGTGCCTTGGGCCGGCAGTGGCTACCGCATGGAGATCTACGGGCGAGAAGGCACGCTCATCGTAACCGGCAGCGTCTCATCCCAGCGCGGCGAGATGCTGCGCGTGCAGGGCGCGCAGGGCGCCCACCAGTTGCAGGACCTGGACATACCCCAGCAGTTCGTGTACGTGCCGGACGACTTCCCCAAGGGAGACCCGTTCAATGTCGGGCAGCTGTATGCCTTGTTCGCCCAGGCGATACGCACCGGACAGGCCAGCCTGCCCACCTTCGATACCGCCGTCGGCCTCCATCGCTTCCTCGATACCGTCAAGCAGGCGTCCGATACCGGACGGGAACTGCCCGTGGGCTGAGGCGCTTTCGCGTCAGATACCCAGCAGGGCCTCAAGGTTTTTCCAGGAGATCTTTTCTTTCTCTTCCCGCGACAGGCTCTCCAGTCCTTCCAGCCACCCTCCGGGCGACGGATCCCAACCCACGAAGGGCCAGTCGCTGCCGATGACGACGCGGTCGACTCCGACGGAGTCGATCAGGAACCGCAGTCCGGCCTCGCTGCCGGTCAGGAAGTCGTAATAGATCTGCTTCTGGTACGTGCTGGGCGGCTTCTGAATGTTCACCCGCGCCTCCGAGCGCACCTGCCAGCCGTGGTCCAGGCGCCCCATGCCGAAGCAGGACCCGCCGCCGCCGTGGGCGACGCACACCCGCAGGTTGGGGCATTCGTCCAGGACGCCGCTGAAGATCAGCGTCGCCACCAGCAGAGCATCCTCCAGGACGACGCCGACACTGTTGGGGATGCCGTAGCGCAGCGTCCGCTCCTGCGCCATGATGTTGTCCTGCGGTTGTGGGTGGAAGAACAGCAGGGCGTCCAGTTCCTCGGCTGCCTTGAACAGCGGCAGGAAGTGCGGTTCGTCCCAGTTCTGGCCGTTGACCACCATGTCCAGCTCGGCGCCCTTGAGGCCCAGGACCTTCACGGCCCGTTCCAACTCGGTGATCGCCGCGTCCACGTCCTGCACCGGCAGCGTGGCCAGGCCGGCGAAACGGTCCGGCCACTTCTGGGTCATGCCGGCGATTTCGTCGTTGACCTCTTGTGACGCTTTGGTCGCTGCGGCGGTCTCCCAGTGGTAAGGGAACAGCGGCGTGTGGATGGACACCACCTGCACGTCGGTGCCCTCGGCGTCCATGTCCGCCAGCCGTTCCTCCGGCGTGTACCGGATCTTGGGCGAGTTGATCAGGATGCGCTTGCCGTTGCCGACGATGAACTCAAGGTCGCCCTGCGCCTCGTAACGCATCCCGTGCCAGTCCTCGCCGTTGGCAAAGGCTTTCCACAGGATCTGCGGCGCCAGGTGGGTGTGAACGTCGATGTGTCTCACGGGTTGTCCTCCGGAACACGGGCTTGCATAATGCGGTTCGGGTAGCCGGCGGTCAGATGCCCAGCAGCGTCTCCAGGTTCTTCCACAGGATGGCGTCCTTCTCGTCCTGGGTCAGGCTTTCCATGGCCAGAATCCACGAAACGGGCCAGTCCTGGGCCATGTCGTAGGGCCAGTCGGTGCCGAAGACCACCCGGTCGATGCCCACGGAGTCAATCAGGAACCGCAGCGATTGCTCGGTGTACACGATGCAGTCGTAGTAGAACCGGCTGAGATACTGACTGGGCGGCAGAGCGGCCAACCGGTCCGATGCGGGGATACGCTCCCAGCCCCGGTCCATCCGGCCCGCGCCGTAGCAGGCGTAGCCGCCGCCGTGGGACAGGCAGACGCGCAGGTCGGGGCAGGCATCCATCACGCCGCCCATCACCAGTGCGGCGAAGGTCAGCGTGCGGTCGGCCAGGTTTCCCACCGAGTTGGGCAGGTGGTAACGCTTGATGCGCGCATCGACGATGGTATCGCCCGACTGGTGGAACAGGATCACCGCCCCCAACTGCTCGGCGGCCTTCCAGAAGGGCATGAACTCCGGCTCGTCCAGCAGCTTGCCGTTGATCTTGTCGTCGATCATCGCGCCCTTGAACCCGTGGTTCACCATGACCCGCTCCATCTCAGCGATGGCGGCGGGCACGTCCTGCATGGGAAGTGTGGCCAGGCCGGAGAAGCGGTCGGGCCAGGAATGCATCATCTGGCTGATCTCGTCGTTGCACTCCCGGGCGGTGGCGACGGTCACGTCCGTGTCCATGTCGTAGTTGTAGAACCCGCCGAAGGGCGAGACCACGTGAACGTCCACGCCCAGGGAATCCATGTCGGCCAGGCGCTGCTCCGGCGTCCAGCTCGCTTTGGGCGGCAATTGCCCTCTCGCGCTGCCCGACACCAGCACCGGCCGCCCCAGCGCGTTGGTTTCCCGCCGGAGGGTGTGCCAGTCGCCGCCGTTCTCGGTGGCCCGCCAGAAGCACTGCGGCGTCAGGTGGGCGTGGATATCAATGCTGCGCATGTTCCTC
Source organism: Dehalococcoidia bacterium (assembly GCA_034420475.1). Taxonomy (GTDB): domain Bacteria; phylum Chloroflexota; class Dehalococcoidia; order Lucifugimonadales; family UBA3495; genus Bin87. The sequence continues at coordinate 44,000 of DAOULH010000103.1, forward strand.
TCCTGCGAAGCCATGTTTACCGCCACCGCAGAGCCTATGATTTCTGCCGTGGATGCCGCGCCAGGAAGTCGTCCGCGATCTCCTCAAACGTGACGAACCGCACCCCGTCGTGGGAGCGGATGTACTCGGCGATGCGCTCCAGCATCAGCAGCACCTGCGGGCGGCCGCTGACGTCGGGGTGAATGGTGATCGGGAAAACCGCGTCGTCGTACTCCCGGTACACCCAGTCGAACTGGTCGCGCCACATCTGCTCGATGTCCCGGGGGTTGACGAAGCCGTGGCTGTTGGGCGACTTCTTGATGAACATCATCGGGGGCAGGTCGTCCAGGTACCAGTTGGCCGGTATCTCCACGAGATCAGTCTCCTGCCCGCGTTCCAGGGCGTGCATCCAGTAGTCGGCCGGCATGGCGTAGTCGATCTTGGTCCAGCGGTCGCCGACGCGGACGTAATAGCACTCGAAGTCCTTGTGCATCAGGCTGTGGTCGTACTTGATGCCGTGCTTGAGCAGCAGCTCGTTGGTCACGTGGCTGAACTCCCACCAGGGAGCGACGTAACCCCGGGGCCGCTTCCCCGAAAGCTCGGTGATCAGGTCAATGCAGCGCAGGAGCACCGCTTCCTCCTGCTCCGGGGACATGGAGATGGGGTTCTCGTGCGAATACCCGTGCATGCCCACCTCGTGGCCCTGCTCCACGATCATGCGGCACTCGTCCGGGAAAGTCTCGATGGAGTGGCCCGGGATGAACCAACTGGTCCTGATCCCCAGCCGGTCGAAGAGCTTCAGCAGGCGAGGCGTGCCCACCTCGCCGGCGAACAGGCCCCTGGAGATGTCGTCGGGCGAGTCCTCGCCACCGTAGGATCCCAACCAGCCGCCCACGGCGTCAAGGTCAACTCCGAAGGCGCAAAGGATTTGTTTGTCGGCCATGGTGATCATCTCCTCGGCGGGGTATTCACGTGACACGAAGGCGGCGCAAAGCGCCTTTCCCAGTTGGACGTATAGTACCCGAAACCGGGGCAGTTGATACAAGTAAACGGGGGCGACCGCTGGCCGCCCCCGATGCGTTGGATTGATCAGTCCGGATAATCGCTAACCCCCGGCCGGGTCGGTGCTCGCCTGGGCAACCGGAGGGGCCGGCTCGGACATCTGCGGCGGCGGAGCCGGCCGGCGCACTGCCGGTGACGGCCCGCGGCTGGCCTCGGCCTCGGCGGCGAGCTTGGCCATGATCAGGGCGGTCAGCTCGCCGCGCATGGGGTCGGCATTCAGGTTGCACCCGGCGAAAACCTCGAATCCCGGCGACAGCTCGTCGATCATGCGCCGGACCCGGGTGCTGCCGTGGCGGGAAGCGATCAGCATCCGAATGGACTGGGCGTCGCGCTGGATGGTCGCATCTTCATCCTCTTCGTGCTCCTCCATGGCGCGGTCCAGCTCGTCCTCGTAGTCCATGCGGTCAACGACGCTGAGGGCGGCGGTGGCCTCGCGGCGGAAGGTGTCAACCTCGCGCAGGGCTCGCGCCAGCTGGTTTACCAGGTTGGCGGCGTTGGCGATCAGGTCGGGCAGTTCGCTCTGGGCTTCCGCAGCGGCGTTCAGGGCGCAACGAGCGTTTTCGATAGCCTCACGGCGGTGGTTCTCCCGCTCTTCCATACGCTGCAGCAGGCTGACCTGTTCCCGCAGCGTAGGCGCTTCAGACGCCAGCGTCTCCAGACGTTCCATGTAGCTGGCGGCTTCTTCCGCTTTGCGCAGGCGTTGGGTCAATTCGTGTGCGCGTTCGTCTGGCATGGTTGTTTCCTACCTCTACCCGATGGGCCCGGCCTCCGTTAGTCTTGGAGCGTCGAGCCGGTGATATTAGAAACGGCCCGGGGCGGCAGCGAGTTGTGCGAAGCAACGGGCGAGATGCTGCCGTTCCCGGTGACAAGTCCGTTATAGCAAAGGGCAAGCTGATGGCGAGACGTGAGATGTTGACGTGTTTGCGTGAATTTTGAGAAATCGGCCGGTATTGCAACATCGGATGCTGATGATCGAGACTTCTGAATTGGACCGCCGTAAGCCCACGCGTACCCAGTTTGCGGCGGAGAACCGTCAGAATCAGGATTTTCAAGATTTTGGGATTATCAGGATTGGAACCGTACTGCGATGGAGATCTCCCAATCCTGCCTGATCATAAAATCCCGCAAATCCTGATTCTGACAATTTGCGAAAGTGGGCACACACGCGCCGCATAAGGGGTTGACAAGTATCGCCAAACCGTATAATCTATATTCAAGGTGTCGGGGTTGGAATCGGAAACCCCGCTCACCAAAGCCCGACGGAAAAACCGTCGTCATCACAGGAGGTAGGAAGTGGTTTCTCTGATCACGAGGCACCACAAGTGGCATTTCCCGTGTCAGGTCCCTGTCGGTGGCGTAGCGGCGACCCGATAGTCGCGGTGACCGATAGGGACGAGAGACCGGGTCGGGGGCATCGTGGCCCCCGGCGCGCGAAGGCCAGGACCGGCGACGGTCCTGGCCTCGCCTTTTAATGGGTGAAAACCGCTGCCGCCGTGAAGCATGCCCTGGCTAGAGTTTCGGGCCGACCCGTGAGGTCCGGGGATGGTGCGGCGAATGATAGAATGCCGGCGCATGACCCCTCGCCGGCGGATGTGATGGAGATCGCACGATAATGTATTCGAGAATTATCGTCCCTCTGGATGGGTCCCCGTTTTCCGAGACGGCGCTGCCCTACGCGCGGGCCATCGCGGGATCGTTGGCAATTCCCGTCGAGTTGGTGGAAGCCTTCGACGTTCTGCCGCCGCCGGCGCGCCATCGGCAGTCGGGCGAAACGACCCGACGAATGCTGGCGGATGTGGAGCGCAACTCACGCCAATATCTCGGCCAGATCCAGGAGGGGCTAAGGTCAGCGGGCTTGGTCGCCACCGCGACCACCCTGCCGGGCGCGCCGGCGCGAGCCCTGGTGGACTGGCTGGTGCGCGATCCGGAGGCGCTGGTGGTCATGTCCACGCACGGTCGCGGCGGCATTGCCCGCTGGGCCCTGGGCAGCGTCGCGGACAAGGTGCTGCACTCCATCTCCAACCCGGTGCTCCTGATTCGCAGCAGCGCGGAATCCGCGCCCGCAGACGGGGTTGAAGTGAAAACGGTGTTGGTGCCGCTGGACGGGTCGGAGTTATCCCAGGAATCGTTGTCTCATGCCGCCGCCGTCGCCGCCGGGCTGGGCGCGAACATCACGCTGATACAAGTCACGGGCACCGCGGATTTCTACCGCCGGTACCTGGACCGCGCTTCCGCCGAAGAGGGCCTGATCTCAGTCGAGGAACTGGCGCAGGCCGATTCCGAAGACGCCCGGACGTCGCTGGCGGCCGCGTCACGACGGTTGGCCCAGGAGTTTGGATACGGCGGCCAGGTGACCGTTACCCATTTGCAGGGACAAAATCCCGCTGAGGCCATCGTCAACGTGGCCGGCGCCGAGCTGACCATGGTCGTGATGACCACCCACGGGCGGAGCGGGATCAACCGGCTGGTGCTGGGAAGCGTGGCGGACCGGGTGGTGCGCCACGCCAACGCGCCGGTGCTGGTGGTGAGAAGGCACGACGAGCCCGGCGTCGTCGGAGTGGATGTGCGGGCCTCCGAAGGATACGCCGCCGGGTTTGGAAACCCGGCGGCGCAACCGGCATAACCGGCGGACTGACCCGCCGTTAGCGCTAAAACAACCGTAACTGTTCAGAGTTGCGGGGAAAGTGTCATTGCGAGCGAAGCGCGGCAATCTCGATGGCGCAATGGAGTCCTTTGGAGCAGACGGCGCTGCTACGGCGTAGAGATTGCCGCGGCGCAAACGCCTCGCAATGACAACCTCCCGAATTCTGAACAGTCACAAACAATCCTCCCAGCGGATTCAGTTGCGCCGTTCGAGGAACAGAGGCATACCGCCTTTGGCCCGCAGGGATATGAGTGGCTGGAGTCTGACCTCGTGCCGTGGGTCGTGGCGCAGGGTCCAGCGCTGACCGAGGGTTGCCAGCAGCAGCATGGCCTCCATCCATGCGAAACCCTCGCCGATGCACAGGCGCGGCCCGCCGCCGAAGGGGTAATAAGCGAACCGATGCCGGCCGGCGCGAAACTCCGGCGTCCAGCGGTCGGGCCGAAACTCCAGCGGACCGTCGAACCAGCGGGGATCGCGGTGGATGATCAGCTGGGGCGCCGACAGGACGGCGCCGGCCGGTATGTCCCAGCCGCCCAGGGTGATGGGCCGGAAGGTCATCCGGGCGGTGGACCAGATGGGCGGGTACAGTCGCATGGACTCGGTCAGCACCCGTTCGGTGACAGGCAGGTTTGCCAAATCCTCAGGGGTTGGATCGCGCCGGCCGAGCACGTCGTCCAGCTCGGCGTGGAAGCGGGCCTGGATGTCGGGGTGCGTGGCCAGCAAGTACCAGGTCCAAGTCAGGGCGACGGCGGTGGTCTCGTGGCCGGCGGCGAACAGGGTGATGACCTCGTCGCGCAGTTGGGTATCGGTCATCACGGCGTCTTCGGGGCTGGCGGCCTCCTCGTCCCGCACGTTGAGCAGCAGCGAGAGGAGATCGTCGCCTTCCAGGCCGGACTGGCGGCGTTGGGCGATGAGGCCGTAGATGGTCTCATCCAGGTAAGCAAGTTCGCGCCGGAACCGGCGGGTGAAGGGAAAGGGCAGGCGATGCACCAGACGGCGCAGGCCCCGAGGCCGATTGTCTTGGGCCTTGATATATTCGTTGCCGACCTCGAAAGCTACCCCAATGCGACGCACAGTGTCGGGCAGGTCCAGGCCGAACAGGGTCTTGACCACAATGTGCAGGGTGAGTTCGCTCATCTCACGGGCCATATCGACGTGTTCGCCGTCCTGCCATCGCCTCTCGTGGCGCCGGGAGAAGTCGGTCATGATCTGAGCGTAGCCGGCGATGCGTCGATGGTGGAACTGCGGCTGCATCAAGCGGCGCTGGCGCAGGTGCAGCGGGTCGTCGGAGGTGACCAGGCCGTCGCCCAGAAGGTAGCGCAGAGACGCAGTCGTACGACCGCGCCCCACCGACTGATGGTTGTTTACGAACAGTTCCTGGACCAGGTCCGGATGACTGACCAGGTACACCAGCGCCGGTTTGGTGGACATGGTTGCCAGGTCGCCGTAACCGGCGGTCTCCTGCATGAGTCCAATTACGTCGGTAAGGTAGCGTAAGGACTGGCCGACGACGGGCCACTCGGGCGGACCGGGAGGCAACGCGGAGCGGTCGACCACCGGATTGGGCGGATATGCGGTGGTGGAGGTGGTCATGGCCGGCTCCAGCGTGGGAATAGGCTCATTCTGCCAGCGGGACACATACCGGGCAACGGTCTGGTCTTCCGGTCACTGAACGGTGAACTCACCTTTTGGTACGACCGGGAAGGCGTCGCTGCTTCCTACGACCGTCCCGCCTGCGCCAACAGCGCCAGCAGCATCCGCCCCATCTGCGCCTCGTGATACGGCGCGAACGCCGTAAACTCCCGCAGGTTGCGCGCCGCTTCTTGCTCAGGGTTAAACCGTTCTCCCATCAGCTCATAGTCGCTTGCCAACTCACGGTTCCAAACGCGCAGTTCGTCAAGGGTCAGTTGCGGCTCGAACTGAAACCCGTAGGACGGCCCGTAGCGGAACGCCATGGGGAAGCGAACGTAGCCGCCGTCCCGGCGGAGCATGGTACCCTCGGCCAGCAGGATTCCGCCGGGCGGTACGGTGAACTGCTCGCCGTGCAGCGTGGGCACCAGCGGAATGTTGATCTCGCCAAAGGCCGGGTCGGTGCGACCGGCTTGGGTGATGTCAATTTTTCGCAGCCCGAACTGGTAGCCTCCGGTGGGCGCAACCGCTCCGCCCAGCGCCCGCGACAATAGTTGTGCCCCCAGGCAGATGCCAATGACGGGTGTCGGCTCCCGGTTGCCCACGTCTCCGGTGGCGGCGGCACGCAGATACGCCATCTCCTGGATCAGGGCCGGGAAGTTGTCGTTGGCCGACATCGGCCCGCCCAGCGCCACCACCAGGTCCACTCCCGAAATATCTGGCGCATCGAACTCGGCATAATTCGGCGCGCTGTCGCACACCCGTACCTGGTGCAGATCGAAATCCGCTTGCCGCAGTATCCCGGTGAAGTTGCCGCCCAGCGTTTCCACCGGATGGTGCTGAATGACGACGGCGCGCTTGGTCACTATGTCATACCGCCTTAGAATGACAAGTTTTTGCGGACGGGCATTTGATGTGGTATAAGCCTACTATCCGCATCCTACATCGATCTGGGGGGAGAGGGCATGATAAGGGGTTGCGATAACGAGGCAGTATGTACGGAGAGGCAGATCTGACCGTAATATCGTTGGGCGGCGGCGTACAAAGCTCCGTGGTGGCACTGATGGCTGCCAAGGGCCTCATCAAGCCTATGCCGGACTTTGCCATTTTCGCCGACACCGGGTGGGAACCGGGCAACGTTTATCGCCATCTCGATTGGTTGGAAACTCAGATGCCGTTCCCGCTGCGACGGGTTCAGAGCGGCAACATAAGAGATGACATCCTGGCCGGCACAAACTCGACCGGACAGCAGTTCAGTTCCATACCCGCCTTCGTCCGCACTAAAACCGGCAAAAGAGGACTGGCCAAACGGCAGTGCACTCGTGAGTACAAGTTGACGCCCATCGAAACAGAACTGCGTGACTTGTTGGGGCTTGGCTACCGGCAAGTTACACCTCCCGGGGTTTTCGTGGAGTTATGGATTGGAATCAGTCGTGATGAGATCATCCGAATGAAACCCAGCCGGCAATCGTGGATTGAAAACTATTGGCCATTGGTTGAGCTTGGGATGACCCGCGACGACTGCAAAGCATGGTTCGCCGAACATTATCCCGATCTCCAATTGCCGCGCAGTGCCTGCATCGGCTGTCCTTTTCATACCGATGAGGAATGGATTGAGATGAAAAAATCTGATCCTGAATCTTGGGCAGACGCGGTATTCGTTGACGAGAGCCTGCGTGCCAAGGGTCGAGCTGAACGCTTCGGTGGCGAAATGTACCTGCACGGTAGCATGTTGCCTCTGAGCGACGTGCAATTTTGTCATACATCGCCGCAACTCTCACTGTTTGGCAATGAATGCGAGGGCATGTGTGGAGTGTGAAATGGTGGTCGTATGCTGTGCCGTGAATGCCCTCAGAACTCGGGTACAGGGCTTTGACTACGGTTTCCATTATCGAATAGAACGTGGGCTACAAGGGCTCTACGCTTTTTGGCTTTCCGGGGGCGCTTGTCTGTACGTGGGTATGACAACAGACTTTCAAATTCGGCTAGGCCGGCATCGCACAGCCACGCATAACTCGGAGTTGCAGCAGTATTTTGCCGCGTTCGATGGTGAGGTACTTGTATCATATATTGTGTTGCCCGGTTATTCCAGAACCGAGTTGCGAAACATGGAAGCGAGAGCCATCGAAAAACTACGCCCATTCAACAATATTGCATAGTATCCAAAACCAAGGAGGAAGCCGTATGGCTACAGTCATTCCGGCTACGCGGGGGACTTTCGGGAGTACAGAGTATTACCTCACTACAATGAATGTAGCGGAGGTTTTGCGGATGGTCCGGTTCCCCAAAGACATCCCTGAATGGGAAAACTTGAGCATTGAAGACCGCTGGCAGCGCGAAATCAATTTCGCGAGGATCCGCAAAGACATCGCTCCATATTTCGCAGAAGACGAAGACCGGTTTTCTGGGGCTGTGGTATTGGCGGTGCTGAACGATGAGGAAATGGACTTCGAGCCGCTGTCGGATTTCCTTGAGGGCAAGAATCCATTCCGTAGAACATACCAGAGCGCGGCTCGAGCCCTTGGGTTTGTGGTCTTGGGCGGTAGCGAGATTCTGGTGCCCCTTGACGGACAGCATCGCCTCATGGCGTTCAGATTTGCGATTGATGGCGTTGATCACAACAACAGGACCATCGAAGGCATCCAAAGCAACATCGCATTGGGTAAAGATGACGTTGCGGTCATTTTGGTGCGATTCACGAATCAAGGTTCACGGCGGATTTTCAACAAAATCAATCGTTACGCGAAACCGACCGTCAAAGGCGACAACCTGATAACCGACGATGACGACGCGGTCGCCGTCATCACGCGAGAGCTGTTGCGTTCAGATGACGGTGTCCTTGATGCAGGTCTGGCCAGGATTGGCTCCAACACCCTCAACAAAACTGCCCGAGAGTTCACAACACTGGCGACTTTTTACGAAGCCAACCTTGCGATCATTCTAGGCCTGAAATTCGTTGCCAGCGGCAGACCGCATGACATGGACCAGGCCAGGCAGGCGCTGGTCAAAGGGCGGCTCAAGGCAGTTTGGGAACGTCTGTTGTCCAACATTGATATGTGGGCCAAAGCCGTTTCCGATCCTTCTCCGTCGGGAGACAAAACTCGGATCGAAATTCGGGAACAGACATTGTTGGGTAAACCCATCGGGCAACTCGCCTTGGTGCGCGCGTATTTGCTGATGCGAGAACGTTGCGGCGGAGTGTCGGATGACGATCTATGTGACCGATTGAATCGCATCCATTGGGGCGTCGACTCCCCAATATGGCATGGCGTGCTGCTGAATCCCAACGGCCGTGTCATGTCGGGCAGTACGACGGTTAATCGGGCCTGCGAGTTCATCGCGCATCTCGGCGGAGCAAAGCTAACCGATGAAGAGGTTGAGCGATTGCTCGAGCACATTCACGGTGGCGATTGGGAGGCGCATGAATTGCCTGAACCCGTGGCATAGGCGATAGGCCACTAGATGCTCCGTGCCAGATCCGCCAGCACCAGCCGGTCCGTCGGGAATGCCAGCGGCTCCGGCGGGTCCGACGGTGCAAACCAGCCCACGCGATCCAGGTCATCCGACGCTGATGCCTTGCCGCCGGCAACGGTCGCGTAGAACCACACCCCCACCGTCAGCGAGGCCGCGTTGTGAAAGTTGGAATGCACCGCGCAGACTTCACCGATCTCCACGTCCAATCCGGTCTCCTCCTCAAACTCCCGCCGCGCCGCCTCGCGAATGTCCTCCCCCCACTCTACATAACCGCACGGAATGCACCACTCCCCCACGTTGCCGCCGGCAGATCGCCGCCCCAGCAGCACCCGGCCTGCATCGTCCAACACCACCACGGCGACGCCCACCGCCGGATTGCGGAAATGCACGAACCCGCACGACCCGCAGGACGGCCGCGGCAGGCCACCGCGGACCTTGGTGTCTAGAGCCTTACCGCACCGGGGACAGTAGCGATAATCGGGAGAAACGGAGTCCGGCATCGGCGCGTTTCAGGTGGCCGCCCGGCCCCGACGCAGTCCTCTACCCGGCAGCGCCCCGGTATTCTCGCCCTGCTGGATTACGACCTGCCCGTTGACGATGACGTACTCGATGCCCACCGGGTATTGCTTGGGGTTCTCCTTGGTCGCCAGTGCTTTCACCGTGTCCGGGTTGAACACCACGATGTCCGCCTTGAACCCGTCGCGCAACAGGCCCCGGTCCGGGATGCCCAGCCGCTGGGCGGGAAACGAGGTCATCTTGCGGATGGCCTCGGGCAGTCGCAGGTGCTGTTCGGCCCGCACGAATTCGGCCAGGACGATGGGGAAGCACCCGTAGGTGCGCGGGTTGGGATACTCGCCGAACAGGATGGCGTCCGACGCGATCATGCCGCAGGGGTGCGACACAAAGGCGTAAAGCGTCTGCGCGTTGGTGCCCAGCCCGACGGTGCTGATGCCCAGGTTCTCGTCCAGCAGCAGGTCGAAGAGCGTATCAGCGGGATCCTGACCGCGCATCTCCGCGATGTCGGTAATCAGCCGCCCATCGTAGATCTGGTTCTCCGGCTTGGTGAAGTTGGTCAGCCAGTTGTTCTCCAGCCGGCTCGGCGTGATCTCCCGCTTCATCCGCGCCCGGTCATCGGCATCCTGGAGCGCCGCGATCAGCCGCTCCGGTCCGCCGTCCTTGGCCCAGTGTGGCAACCCGATGGTGGGTGTGGTGCCCGAGTACGGGTAGGTGTAGCAATCAAAGGTGCAGTCGATTCCCTCCGCCCTGGCATCCTCCACCAGGCCCAGGTGTCCCAGGTGGCTGCCCACTCCGGACACGGACTGCCGGTAGTGCGTCAGGTGCACCGGTATGCCGCTCCTGCGGCCGATCTCCACCGCTTCATGCCACGGCGCCAGGTAACCCTGGCTCAGCAGGCTGGCCCGCGTGTGCGTGTGGTAGATGCCGCCCAGCGAAGCCGCCGTCTCGGACAGCGCCACCAGTTCATCGGTGTCCGCGTAGGCGCCCGGCGGGTAGTCCAGCCCCGTGGATAATCCCCACGCGCCTTCCTCCATAGCCTCGCGCACCACGGATTGCATATCAGCAATCTCACCCTCGGTAGCCGCCCGTTGATCCCACCCCACGCTCCAGATGCGCACCGGCGAGTTGCCCAGGATGTAGGCCATGTTGATCGCCACGGTGTTGTCGTACTTGCCCAGCAGGTCGGCCACGGTGAGCCAGTCCGCCGGCATTGGCGGGTAGCCGTTCAGCCCCGCGTCCAGCCAGATGTACCGGTGCAGATCTTCCTGCGTCCGGAAAGGCGCGTGGGAAATGCCGTCGATGCCCACCAGCTCAGTGGTGACGCCCTGCCGCACCTTGGGATCGTGGTGTGGTTCGCCGAGTATCGTCAAACCGGCATGGGAATGCAGATCGACGAACCCGGGGCAGACCACGTGGCCGGCGGCGTCGATGACGCGCCTGGCGTTTTCACGCAGATCTGCGTCGTCGCCCCGGTGGATGGTCACCGTGTCGTCCGTGACTGCCACCGCCGCGTAGAACCCGGGGCTGCCCGAGCCGTCAATTACCTGTCCGTTGGAGATCAGTAGGTCTATCATGGCAGGATGATAGCACGCGCGTGGAGGAGCGCACGCCATGCTGAATATCTTTTCACGATTGTTCAGGAGATTGTCTTCCGGCAGACAACGGCAGCAGGATGCTCCCGGATACAGTGTCCATCCGCCCGGCTTGACCTTCTTGACGGACGTCACCGCCGGCCGCTGGGTAGAGGACGGGTTTTCCACCGATTTCGCGTCCGTTGGCGCGCTGGTGCCGGGCGGGTATGCGGCCTACGCTCGCGTGCTGCACCCGGCATGGGACGCATCCGACCGGACGGTGCCATGGTCTGCTGTGGCCGCTTGGTCCGGCAGGGTGTATCACTCGCAGATGTCATTCGAGGGCATTAGTTCGCCCGTCGCCGACCACGGTTTGCGTCTGCCGCCGTGGCGCGAAGACCCCAACCACGGCAGCCTGGACGAGGAGGTAGCGACCGAGTTGGCCGCTTTCCTCTCGCGGTTCACCGGCACGCCGAAACAGTGCTATTTCGGGGTTTGGGAGGGTTACGGTCAGTACTCCGGCGGTGCTGCCTTGCTCACTTCGGATGGAAGCGGTAGGCCGCTGCCACCGCCCCGTGACATCAGGAGGGCGCAGCGGATCCGTGGCTGTGACCGCAACTATCTGCTCTACACCGGCGAATTGCAGGATATAACCGCCTTCTACGCCAACTTCCTGTCTGAGCCGCCCAACATCTGGTGGCCGGCTGACCGCGCCTGGTTTGTCGCCACCGATATCGACCTCGATTCCACGTACATCGGCGCCAGTCAGGAATGCATCGATGCTCTATTCCGCCATCCCGCGCTGGAAGCCGTGCCCGCCGAATATCGCGCTTCGGTCGCCATGACGGCGGACACCATCAACCTGGGCGATCCAATCTGAATGCGACTGGGCCGCGCGGACGCCGCCGAAACCAGTTCATTCCTGATGCAACTCCAATCGGCTCCGCGGAAAATCGTACTCCATGCGTATTTGGTTCAGCAGGTCGCGGCCCAGCAGCGAATCCAAGCCGTCGGTAACCGGATGGGGCTTGGCGATGGAAATGTCGATCTCAAACTCCCGGGCGCTGCCGTCGTTATCGTTGAAGGAAAGCACGGCTGGCTCCATGTAATAGAGCAAAACGCCACCCGCGCTGATGAACTCGGCGGGGTTGTCCAGCAGGTCGAACGGGCAATCCAGGTCTGCCGCCGCATCGGGATGCAGGATGGTGGTGTCCGAGCCGGTATCAACCAGGAAGGTGACTTGTCCTATCAAGCCGAACCGCGGCAGGAACACGTTGCATTCGATGACAGGCAGCCCGTCGTCAGTGAACCGGCCGGTAATCATCGCGACCGCTTCCGCCAGACGGTCGGGATACGCCGGGGCGGGTTGGTCTCCAGGCGTCGCACCACCGAGTGAGGCGAATACCCTCCCGCTGCCCTCAGTTTCTCCAAAACTTCTGCGTGGGTATCGGCCGCCACGATTTTCCAGTTGTCGCCGAAAGCAATCCACTGGTCAGGGTACCTGGCAAGCAACTCTTTATGGTTGTCGATCAAGATTCTCGAGCGCGCCGAGTAGTCTTGCAGTCCCAACTTGGCATCTTCCTTGCTCTCCGTCGGTCGCTGGGGTACGACCGGTTCGCGTGGTGTGATGGTCTCCAGTGTTAAGGTTGTCATGGCTGCTTTCCTTTTCGAGCCGGCGGGTTCCCGGTCCACTCTAGCATCGGGGGGTCACCGGCGGCAACGCACCGCGTGTCCGTGGCGCCCTGCCTTCTGCTACACTGCCGACGACCCTGCGGGTCCCACACCTATGGAGGAATGACATGACTGAACTCGATGACCGCTACGAACGCGGGCAGGAAACCCGCCGAATGTTCGGCGGCGGACAGATCACGGGTGGCTCATCGCCCGGCGCGTGGGACATCGCGCCCGACCTCGAGCGCATCCTCGGCGAGGCGCTGTTCGGCACCATCTGGAAGCGGCCGGCCCTGACCCCCGCCCAGCGCGAGATGATCACCCTGTCCTGCCTCATCGTCCTGAACCGCGAGGTCCAGCTCAAGCGGCATTTGGGCAACGCCCTTAACATCGGCCTGACGCCGGAGCAGGTGGTGGAGTTGATCATCCACGACACTTGGTACGGGGGCGCCCCTGCCGGCATCCAAGCCCTGACCATCTGCAAAGAGGTGTTCGAGGAGCGCGGCATCGACTTCACCCCGGCCCGCATCCACGATCCCAACGAGGACCCCGACAGCCTGTTCCGGCGCGGCGATGAATACCGCCGCAACTACATGGGTGGCGGAGGCGGCGCACGCCCCACGCCTCCCACCGATGCCGAGCGTGAGCTTGGCCGTGTCACCGGCGAGTACTACTGGGGCGCAACCTGGACTCGTCCCGGCCTGGATCTGCCCAGCCGATGCCTCTGCACCATGACCTGCCTCGCCGCCCTGGGACGCGAGGGGCCACTGCGCAGCCACATCCGGGGCGCCCTCAACATCGGTTTCACGCAGGACCAGATCATCGAGGTCTTTGGCCACATGACCCTGTACGCCGGCATCCCCTTCGCCCGCGGCGCCATGGACATCGCCAACGACATCTTCAACAACGGTTAGTCTGAGCTACAACGCTCTGACTAACAATATAGGGGCGAATGATCATTCGCCCCTAACCGTTTCTCCGGTTTGTCCTGCGCCTAGATCCCGTACCCCACTTCCACGCACCCCGGCAGCCACCGACGGTTGTCGTTCTGCAGCAGTTCCTCGCCGTTGGGCGGGCCGTCCATGCCGGGCAGGTAGCGGAACGGGGCCGGCGCCCCCGGCAGATCCAAACCGTGGACGATGGGGTCGATGATGCTCCACGCCAGCTCGATCTCGTCGCTGCGGGTAAACAGCGAAGCGTCGCCCTCCAGTGCGTCCAGCAGCAGCCGCTCGTAGGCGTCCGGCAGTTCCACCCCGGCGAAACCGTCGTGGTAGTGAAACTCCAGCGAGACCGGTTTCATCTCCAGGTCGGCGTCCGGCACCTTGGACTGGAACTCCAGCCGCATCCCCTCGTTGGGTTGAACGCAGATCGAAAGCGTGTTGCCGGGTATGTCCACGTCGTCGGGCACCGGAAAGAGCATATGCGGCGGCGACCGAAACTGGATGATCATCTCGGTGGTCTTGCGTGACAGACCCTTGCCCGAACGCAGGTAGAAGGGAACGCCGTGCCAGCGCCAGTTGTCCACGTACAGGCGCAGGGCGGCATAGGTCGGCGTGTGGGAGCCGGGAGACACGCCGGGCTCGTAGTGGTAGCCGTCATACTGGCCGATCACCACGTTCTCGCGCACGTCACGCAGCGACATGCGGCGCACTGCGCTGAGAGCCTTGACCTTCTCGTTCCGCAAGGCGTCGGCGGCAAAGGCATAGGGCGGGTCCATGGTGATCAGCGCCAGCAGTTGCAGCAGGTGGTTCTGGAACATGTCCTTCAGCACGCCCGACCGGTCGTAGTACTCGCCCCGCTCGCCCACCAGCACGTCCTCGGCTACCGTGATCTGCACTTGGTCAATGTAGTTCCGGTTCCAGATCGGCTCGAAAATCGAGTTGGCGAATCGGAACACCAGCAGGTTCTGAACCGTCTCCTTGCCCAGGTAGTGGTCGATGCGATATACCTGCTCTTCCCGGAACACGCTGTGCGCGTGGCGGTTCAACCGCTGCGCAGTTTGGAGGTCGGACCCGAAGGGCTTTTCGATTACGATGCGCCGCCACCCACGGGCCTCGTCCGCCATGCCCGCTTCCGACAGGGCGTGGATCACCGGCTCGTACAGCCCGGGAGCCAGCGCCAGGTAGTACAGGCAGTTGAACGTGTCGCTCTGCTGTGACGCCGCCTGGGCGATGTTGTCGTACACGCGCTTCAGAGTCCCGGTGTCGGTGACGTCCCCCGACACATAGGTCAGTCGGCCCGCGAATTCCTCCCACTCTTCGTCGCCCGCATCCTCAATCGACTCGCGCAGCAGTGCCCGGAACTGGCCGTCATTCATCGCATCTCGGGCCATGCCGATGACCCGCACGTCGTCGGGGAGGCGGCCCTTCCGGTACAGGCTGAACAGCGCCGGGGCCAGCTTGGTGCGCGTCAGGTTGCCACTGGCTCCCATGATCACGACGGCGGTTACCCCACGCGCATCATCGCCATCGCGTAGCAGGGTGGGCCCCGAAGTCATCATTGCGAGCCCGCCTCACGGACGGCGTGCCCCCCGAATTGGTTGCGCAGGGCGGCCAGCAGGCGCGCGCCGAACGGCTCATCCTGCCGCGAACGGAACCGCTGGTATAGCGCGGCGGTGATGGCCGGCGTGGGCACCGCCAGCTCCACCGACTCGTTGACCGTCCACCGGCCCTCGCCGGAATCGTCCACGTAGGCGGCCAGGCTCTCCAGCCCCGGATCCTCTTCCAATGCACGGACAGCGAGATCCAGCAGCCAGGAGCGGACGACGCTGCCGTGCTGCCAGGTCTTGGCGATGGCCGTCAGGTCCAGGTCAAAGTCGGCCTGCTTGGCTTGGAGCAACTCAAAACCCTCGGCGTAAGCCTGCATCAGCGCGTACTCGACGCCGTTGTGCACCATCTTGGTGAAGTGGCCCGCCCCCGTGGGTCCCACGTGAGAGTAGCCTTTGTCCTCGCCCGGGGCCAGCGATTGGAAAATGGGCTCCAGACGGGCGAATACCCCGGCGTCGCCGCCGACCATCAGCGAGTAGCCTTCGGCCAATCCCCAGATGCCGCCGCTGGTTCCGGCATCCAGCAGGTGTATTCCGCGTGTGGCGAGATGCTCCCCGCGTCGCAGTGTGTCTTTGTAGTTGGCGTTGCCGCCGTCGATCACCGCGTCTCCC
This sequence comes from Dehalococcoidia bacterium, assembly GCA_034420475.1. Lineage (GTDB taxonomy): Bacteria > Chloroflexota > Dehalococcoidia > Lucifugimonadales > UBA3495 > Bin87. The sequence goes on from DAOULH010000103.1 coordinate 59,703, forward strand.
GACGCCAGCAGCCCGGCCAGTTCGTCGATCACGCCGTCGGTCACCGCTCCTGCCGGCAGCATGATCCACACTGCCCGGGGCACGCTCAGTTTCTCGACCAGGTCCGCGACCGATGCTGCGGCGACCGCGCCGCCGGCCCCGCTGGCAGCTACGGCCTCCACGTTCTGGTCATACACGACGAGTTTGTGCCCCGCCAGCAGCAACCGCTGGGTCATGTTCGCGCCCATGCGACCCAGTCCAATCATCCCAAGTTCCAAAATCCTCTTCTCCTTATGGTTCCGACGGGCCGCTGCTTCTACAGCGCGGATCTGACTGCGATCTCAATCTATGCAAGATTCTTGCAAGCGTTCAGATTTTGGGAGGTTGTCATTGCGAGGCGCTTGCGCCGTGGCAATCTCGACACCGTAGCTGCACGCCTGCCCCAGAGGGCTCCCCTGCGCCAACGAGATTGCCTCGCTTCGCTCGCAATGACACTCTCCTCACAAGTCTGAACAGTTACAGATTATTTATCGATTTGACGATATCAACTCGGACACGGTCACAGGGCATCGACGATGCGCTTTATGCCTCCGGCGGCATCGTCGCCCAAGTGCACCGACACGGTGCGCCGGCCGAGATCGTCCAGCGCCTGCAGATCACCCAGGGCCTGCGCATCGGCCAGCACGCCGAAGCTGAGGTCCCACCCGGGTATCGATATGTCTGAGCGGTGATTCTGGGTGAGTTGCAGGAAAATGCCGGAAGCCGGCCCGCCCTTGTGCAGCTGCCCCGTCGAATGCAGGAACCGCGGCCCGTATCCCATGGTAGTTGCAATCCGGTACTTTGCCATGACCCGTTGGCGCAGTCGGTTGACGGTTTCGCGTATCGCCTCCGTGTCCGGCAGGTACGCCATGATCGCCAGGTAGTCCCCGGGTTGGCTGGCTCCCAGCAGTCGCGCCAGTACCGTGCCGTCATCCGACCGCGCGGTCGGCAACTTCCTTTCCCGCTGCCACTGCTCCAGCACGCCGACGGTGCGGTCCTTGGCGCCCTGCACGTCCGGCTGATCAAAAGGATGGATGCCCAGGACGTGCCCGGCGACGGCGGTGGCATACTCCCAGCGGTAGAACTCGGCCCCCAGGTCGTACACGTCCGCCAACTCCAGCACCGCAACCGGATGCCCCGCTGCTTGCAACTGTTCCACCAGCCCATCGGGTTGGGTGTTGTCGTCGCTGTTCAGCCGCAGCTGGACAAAGAAACGGTCGTTTCCGTAGGAACCATCGGGGTGGCCCGGCAATGGCTCCGCGGCCACGGGAATCACGCCGGTGCTGTCCTTCCCCGTGCTCTCTGCCAGGAGTTGCTCCACCCAGAGCCCGAATGGAGCCAGGCTGTCGGTGGAGATCAGCGTGAGCTTGTCCCTCCCATGCTTGACCATCGTTCCGATGGCTGCTCCCAGCCACCCGCCCGGGTTTTCCGAAGCGGTCCCGTCGTTCAAGCACCGCGTCTGCATCCGCTCCGCTGATTCCAGCAGGCGGTCGAGATCTACCCCCGTAAGCGCGGCCGGCGCCAGGCCAAAGTAGGACAGCACGGAATAGCGGCCCCCGATGTCCGGGTTATTCAGGAACGCGCGACGGAAATTCTCGTCGCTGGCCCGTTTGGCCAACGCCGTTCCGGGATCGGTGACCGCAATGAAATTGTCGCCGGCGGCTTCAGCGCCCAGCGCGGCTTCCACCAGGCCGCGAAAGTATGCGTAGAAAGTCAGGGGTTCCGTGGTGGTGCCCGACTTGGACGATACCGCAAACAGGGTGCGCGCCGGGTCTATCTGCTCGGTGGTGGTGGCCACCCAATCCGGCACGGTGCTGTCCAGCGTCAGCATCCGCGGATATGCCCCGTCAGCCGTCGCGCTGCCAATGACCTGCCGAATCACCTCCGGGCCCAGGCTGCTGCCGCCCATACCCAACAGCGCGACGTGGCGGTAATCGGCCGAACGGACCGTGTCGGCGAACTCGTAAAGCCCGGGCAGTTTGGCCCGCATATTCGTCGGCAGTGTGAGCCACGCCAGGCGGTCCGATATCTCGGTAGGATCTTCGCTCCACAGCGTATGATCGTGGGCGCGGAGCCGGGCCGGAACGCGGTCGGAATCCAGTTTGGCCGCAGCCTGCGCCACCAATTGGGAATAGTCGCCGAGGTGATAACGGTCGGTCATGGCAACTCCCTCGCCCGGCATCTGGGCGCTATGGGGCGATTTTAGCACACCGGATTTCTTGCTCTCCGTGGCACGCGAACGTTCGCCGTCAATCGTAACTGTTCAGAATCCAGGAGGTTGTCATTGCGAAGCGCTTGCGCCGTGGCAATCTCGACGTCGTAACAGCAACGTCGTCTGCCCGAGGGCCCTCCTTGCGCCGACGGGATTGCCGCGTTGGCTCGCAATGACACTTTCCCCGCAAGTCTGAACAGTTACCGTCAGTCAGCGTATAATCTGCGCCAAACTACGGGAGCCAATGGACGGATATGCCAAACCCCGGGACGTATCGCAACGAATCAACGCCGCAATCCGGCAACGCCGCAATCGGCGACCTGGATGTGCATTACCTCGATTGGGGTGGAGACGGCGAGCCGCTGCTCGCCCTGCACGGGCTGGCGTCATCCGGTCACTGGTATCGTCGGGTCGCTCCTTTGCTGGCTGGCCCGTACCGGGTTATCGCCCCGGACCAGCGGGGTCACGGCGCGACCACCCAGGCGGAGGCCGGTTACGACTGGCAGACCCTGGCCGAGGACGCCGTGCGGCTGATGGATCATTTCGGCATTGCGCGGGCTCCGGTGTTAGGCCACTCCTGGGGCGGACACGTGGCCAGCAACCTCGCCATGCGCTTTCCGGATCGTGTCTCCCGCGTGGTGATGATCGACGGCGGTTTCCAGGACGGCGGCCTGCTGCCGGAACCCACCTGGGAGGCCTTCCGGCAGCGGCTGGCCCCGCGCCTTGTTGTCGGCACCCGTGAGGAATATCTGTCCCGCCTGGCCGATAATCTCTCGTTTTGCTGGGGCGACGACCTGGCGGAAATCGCCCTCACCATGGTTCACGAAGGCACCGACGGCCAGATGTACGACAACCTGCGCCCGCAGAATCACGCGCAGGTCCTGGAAACCATGTGGAACGAGCCGCCCTCGGTAGTTCTTCCCAGGATCACTGTGCCCGCGCTGGTGATCGCCGCCGGGCCGCGCGCCGACCGCGTCAACTCACAGTTTTCGCGGCAGCGTGAGGTGATGGTCGCCGCCGCCGAAGCCGCCCTGCCCAACGGACGGGTCCACTGGATCCAAGACACCATCCACGACATCGGATACCACAAACCCGAGGAGCTGGCCTCGGTTATCCGCGAGTTTTTGTCGGAGGACTAGCGCAGCCGGGCACAAAAAGAGCGACCAACGCGGTCGCTCTCTTCCGGTTGGTTTCGATACGATCAGTCGGCGGCCGCCGGCGACAGTCCGTCTGCTCCGATGACCTCGCCGCCCACCGGCGCCACGTCGACGCTGGGGCCGGACAGTCCGTAGTTGATGGCGTAGAGCTGAGCGTAAACGCCGCCGGCTTCCAGCAACTCGTCGTGGGAGCCAACCTCAGCGACGTTGCCCCGGTCCAGCACCACGATCTTGTCGGCGTTGCGGATGGTCGAAAGCCGGTGCGCGATCACTATTGACGTTCGTCCCTTCAGGATGCGGTTCAAGGCCTGCTGGATCAGCAACTCGGTGTGGGTGTCGATGTTGGCCGTGGCCTCGTCCAGCACCAGGATCCGGGGATTGCCCACGATGGCCCGGGCGAAGCTGATCAACTGCCGCTGCCCGATGCTGAGGTTGACGCCGCGCTCGGCCAGTTCCGAGTCGTACCCGCTGTCCAGTTCCATGATGAAATCGTGGGCTCCCACCGCCTTGGACGCTGCGATCATTTCCTCGTCGGTGGCGCCTTCGTTCTGGTAGCGGATGTTTTCGCGCACTGACCCGGAGAAGAGGTACGGTTCCTGCAGTACCATGCTCATCTGGTGTACCAGTGACTTCCGGGTTACGTCGCGCAGGTCGTACCCGTCAATGGTTATCGAGCCGCCCGTCACGTCCGCCGACCGGTGCAGGAGGTTGACCAGCGTGCTCTTGCCGGCGCCGGTGGATCCCACCAGGGCGACGTTCTCGCCGGCCTTGATGTGCAGGTTGACGTTCTTGAGGACGTCGGTGCCGGGCACGTAATGGAAGAGCACGTCGTTGTACTTGATCTCTCCCTGGACCTCCGGCAGTGCGATGGCATCGGGCTTGTCCGTAACGTCGGGCTCCAGGTCCAGGACCTCAAAGATGCGGACGCCGGCGGCCATTGCCCGTTGCAGTTGGCTGTACTGCATGGTGAGCTGGCGGATCGGCTCGAAGAACCGCTGGATAGACAGGGCGAACATTACTAGCGTGCCCACTTCCAGCGCGTCTCTCTGGAGCATGAAACCACCGATGAGGACAACGCAAATGCCAATGCCGAGACCGATGAGCAATTCCACCAGCGGCTGCAGCATACCCGAATAGCGCGCCGCTTCCAGGTTGGCGTCCAGATATTCTTGATTCAGGGTGCGGAAGTGAGCCAGATTTTCGTCCTGGCGATTCAAGCTCTGCACCACCCGCACGCCCGTGATGTTCTGGTTGTACTCGCCGTTGACCATGGCGATGGCACGGCGAATGCGCATGAACGAGTGCCGCGCGAAACGCTGCCAGTACATCAGGATCACGGTCAGAATGGGCACCACCAGCATGCACAACAAAGCCAGCTGCCAGTCGATGATCAGCATCAGGATGATGATCACACCCACCGTCACCAGTTCCGCCAGCGCCAGCGCCAGCAGCTCAAAGGTTTCTTGCAGCTGCAATACGTCGGACTGCATCCGGGACATGATGCGCCCGATGGGCGTCCGGTGATAAAAGGCGTTGGACTGGTTCTGTAGATGGCCGAACATCCCGGATCGCAGGTCGTACAGGATGTGCTGTCCGGTGAGCGAAATGAAGATGAATTGCAGCCGGTTCGACAGGAAGTGGATGACGGTGATCACCATGAAGGCCGCGCCAATGATATGCACGCGACCGATGTTCCCGTCGGTGACGGCCCAGTCGATGCCGAGCTTGATTACCCAGGGGATCGCCGCGTTCACCGCCGCGTAGATGAGCAGGGAAGCCAACGCGATGAAGGCGTACTTGCGATAGGGACGGATGTAGGTGGCAAAGCGCTTGACGACGCGGTTGTCATATGCGCGACCTACCACGTCTTCGTCGGTGAGGTTGTCATTGGACGGCGCGAACATGCTGTCGGCGGAGGTGCCGCGCATCCCCCGCATCATGCCGCCGCCGATACCGCCGCCGCCGCGCATCATAGGGCAGCCCTCCCGTAGGCCGGCACCGCCGCTTCAAGGAGCACTTCCTCCTGCGGGCGGAGCTGGAGCTCGTAGATGCTCTGGTAGATGCCGTTCTTGCGTACCAGCTCCTCGTGGGAACCCCTCTCCGCAATGACGCCTTTGTCCAGCACCAGGATCTGGTCCGCTTCCCGCACCGTGCTGAGGCGATGGGCGATCACGAAGGTGGTCCGTCCCTTCATCACCTCGGTCATGGCGCGGTGAATCTGCCGTTCGGTCTCCACGTCAACGCTGGAGGTGGAGTCGTCCAGGATCAGCACCGGCGGGTCGATGAGGATGGTGCGCGCAATGGAGAGTCGCTGACGCTGGCCGCCGGACAGGGTCGTGCCTCGCTCGCCGACCCAGGTGTCGTACCCGCCGGGCAGGGACATGATCTGTTCGTGCAACTGGGCCACTTTGGCGGCGCGCTCCACGTCTTCCTGGGTGGCGCCGACGACGCCGTAGGCGATGTTGTCACGGATGCTGGCGCTGAACAGGTACACGTCCTGGTGGACGATGCCCACGTTGTGGCGCAGGGACTGGAGCGTGAAATCCCGGATGTCGGAGCCGTCGATGGTGATCTTGCCGGAGGTCACGTCGTAGAAACGCGGCAACAGGCTGACCACGGTGGTTTTGCCGCTGCCCGGCGCGCCCAGTATGGCGGTTACCTGCCCTGGCTTGGCGTCCAGGTCAACCTTGTGTAATGCAGGTGCCCGGTCTTCGTAGGCGAACGCTACGTCGTCAAACTTGACGTGGCCGGTGGCCCGCCCCATGTCGGACGCGTTGGGCCGCTCCGAAACCGGCGAAACTGTGTCCAGAACGTTGAAGAGCCGCTGACCCGAAGAAATCGCTCGCGAAAACGTGTTGATGATCTGGGCGGAGGCGCGGACGGGGAAAGTCAACTGGTTCAAGAACAGGAAGAAGGTCGCCAGTTCGCCCAGGGTCAGATCTCCTCGAACCACCAGCCAGCCGCCGATCCAAAGGATAATGCCCAGGGTGAAGGTGAAGTACAGGGTCATCCACGCGCTGTTGGTGCCCTGCATGCGTTCCGCGTCGTAGTACTCGACGCGCAGTTCCTCGGCTTTGCGATTGTACTTGGAGCGCTCGTAGTCTTCGGAAGCAAAGGCCTTGACCACGTGCATGCCGGCCAAGTTTTCCTGGAGCACCGTTACCGACTGGCCCATCACTTCTTGCACGTGCAGCCACTTGCGCCGCAGGGCGCGCATCACGAAAGCCGACCGTAGGATGATGGCCGGCACGAAGATCATGCTGACCAGGGCCAGTTGCCAGTTGATCACGAAGAGGAAAATCGGGATTGCCAGGATGCGGATTACCACGTCCAGTGAACGGATCATGCCGAGATTGACGAACCGGCGCATCGCCTCCACGTCGGCGGTCGCCCGGGACATCAGGTCACCGGTGTGCTCCTTGTCGTGGAAGGCGAAGCTGACGTTCTGGAGCTTGTCGTAGAGCAGGTTGCGGCAGTCGAACGAAACCTTCTGGGACAACGATTCCGTGGTGTACGTCCGCGCAAAGTCACAAAAACCGCGACCGAGGCTGACCACCAGTATCCCGACACCGAAGAAAATCAGCGCTGATATTGTGAAGTCATTCTTGAAGAATTCCTTGGTGGCTGGGTCCTGACCAACCATCAGGTCGATGGCGTTGCCAAACAGTGGGGGGATGGCCAGCGAAAAGCCGATGGCGAGCAGCGCCGTGATGTATGCCAACGCCAGCCGGATCGGGTAGTCGGCGGCCATGCCGATGATGCGCCAGAGGATGCCCATTATCGACCTTCGCTTGCGGAGCGGCCGGCCGGCGTCCCGGTAAGGATGTTGCGGGCCGGGCTACGAGAATCGCAAGGGCTTACAGCATCCGCTACGAACCCGGATGCGATTATGAAATCGGATAGCATAGGCCCTGCAATATACACCCGACGGCAGTACAGGGCAAGTTATGCGGCTGCAATTATTACCGAACTCAGCCGAATACCCTGACCAGCGTCACCATCACCGCCACCGTCATGCCGGCGAAGCCCAGCAGCATCGCCGCAACCAGTCCGACCACCCATTTGACGATGCTGGTCTTGAAGTCCGCAATGCTGACCTTCAAGTCGGCAACCGTATTTTTGACCTCGGCGATTTCACCCTTGACCTCGGCGATTTCACCCTTGACCTCGGCGAACTTGTCCAGCATCTCGGTTCTGAGTTCGCGCAGGTCTTCCTTGGTCGCCAATTCGCCGGCTACGATGTTGGCGATGCCCTCGGTGACGGCATCCGCCTGCTCCTCAGGAAAGCCTGCTTCCCGCATACGCCGCCTCATCTGCAAGGTGTCCAACAACATCATGAAATCTCCCGGTCATCCGGCAAGGCGTACTGCGGTGATTATTACCGCCGTCGCCATTCCCGCGTAGGTCAAGATCGCGGCCGCAGCCAAGGCAATCATACCCTTGGTGATAGTGGAATGGTAATCTGCCATGCACTCGCTCAATGACATGGTATCCACGGTTCCGTTTGCATTGCGAGAGCGGTTCGTAATTCCCGGCATTTTCAGGTCCCCGGCGTCGTTGTTCTGCGGACGCCTGCTTGATCTTATCACCGCTCCATGCGCTCCGGTGCCGACATCCCCATCAGGGTCAGCGTCCGGCGGAACGCCACCTGCGCGGCGGCAACCAGCTTCAGCCGTGCCAGCGTCAGCTCGTTGTCCTCCGGGTTGGCGGAGATGACCCGGCAGTTTTCGTAGAAGTGGTGGAAGGCCGTGGCCAACTCCATAGCGTAGTGGGGCAGGTGGTGCGGTTCCAGGTTCTCCGCCACCTGCACGATCAGCTCGGACAGCCGCAGCATCGTCCGGATCAGGCCCAACTCGTTGGGGTGGATGAGCAGCGAAACGTCTCCGCTGGAGAAGTCTATCCCGCGCTCGGCGGCCAGGCTCAGGATGCTGGCGTTGCGCGCGTGGGCGTACTGCACGTAGTACACCGGGTTCTCCGACGACTCGCGGGTGGCCAGCTCCAGGTCGAATTCCATCTGCGTGGACGCCGCCCGCGCCAGGAAAAAGTAGCGGCAGGCGTCCATGCCCACCTCGTCCACCAACTCCCGCAGCGTGACGAAATCGCCGGTACGCTTCGAGGCGCGCACCGTTTCATCCCCGCGTTTCAGCGTCACCATCTGGGAGATCAGCACGGTGAGGTTCTCCGGCTCCACGCCCAGCGCGGAAACTGCCGCTTTCATCCGGGGAACGTGGCCCTGGTGGTCCGCGCCCCAGATGTCGATCACCCGGTCGAACCCGCGTCCGCTGAACTTGTTGTAATGGTAGGCGATGTCCGATGCGAAGTAGGTAGGTTCGCCCGACGAACGCACCACCACGTTGTCCCGGTCATCGCCCAGCGCGATGGAATTGAACCAGAGCGCCCCGCTCCGCTCGCCAAGGTGGCCGCCCTCCCGCAGCCGGGCCATCGCCCGGTCGTAGTCGCTGTTGCTCGTGTCTTCGTTCTGGAACAGCCAGCGCTCGCTGAACCAGTTATCGAAGTTCACTCCGATGGCGTCCAGGTCGTCGCGGATCAGCGCGACCATCTTCTCCCGCGCAATGTCGCCGATCCGGCGGATGGCGGCCGGCTCCGCCAGTTCCAGCAAGCCCGGACCCTCGCTCTCAATGATCTCCGCGGCGATGTCGGCGATGTAGTCCCCCTGGTAGCCGTTCTCCGGCATCCGGGCTTCCCGGCCCAGGGCCTGCTGATAGCGGGTCCACACCGAGCGGTAGAACGCTTCCATCTGGGAACCGGCGTCGTTGATGTAGTACTCCCGGGTGACTTCGTACCCGGCCGCCTGCATGGTGTTTGCCAGCGCGCTGCCCAGCACGGCGCCCCGGGTGTGACCGACGTGGACCGGGCCCGTCGGGTTGACGCTGACGAACTCCACCATCACCTTCCGACCGGTGCCCACTTCTGCCGCGCCGAACCCGTCCCCGGTGGCGATGACCGTCTCCACCTGCTGCTGGAGCCAGGCATCGCTGAGTTTGAAGTTGATGAACCCGGGAGACGCCGGCTCGACGCTGGCGATCTCAGGGCCCGGATGAATCCGCTCCGCAATCAGCTGCGCCAGTTGCATCGGGTTCGCCCGCGCCGCCCGCGCCAGGCGCAAGGGCAGGTTGGTGGCGAAATCACCGTGCTCCGGATTATTCGGCCGTTCGATCTCGATGTCCGCCGCGGTGTCAACGCTGATCACCCCGTCGCGGTTGGCCTGCTCCAGGGCGTCGGCGACAATTGCGGCTACGGTGTCTTTCACGAGCATGATGGTCATCCAATTGGGAAAAGATTGGTCCGGGCTTTACATGGTAGCATCCGAGCGTATTTCGCGTCCCGGCGACAGTCACCGCGGTAACTGTTCACAATTCAGGGAGGTTGTCATTGCGAGGCGCTTGCGCCGCGGCAATCTCGACGCCGTAGCAGCGCCGTCTGCTCCGAAGGACTCCCTTGCGCCAACGGGATTGCCGCGCTTCGCTCGCAATGACACTTTCCGGCTACCCCTCGGCAATTTGGAACGGGTAGCCCAACGCGCTGGCGGCGGCGATGTTGGCGGTCATGTATCCCTCCGCGCTGCGGGACATGCCGTTTTCGCCACGCATCTCGTTCCCATTGCCGGAAAGGGCCGCGGCTTTGTCAGCGATGTCGGACACGCCGAACGCCAGGTGGTACGGGCCCGGCCCGAAGGTCTTCAGGTACTCGCCCATGGCCGAATCGGGATCCAACGGCTCGGTGAATTCCACGTTAGTCTGGCCCACCTTGTAAACGGCGTTCTTCATGCCCCGGTCCGGAAACACCTCGATCTTCACCGGCGCCAGGCCGAAGTTCTCCTCGATGTATGTGGCCATGGCATCGGCGTCATGGACAAGGATTCGGACGTGATGTATAAACTCGAACATCGCCGGTTCTCCTGAGGCGTAAATTTGGCTGGAAACGGAGGCGCGCAAAGGTGGCGAAGCGGATCCTGTTGGTCGGTGGTGACGAGTTCCGGGCTTCCTGCGCCGGCATGGATCGTCACGTTCTTGAGGCGACCGGAGAGGCGAACCCCCGTGTCGCCATCGTACCAACGGCCGCTGCCTTTGAAAACCCCGGTCTCGCCGCGAACAACGGTGTCCGCCACTTCACCGGCCTGGGCGCATCGGCATACGGCCTGGATGTTGTCCGCCGCGAAGATGCCGAGAACCCCCGTATGTTGGCGCAGCTGGCTGGCGCCCACGTCGTCTATTTCACCGGCGGCAGTTCCGAGCACCTGCATTCCGTGCTCGCGGGGTCGCCGCTCCTCGCAGCCGTCAGCGCAGCCTGCGACGCCGGCGCGATCTGGGCCGGCTCCAGCGCCGGCGCCATGGTGCTGGGCTCGGTGATGCGCCGCCCGTCGTCGGGCTCGCCCGTGTCCCCGGCGTTGGACATCGTGTCCAACGTCATGGTACTTCCCCACCATGAGCGGAGCGACCCGAACGCCGTTACCGGGCAGCTGTCCGGCTCCGCGACCTTCGGGCTCACCGTGCTGGGAATCGACGGCGGTTCCGGCGTGCTCCTGGATCCCGGCGGCGCAACCGCTTTGGGTTCCGGCAACATCACCGTCTATCGGTCCGGAGAGTGGCGCCGTTACGCCGCCGGAGAGACGGTGCCCGGATTGACGGTCAACGGCCCGGCGTCCTAGCCCCGCCGGGACCGCAACTCCTCCCACACCGCGTTGGGCGACACGCCCGCAGACGCCATGAGCGTCAGCGTGTGGTACAGCAGGTCGGCAATTTCGCCCGGCAGGTTTTCCGTTTCGCCCGTGGCTGCCGCCAGGGCGGCCTCCCCGGCTTCTTCGATCACCTTCTGCCCTACACGGCTGGTGCCCTCGGCCAGCAGCCGCGCGGTGTAGCTGCCCTCGGGCATTTCCCGCTGCCGGTCCTTGATTACGGCGAACAGCTCGTCCAGTACCCGCGGCCCGCCCTCGCTGCTCGTATAGTCATCCGGCAGGTCATCCATCCGGGTGTAGAAGCACGAGACTTCCCCGGTGTGGCAGGCCGGGCCGTCGGGCTCCACCTTGAGCAGGATGGTGTCGGCGTCGCAATCGACGTACCACTCCCGCAGGTTGAGGTAGTTCCCCGACACCTCGCCCTTATGCCACAGGTCTTCCTGGCTGCGGCTGTAAAACCACACCTGGGTGCCTTCCACCGTCCGCTTGAGCGAGCCGGGGTTCATGTACCCCAGCATCAGCACCTGGCCGGTGTTGATGTCCTGCGCGATGGCGGGTACCAACCCTTTGTCGTCCAGTTTCACTTCGCTCATCATGTCCTCCGTCGGGTCAGGGCTATCCCAGCTTGGCCAGAACGTCGGGCAGTTCCAGCAGATCGCGGATTTCAGCGTCCGGAATGGGTAGGCCCGGGTCCGTCGGCCGGTCGAAACGGTTTATCCAGATCGCGGTCATGCCCACCGACCGGGAACCCATCACGTCCTCGAACTGGCGGTCGCCCACGTAAGCGCATTCCGATGGCCGCACTCCCAGCTGGTCCAGAGCCGCTTCGAAGAGCCGCCGGTCCGGTTTGTAGCATCGCATGGCCTCAGATGATATGACCGCCCCCAGGCTCACCGGTATGCGTCCGACTACGGGATTCAGGTAGGCGTCGTCGGCATTCGATATAACCGCCAATTGCCGGGTTTGGCCCAGGGTTGACAGGGCCTCTGGCGCCTCGGGAAACAGCGGCCGTGTGCCCAGATCGTCAATCGATCTCTGGGAGGCCGCCATGGCATCCCCGGTCAGGTTCAATTCGTTGAACGCTTCTGCAAAGGCATAGGCCCAACCGTCCAGATACGAGATGAACGGCGCCCCCGGCGCAGTGCGTCGGTCCCGGAAATTGCCGGCGCCATAATCCCAGGCGTGCCGCAGATCTTCCGGGGTGGTTTCCAGCCGCTGCTCCTCGATGATGGCCTCGAAGGTCTGGCGCCAAAGATCGGTCCCGTCCTGCGCTATCGTGTTGAACATGTCGAAGATTACGGTGGTGATAGCGCTCATCAGGTCCCTTTCCGTTTGTGTCCAGAGGAGGTCAGACCCGCATCGGAACGCCCCTGGCGTCCAGATATTCTTTGGCCTGCGCGATGGAGTAGGTTCCAAAGTGGAAGATGCTGGCCGCCAGCACCGCGTCGGCCTCGCCGTCGGTGAAGGCGTCGTGCAGGTGCTCCAGGGAGCCGGCGCCCCCGCTGGCGATCACCGGAACCGGAACCGTTCGCGAGATGGCGCGGGTCAATGGCAGGTCGTACCCGTCCTGCTGCCCGTCTTCATCCATGCTGGTCAGCAGGATTTCGCCCGAGCCCAGGGAGACCGTTCGCTTTGCCCATTTAACGGCGTCCAGGCCCGTAGGGTTGCGCCCGCCGTGGGTGAAGACCTGCCATCCTGAATTCGCGTCAACGGCCAGCGAAGGGTCCTTCGCCGCCGGGAACTCTTCGCCCGGCACCACCCGGCGGGCGTCGATTGCCGTGACGATGCACTGGCTCCCGAACTGTGCCGCGCCTTCCGACACCAACTCCGGGGTGTTGATCGCTGCGGTATTCACCGAGACCTTGTCGGCCCCGGCGTTAAGCATCCGTCGCACGTCCTCGATGGACCGGATGCCGCCGCCCACGGTCAGCGGTATGAAGACCTGTTCGGACACGCTGCGCACCACGTCAACCATGGTATCGCGGGAGTCGCTGCTGGCGGTGATGTCCAGAAAGACCAGTTCGTCCGCGCCTTCCAGGTCGTAGCGTGCTGCCAGTTCCGCCGGGTCGCCGGCGTCCCGCAGGTTCACGAAGCTGGTGCCTTTGACGACGCGGCCGGCGTCAACGTCCAGGCAGGGTATGATGCGGCGGGTCAGCACGGGGGTATTATCGTCCGATGCGACAAGGTCTAGACTGATTCAGCGTCAGGCAGGCGAATTATTCGGATTCGCGAGACAGGATGGCGACCTGTTCGGGGGTAAGCGGCATCCCCTGCGCTGCCAACTCTCGCCGGATGCGCTCGCGTTCTTCCTTTCGACCTTCCGCCTTGCCCTCGGCTTTGCCTTTGGCTCTGGCTCTTTTCTCGACCGCTTCTTTGGCAGCGAAGAACACTTTGAAACCTCCGTATAGCGCCGCTGTGGTGGGGAACAGCAGCAGCGTAGCCACTATTATAATTCCGTCTTCCCGTTCGGTCAGCCCTTTGAGCCAGCCCAGGGCCGGCAGTTGGCCGCAGAGCGCGCAGTCGCTGATGAGTACGGCCGCCAGCATACTGATGCTGATGGACACCGCCCCGTCGAAGAACCGCCATATTGACCGATTGCCGTCGTGGTTTTCCGTCATAATGTCCTTGCTCACTTGTTGGCGGGGCGCGTATCACCCGAGCCCGAGAAAGTCGTGTCCTTCCATGGCGCCGCGGTTGCCCTCAATATCCTTGCCCGGAGTCCGGGCGGCATCTATGATGGTGCACCGATTAACGGTCACAGGCCGATTGCACACAGGAGGCAAAACATGGCAATCTCACTCGCAGACAGCAACCGGATCATGGCGGCGGCCATCGCCCAGGCGAACGAACTCAACATCAAGATCAGCGTCGCGGTGGTGGACGCCGGAGGTCGGCTCATCGGCGTACAACGCATGGACGGGGCGATCTGGGCGTCGGCCTACGGTTGTCAGGGCAAAGCGGTGGCATCAGCCGCTTTCGGGCGACCCAGCGGCGAGATGCAGGACCGGGCCACAGCCCCAACGCCGGCCGGCGTCCGGGAGCGCTCCGGGTCGGAGATGATCTTCGGCCAGGGCGCGGTGCCCATCGTGCAGGACGGCGCGGTGGTCGGAGCCTGCGGCGTCGGCGGCGGCACCAGCGAGGAAGACGAGCAGTGCGCAGCCGCCGGAGCGGGAGCTCTGTAACCGTCACGTCTGGCGAACCAGTATCCGCCTGTGGCCGGGGCCTCCGCGAGACGCCCGGAACCACAGGCGGTTTTTCGCGTCGGTCAGGGCGTCAGCGCCAGAACCGACGCCGGGCTCCCACTCCCGCCCACCAGCGGCAACCGACCGATCACCAGCGTTGCGCCGGTGGGCGGCAGCCGGTCCAGGTTGTTCAGGCATTCCAACGCCATGCCGTCCTTCTGCGCAACCGTCCGGCTGACTCGCAACTCGGCGTCGATTCCGGGGTCGACGCCGTGCGTGTCGATCCCGATCCCGGCTACTGCCCGTTCTTCCAGCAGGAACGTCACCGCTTCCCTGCTGAACCCCGGCGTATGCATCAAACCGTCTGCGCCCAGGTTGATGAACCGTTCCGGATCGTTCCAGTAGCGCCCCCACCCGGTCAGCAGCAGGGCTATGGATCCCGGCGGTATTTTGCCGTGCCTCTGCTCCCACTCGGCTAATTCGTCCGCCCTCAGCGCGTAGTCCGGATCCTTACTGGCGCTGCTGCGCGAATCGATCACCACAGCCGGCGCGACCAGGGCCTCGGGTGGAATGCTGTTCGGCCCGGAGCCCTGATCGAAAAGCGCCGACGGCGTCGAAACATGCGTGCCGCTGTGCTCCCCCATGCTGAACCGTCGCAGGAAATAGCCGTGGCTCTTGATGCTGGCCGCCGTTTCAAATTGAACGGGCGGGTCGCCGGGCCAAATGGGGATGCCGGGCCTTATCGGGTGCGTCAGGTCGACCACCCGGCGAAAGGCGATGGTCCTCTTCGGTTGCTCCATGGTCGCTGACGGTTGCTCAGGCGGCGGCTCGCAGCGTGCGGCGCGCCGACGGTGGGTTGCCCCCTTGCATCCCTGCCGGGATCATGCCCTCCATGTTCTCCACGTGCTTATCGACCCAGAGCATCGCGTCGGGGAAGCTGCGGGTGGCGCCGAGTTCGGTCAGCTGTCCGAACCCGTTGCGGCCGTAGATCACGTAGCAGATCGATGGGACCTCGCCGTGGATCAGGTATCCCCGGTAGGATATTCGCCGCCCGCCCGCCGGGATGCGGGAGGTGGCTACGGCGTGGGTCGCGTTGATGACGCTGTTGTGGATGTCGGTGCTCATTTCGGCTCCTGCCGCGCTGGTTGCAGCGCATTTGTATTGAGCACATGTTCTAACAAACGCCCGTTCTATGTCAACACTGGAGCCGTCAGATTTTCGGATTTTTGTTCCAATTTTTCCCCTGTTGGCAATACAAAAGGCCGGCGATGCCGCCGGCCCGGTTCGCTCGGTTGAGCCAAACCGCTATGCCCCCTTGGCGTGTTGCAAGAACTGTTCGACGGATACCGTCTCCTGGCTGGACGTTCCCATATCCCGCACTACCACGGTTCCGTCTCGCACTTCATCCTCGCCGATGATCACGGCGGCGGCCACGCCCAGCGCGTTGGCCTGTCGCATCTGCCCACGCAGGGCCCGGCCGCCGTTGGCCAGGATCGCGCCGACCCCGGCGTTGCGCATCCGGCTCGCCAGCCGAACGCCCTCGACCCGGGCGTCCTCTCCGATGGTCGTGATCAGATAACGCGGCGACGGCTCATCAGGAACCGGGGTTTCGGCCCGGCGCAGGTTTAGCGCCAGCCGTTCGATCCCGCTGCCGAACCCGATCCCGGGCGTGGGCCGCCCGCCCAACTGCTCGATTAGCCCGTCGTACCGCCCGCCGCCGCAGATCGTGGACTGCGCCCCTTCCACCGCCGGCTGGATCTCGAACACCGTGCGCGTGTAATAGTCCAAACCGCGCACCAGTCGGTGATCCACCCGGTTTGGTATGCCCGCCGCGTCCAGGTAGGAGCGCACCCGGTCCCAATGCGTCTGGCACTCCGTACACAGGCACTCCACTGACTTCGGGGCCTCTTCGCCCAGCGCGCGGCACGTCTCTACCTTGCAGTCCAGCAGCCTGAGCGGGTTGCGCTCCAGCCTTTGCCGGCAGTCCGGACAGAGGTTGGCGGTCTGGCCCTGGTAATACGACTTCAGGGCCCCTATGTATTCCGGGCGGCATTGGCCGTCGCCGATGCTGTTGGTCAGCAGGGTTATGTCGGAGAGACCGATGTCGTGCATAAATGTCCAGGCCAGCTCAATCACCTCGGCGTCCACCGACGGGTCGCCGTCGCCGATGGCTTCTACGCCGAACTGGTGGTGCTGCCGGAACCGTCCCGCCTGTGGCCGCTCGTAGCGGAACACCGGGCACAGGTAGTACATCCGCACCGGTTGCGCCTGGTTATGCATCCCGTGCTCCAGGTACGCGCGGCACACCGGAGCCGTTCCCTCCGCGCGGAGAGTCAGATGATCGCCGCCCCGATCCTCAAAGACGTACATTTCCTTTTCGACGATGTCCGTCCCCTCACCGACTCCGCGCACGAAGAGCCGGGCGTCTTCGAACATCGGACTGTCGATACGGCCGTAGCCGAACCGGCGGGCCACGTCGGTGGCGTGGGACTCGATATACCGCCAGTACTTTTGCTCTGCGGGGAGACGGTCGGCGGTGCCCCGCGGGGCTTGAAAAGTTGGCATGGCGTGGTCAGCGCTCCATTGGTGTCGCTTGGTAGATGGCCCGCTGGATCAGGAGCGGTCGTCAGTTTCGCCAAACAGGACTTTTTCAGCTTCCGGCGACAGGGTTACGCCCTTTTCTGCGAGCTCCCGCTTTATGCGGGCGCGCTCAGCCTGTTGGCCCTCTTGGCGTCCCTCTTCAAGCAGCTCTTGCTGCCAGGCTTCTCGCCATTTCTTGTATTCCTTGTAAGCCGAGAAAACCATCTTGACCCCCGAGTAGAAAACCAGCGCCGTGGGAAACAGCAGGGCCATGCCCGCTATGATCACCCCGTCTTCCTGTTCGGTCAGCCTTTTGAAAAATCCAACTATCGGCCAGCCGCCGCAGCGGTCGCAACGGGCAATGGCGTCCGCCATGATCACGCTGGCGCTGACCGATATTGCCCCCTCAACGAACTGCCACGGCACGCCGCTGGGCTCCTCTCGCAGTATATCACCCGATGTTCCCCTGGGATTGCCGCGTCGTCGCCAGATCCGCCTCATGCCTTGCCTTCGGCTTCCAGTTGCGCCACTTCATCCGGCGTCAACCCTCCGATGCCGCAAAGCACGTCGTGGTTGTGTTGGCCCAGCGTCGGCGGCGGGTTGGCCGGCGTATCGACGCATCCCGTGAGCTGCACCGGCGTGTTGACCGTGCGGAAGGAGCGCCCGTAGGTATCCCCGCTGTCCACGAACATGTTCCGCGTCTCCAGGTGCGGGCAGCTGTCCAGGTCAGCCGCGTCCTGCACGATGCCCATGGAAAACCCGCAATCCAGCAGATGCTGGTTCAGCTCCCGCTTGGGAATGTGTTGCGACCATTCTTCAATCGCCGGCACGATGTGGCTGGAGAAAAACGGGCCGGTGACGCCCCGACCCAGATAACGCGGGTCGTCGGCCAGCTCCGGCCGCCCCACCAAATCCCACATCGCCCGCCACTTGTCGTCGGCATCGCCGGCGCCGGCCAATACCACGTAACCGTCCGATGCCCGCAACGTGAGCTGTGCCGAGAACATATTCTCCCGTGCCGTGGTGGTCACCTGCCCGGTGGATTGGAACAGCGGCATACTGCTGGTGGTGTGGGCCGCCATGCAGTCGTACATCGACATGTCCACGTGCTGACCGCGACCGGTCTTGCGCCGCGACTCCAACGCCAGCATCACCCCCAGCGCGGCCCATACCGCCGGCACTGAGTCTCCCATGTTGTCGCCCACCATTTGGGGCCCGCTCTCCGGCGTGCCGGTGGTGACCATCCACCCGCCCATGCCCTGAACGCACGGGTTGTTCGCCGGCCAGTTGGAGTAAGGCCCGCGCAACCCGTCGCTGTCACCGTAGCCGGAGATGCTGGCGTACACCAGCCCGGGGTTGATCTCGCTGAGCCGCTCGTAGCTGAAACCCAGGCGTCCCATGGCCCCCGGCCCCCAGTTGTCCAGCAGCACGTCTGACACCTTGAGCATGTTTTCAAAAGCGCGTTTGCCCACCGGGTCTCTCAGGTCCAGGGATATGCTTTTCTTGTTGCGGTTGACCCCAAGATAACGCGCGCTGATCTGCGAGCCGTCCGGACCCTCCACGAAAGGCTCGTTCCGGCGGGCCTGGTCTCCGGTGCCGGGCCGTTCGATCTTGATCACTTCCGCGCCCATGTCCGCCAGGATCATGGCGCAGAACGGCCCGGCCACGATGTGCGTGGCGTCCAGCACGCGCAGTCCTTCCAGCGGCAGCGGTTGCAGATTCGTTTCAGGGTTGGCAGGTGAGGTCATGGTCTTGCTCCATCGGCGTGCCAGGATTGGAACGGCGCCATGGGGATGCGCCCGTCGCAACTATACGGGATCAAGCGTGCGACCGCAGCGGAAGCGGGTCCAGTTTCCGGCGGCTGGTGTCACCGCCGTGGGTCGCGGCGTTAACCCCGGCGCGAGCCGCCCGTCCTCACTGTAACCCTAACGTGACCTTTCCCGTATGTAGTCCACCATTTCCAGCAGCGAACGCCGCGGAGCGCACTCCGGCAGGTCGTCCAGCGCCGCCGCCGCCTCGGAGCAGTAGTCGCGGATCACCGCGAAGCAGTCGGGTACGATGCTGGAACCGTCTATCATGTCCAGCGATTTCTGCAACAGGCGGTCGATGTCCGCGCCGCCGTTGGTGATGGACGCGAAAAGGGTGTCGATGGGATGGTCGTCGGGATACCGCTCCATCAGCATGATGGTGGGCAGCGTCAACACCCCCTGCAGCAGGTCGTTGCCCACGGGCTTGCCGATTTCGCTGGCGTCACCCTGGATGTCCAGCAGGTCGTCAACGATCTGGAAGGCCATGCCCACGTTGTAGCCGTACCGGCGCAACGCCTGCACCTGGTTTTCCGGCGCTCCGCTGAGGATGGCGCCGGTTTCGGCGGACGTGCAGAACAATGATGCCGTCTTGCGGTAGATGCGCTCGTCATACAGTCGGCGTGCTTTGGATGGGTCAAAGGTGGTGAAGAACTCGATGAGCTGTCCGCTGGCCAGTTCCATGATCGTTTCCGAAAACCGGCGAATTACCCGGACCACTCCCGTATCGCATACGAACGTGGCGGACGTGGCGAACAGGTAGTCCCCCAGCAGCACGGCGACGTGATTGCCGTACATCTTGTTGATGGTCGGCTTGCCTCGCCGCAGGCCGGCGTTGTCAACGGTGTCGTCGTGGATCAGGGTCGCCAGATGCAGCAGTTCGACGGCGGCGGCCATGATCAGCGATCGCTTCCGCTCGTGCTCGTGGAACTCCGCCGCCAGCAGGGTCAGCGCCGGGCGTACCCTCTTGCCTCCGGAACGCAGGGCATAGTCCAGAAGTGGGTCCAGGTCGGCGATGTCGGTTTGGCAGAGCTCGTGCAGTTGCTCTTCGACCTGGGCCAACTGGTCGACTACCGGAGCGTAAATCGATACGGTTTGCAGGTCCAGCCCGGTCTGCACGGTGGATCGCTCCGGAATCGGCGGGATCAGGCGGAGACGCCCAACTGGCCGGCTTCCTGCTCGGCCACCGCGTCGTCCAGCTTGGCGTAGAGGTTCGACGGGTTCCGAAGCATACCTCCCGGCTTGATGGCTCCGACCAGCGCGTCGAAGTCCCACGGCTCATCGGTAATTTCCCCGTCAAATCCGAGGAACCCGTGCAGCTTCTGGCTGGTGAACGGGAGATACGGCGCCAGCATGACCTTCAGGCAGTTGAGCACCTGGATGGTCGTGCCCAGCGAACGGGCGGCGTGCGCGCGGTCTTCCTTGATCGCCTGCCAGGGGGCCCTGGCGTCGAGATAACGGTTGCACTCCTGCGCCAGACCGAAGGCCTGGCTGATTCCCGCCCGGAACCGTGTGTGCGCCAGGCTGTCGTCAACCGCTGTCATCGCCTCACGGGCCGTGCTCAACAGCCGGAGTTCCATCTCATCGGGAGCCGCCACGTCCACCGGCACCTGGCCGTCGAAGTTGCGGTAGGTGAAACGCAGCACCCGATTCACCAGGTTGCCGTAGGTGGCCACCAGTTCGTCGTTGTTGCGTCGTACAAACTCGCTCCAGGTGAAGTCGGTGTCCCCGCTCTCCGGCATGTTGATCGACAGCAGGTAACGCAGCGGATCGGGGTCGTACCGGTCCAGGTAGTCCGGCACCCACACTGCCCAGTTCTGGCTCGTGGAAAACTTGAGGCCTTCCAGACTCAGGAACTCGTTGGCCGGCACGTCGTAGGGCAGGTTCAGGTCGCCATACCCCATGAGCATGGCCGGCCAGATGATGCTGTGGAAGGGGATGTTGTCTTTGCCGATGAAGTAATAAGTCCGGGTGTTGCTGTCCTTCCAGTAGTCCTGCCATCCGTCGGCGCGCTCGTTTTGGGAAGCCCATTCCACCGCCGCTGAAAGGTATCCGATTACCGCCTCAAACCACACGTAAATCCGCTTTTCCTCGTAGCCTTCCAGCGGCAGCGGGACGCCCCAGGTCAAATCACGGGTGATCGCCCGGTCTTTCAACCCGCCTTGGAGGAAGCTACGGGTGCCGTTGGCCACGTTGGGCCGCCAGTGATGTTGCCGGTTGATCCACTCCAGCAGCGGCTCCTGGAAGGCGGACAACTTCAGGAAGAAGTGCTCCGAATCGCGGAACTGGGGCGTGTCGCCGCAGATGCTGCAATACGGGTTCACCAGATCGATGGGGTCCAGCGTGTGGCCGCAGTTGTCGCACTGGTCGCCCCGGGCCCGCTGGTTCGCGCAATGGGGACACGTGCCTTCCACGTACCGATCCGGCAGGAAGCGGTCGCATCCCGAGCAATGGGCCAGCAGCATCGTGTCGGGATAGATGTAGCCCTGTTCCTTCAGCCGCAGGAAAAAGTCCTGCACCACCTCCTGGTGGTTCTCGGTGTGGGTGGAGGTGAACAGGTCGAAGGAGATGCCCAGCCGTTCCCACGTGTCCAGGAACTGAGCGTGGTAGCGTTCCAGCACTTCCTGCGGTTCCACGCCTTCCTGGTCGGCGCGGATGGTTATGGGGGTGCCGTGGGCGTCGGAGCCCGACACCATCAGCACGTCGTTGCCCTTCATGCGGTGATAGCGGGCGAAGATATCGGCGGCAAGATAGCAGCCGGCGACGTGTCCCATATGCAGCGGGCCGTTGGCATACGGCCACGCGACACCTATCAAGATGCGCTCGGGCACGATTACCCTCCATAGTGCGAAGGCTGAAATGGCAAACCAATTCTAGCATAATGCGTGCTCGGCTTACGTGCTGGTGAGGCGCTCCGGGTGGCGTTATTCAACGTGTCGGTGGTGAGGCGTTCGTCCGGCCCATACTCCGGGCAGCCCTTGCTGGTTTGCCGCCGTCGATGCGGTAGAATACTGGCGAGCCCTCACCCGCCGCACCGTCGCCCAACGCATAGGCTGCTCCCATGACTGAACCCATCGGCCCTGACCTCTTTCGGCGCTTGAAAACCGTGGGCGATCCCACAGTCTCCCCCGACGGGAGCCGGTGCGCCTACGTGCTCTCGTGGATTGACGAGGAAAGTTCTGAGCCTCGGACGCGCATCTACCAGGTCGCCCTGGACGCTGCATCCGGGGGCGGGAAACCTCGGCCATTCACCCGGGGCAACAACGACGGGCATCCGCGCTACTCCCCCGATGGCGCAACCCTGGCCTTCCTCCGCGCCGGCTCTGACGACGCCGGCTCAACCCGTCAGGTTTGGACGATGCCGGCCGGCGGTGGCGAGGCTGCCCAGCTGACGGAACTGGCCGGCGGTGTCCGGGAGTTCGCCTGGTCCCCCAACTCGAAGCGCTTGGCAGCAGTGTCAGACGTGGCTCCAAAGGATCGTTCCGAGGAGCCGGACCTGCCTTCTGCCAAAGAGGTGCGCCGCATCCGTTACCGGCACGACGCCATCGGCTGGCGCGGTGACAGCCATTTTCACCTGTTCCTTGTGGATGCCGCCTCCGGCAAATCCGGTCAACTGACCTCCGGCGATTGGGACGATATGGCGCCCGCATGGTCGCCGGACGGTCGGCGCATTGCTTTCATATCCGGGCGTTCCGGCGACCGGGACGTCACCGCCACCAACGAAGTCTACGTGGTGGACGCTGTCGACGGGGCCGTGTCGAGCGAAGAGCCTCCGCAACCGGAACCGTGGTCCCAGGGCCTTACCGACGTTGCCGCCGTTTCCTGGTCGCCCGACGGCAAACGGCTTCTCGCCGCCGGGGGAACCGGGGACGGGCTCATGGTGTTGTGGCAGGCGTACCTGTACGTGCTGGAGCCAGGCCACCCGCCCCGACAATTGACCGACGACAGCCTGCGTCCGTGCCTCGGGTATCCGGGCATCTATCCGCCCCTTGAGTTGCGTTGGCTGCCGGGCGATGGCGACGGCGGTTGCATTGTCTTCCTGGGCGACTCCCAGGGAGAAACCAGGCTTTACGAAATGGCAGTGGAGTCGGGCGGCGGCTCCGTTCCAACGGCGATTACCGGCGGCGGCGAGATTCTATCGGGATTCGCCATGGACGCCAGGGCGCAACGGCTCGTGGTGACCGGCTCAGACCCGGCAAGTCCGTCGGATGCCTATGTGATGGACTTGACCTCGAAGCCGGGTGAACCAAAGCGCCGCCGGATCACTGCTCACAACGACCCTTGGCTTGCCCAACACCGTCCCGCTCCTATGGAGAAGTTCCTGCTGGAGCGGGAGGACTGGGACATCGAATGCCGCCTCTACCATCCGCCGAACTTCGATCCCGCCCAGCGCTACCCGTTGGTGCTGGAGATCCACGGCGGTCCCAATGGGGCCTTCTACGACTCCTTCGTGCCGTGGCACCAGGTATTGGCCGGCGCCGGCTACCTGACCCTCGCGGTCAACCCCCGCGGCTCGTCCACCTATGGCGAGGAGTTCGTCAACGCGGTTCTGGGCGACTGGGGCGGCGACGACTACCGCGATCTCATGGCCGCCGTGGACCTGGTGTGCCAACGCGACTACGTGGACACCGACCGCCTCGGCGTCCACGGGTACAGCTACGGCGGATACATGACCACCTGGATGATCGGCCACACCGACCGGTTCCGTGCGGCCGTGGCCGGCGCCCCGTGCATCGACCTGTGGACCATGTACGGCACTTCCGACATCGCCACCAGCTTTGGGGAGGCGCAATGGGCCATCCGCCTCGCGGGCGGCATGTCCATCAGCCGCCCCCTGGTCAGCGAACTGGCCGAGGGCGTCGACACCCTGGCTTACCGCTTGCTCCAAAGATCGCCCATCAAGTTCGCGCCGCAAGTCGAAACGCCGGTCCTGCTGCTTCACGGAGAATCCGACGCCCGGTGCCCCATCAGCCAGAGCGAGCAGTATTTCCAGGTGATGAAGCGGCTGGACAAAGAGGTGGAGATGGCCCGCTTCCCCGGCTGCGGCCACGGGTTCCTCCGCACGGGACACGTCGCGTTGCGGCAGGAATACCTGGAGCGGATGCTGGACTGGTTCCAGCGTTGGCTCTAACGTGAGCCGGCCGGACCCGCGTCAGCGCCGGCAATAAAGGCGTTGCCGAACCTCAGCCCCGCCAGTTCGCCCACTGTAATGGAAGGACACAACCATGCCTGACCCCGATCTCAGCCCCGAACAGGTACGCAAGATGGCCGAACTGGTCGGCATACCCATCGACGACTCCGACTTGCCCGAGGTGGCCAACCGTTTCGCCAGCCTGATGCAGGAACTTGACCGCCTGCGCGACCTGGACTTGGAAGGCATCGAACCGGTCTCCATCTTCCCCGATGCGGACGCCGGCTGAAACCGCCAGTTCCAGTGCCGACCTGCTGGACTGGCACGACGTTTCCCCGGAGTTCCAGGCAATCATCGCTGAACAGTACGCTGTCATTCAGGCGGGCCAAACCGCCGGAGCTTCACCATGACCTCTACCCAAGCCCACGACGACATCGTTTTCCTCTCCGCCGAAGCCACCTCGGCCGCCATCCGCAACGGCGATTTCACCGCCACCGATGCGGTCAACGCCTACCTCCGCCGCATCGACGCCATCGACGGCGACATCAAGTCCTACATCACCGTGACCCGCGAGGAGGCTTTGGGCGCTGCCGCCGACGTCGACGAAGCCGTGCGCCAGGGGAATGACTCGGTCATCGACAGCCCCCTGTTCGGCGTCCCCATGGCCATCAAGGACCAATTCAACACCGAGGGCATCCTCACCAGCAACGGCTCCCGCGCCTATGCGGACAACGTGCCGGCCGAGGACGCCACCGTGGTTAGTCGTCTCAAGTCCGCCGGCGCCATCCTGTTGGGCAAGCTGAACCTCAGCGAGTTGGCCATGGGCGGCACCGCTGACCCGCCCTACGGCACGCCCGACAACCCCTGGCGTCACGGCCACACCCCCGGCGAGTCCAGCAGCGGGTCCGGCGCGGCGCTGGCGGCGCACCTCTGCGCGGCGTCGGTGGGTGAGGATACCGGGGGCAGCGGACGCGGCCCGGCGTCCTACTGCAACGCGGTGGGCCTCCGTCCCACTTTCACGCGCATCAGCCGGCACGGCATCACGCCCATGTGCTGGTTTATGGATGCCGCATCTCCCATGACCAAGACCGTGGAGGACTGCGCGCTGGTTCTGGGCGCCGTGGCCGGGTACGACCCCATGGATCCCACGACGAGCCGCAGCCCGGTTCCCGACTATCGCGCCCTGCTTGACGGCGACATCCGGGGCATGAAGATTGGCCGCATGACCGAGTTGTGCGACGCTTCCGACATGCACCCGGACGTGCGGCGCGCCACCGACGCCGTGCTGGACACTCTTGCCGGTTTGGGAGCCGAGGTGATCGACGTTTCCCTGCCGCTGACGGAGATCGCCGGCGCGATTTTCGTGGGCATCGCCGATACCGAGGGAGCCGGCGCCCGCGACGGGCTCATGCGGCGCTCTCCTGAGTTGTTGGATCGTGCTTCCCGCACCCGCTTGCAGAGCGCCTCCCTCGTGCCGGCCAAGGTCCAGAACCGGGCCATGAAAGCCCGCGTGCTGCTGCGGCATCAGTTCGAGGACGCCTTCCGGCAGGTGGATGTCCTCGTCTCCCCCACCGCTCCGTACCCGGCGCCTCGACACGACGCTCTGACTGCGCCCTTTGAGTCGGCCGACGATGTGCGCCAGCGGTTTTTCTTCCGCCGCTCCTACACCGGCTGCTACCCGTTGGCCGGAATGCCCGCCGTGTCGATCCCCGGTGGGTTCACCGAGGACGGACTCCCCATCGGCGTTCAGCTGGGCGGCGGCCCCTTCGCGGAAGGGACCATACTGCGGGCGGCTTACGCCTATCAGGAGGCCACCGACTGGCACACCCGGCGCGCGCCGGTCTAGCCGGTACAGTCTCCAGGCAGGGCCTTGCAGTTGTCATTGCGAGGAGCGAAACGACGTGGCAATCTCGGCCCGTTGGGCGGTCTGCTTTGACCCAATATGTGCGTCGCAGCGCTGACGCGTACGCAGTTTCCGCAAACCTGTCATTGCGAGGAGCGTAGCGACGCGGCAATCCCGCTGGTGTAGCGACGATCCTGGCCGCAACGAGATTGCCGCGCTGCGCTCGCAATGACAAAACTGAAAGACCTTGGGTCTCCAGGGCCGCGGGCTAGGTGCGGAAGGTCACCCTCCGGAACGCCTCCGCCAGCGTCAGGCCGCTGAACTCCTCGTCGGGATAATCGTTGCCGGCGGTGGCGGCCTCTTTCGCCCGGGCGCGCACGAACCCTTCCAGTTCTTCCCTGGTGCGCTGGCGGGCTTGGGTGCGGTGGGCCATCACGGCGTCCATCTTGGCGTCGAAATCGTCGGCGATGTTCACGAAGATGTTGGGGTTTTCCGATCCCCAGAACATGATGGTCGCGGTTTTGTGCGGCTCTATGCCTTCGTTGGCGAACAGCTCTCCGAAGTGCAGGTGGTCCCGAGCGTACGGGAATACCGCGTCCAGCGTCACCTGTCCGGCGATGCGGTGATCTCGGTGCCATTGCATGTTGCGGCGGTAGGGTTCGGTTGTCAGCACCACGTCCGGCTTGACCACGCGAATCTGGCGAACCAGGTCCCTGCGAAAGTCCGACGTGTCTTCCAGTTCGCCGTCCGGCCTGCCCAGCATCACCACGTTCTTCACGCCCAGGATGTCTGCGGCGGCCAATTGCTCCCGGCTGCGGGTGGCGGCCAGCTCCGTCGGATCGATCTCGGGATCATCCGTGCCCTTGCTGCCGTCGGTGCACAGGACGTAATGGACTTCAGAGCCCCCGCGCACCCAGCGGGCTATGGTGCCGCCCGCCCACACCTCAGCGTCATCGGGATGTGGAATGACCACCAGGGCGCGTTCGGGTGTGTAATCCATGGGCTGCTCCTCCTGGGATATGATCTTTGGCGGGATGAACGAATTCTGCGGAAAATGCCCGGCAAGCGCATGGAGAAAACGCTAGTCCTGGGTTTCCATAATCGTGGGAACCAGGTCCGGCGCCGGGCTTGGCCAGGAAGGCGGAGGCGCGGAAAGGACGTTGGCATCGCTTCCCCAGAGCCAGTGAAAAGTCGGGGATAACGTCTCGCTGCCATCAATGACGACGCGGTCGGAGAAGACGGATCCGGCCAGGATTCCACCCGAAATGATGATGCGCATCGCCTCGTCCACCGTGATGTCCGTCGGCGTCACCTTGCTGGATGCCACAACTACCAGGTAGCCGGAAGACGGCACGGGCGTGGTGGGCACGTAGATGGACAGATATTCCTCCAGGCCGTCCAGTTTGCCCAGGTTGGACGTGATCAGACCGATGGACAGCACGCCCATGCGGGGAAACTCGATCAGCACCACCCCGCGGTATTGCTGTTCCTGCGTGTCAGACAGGAAATCGATGCCCACCCGCGTCGTGTTGTACACCGCGCCGATTACCGGAATCCGCCCGATCAGATTGTGGATCTGGTTGATCAAAAACTTTGCCACCGCCCAACTGATGAGCAGTCCCACGATGTAGATCACCACCAGCACCGCGGCTACACCCGCCAGGTCGGTCCAGTCGAACCCGCCCATCTCGGGAATGTTCAGCCAGCGGACGAACGGCTCCAGCAGTGAAACCAGCACGTCGTAGAAAAATTTGAAGATGAAGTAGGTCACCAGCACCGGCAGGAATACCAGCAGGCCGGCCACCATCCGTCTTTCCAGATGGCGCAGCGCGGATGCGAACGGCCGCCGGGGGCGCCTCGGATTCCGCTCGCCGTACCCCGGGTAATTGGGGAACCCGAATTCGTTCGGTGGCACTCGGTTGCCACTCGGCTCCATCAGCGGACCGTCTCCTCATCACGTCCGGCGGATCCCAGACGTTCATAGAGAACCAGCAAGCGGCCCGCCACCTGGTCCCAGCTCAACGTCTCCGCCCGGTGGCGGGCGGCTCGTCCCATGCTGTCACGCAGGTCTTCGTTGGCCATGATCATTTCCAGCGACTGCGCGAAGGCTTCGGGACAACGCCAGGATTTTAGGTACCCGGTCCGGCCGTGCTGGACGATGGTCGAAAGCCCGCCCACGCGCGATGCGACCACCGGAGTCCCGCAGGCCATGCTCTCCAGCGCGGCCAGGCCGAAGCTCTCGTAGAATGACGGGACGACGCACACGTCCGCGGCGGAGTAGTAAAGCGCCAACCGCTCCTGGGGCACCCGGCCCACGAATTCCACCGCGTCTCCCAGTTGCAGGTCGTCCGACAGTTGGTGCAGCCGCTCGATCTCACCGCTGCCCTCAGCATCGGAACCCACCACTAAAACCTGGACGCCCTCTTCCGACTCCAGCGACGCCGCGGCGTGGAGCAGCAGGTCGGCGCCCTTCAGCGGCTCGATCCGGCCCACGTACAGCATTACCTTGTGCCCGTTCAGGCCCAATTCCCGGCGCGCTTCCGTCCGTCCAATGGGCCGGAAACGGCCCAAATCCACCCCGCACGGTATCAACGACACCCGATTTCTGTCGGCCCCGTAAAGCCGCACCATGGCGTCCCGCTCGTGCGGGCTGAATGCCACCACGCAGTCGGCATCCGCGATGATCCGCTCCTCGGTTTCCTGGCGCACGGCCGGCTCTTGCTCGCCGGAACGTGACTGCAACTTGATGCGCGACAGGGTGTGAAAGGTAACGACCTGGGGCGTACCGGTCGCGGCGGCCAGGCGCGAGCCGGCCCAGCCGCTCAGCCAGTAATGCGAATGGATTGCCCGGTATCGAACGTTGTTGCGCTGCCGGTATTCCCCTACTCCGGCCACAAATTCATCCAGGTAGCTGGGCAAATCCCCCAGCGGCGCCTCGGGAGGCCCGGCCGGAACGTGAACGTAGTTAATCCCGTCGCTCCCCGCCTCGCCCCGGTCGCATTGGTAATCGTGCTCCCGCGTGAACACGTCGACGATCACGCCCCGGTTCGCTATCGCCTTGGCAAGTTCGCGCACGTGCACGTTCATCCCTCCCGCCTTCCCTTGCCCCGGCGCGGCCAGCGGGCAGGTGTGGTAGGAGATCAAGGCGACCCGGGATGTACAGTCGGATATCAAGGCAAGACGCTCCTGCGGCGGTCGACACGCACCGACATGAAAGGCGCAATCAGCATGGTTCGAATTTTAGCGGTGAAGTGTTTCCGTTTCGTGTCGTCAGCCGCTGCCCCCGCCCGGGGCGTCGGCGCGCTGGAGCGTAATGCGGTAAAGATGGTGGTCCCGACCGCCGAGCCGGTACTTGTAAGGTTCGTTCCCGCGCAGAAAGTCAAAGTATCGATAGCCGCGTTCCAGCGCGTCCCGCAGGCACAGCGCGTGCAGCAGCAGGCCGACGCTGTAGTAGCGGTATTCCGTGTCGTGCCCACTGTTGTACAGCATCCGCACGCCGTCGTAATCCAGGCACAGCGAGGCGGCCACCGGCTTGTCGTCCATCTCCATGAAGAAGAGCCGAAGCACTCCCTGCTCCGCCGTTGCCCCGATGAGCTTTCGGAAAAAATCCTCACGGTCAGCGGTGAGAAATTCGGCCTTCGCCGGATCGCTGTTCCGCATCAGGTTCAGGAAAGTGTCCGTCCGGTCTGCGGCCTCGCCTGGCTCCGATACGCAGAACCAGCGCCAGTTCTCGTGTCCCTCCAGCCGGCGCAGCTTCCGGCGCAGCTCGTGCCGGTCCTTTTTGCTCAATCCGGCCAGGTAGTCGTCCCAGGTGGGCGGCAGGTCGATGCGCGGCGCAACGTCTTCTTCGGCGATGTCAACCGCATATCCCCGTTCTCGCGCCAGGTCCGGCAGCATCGCCAGCGTCGGAGAGTCTTCGCCTACCGAGTAGAGGTCCAGTTGCCGGCCGCCGCCGGAGTCGATTTCGTCCAGCAGGGCCGGGAAGAACGCCGGCTCGGTGCCGCGGGCGATGATGAAGTCGTTGTAGTCAAAGGTGTCGCTGTTGCCGACAAAGGAAAAATTGTCGCCGCAGCGCGACAGCGACGCCAGGGCGGTCAGTTGCCCCGCCGCGTCCGTCAGGTAAAACCCGGCCAGTGAGCGCCCGTCCTGGAAGGCGCTCCACCACAGTTCCTGCCAGGTAGGCGTGATGTACAGGTTGTTGACCACCGACCGGCCTAGCAGATCCTGCCACTGCTGCCGGACTTCCTCAAACGACGTGATCGGGGTTGCTGATTGAGCGGTTGTCATAGAAGGTGTGCCCTTTACACCCGGCTGTCCAGAAAGCTCAGTAGTTCGCTTGCGGAATATGACGCGGCCGCGCCGTTGTCTCCGCCACGTTGCCCGTGCCGAATCGCGGTCGTCACCACGCGATGGCCCGGTTTTTGGATTCCCCGCATGGACATGCACAGGTGCTCCGCTTCCACGCGACACGCCACCGCCAGCGGCTGCACCCTTGACATAACGGCATCGGCCAGTTGCGCGGTGAGCCGCTCCTGCACTTGCAAGCGCCGGGCCGTGGCGTCCAGCGCCCGGCCAATCTTGCTGATCCCGGCGATGTGCCGGTCGGGGACATAAACCAGGCTGGCCCGACCGAAAAAGGGCAGCAAATGGTGTTCGCACATCGAATAGAAGGGCAGGTCTGCCACCAGCACCGGGTCATGGGTCACGTCTTCGGCAAAAACGGCGTCGATCTCCGCCGCCGGATCCGTTCCTACCCCCGAGAACAACTCCGCGTACATTTCCGCGACGCGCTCCGGCGTTCGCCAAAGTCCCTCGCGTCCGCTGTCCTCGTCGATGTACTTGAGGATGGCGCCCACCGCGACCTCAACGGCCGCCAGGTTCATTTTGGGTCCGGCGGCGGTCATCTGGCAGGCAGCGTTTCCATGATGGCGTTCTCAATGGCTTCCAGGTTGGGCTTCACCTCTACCGTGTTGGCCTGAGCGCTGCTCACCGCCATGTCCGGGTCCTTGAGGCCGCTGCCGGTGATGATGCACACCGCCCGTTTCCCCGTCAGGTCCAGGCCGTTGCGCTTCATCTTCAGCAGGCCGGCAACCGAGGCGGCCGAAGCCGGTTCGCCAAATATTCCCTCCCGCGATGCCAGCAGGCGGTACGCCTCCAGGATCTCGTCGTCGCTCACGGCGTCGATGACGCCTCCCGACTGGTCTCGCGCGCGCTCGGCGAACTTCCAGCTCGCCGGGTTCCCGATGCGTATGGCCGACGCTATGGTCTGGGGGAAGGGCACCGGCTCGCCGCGAACTATTGGCGCCGCGCCCTCTGCCTGGAAGCCCATCATCCGGGGCAGGACCTCGTTGCGCCCCAACTGGTGGTACTCGACGAAGCCGCGCCAGTACGCCGTGATGTTGCCCGCGTTTCCCACCGGGATGAACAGGTAGTCCGGCGCGTCTTCCAGCACGTCCGATATCTCGAAGGCGGCGGTCTTCTGCCCCTCGATGCGGTGCTGGTTGACCGAGTTCACCAATGTGATGGGGTTGGTCTTGGTGAACTCTCGAACCAGCGCCAGCGCCGCGTCGAAGTTGCCGTCCACCAGCAGGATCCGCGCTCCGTAGGCCATGGCCTGCGCCAGCTTGCCCAACGCCACTTCGCCCTTGGGGATCAGAACCCACGCGGCCAGGTTGCAGTAGGCGGCGTAGGCTGCGGCCGACGCGCTGGTGTTGCCCGTGGAGGCGCACATCACCCCGACGCTGCGCTCCTCCAACGCCTTGGCCATGGCTACCACCATGCCCCGGTCCTTGAAGGATCCGGTGGGGTTGCAGCCCTCCAGCTTGAAGTACAGGTTGGGGCAGCCGAGTTCCGGCCCCAGTTGACGCGACCGCACCAGCGGCGTGTCGCCCTCACCCATCGAGAAGATGGGTGTCTCTTCGTTGACCGGCAGCAGGTCCCGGTACTGTTGTAATACGCCTACGCCCATTTTCTACCGGGTTTGGCAGGCTGGTGCCACGGTGTCGCCTGATTACTGCAATCGATGAGTCGGGGTTCAGTCGGCAGTCGTTTTACTGTTCGATACGGATCAGATTGTCGACGCTCACCACCACGCCCAGTTGCGCCACGGCCGCCAGCGCGGTCTGCACGTCGGCCTCCCGGGAAGGATACGTGGTGATCACCAGTTGGGCGGTGCCGCTGCCCGGGTCGGTATCCTTCTGGATCACGGTGGCGATGGAGATGTTGCCGTCTCCCAGCAGTCGCGCTATCTGGGCCAGCACGCCGGCCTGGTCGGCGCACGTCAGTCGCAGGTAGTACGCGCTGGAAAGTTCGTCGATGGGTCGAATGGTGTCGCCGGATGATTGACCGCCACCGTTGGCCGCGGGCAGCAGCGCCGGCGCTCCGCCGCTGTCGATGAACCTCACCACGTTCAGGATGTCGCCCATCACCGCGCTGGTAGTTGCGTCGCGCCCGGCTCCCTGGCCGTGCAGGATAATCTGACCACACAGGTCGCCGGTCACCTCAACGGCATTATACACGCCGTCAACTTTGGCCAGCAGATGGTCTTCGGGAACCAGGGCGGGATGCACGCGAGCCTGTATGGCGCCGTCCGGCTGGGCCTCGGCGATGGCCAGGGACTTTACGGCGTAGCCCAGCTCGGCCGCGTAGCGAAAATCTTCCGGCCCCAGGCGGCTGATGCCCTCGGTATGGATCGCCCCGTGGGGTATCGATTGGTGAAAAGCCAGGCTCCCCAGCACGGAGAGCTTGTACGCGGCGTCAATGCCCTCGACATCGTTGGTGGGATCGGCCTCGGCGTACCCCCGGCTCTGGGCCTCGGCCAGGGCCTCGGCAAACGGCGTCTGACTGCGCGCCATCCGGGTCAGGATGTAGTTGGTGGTCCCGTTGATGATGGAACGAATCGAGCGGATGTCGTTAGCCAGCAGCTGTGACATCAAGCAGCCGACGATGGGGATTCCACCGCCGGCGGATGCCTCGAACAGGAGATTGACGCCTTGGGACTGCGCCAGCGCCAGCAGTGATGCGCCGCGTCTGGCCATCACTTCCTTGTTGGCGGTGACGACGTGCTTGCCGCCGGCCAGGGCGCGTTCCAGGTAGTCGCCGGCCGGCGTGTCGCCTCCCATCACCTCGACCACCACGTGGATGTCGGGATCGGCGAGGATGTCCTCGGGATTGGTCGTCAGCACGCCCGGCGGCGGAGACGGCTCGCGGGTCTTCGTCGCGTCGCGCACCAGCGCACGCCGCAACCGCACGGTGCGCCCGGTCTTCCTCCGGATCTCATCCGCGTTGCCCGCTAAAGCCGCAGCGACACCGCCCCCGACGGTCCCCAGACCCATCAGGCCGATATTGATTGCTTCAGTGGTGTTGGGCATCTGGTAATGCTGCGGTGGGGCCGATTCTGCGTTTCGCTGTAGCTTGTCGCGGTGTCGGAACTTTGGCAGAGCGTCCTTCGGTTTTCGCGGATCCTACTGCTGGGGCTGCGGAGTGACCCGCGGCGCGGTCAGCCGGACCTGGTCGGTCACCCAGGCATAGCGGTTGCTGTCGAAATTGATTTTTACCCAGCCTTCCTCAGAGCCTCGCGCCAATTGCTCGTCTTTCCATTCCTCCACGCGCGCGCTGGCCATCTGGAAGAGCATCTGCGCTTCCACCTGCCGCGTTTCCGGCTCGCCGATTGCCTGGATGATGAAGATCGTTTCGTCTTCGTAAATGGGCGTCGATATTTCCCCGGGTTCCAGCCGGGGCGGCTTGCGTGTTTCGGTGCCGTCCTCGGCTACTTCGGTCTCGCCGAACAGGTAGCTGTCAAATTCAGGAAACGCCCCTTCCGGCACCCACCCGATGTATCCGTCGGAGCCGGAAATCTCCCGCGACACCGATCCGAAATCCTGGCCCAGCGCCAGGCGTTCGCGCACCGCCTCCGGTGAGGCCGAGGAGTTCAGGCTCATCGCGATGGCTTGCAGTTCAATCTGCGGCGCCTCCTCCGGCAGGGAACCCAGCATGATGCCGAACAGCGTGCTCTGGTGCAGTCGTTCCTCCATGATCCGGCGGTAGGCGTCGTCGGTGAGGTTCACTTGGTCCAGGAAATTAATGTAGATGTTGTCGAACTCCGCGTCCAGCTGCGCTTCCAATTGCGGGTCCCCGGCTTCCTGGCCGGGTTCCGGCTCGGGGCGGAATTGGCTCCGAATCGCCTCGTCAATCTGTGCGTCGGTGACGTCGATGCCCAAGCCCGGCGCCGCCTGGCGCAGTATCTCAGCGTGGAGCAGGTCGGTCAGCAGCTGGAACGGAATCCGGCTGAAATCCACCTGTCCCCCCTGGTAGCGGTTGATGCCTTGCAGAACCCGAATCCGCTCCACCAGGTCCCCCATGGTGAAGCGAACCCCGCGCACCTCGCCGGCCATCACGCGCGGTGGCAGGATGAACTGCTGGTACACGCCGGCCAGCACCACGCCAACGATCACCAGGATCAGGACAGCCCCGACGATAATCGCAATCCGTTGTCGGCGGGAATCCAGCCGGCGGCGCGTGCGCGCGGCCTGTACGGCATCAGCGCTGGACGAGCCCAGCCGACGACTGCGGCCGGCGGCGTTCCTGGTGGGACGACGCCTGGCCGGCTGCTCCGGGGCCTCGTCTGCCTCTTCGGCGCTGCGTTTCCAGGGCAGCGAAAGGTTCAGCATCTGGGGGTGGGCCGATCAGCGACCCGAACGCATGCCGACGTTGATGCTGTGTTCGGGCGCGTAGGGCAGCAGGGCGAGGTAGCGGGCCCGCTTGATCGCCTGGGACAGCAGCCGCTGGTTCTTCGCCGAAGTGCCGGTCTTGCGAGTCGGTTCGATTTTCCCCTGCTCGGAGATGTACCGTCGCAGGCGGTCCACGTCCTTGTAGTCGGGCGTGACCCCCTCAACCGTGAAGGCGCACACTCTCCGGCGCGGTCCGTACCGTCGCCCGCCGCGGCCTCCGCCGCGAGGCCCGCCCCTTCCCGGCGGTCGTCCTCCCGGACCACCCGGCCGTCCGCCCGGCCCTCCGGGAGGGCCGCCGCCCGGCCGTCCACCCGGTCCTCCGGGAGGGCCGCCACCCGGTCCACCTGGAGGAGGACCACCGGCGGCAGGAGGCCCGCCGGCCGGAGCGGAAGGCGCCGCGCTGGGGGGCGGAGTTGCGGGTGCGGGTTGTGGCGTAGTCATTGCTGGAGGTTCCTCCGGATTGCTGGGGTTCGGATGCCTGGATTTCAGAAGGGAAGGTCGTCCACGTCCATCGGGTCACCGCCGCCGCTGGCGCCGTAGCCGGCTCCGCGCCGGTCATCGTAGCCGCCGCGCTGCTCGCCGTACCCGCCGCTGTCTCCTCGGCCACCGTAGCTGGTTTCTTGCTGGCCGCCGTACCCACTTCCGTAGCTACGGTCCTGCTGTCCACCGTACCCGCCGCCCTCCATGTCATCCCGACGGCCCAGCATTTGCATGTCTGTCACCGTCACGTCCAACGAGAATCCTGGTGTTCCGTCTCGACGATCGTACTGCCGGGAACGAAGACGCCCTTCGACGTAGACCTGTTGGCCTCGGGTGAGGTACTGGTTGCAGGTATCCGCAAGACGCCCGAAAGCTGTGCAGTTGAACCATTCGGTTTCCTCGCGCCGCTCTCCCGCCGCGGTTGTATAACGGTGATTGCTGGCAATGCTGAAGGACGTCATCGGGTTGCCGGACGCGGAGTACCGCATCTCCGGATCCCGGCCAAGGTTGCCGATTATGATGATCTTATTCACGGGAACTTACGCCTCTGTGCGCTCATCGGTTTCGGCGGGCGGCTCGGGCGCGGCCGCGGGCTCAGTGGCCGCCGGCTCGGCGCTGGCGGGCGGTTCGGGAACCGCTGCCGGCCCTGGGGTCGCTGGGGCCTCGGCGCCGGCATTCTCTGCTGTGGGAGCGGGCGCCGGGCCGGCAGATGCCGGCCCGGCCGCCGGTCCGCCTGGAGGCGGCGCTCCCTCCGCCGGCGGAGCCGCCGGCGCGCCAGCTCCAGGCGGCGGTCCGCCCTGTCGGCGGTCTCCGAAACCGCCCGGCGCTTCCGGTATCGGCCCGCCGCCGTCCTGGCGTCGGCCTCGTCCGGGCGGAATGTACCGTGACGGCGCGGTCAGCGGTCCTGGCGGGGGCTTGTCGGCCAGCGGCCCGTCACAGTTGACGATCAGCGACCGCAGCACCTGCTCGTCCAGCCGCAGGTAGTTCTCCAACTCCCGGTTGAAGGAATTGTCCACGGTGAAGGTGCTCAGGTAGTACGACCCTTCCAGGAAATTGTAGTTCCCCTTGCGGATCGGGTAGGCCAACCGACGGGTGCCCCAAACCTGCTCAGCAGTGATTTCGCCGTCTCGGTTGGCGATGAACGACTTGATCTCGTCCCATTTGGCCGATGCTTCGTCCTGATTCAGCATCGGGCTCAGAATTGTTACCAGTTCGTAATGACGCAAGTTCGAATCTCCTGAATTGGTGAAAACGCGAAGGCGATTATAGCACCCGGCGCCTTCAGTGTCAGCACGGGCGCTGCGCCGTAACAGTTCAGAATTCAGGGGGTTGTCATTGCGAGGCGCTGGCGCCGTGGCAATCTCGACGCCGTAGCCGCAACGTCTGCCCCAAAGGACTCCCC